>NZ_JACDWZ010000092.1:0-839307 GCF_016464285.1 Vibrio sp. bablab_jr001
CACACCAACCTGACCATGCACTGTATCTGAACCGCCGCCGCTACGTCTTAAAATTCTCGAATGTCCTTGAAATGCATCAAGCTGAACACTGCTAAATGCTCGTCCTGAATCAATCCCACGCCCTTGGTCAAGCACACGGAAAAACTCACCTCCCGTTTCAGGAAAATCAATCATTCCTGTTCCAGCGTTTACGAACTCTGGTAGAGCTTCAGCAAGTCGCCAAAAAACAGCGGTTGGTACTGAGTTGCCAAGTACGTTCAAAGTGCCTTCTGGAAATGTCATACTCATCCACGGCCATTGGGTTGAACCTGTGCGAGATTTCTTAAACGGTGTCCAGTAAAACGGCTTGGTTTCATCAATCCAACCCGTTTGACGATTTGCTGTGTTTAATGGGTCTTTACCCGCTAATGACTCAACATTGGAGTACCACTCCCAATAGTTGACTTTTCCGTTTTCGTCTTTGGTATAACAGACCTCGCCTACCGTGTAGATGCGTGTTGAGTTGTATGGGAGGAATTGAGAGATGCCAACGTGAGCAGCATCTTTGTCGTCCGCATATTTCTTGGTAGCTTCAATATCTTCATAGTCCGCATATACACTCGACAGATCAATTTTCGCTACAACATTGTCCGCATTGGAGGAATACATCTCCACTGCATAACGCACTGAATCTGTAGCCCCCTGCTCTAAGGTTGGCTTGTAATCCCCTTTACCACGGGCATAACCGTAGATGGTACCGTCTTCTAATCGAATGCCCACCTCATTGATATAAAAGCCGCCCACATCTGCAGGTAAATCACCTTTGAACACCAGTAGTGTCGGAGTGTCTTCATCAAACAGCAGTGCGCAAGGAACGGCATACTCCTCTTTGATCATGGCCGTTTGTTCACGCGGGTCTTTCTCATCCGCAAGAAAACCACTCCCAAACACCATTTCAGTGACGTTTAAACTTCGGTTAAGTTGAATCGAATTGTTTTCTGCCGCAATGCCAGCGTTGGTTAAGTAACAGCGTAAATCTGTATTTTCATCAGCCATGTTTAATTCTCACTGATTTTACGGAATAAAGTGCAACGGCTCTGGTGTTGTCCATTACATAAAGTGGAGGAACGGGTTCAGCGGCGATAACGCGAATGATGCGAGAACTTTGTAGTAGTAAACCGCGATACTTCTTCGCACCATGCCGCCTTGATAGCGTAATGTTTGATGTGTCTCGCTCGGACTTGTAAGTCATCACACGCGAGTTAATACGCTGAGAGATTTCAGCGGTTAATGGCTGTTCGTCCAGCCTACCTTCAACACTTATCGAATAGGGTTGTTCGCCACGCACGACCGAAGAAGTAAACCCCAATGCTTCCAGTGCCCTTTTAAGCCCGTATCGAGTGCCTGCTTTGCTGTGAATGGCAAATGCATTCGCGGTTGTCTTACGCTGCTGGGCTTTTGAATCACTCGGTTGCCAGTCCGCTACACCACGTTCTGCAGCGAGCAGTACCACAAACTCATCAGGGGTTAACTCAGGATTTTTCAGATCAGGGTAAGGGTTCGCTTGATGCGCCAGAACCTGATCCCAGGCATATTCCAGTGCTTCTTCAATAAGGGTTCGACTTTCAGGCTGAGCACTAACAAAGCCGTTATTCTGCTCGGACATTAACAATCACCTCCGCGCAGTGTGGCGCTTCATCCCAAGCGCACACGACATCTTCAGCCGGTTGCAACACCTTCACGCGCTTAACACCTAGTTCATAAAACTCATGCCCGATTTCTTCGCGGTCAATTACTTCTTCAAACCGGTGCTTGCGCTCGGCAAAGCCTTCACCCGCAGCAACCGCAACAGCTTCAGTCACATGGTTGTTTGGGTTCGCGCCTGTATACAAGTCGACTTCAATCACGTACGGCTTAATTGTTGCCGCTTTCACCGTAACTTCATCGCTCTCCTGAGCAATGTCATCACGGTTTAAATACTTCTGAGCCCGGGCAATTAACTCGGAACTCGGTGTACCGTCTTCACTTTCACGGCTGAGAATGGCAACACTCACTTTGCCTGAATTCGCTGCGGTCATGCGTGCTGCTGCGTCTTTAACCAGAGCCGTTTTCGTGTCTTCCGGGAAGGTATAACGGACAACGACCGCGCCATCTTCCGAGTCAACCGTGATCGTCGGCCGCTCGTCCAAAGTCAAAGCATGGAACTTATAGCCTAAGCGCGTTCCCGTGGTGTGAAACTGATACGCAGCCAAATCGAAACGTCTTAGCAAATCTTCATCGGATTCCATCACCGCCGCTTTGGGCGGAAATACCGAGGTATCCGCAGCTTTTAGCGTTTGACGTTTCAAGCTGTACTGCAGTGCCAGCAAATCCACCATGTCAGACTCGGTGACATACTTGCGAAACATCTGTAGCGCCCAGTAGTTTTTCTCACGAGTGTCGGCAATGTATTTCAAGATCAGTGCTTGAAGCACTTGAGCTAAAAGCTCGCTGTCATTGGTGAGAGCTTCCTGTAAATATTCAGCTTTCTCTTCGTCGCTATCCGCGCAATAAGTCACGGCATAGTCAACGTACTCCGCGAGCAGTGTTTCAAAATCCGGTTCCAAAAATGCCTGAGGCTTAGTCGTCATAAAGGTACGCTCGTGGTTACTTGCTCACCTTGCCAACTACCGACCACAGCCACGGCAAAACCTGTTGCCGTGGCAACGGCCTGACACTGGCTAACAGTAAGCCCTGTCAGGCCATTTTGCTCATTGGTGAGTGCTTCAATGGAAAGGTTCTGGATGATCATCGCTTCAGCAGGGCTTTGATTCTTTCCCAAACGGCCAACAGCCCGATTACCGAAGGTTCTGCGCTTAATGCGTGAAGTCACTTGAGTGGTTAACACTCGCCTGATTCGGCATGTCAGTGCATCAATGCCGGTTACCGTAAGTCCGGTGTCTTGGTTAATCGCTATCATGACATCATCGCCTGACTGGTTGGGCGGTTCTCATCGTCGTAATGGAAGTGAAGTTTCACACTGTAGCCATCCACAACCACATCGCCGTTCGTAATGTTCATGCCGCCTTCGAATATCGCAGCCCCACCGCCAACTCCACCAGAAACTGCAAACGCCCCCTGATGGTTGAACATGCCCGTATTAATGAAGCTGCCCGTGAAAATGCTGTCGCCGGTTCGATTGGTATTACCTGTATGTTCCTGATTACCGATATGAGTTAAGTCAGCAGTCAAGAACATGCCGCCCGGGTAGTCACAAGTCATAGAGCCAGCATCGAGGTCATAAACCTCTTTCATGCCGCCACCGTAATCGGTCATCACTTCGTTTTCTTTGAGCGTAGGAAACGGATACAGGTTGGAACGCAGCCCCATCAACGCCACGGCATTATTCAGGTTATCGCCACTTCCGAGGTTAATCAGAATGCACTGCTCACCCACACTAGGGCGGCGGTAGTGTTTTACCCGCCCTGCTGCAGGTACAAAAAAAGGAGCGCCTTTTGCCAGGTTCGCTCCAGTCTGAACATCAACAGTATCAGCATTGGCCTGTGCGACCGTTCCTAATCGAATGATGTTCTCCAATCGGCGGTTGGTACTCGCCAACTCTTCAGTCAACCATTCAACCTGCTTCTGCAGTGCTGCCATTCGCTTGAGTAATTCCATCCAGTTCCGTCCCGTCAATGTCCAAGTAGGTTTCTTCAACTGGCCCCATACGAACACGCTGGCGCATGGTCAACGTTCGAGTCAGCACCCCCATCTGAGGATCAAAGCGGCTGGGAAGATTAGACACAATTTCAGCATCTTCCACGTCTTCATAAGCACCGAAACGTTGCTTAAGCAGCTCGCGTTCAAGGCGTGTCGAAGCATCCAACGCCTCAAGATCAAAGCCGCTTCTGTTGGTAGGCACTTCAATCAGAAAACGGAGCTCTATATCGTGAGCTTTTCGGCCATCGTTGGAATATTCATTTATCGGTTCAACTTCACCAACGACATAGCTGATCCTCGTATCTTCCAGTGGGCGCGGGCTTCGCACATAAGTAGAACCAATCTCGATACTGAGCGCCTGCTCAAGGTGTTCGATGACCTTAGCGACCCACTCACGCGGCGCGCGAAAGAACGTTTCTGAACTCACGATGGAAGAAATCCTCAAACTTGCGGTTAATGTCAGGTAGGTAGTTATTGATGATGTTTTCGGTATCTTCGGAAATGTCCACCGTCACCATTTCAATACTGCTGCGCGCTTTGCCTGTTCTGCGAAACACCAAAGGCTGATCACTTCGCATCTGTGAAATAAACGCGCCTTCATAGAACTCACTGCCCACCCGAACACCTAACTTGTTTTGAATAGGTTTACCTGTGCGGTGAACTCCAATCTCGTTTACTCCTATCCAGAGCTTAGAAATCTTGCCGTTCTTATAGGTACGAAAACGTGATTGCAGGGCCTTGTTATCAATATGAAGTTCATAACCGAGCTCTGCCATCGTCACTGTTCTTAACCATCGATTGGTTAAGGTAGCAGCTCGCTGTACAGCCTTAGGAACCTCTTTTCCAAACGCTTCATATCTGCGAATAAAATCGGTATCCAGCAACATTCGGTTGTTATTGGTTAGCATACTCCGACCAGCCATCTGCACGCGCTCCATTACCTTTTCGAATCATCACGTATTCACGGGTGATCTGGCTGTCAGTACCATTCCCAGTAACGGGCAACTTGTAAACCAAAATATAGCCGTTACCTTCGTATGTGGTACTGCACTCTTCTGGCAACGATTCATTGGTCAATAATCGATGAACCACATGCTCACCGCGCTTCGCTTGTTTGATGTAACCGTTTATCTCTCGCTGATCGCCTTCTAAAGTGGTTATCAAAATGGGATAGCCAAAGCAATCCGCGATAGATGCCCGAAGTAACCCTCGGGCAGATTCAAATAAGCTACTCATGTTTAAGGGGCAGGCACGAACTCGGTGATCACATCACCAAGCAGCAACACACCGCCATCCATGAACACGCCAACAGCTTGTGCAACAGCACCTTCTGCAGTTGGCTTAGTTTTCGTGAATTCACTCGCTTCGTAGTACGCGGCTTCACAAGTGAAGGCCGGAGCATCACCCTCTTTGATTGGCCCATCAAAATGGCCATCAATATGACACGTCACCGTCACGCCAACTTCTACCGATTGAGTGGGCACGACCACCAAAGCACCAACCAGAGCAGGAACATCTTTCACCAAACCGCCAGCTGGAGCGACTACCGCAATTTTTTTACCATCGCTATAACGCATAGTTTTCACCATAAAAAAGGGCGAGCATCTGCTCACCCATATCAACCAAGTAACCTATACCAGGTTACGCAAATGTCGCTTTCGCAATGCCACGGCGATCCAACACTTTCGACGTAATGTCGTAAGTAATGCGGAACTTCGCACCGTCACTGGTCCAGCCGTCGCCTGTTTCCAACCACGGGTCTTGCTGACCATCAAGGAAGCCCATCACCACCGTGTCGAAGTCTTTCGCCGTTAAACCAATCGCACCTTTAATGTCAGCAACACGGGCGGTCTCAATTACCTTGTTGAACTTCTTATAGGCAGGGTTGAAGCTGTCCGGTTTAGATGCCGTATTCAACACGGCTTCCAACATAGAAGCATGATCGGGGCTGGCAATCAGGAATTCACCACGCAGGTCCAACGCATCACCACCGCCATCTTTTGAACCATCAAAAGGAACAGAGGTGGCTGTCGCGAAAATTTTGTGCAACGCCATGATCAAAGCCTGATAATCACCCGCGGCAACACCTGTTTTTAAGTTGCCCCACTTATCGGCGCTGGGTGGAGCTAAGAAGATATCTTTACCATCACCCATCTTGCCGCTCAGGATAGCGTTAAACATCAGCTTGTCCGACAGGCGGTAACCTGCCTGCATGAACTTACGTGGCACTTTGGCGATCAAACCGATTTCGTCATTGATGATGGCCTGACGGGTAAACTGAATCGCACGGCCAAAGGTTGCCAACTGAATGCGCTCGCCGCTGCCTTTTAAGATTGCCGCTTTGTATTCACCATCCTCACCAATCGACATTAGGTCCGGCGAGTCATTCACCATCACCAATTCCGTTTCTCGGAAATCACTGAGGTTTTCGGTATTCGCCAGTTCTTTCCACAATGGCGCACGCACTTTGGCTTCGTCGCGCATTACGGTGCGAATACTCTCGGTAATGATGTCGCCGAAATCACCTGAGTTAAACGCGCGGTTGACCAGCTCATTTTTGCTCATGGCAGATCCCGCGTTCACACCCAATGCAGCACGCGCCATGTTCAGTAACGATTCATGGCCAAAGCTGTTGTCTTTTTCCAGCTCGCCAACACCTGCCCGGGCATTCAGTGCATTCTGCAGTTCATCTTTGACGTGGTCACCGTTGCCCAAACGCAGGTGAGTAGCGGTAAGATTCGCTTTAGTACCCGCACTGCTTTGATCGCCCAGCACATTCAGCAACTGCTCGCTGGCAGTTTCAATGGTAATGTTCGGGTTGCTCAGAACCTGATTCGTCAGCTCATCACTCAGGTTCAAGCTTTTGCATAGGTTACGCAGGTTTTCTTTCTCGTTACCCATGTTTTGTAGAATCTTAGAGGACGCTTGTTCTACGGTACATTCCGTATCACCAAGCAATTGGTTCGTCAGCTCGTCGCCCACGTTATGCTTTGCGCACAAAGCGCGAATATCCTGCTGGCGTTTAGCTTCTGCTTTCACTGCATTTTGCAGTTCTTCAGGGGTTAGTGGTTTCGGCATATCGCTTACCTGTTCGTCTAAATGGTTTTGTAAATGATTAGGGTCGGCGTCTGCCGCCTGTTGCTGTTTGTCTTCACCGTCTTTATCTGGCTTCACATTCAAACCGTTGATCAGTGAATCGGGGACATTTTTGAAGTTCGATATTTCCTGAATATCTTCTTCACTGAAGCAGTTGGTGAGATCGACAGGGTCGACCACTTCATCAACCAGCCCCCATTCAAGGGCTTTTTCTGCGGTGAACCACGTTTCCTTCTTCATGGCTTCTAAAAAGTCATCTAACGTTTTCTTGCCATCAGCGCGATCAACGTATTCCTGAGAGATGAGATCTCGCGAGTTATTCCACTGCTGCAGCGCAGCTTCTAAATCTTCGTCTTCCCCCCACGCACCAATTTGTGGGTTGTGAATCATCATCGTGGTATTGGCTGGCATTTGGCGCACATCACAAGCACTCAGAACATAAGTGCCGATAGACGCCACAAGTCCATCCACCACACCCGTTGTTTTGCCCTTATGAGCTTTCAGCGCGTTATGAATGGCAATGCCTTCGTACACGCCACCACCGCGGGTATGAATATGAACTTTGATGTCCTTATTCCCAATGGCCTGCAGCGCAGCGACAAGATCAAGGGCAGCAATGTCGTAACTACCAATAATGCCGTGAATGTAGAGTTGCGCTGGCTTGTCTTCGGCTTCGTTGGTTAACGTGTACCAGCGTTTATCAGTTGGTTTAGGCATCGAGTGTTCCCTCGCCGTCTTTGTTGGTGGTGATCGTATCGGCAGACGCAATGTTGTGAGCCGGGTCAGCGGTACTGACGATGCCCATGTCATTAAGCTGCTTGCGCTCTGCCTGAATTTCTTTGCGGGTAGAAAGCGGGTTAATGTTGCGTTCACGCTGAGCCTGACTGAGCGAAAACAAGCTCAGGCGAGTCCCTTTCTCAATCCCTTCCATCTCTTTCTTCGGATCAATCCAGGGCATCACCGGAGCCTGATAAATCGCGTTAAAGAGGCTGTTTGCGTCGACATCCGGCGGCAGCTTCAACTCGCCGCTGATAAGCGCCATCGCCAATGCACGACGATACTGCGGACGGGTCCAGCTCAGTACAAACTTGCGTTGCAACACTCGATACCGGGCGTATGAATCCACCAATTCCTGACGATTCGAAGAATATGCACCGTCATAGTTACGGGTTACCGATGAGTTATTCACCCCGACAGCGCTGCTGACCAGCTTTTGCTGTGAGCTGCGGAATGGATTACTCATCGACTCTTTACGGTTCGATTCCACCACACCGGCATCTTCACCGGGCGCCAGTTCAAACGAGTTGCCCATCCCCAAAAAGATGTCATCACTGCGTTCAAACTCGTTGTCACCCACATTCACTTCACGCTTGATGTAATAAGCAAAACGGGAAGCGATTTCGGCACTCACCATTTCAGACTGATCGTAACTTTCCAAACGGCCGATTAAATCCAACACCGAATGAAGAATGGAAACCCCACGGTTCTGATGAAGCCTGCGCGTGAATTTGAGGTGACAAATAAACTCAGCGTCCACCTCCGTGAATGCAAAACCATTCGCATCTTTCTGAATCAGATAGCTGACCGCTTGCCCTAACACATTGCGCTTAATCCCCTCCATCAAACCGCCTTCAGGTTCCGTAATGTGGCGGGGGACGTATTGCGGCTCAAACGCCTGAATCGCAAATGGAGTTGTTGATGGGTAGATAAGCTCGGGATGCTTCCCCATATACATGCGCCCGAACACTTCCCCATCACGCAACCAGGTGCGGCACGCCAACCATTCGGTTTCGCTGCGCGACGTTTCCTTATCAATATTTTGCGCCAGCGAATGCAGTTCCCACCACTTGGCGATGGCCTGCGCAAATTCAATGTGGACTTCACCTTGATGAGTGAGCGGCTGCGGCTCCACCATAATCCCGTTCGGCCCCACAACGTTGGCGCACAGTTCGTCGAGAATTGCCGTCACAAACGGATTGTTTTCATCGCCATGTCGGGCACGTTCGTAAATGGATTTCGCGCCTTTGTTCAGCTCGTTTGGTGATGATTTAGAGAATTGACGCTTTTGCTTCGTTTTGGGATCTTGAGGAAGAGCTGCGGTGTATTTGTTAAGAAGTGATCGGTCATAGAGTCGTTTTAATCCCTTCTCAGGGCTAAATACTGCCACGACTCTGTCGACTAGGTTTAACCGTCTATTCAAGGTAGTTTCTCCTAATCATTCTTCGCCGCCCGCCATTCACTTCCAACGCAATCAACGTGCTCAAGCGTTGAATTTCCGCTCGGACGGTAGAAAGGCTCGCCAGTGTCAAACGCTCACCTTCGGCGGTGACCACTTCCTGCTGCTTTAAGATCTTCTGCTCTGCCTCGATATACCAGGTAAGGCGCTCACGATTGGTGGGTAATGCTGTCATCCGAAAATGCCTTTTGAATGGTTGTATCGTCGCTTAGGTTTACGCTCGAACTCAGGCGTGACGTCGGCATCAACAACATTGCTGTTGAGCTGCCAGTGTGTCGCCCATAGTGGCGGGTTGTCCCAGTTAATCGTGTCGCCACCTAACTGGTGCATGCCTGCTTCGGCATAACTGCACAGATCGAGCGTTTCGTTAGAAGTATTCGGCGGGCAAACCCAGTTACCTTTATCGTCGATGTACTCCGCGGTCAGTTCTTCGTACCACTCACGCTTGGCCCATTTGGGCAAATGAAAGTACCGAGAGCCGAATTCCAAACGGGAATAGCTCGCCGCCACTCGGTTTTTCAACCGATTGGTATGCAGAAGTAACAAAGGAATTTCACCGTGCGCCAATTTGCTTCGCTTGTCAGGGTGGCTTTCTTTCACCAGCGAATCCATATCGCGGCTTGCCCCTTTCACCAAACGGAACAAATGCGATAAACCTTTTGGCTTTAAGCGGTTGTAGAACTGGTAAGCAAAGTCTGTGACTGAGGTTTTCTTACCGTCTTTTTCGCCACTCGATCCGCCAGAGTCACACAAGGTAAGAACGGGTTTCATCACGCGCCCTGTACCATCGGCTAGCGGATACGTTTTCTTGATCACCTGTTCAATCAGCAAATCCCAGTCTTCGGAATACACCGCCGGGTTCACACGTTCGTTATTGCGGTTTGGGTTGGTCAGAATTTCAAAGCGGTCAATCACCCAACGTTGCAGGCCGACACCAAACACCTGAGCCTGAACAACAAAGCGCGCATTTTTGCTACCGCCCTGAACGTCGATGCTCATAACGAGGAAACGACCATCTGCAGGAACAACGCCGCGCGGATAGTCCACCGCTTTTTCCATCAGCTCATGGGCGCCAATATCGTTGCTTTGAGTTTGAAGAATGTACGGTCTGCCAATATCAACGTTGTAAAACGACATCAGCTTGTTCTCATCACCCGTCGTATGAAACTGTCGTTGAGCCGCCAAATAGAGGCGAACTAACTCGTCCCAACTTTGATAAGTTGCCGCCACGCCTTCAAACCAAAAGGTTGCCCATTTCGACTGCCTTATGTGGCTTTCATCGACGACTTCTTCACCGTACTGATCAATTGCGCCTTCGCGGAACCATCGACCTTCCAAGTTCTTGGCCTGTTTCTGATTTTCGCCGATGATGTGCGTGCAACGTGGACACTTAACGTGGGCCGTTTTAGACATCTCGATATCGTTATCAAGCGAGTCATCCCAATGCAGCACCTCAAACACAGGCATAAACCAGTGTTCACAATCATCACACAACCAATAAAATCGACGTCTGTCACCTTGGTTGTAGATTTCTGCGATTCCCCCACATGGCTGCGCTTCGTGCGCTCCTAACTTTTCTTCTGGTAACGGGTTTCGAACCAAACGACCAGGAGAACTTTCTGCCATCGCCATACCCGACGATTTTGCATTTTGAACACGCTTTCGCATTAGGGAGAATTTATCCCCTTCCTGCCCGATTCCATCATCATCACGGTCATAGTCAGAACACGCGACATAGCGATAAGTTTCTGCCGACAGACTGGTTTCGGTAGCCGAATCCAAGTTGAGATTCATTCCATTCAGGAAGTGTTTGTACGTCAGCGTATCGTCTGACTTTCTGCCGGTTCTGAGCTTGGCGATCCCTTTTGTCGCTGAAAAGCAACGTGCAAGGTCTTTTTTCGCCATGCTTTCTGCTTTCTTTTTCGTAGAGTAGATCAGCAACATATCACCCGGTGATTGGGTGAGAGCGTAGTTAATCCACCCTTCAACCAATGCTTTTGTTTTGCCGCTACGTGCTGGCCCCATTAACGCGACAACGTCATAGATTCGACGCGGCAAGCTGTTCATTGGCTCTCGCATATATGGCACTTGAGACGATAAGAACTTGGTGACGTCCGTACCGTTAGAGATCCACAACTCATCATCGGCAGCTTCTACTGGGGTTTTATCTTCTGGACGACAAAGGTAGGCCAGCTTTCTGCGAATGGAAGCCGCATCAGCAAACTTAACGCCTAAGCAATCATCAAACTTGTTCAAGCTCATCAGTCACCGCCTGTAGATCAAAATTAAATAGCCTTTCCAACTCTTCAAGCTGCTGCGGGGTAATCGTTGAAACTGCTGTTTCTACACGAGTAATCGCCGTTGTTTTAAAACCCTTAATGGCCGTGATACAGCGCCCCAGCTCACTTTCAAAATCGGTAACATCGACCACCTCTTCGGTGTCTTTCATAAACTTGAGCTTTTCGCCTTGCGCCTGAATGTAAGCGCGAAACTCAGCAGCCGTTTTGAACCCCATCAAATCAGGCGCATCACTTTCTTTCACTGGTGCTTGCGTGAGATAAGGCGCAACCTGCACCACATCGTAGAGTGGCGTTGAACCTTTAAAGGCAACAGGCTCGATACCTGCCGCTTTCAATTTTTTTCGGATCGTTGACCTGTGGTAATCAAACAATTCCAGTTCTGTCAGATTCCAGAGGCGTTTCTCATTGTTCATCATTACCTCGTTGGTTATCCCGACTCTCCGAGTGGTCACGCCGCTTGTTCGCCTTAGGCTGACGTTGCCGTTAATGAGAGGTGTCCCCACCTGACTTGTGCCTTATTGAATTTTCACTTGCGCTCACACGAAGGAGTAAGCAATCGGTCAGATTGCTCCATGGTCATAGCTAACAAAGAAAACAGCGAGGCACCCGCGCTAACCGTTGGTTATTGAATAGGGCCACCACCGTAAGCACGTAACACAATGGCCTAAGCCTGCAGAAGCTCGACGACTTCTAATAAGAGATACTTTTTTGCTTTTGGTGGTGAAAGAAAGCCGGGCTAAAACCCAGCGATATTCGACATGTAATCGGCTAACCGATCAAAGAGAGTTATTTTTCAATGCTTCCATACGAGCAGCATGGAACTCAGCATCTTGTGCCGTTCGCCGCTTGTACATTCGCCACTGCATAAAAGACAGAATGACGGTAGAAAGCACACCAATTAACAAAGCAATATTAGAAAGCGACAAATAGCCACCAATCGCGGTAGAAACACTCGCGACATAGCTAGAAGCTGATACTGATTTATCCATAGAAGCCTGATTCATCATTGGTTACCTCGCCGTAACGAGTGGTTGAGCGACACATTCAACAGGCAGCGCTTTTACATATTCTTGCAAGCCGGTTAACTGCTTAATGACTAGTTCGTGTTGGTTTCGGAGACGGAAATAAGCTCGTTCAGCGTTTGCGGTAAGTTGGGCGGTTCGCTCATCATCCATGCTGGCGGCGCCGGGCTTTGCGGACACTGCGGGACAACGGGCATTGACGAGCAGCCGCTTAGCACCAGCAGCCACATCACGCTCAAGCCGTTCAATTTGCGCTTTAGCATCATTCAGTTCCTTGGTTTTGGTTTCAGATATCAAAGCCACTTCTGCGTTATTCCGCTTCATGGTTTCAATAGTGGAAGCATGGGATTCAGAAAGCTTCGTTGATTCATCCAGCTTCAGCTCTAAGCTGCTAATCCGGGATTTCTGAATAAAGAACATCGCCACCAGGAACGCGACCAACACAACACCGATTAACTTGGCATTCATACCGTTCTCGCATAGCCGCACACGGCTTGTTCTATTTCGCGCCGGTTCATCAACCCTTTCCAAGGCTGACCGCCCGCAAACACCCAACGGGTCATTTCATCACAAGCTCCGTTGAGATCACCCAAGTTCAACTTCTTAAGTAAGGTAGAACGAATAAACGCCCCTGCCCCAGTGTTGTATGCAAAAGAATACAAAGCGGCTCTTTGGGTAACAGAAACCGTGATTTGAATATGTGGGTCGATAAGCCCTGCAATATATTTGAGGTCTTTATCAAGCAGTGCCTTACACTCTGCTTCGGAATAGGTTTTATCTTTGATGATGTCATCGCCTGTATGCCCGTAACAAACGGTCAGTACACCTGCGACATCGTAATAAGGTTTGTAACGCACACCTTCTAAATCCATCAGCATTGCGCTTGCAATAGAGAGTGCTGCTGTGGAAATTGCCGCCACAACACGGACAGATAACTTACTCACTCGCTCACCTCCAAGACATAAAAAAAGCGCCCCGAAAGGCGCTTAAAAATAGGATTCCAGAATTGTGCAATTGCCAGAAACGCAAAAGCCCCACCGATTAGGTGAGGCTTAGCAGCGTGGTAATCCTGCTCCATTTAGTGGTGAATGTCAATGCTCACCCACTAAATCATGAAATTTCAGCTTCTTTAAGTCTTGTAACGAACATATTGAAGCTCACATCTCTGCTTGCTAATACATCAAGGCTTGCTGGTGTTTCGTAATAAATTTTTGATACTTTATCGTAAACTCCTGGGCGTTTCTTCAAGTGCGGATGCCCGCCAATGTCATTTAGCAATGCTTTTAAATCATCGAAACAGCTATTTGCATGCAAACAAACCTTAGCATCATCATCGATAAATGTATTAATTAGCCAACACTCTAAGGAGTTGATAGTGATAGCGAAAATAAGTTTATCTTCGTACTTCGCATACATGTTTGGATCGTTGGCATTAATCGCAGCAATTAATCGGCTAACCGCATTTTCGACAATCGTTGCATCTGGTAGTCGTACGCCAGCAGCATCTTTAATCACAATGTCAGCATGAACTTGTTCAGCTATGTCTGTATCAATTTGAATGATGAGATAGTCGTGTGCAGCAAGGTCTTCTTCAAAGCGTTTAGTTCCCAGATATGCTATCAGCCTTAGCCAGTTACCTTCTGCTTTTTTTGCATTTGCGTCAGACTTATCAAGGTGTGGTTGAACAAAAGCGATGTCACTATCATCAATTTCTTCAAAAACACCCATCAAGATGTTTTCTAAAGTGATTTGATCTGTGGGTCCTTCACACGCTAAACCAAATACAGCCATTGATTAGAAACCTTTTGGTAGAGCGTTAGGAATGTAACCACGAAGCATCGCTTCAGATAAACGAATGGGTTCACCGTTAGAATCTTTCGGTTTATCTTTCATCGTTAGTCTTTTTGCTTTGGTTGAACCGTCTCTCTTATTTCGAGATACAACAAAAATACGCTGCTCATCATCACCCAAATCTATACCGTCAAGGACTGCCGGGTTCTGAGTGGTCAAAAATACTTGCTTGTCATATTTCTTAGACAGCTTAACTAACTGTTCAATTAGTGCCTGACATAACTTGGGATTAAGTGCTGCATCAATATTATCAATAGCAAATATTTTAGGTGTATCTTTTGATACGAACAGAGCCATGTAGAACAACATATATAAGAAGCCTTCGTTGGCATTACGCAGTTCTAAGTTTATACTCTTTACATAAGTATCTTTGATTATTAGTGACTGACTAGGAAATTCCGATTCATAATTTATATGAAAATTTTCGTACCAACCGATAAGTTCCAAACCTTCTTCGATATCTTCAATTGCTTCAGGCTGTTTAATGAATATTTCATTGAGTAGGGTTAAAAGTCCTTCACCATAAATACCCAAAGGCTTCAACTTACTCTCTCGGTTTAACTCTTTGAGTTGTTCCACTTGCGGAGAAAATATTGCAAATTTCTTGATATCATCAAATACATCATTAAAAAACTTGGCAAATAAATGAATATCTTTATAAGACTCTAGATAATACGCCACTTGTTCTTCGTCTAAATAATTTCTTCCAATCTCATAGCTAATATTAGCTGACTTATATAATTTAGATAATGTGTCTTTATCTATACCATTTTTAGTGAGCGTGTACATCATTTCAAGGAAAGAAACAAATCCTTCAAAATCAGTTTTTTTCACTGGGTCACCGGCCATACCTTGCACATCAGTTTGTTTTTTAACTTTCCACTCAGAGAATGTCTTGTTATCGTTCGACATTCTATAATGCCGTTCAATCTCCGTACCATGAAGATGGGCCACTTCTGGATCATCAACCTTTGACATTACTGATATTTCAATAGACTCTTCGCAATTATCTGATTTAAAGGCAGAACGCATTAATTTAGGAGAAGCAACTCGAATACCTCTCAACTCCAGAAACTCTTCATCTAAACGGTTAGCTTCAGCAGCTCCAGCCATAGTTAAAGCTTCTAAAATAGTACTTTTACCAGAGCCATTTTCACCAATAAAAACATTCACTCTCCCCAAATCTAACGTTAGATTTGAAGTAGATTTAAAGTTCTTTATTTCAATGGTGTTGATCATATTGCAAATTGCCCTTAATCACTTGAAAACACAAATGAACATAACTGTATAAACTGACGACACCTTACCATACATAGTGGAGGCATGCGCCAACAAATTTAAGCACACTTAGTAAGGTGGTGAACTGAACAGGATTCGCATTACCGCTCATAAGGAGACGGCGCACCGGAGTGCTCCCATTCAGCTCACCAAATCTTCATTCCCTAAATCAACCCACTCTTCACACATAACTTCAACTGCTCATTGATAGCTTGGTTGATGGATAGCAACTCATCTACTTTAAAGTAGCCCGGTTCACTGATGAGTTTGGGGATATCCTCTGTACGGAAGACTACGCTATCTTCAGGGACTACTTGTGTTGATACCACACGACCGTTTTCCATATTCATCAACAAACGCATACGGCTCGGCGGCATGATTGGCATGATCTCGTTTTGCGGTTCGGTATGTTGAGCATCAAAAGCTCGAATCACTTGTAAGTGGAATTTTGCACTGATCCACATGGCATAGGCGTAAACCAATTCTTTGCATACCCAAGTTCCTTGAGTTCTGCCACCTTTAATGACCTTACTGCCGATCTCCAAATCTGGTGATCGCTCAATTTCTCTAATTAATTCATTTGTCTGTTCATTACGCATAAAACGAAATGGCGCATGTTTGGAGTCTCCTCCAGAAGCTTTATGCAGATCATTAAGTGAGTAAAGTCCGTTTAAGGTACGGATTTCTTTCGAAAGAATGGATAAATGTGTCATGTGAAACTCCTTTGGGTTAAAGAGTTCACCATCGAAAGGCTAAAATCGGGTGGTGAACTGAACAGGATTAGCCTTACCGCCCCAAAGGAATGCGGCGCACCGAAGTGCTCCTATCCAGCCCACCATAATTCTATAGGTGTGCGAAATCACGCATAAAAAAACCAGCAAGAAGCTGGCGACAATGCGCCTTTGGGTTATATCTGGAGAGGCTAATCTCACGGGCACTGGATTTTGCCAGTGCACCGAAAGGTTAGCCCCGAAGTTAGGCGCTTGTCAATAGGATTAAAATTGGGAAAGTATTGCGAACTGGTCGTCCATAGCTTCGTACAAATCATCGAATGTATAACAAACAATGTGCTTGCTATCGACTAACAGCCTCTCTACGCGCCCGTCGAATCTTTCCTGACAGTCGCCAAGTTTCAAGCCATCTTTGCGGCCTATGATAAGCGCCCCTGAATACTTGATTGTGTTATGCCCAAACTCTGCTTTCATGTTCTTAGAGTGATCATTAGCAGCTAAGTGCAGGTACCAGTCGATGACTTGGCTGTAACCATGTTCAAAGCGGCTCGCCCAAGGATAAGTAGACGTTTTCTTGTTGATTCTCTGATTAAAAATAGAGTCGAGTTTTGCATTTTCAAACTCAATAAACGAAAAGGTTTTTAGGTTTTTATCGGCTACAACAAAATCTGCACGATACTTCCCAAGAATAGGCAGTTCTTCATTAAAGTTTGCTGGGGCATCAACACCTACAACCCTTCCCATAAGCAATACAAGTTGATCCCTTCGCTTAAAAAACTGAAGTAGCTCTGTTTCACCCAATTCAAGTTTTGACTTTAACAACGCTTTAAACTCATCCAGCTCTTTACGACACTGTTTCGCTTCCAACTGCCCACTTTTCATTAGGATCATTTGCTGACCCTCATTACCTCAGACACTTTCTTTTCTTGGACAATATCGACAATTCTAGTTGTGCCATTCTGCTTGGCATAAACGATCCAGTAGCCTTTTCCTAATGCGCTACGGAATAGTCTTTGCCTCGGTGACAAGGATATTGGCTTGAGGGATCTTTCATTATCGGACTTCAACCAATCCACAGCACGACGAGCATTGACTTGCACATCACGAGGAATAGATTCCATCGCCGACATTGCTTTTGGAGTCACTTTTACGATTTGAGACACGATATTCCCCCTAATACTTTGAACTTTTCATTGTTAACTTAATTATACGGTTACTCAAGCCACTTCCCTCTCAATCCTTTCCATCAAGGCCAGCATGGCGGCGTTGCGTTTGTCTGAAAGCCAGCGGGTCACCTCTTCCAAAACTGGGTGGTAGCGTTTGAACATGGAATAGGTGCAGGCGAACTGGGTGGAACACATCATGGCGAAGCGGGTTTCTTGGTTCCACGGCACACGGCCATCTTCACAGTGAACACAGTTCCGGGTTTGGCGGCGCGGCGTTTTATATACTCCGGTACCGCCGCAACTGGTGCAAATGCGGCCCAATGGCTGAGTGGCTTCTTCAATGGCCGCGTTCACCAAAGCGTACAGCGCCGCTTCGCTTTTCTGGCCTCTCCAGTTACTGGTTTTGTCGATGCACTCCAGCATTACGGCTTTCTCCAGCGCCTTGCGCGAATACGTGCAGCCCTGTGTTTCCACAAACAACACGAGAAAGCCAACCGGTGATTGCTTCCAGGTGATGCCGACCATGGCCAGCTGTTCATCGAGAGAGAACAAGCCTTTGCCGCCACCGTTGTGCATTTGTTCGTAGTTAAGTCCTTTTAAACTGAATTTCGCCAACAACGTTTCTGGTCGCATCACGCGCTCTCCCTTAGTTCGATTGAATCACTGACTTCGTTACCAAACACATCCCAACCTTCCGTTGCTGTTCTGGCAAACATTTCTAAGCGAGGAACATCGCCCGCCAGCTTTACGATGTCCTGACGAAACTCATCCGGCTTTTCGCTGTGCCTGCCGACCGGAGCGCGGCGAACGGCACGCACGCTGCGGCATGCCGGTTTAAATTTGCCTTTGGTCGCGATGATCGCCGATTCGGAGCCTGCGCGGGTGTAATACCCCAAACCAAAGAACGGGTTGTGGTGTTTGGTGAGTTTTTCCCACACAAACCCGTTCATATTGCGAAGCGTGAAACCCCATGCGTGAACCAGATCGATGGCTTCCTGAGGCATGGCCCCAACCCACCACATCACCAACAAACAATCGTCCGCGGCGAGGTCGTTGACTGGCAGCGCCTTCAGATCTTCAATCGTCATGCAATCGTAGATTTGCGCGGCGCCGCTTTTCATATTTCCGCCTGTACGTTTGGAATTGAACGCCCATGGCGGGTCGGCATAAATCACTGAATATTTCTTTGGCGCTTGTGTCATGCGGCCCCCTTCACGCTGCGCAGCTGGCGGCGGTAACTTTCCCATGTGAAGCTCACCCACTCGCCATTCTCAAGCAATCGCTCAATCACCCGGGTGCCGAGAACTTGAGTGAGGTCGTTCGTATTCAGATTGGAAAGGACACCCGTTGGTTTCTCGTTCGTGTAGCGTGAATCGATAATGGTGTTGAGCATAATCGCCTCGTGATCGTTCATACGCTGCACGCCCACTTCATCCAGAACCAATAAATCCACCTCCGCAAGATACTTGAGAAACTGCAGCTCCGTGATGTTCGATTGCTTGTTGTACTTGTCGCGAATCTTCACCATCAGCTCAGCAACGGTGATCACCAAAACGTTTTGTTTGCGAGCCATCAACGCGTTCGCCATCGCACAGGCCAGATGATTTTTGCCCGTGCCGGTAGAGCCAGAGAACACAAAGTTCATTGGGTTACCATCGAAATATTCCGACACCATACGGCGCGCCACGTTGAATGCCTGACGCTGCCCCTGATGCGAGGTGATGTAGTTCTCAAACGTGCACTTGAGATGCTTTTTGCCGATGCCACTGCGGCCCAGCACTCCCTGAACCTTGCAGCTTTGGTGGTGTGCATAGATCTCCTGGCTCGTCTGCTGAATAGACTGATCATGGATCTGAGCCATTTGCTCACGAGTGTACGGAACCACGTGTGCAGGCATGGCCTGCTGTAAACGGTGCATAAAACTCATTGGTCACCTCCCCTTACCCAGCTCGGCGCATCAAACTGGCTGGTATCCATGTGTTCGGAAAATTCTTCAACGTGCGTTACTGGCGGTTTCGCGGTCGCTTGATTTGGCGACTTAAGCGCAAACAGCCCCTGCCACTCTTCGTCGATGGATTGATCAACGATTTTCTGCTGCGCCACCAAATCGCCACGCGAGATTTTGATCAGCTTGAAAATCGCGACCCGCTCTCCCCGTTCAGACTTGTACGGTTTCTTTAAAACTTTTCTGCGGTAATCCAGCCATGCGGCCCAAGCGGTAAGATTCAGCGATTGGGGGTAACTTCCATCCAGAATCAAGCTGCCCTCAAGCGCGTGAGAATCCCCATTGTTTTTAATGACTGGTTCTTTGATAGGTTCAGTGATTGGTTCGGGTGTCATACGATCACCAGGGGGGTGATCCTGTGTCACCACCTCCGTGCGTTGTTTGTCACTAGGTAGTGACAAATTGACACCACTCAAATGAAGCTGATAGACATTGCTGTCGTTCCCCTTTGCACCCTTGCGGGAGCGCACCGAAACCAACCCCATTTCTTCCAGATCTGCGATATGTCTGATAACCGTTCTGCGGCTCATTTCGCACATTTCCGCAATGTGTTCATACGACGGCCAGCAAATACCATCGTCGTTTGCGTTGTCTGCCAGCTTCACCAGAACAAACTTTTTGGCCGCGTTCCCCACTTTGATTTTCAGCGCCTGCGCGGTCAGCAACATACTCATACCGCGATTCTCCCAGCCTGAACCCGATGAAAAATGGATTCCGCTTCATCACGCGAAACCACCCGTTTGCCCTCTGGCCCAACGGCAATCCAAAAGCGAAGCCCGCCCGTAAACATGATGTAAAGGCTCATTGCACAAAGTTCTCCGTGTTCTGCGTTCTAACGTGGTGGTCAGCCACTACGCAGTTGTCTGCTACGCGGCCTTTTGGGCCATCAGTGATTCAAGGTATTTCATGATCGGTGTGTGCGAATCTTTCGCTTCCTGAACTTCCCGGTACGCGCTGCGCAGTTGATCAATCGTGGCGTTCTCACCCAGCGAAATCACCGCACGAAAGGCTTCAGATGTCTCTTTGTTGTGGTCATGCAGCAACTTATCGCGGTTGGCCGTTGTGTCACTGGCGCCAATGCGAGTAATGGAAAAGCCCAGCGGGTTAAATGCCTGGTTCAACATGTCGGTTGCACGATGTGCCGGCATCGCAAGAAGCACCGCAGGTAACAAATCAAGCATGGTAGCCTTAGCCTCGATGCTGCTGCGCTCCACATAGCGGAAGAAGTTTTGTGCGTTGTTTTTGTCGTCTTTGCCCGGCACCTTGAGCAGTTCCTTGCGCTGAGCATCCACCTCATGGCCTAGTCCGAGTTTGTGGTAATGGCCAGCCACTCGATGAGCAATGCACTCTTTGCTCAGTTCGACTCGCCAACTTTCTATCGCGTTACGCATAACGCTCTTAAAGCTGCTGTTCATAGTTTGGTTTCCTTACTGGTTATACATACAGAATGTTGTGAATCACCTATGTCAGGCTGAATCTTGGTATCTTCCTGTTCTGAAGGGTTGGGAAACACTTCCGTGAATTGGCACTTAATGCCTAATGCAGAAAAGGCGTTCACAATCTTCCATCCCATATTGATATTTACCGATCGAATCCCTGATTCGTAGTTTCCGATTGTTGATGGGATAACCCCAACCAACTCACCTAACTTCGATTGACTGATTCCAGCTTGACTGCGAAATAATGAAATATTGTTCATTGGTAGCCCTCCAACGACAGAATACACAAATTGTGTTTACCAGTAAACACAAAAAGTGTGCATACAGCACACACGGAGCGTGTTAATTTATGGATATGAACAAGAAACAAGAAGTGGGATTGCGTCTAAAGCAGTTCCGAGAAGCCCAAGGCATTAGCCAAAAGGCCCTAGCTGAGAAATGCGGCTGGGGAGCTTCGCGTATTGGTAATTACGAATCAGGCGCCAGAAGCATCAACTTAGATGATGCAGAGATAATCGCGTCTGTATTAAAGATTAAGCCATATCAAATTCTATTCGATGCTACAGAGATCGAATCGCTACCAAACCTAGCTCATATCGATATCCAACCAAAATTTCAAACATCATTCCCTCTTTTGAGCTCGGTTCAAGCGGGTCAATGGACTGAAGCATGCGAGGCATACGCGCTGGATGAGATCGATGAATGGTATGAAGCGACAGTTAAGACATCGAAACGCAGTTTCTGGCTGAGAGTTCAAGGTGACTCAATGACCAGCTTAAATGGCGTCAGCGTCCCTGAAGGTACGCTTGTATTAGTTGATACGGAGAAAGAGCATTGTAATGGCTCTCTTGTCGTCGCTAAGTTAACCGATGTAAACGAAGCAACGTTCAAGAAGTTTGTAACCGATGGTGGTCAAGACTACCTAAAACCGTTGAACGAAAACTACAAAATGATTCCAATTAACGGTAACTGCAAGATCATTGGCGTTGTTGTTGAAGCCAGGCTCAGGCTGATTTAAACCCTCCAAATTACTTTCTGCTAAACCGCCTCCATGGCGGTTTTTTTATACTCACCCCGAAAATAAACACATTTTGTGTTTGACACAACAAACACGATTTGTGTAACCTATATCTATCGAAGCAAGTGCGAAGCACGATTTGTGTGCAATGAGCCGCGGCCTGACCAGCCGCGCCCCTCCCCGACTTGACCAATCGGGTAACTGAAAACTTTATGCAATGAGACTTTGAAATGAAAACACTATCTCTGGAACAAGCAAACCAGCTGTTGAACACCATCAAGGTAGTCAACATTGGCTGCCATCAACTTCAGAAGTCGTTAACGAACCTGCCTAAAGACGATCCTGCTCGTATCAGTGCGGAAGCGATTATTGAAGGTGCAGAAGACTTCCGAGGCGTGGAAATGCAAATAAATGAAGCGTCTTACCAACAAGCCGTGAAGCTATTTGATGATCTTGAAAAGCTGCAAGGGCCGTTTAACCAACGTGTCCATGCTTTTCAAGCCTAGAAAGAGAAAACCCCTATCGGTGACCAAACCAACAGGGGCGTTCTTTGTGCAATGAGACTTTCGCCTCGCACGCAGTATAAACGCGGCTGACCACCAAAAACAAGCGTTTAGGCTGAGTGCGGGCATTCACCCACCCAACGTAGGATTCTGTGCAATGAGTACCGTTGTATTTCGTAACTCTCAGGAAGCATTTATTCACAAACACATTTCTAAAATACTGACCGACAAAGGCCATGACGTTTCGGATATCAGCCGGGCTGCTGACTTCGCGGTAGAAACCTACCGTAATACAGCTTCATTTGGCGGAGCTAAAGGCGGTAAGTGTTTCGAATTCTGCCTAGCAAAGGCAGAACAATTACTTGCCCCCGTTAAAAAGCAGGCAGCAAAAAACAAACGTAAGACCAAAGCAGCATGAGCGATGAACGCAAGCGCAAACTCGCTGCAGCACGCGCCCAACGCTTGAGAGATAAACGCAAGAACAGCGGCGAACAAGATATTCGCATATCGCTTTCAGAGTTGGAGCAGAAAAAGCTCACTGAAATTAGCCAGTTCTTCGGGTATCCCAATGGGCCAATTGCCGATGTGGAAACGCTGCAATCTCTTATCCATCGTGTTCATGCAGAGATTCCAACCATCGAAAAGTCACTAGGTAAATGCAGCAAGTGTGGCGAACAACTACCACAAGGCTGCGCCAAGTTACGCGAAGGCGGTTTGTTTAAAGGTGATGCCACTTGCTGGCACACCATCAACCGAAATCGTTTAATTCCACTGAGGGGTCCACAATGAGTGTCATCATCTACGCCCTGGGCTGTGCGGTGTTTTATGCGCTCTATTCATGGAGTGAACGCAATGCAAAGTAAGAAGCAAAGCCTGATTGAAAGTGTGCTGAATGTGATCATTGGCTACGTGGTAGCGCTACTAAGCCAACTGATCATCTTCCCATTCTTCGGGGTGAACCTGCCACTTTCAGACAATCTCTTAATCGGTGCGTTCTTTACCATCGTTTCAATTATCCGCAGCTACACGCTAAGAAGGTTCTTCAACCGCAAGCAGCTGCGTAACCCAATAGCAGGCATGCCGAACTGACCAGCGGCCAACATCAACCAATCAAGGAACTTTGTGCAATGAACTTCGTCGATACCAACTTCAGTTTTAGCTATACCCCACCAAGCTTTCTTGCGACAAAAAAGCAGGAGGCAGCAGCCGCCCCGGTCTATGACGTTCAGAAGTATCCTGAATCATCGGCCACGATCATGTGCCATAAAGAAGTGCTCGACTACTTCCAGAAGGGACGCACCACGATAATTCAGTGGCGCAAAGAACGCGGCTTCCCTGAGCCTATCAGCAAATCACCGCTGCGCTGGATTCGTTCAGCGGTGATGGAATGGGTTGAACATGAAGGTGGGTTTAAAGTGGGCTAATGCCCACACCTTATTGAACTTTAATCTGTTCTTCGATAGCCAAATCAGAAACTTCCCAGTTATACTGGTCCATCAGACGACTCATTTCATTATAAACTGGCTTTTCTTTGTCTATATCCCTGATTGTGAGCAGTATAGTGAATGGAACTTGAACGTCTTCCGCCTCATATCCATCTCTATCCAGAATTTTTACCCTTAATTTCCAGTCTTCAACATCTACCCCTTTGGTGAATCGCTTGTGGTAAACCTTAGTCGGAGACCACTTATCACCATTTTTTACAAGCTCACTCTCAAAATTGCTGCTGTCCTGCTGCCTAGGTATTTTAGAGTCAAATTTCCCTTCTTTTATTTCACCTAAGCCGAGGGTTACATCTACCTGACAATATTCAAACGCGCTCTTAGAGTCGAGCTCTGGTTGGTAAACGAGTGTAATAAAAAACTCCGCTCTTACCTTTCCTTCTTCAGTTCTTAAGCAATCAGGTATAGGGAATGGCAACTTTTGCACTTCAAAGCTCTTTTGTGCATGGCCTTCAAAAACTATTGTGGCTTCGTAACCATTAACTTCAAGAATGGAATCGGCATCTGTAGGAAGCCCCCACCCCATGTACGGTCGAGATTCCTTAGTGACTTTATGTCCAAAGTTTATATTTGCATCGTGAATCATTAATGCCTTTACAAGGTTGGGACTAGCCGAGTCTCCCAACTTATGAAACAAGTTCGCAGCGATGGTCGATACTAATGGCGTAGCAAAGCTAGTACCTATATCGTGGCGTTTAAAGCCATTTGGGCAAATTGAGTTAACGCCTAACGGTATGCTATTACCCGCGAACACCATTACATTTCCACCGAAGTGCATCAGTTCAGGCTTTTGAACAAAGTTAGATACAGGACCTTTCCGAGAGAATGGGGATGGATCCTCATTTTTAACGTGACCATCAACTTGTGCAAGAGAACCTACTGTAATTGCTCTAACTGAATCTCCAGGGCTAGAAACTCCATCGTTATGCTCTCTTTCTGGCGGCCAGTTCCTCAACGACTCGTTATAGTTCCCTGCGGCTATGACACACAAACAATCAAACTTGTCTTGAAACTCGTCTAACATAAGTGCCATCGCAGAAATTTCTTGCATCGAAGTTGGTTCAGATGCTCCTAGAGATAAGTTCCAAACCTTGATTTCTGGTCGTTGACTCGCGACTTCATACATAGCATGAACAATATCAAAAACGTCTCCAACGCCATTTCCTAATACTTCGACACTTACAACTTTAGATTGGCATGTGGGGAATCTGTCGTCTGGATTGAAGTAAGTAGGATTAGAAATAAGTCCACTAACAAACGTTCCATGAGAGCTATCTCGATATGGCTCTGGAACATAGTTATGTCTGTCGATAACCCAACTATTAAGAGGTGAACAGTTCTGGCTAACCCCACTATCCACTACTCCAACAACAGGATAAGAGGTATCTGGTAAAGGATCATTATTTAAAACGTGTTCACTTTCCACCGAGTCTTCTGACATTGGTTGGACAGTTATGCTTTGCGATTTTACCGCACTCTGCACTGTTGCAAAATCAGCCAACTCGTCTAAAAAACCCAAACCATAGTCTTGTACTTTGTAAAGGCAAACATTTTGAGATGGATGTTTTACCCAGACACCACCGTGCTTTTGCAGCAAAGCTTCAAATTTGGTATCTATTGCTTGGTTTAAAAGTTCATCCTGATACCTGAAGAGGCGTACTATCAAAGGCTCTCCAGCACCCACCACATTGCTTATTTCAGGATGATAAACCTCAATTTCTTTTATTGTAGAAAGAGCCTTTACACCAGACTTGGTTTTCGTTGTTTCTACTTTTTTCTTTAGTTCAGCTAAACCGCCTTTGGTAACTTGAATTAGGTATCGACCAAAACCCTCGTCACCAAAAAAAGGACAAGTTTGTTCGTTAAACAGTGAAGTTGGACGATGGGATTTAGCCGTTGCATTGCTTTCCAAAGCAACAACTGCAGTGCATACACCTATATTGTTACTTTTAATTGATTGAGTTAATGAATCTTCAACTACATCCAATGATTGCAACAGTTCAGTTCTAAAGTCATCAGTAACCTCTTTTAAAGGAGTTTGTTTCCCTCCACCGTTAACCGCAGGCTGATAATAATCAGACATTGAAAACTGAACATGTTTTATTGGATGCTTTTCGTTATTCATTATTTATGGTCCTTTATAAGCCGACTAACGTAACTTGGTGTCACGTTCCATAATAGACCTAATAGTTTTCCCGTATACAGTTCAGCATTCAATTGTTTGAGCTTGAACATATTTGCACTGCGATCTGTATCACATTCAAAATCAAGCCAATGATACTTCGAAGAAAGAATCGACTTCATTAAGTCATAGGAAGAATAATCTACTCCTTCGACAATCATCGACCTCAAGTACTCAAATGTAGCAATCTCTATTTCTGCCCCTGTCATTCCTTCCGAAATTGAAGCGAGGGTATCGAGATCTGCTTTAGAAGTCGTAAACCTAAGTAAGAGAGACTCAAAAATCTTGCTTCTTTCTTGCGCTAGTGGGGGTAAAAGCTCCATTTTGTAATGGAAACGACGTCCAATAGCAGGATCAAGCAAATGCGCATGGTTTGTAGCTGCGATAACGATAGTGTCTTTTAACGTATCAATGTTTTGCAGCAGACTGACTACAACGCGTTTTAACTCACCAATTTCATTTTTGTCATCACGAGCTTTCGCTATAGAGTCAAATTCATCTAAAAAGAGAACACAAGGTTCACTCTTTGCGTACTCCATTAACGATCGAATGTTTTTCGAAGTAGAACCAAGATATGAGGATATAAGGGCGTCAGCTCTCGCAGTGACTAACGGCAAACCAACCCTTGCAGCTATATTTGCTGCAAGCTTGCTTTTACCTGTTCCCGGAGGCCCAAATAGAAGCAATGTGGGATTAATCGGAATGTTTAACGCGTTGAGTTCATCTTTTTTTCCCAGATACGAAACGAACGCATTTACCTTTTTGTCTAAATTGTCAGGCAAAAAAACAATCGATTCTTCAAGTTGAGGATGAGTTCTATCAGCCAATTCAAATCTATTATCTTTTTCAACAGGAACTGGACGAGCAAAACTAACCGACTTCTGCCCGACAATGGCGGAATTTGCTCTTCGTTGAGAAAGCTGTTCAGTTAGCCCTTTTGCAGCTAAAACTTCCCCATCACTAGTTAACTTCTCTATTAGCTGCTGTGTATACGCTGATACAACTTGTTCGTCTTTAACAAGGGCTCCTCGAACCAAGTTTGATATCTCTGTAAAATACTTCATCACGTCGCTCATTTATGCATTAATGTACCAATTCTCGCACACAATGAACTAAAACAGCCACAATATTTACAATTCAAATCGACAAAAACACACAAAAGCTCACTTTGTGAACTAACAACACATTGATGGATGTAACGTATAGGGGATACTTACAATTTCTAGAGGTTATCTATATTCAGGCATGGTGCCTATCATCCCTTACGACTTTACATGAAGAACAGTGAGCCTGTTTGAAGTGAGATCGCCGCGTATTAGAAGTCTTTTTTTAGTGCTTAGTGAAGCATTCCTAACACAAAAAATCTGAAATTAATTCCCACCGATCTTCATAACTTTGGTATTCAGGAATATCTCGTAGGTTTACTTTACCCCATTTATCGCTGCGCGGAGCAGCCTCAATTAGAGCTACTGGAAATACATAATATCTAGGCGGAAAAGTTTCTTTTTTACCATCCTTGGAGCCACGGTTGAGTAAAACGACTACGACAAAATCACAGTTGAAATTTTTTATAGGAAAGCCAGCAGCCCCTGTTCGCCAGCGACTTTTAATTTGTACCATCGCTGCCTTATTGGACTCAGGGTTAGTAGCAACTAAGTCGTAACCTGGCATGTTCGTATACGTTTTATATGAAGCAATTCTATGTAACAAAAGTTGGCCAAGTACAAGAAACTCTGCACCTTCAGCTTCTAATCTAGTATCTAATCTCGGCATATAGCTTCCTTGAGGCCTAACGCTGCGTTTGTAGTGAGCAACGCTACTAACACATAGCATCGTGAACACGAAACCCAACATTGGAGTATGATTGCCAAGCGTCGGAAATCACGCTCAAGTTGGTTGATATATGAATCACCTACTACTGTGCCATACACTTTTTGTATATTAGCTCTCTTTCTCTCTTTAGTTGAATTTTTAAATCTTCTGTCAATTCTAGCTTTCCTAAAGGTACAAAAAAACTACGCGGTAAAGTTGAATTACTAGGAAATTCTTTACGCTCAGCTAAAGCTTCACAATAAGTGTGATTTTTGTATTCAACATAAGCGAAATACGCTACACATAAAACCACGACTAATACTGCTAATTTAACCAACTGATCCACTGTTTTATCCCAGTTAAGTGACTATTAGAGACTTTATGCGCATATAGTGCGTATGAAGCACTTAGAGCTGCCTTTTCTTCCATTATCATGCCGCCTTTCATTCGTAGCTTCAAAGCATAATCAGTGAGTTAGTGATCTATAAGACTAATCTCTATGCAAAAGGCTGATTAGATTTCTGCTCCTTTTCATGTTCCAACTCTTTTTGCACTTGTGCAAACAACGCATCTGCAAACTTCTCGTATGCTTCTTTTTGGTCTGATAGCCAATCGTGTTTGTTGTAGATTGCCATTACGCCGACCAGCTCATGCCCGAGCATTTTTTCGGTTACGTGTGGCATGGTGCCTAGTTCTGAACAAGTGGTAGAAATACTGCGTCTAAAATCGTGGGTTCGCCAGTGAGGTAGGTTTAGGTTATCGCGTAACCTTCTTATGTAGCGGTTTGCGGCTGATATAGTGATGGGTTTATGAAGGGATGCGCCAGGGAAAAGGTATTCATCATAGATGTTCATCAACCTTTCCAGCATCGGCTTGATGTGTTTAGGGATGGGTCTGCGAATGGTGTTACCCATTTTGCTGAGTTCTGGAGGGACGGTCCAAATGTCGTTGACCATATCGAAGTGTTCACGCTTGGCCAGACGAAGCTCTGATAATCGGTTACCCCATAACATTGTTATAAGGTGCAGGTTCTTGGTCGTTGTTCCTGCTTTGCTGCGTTCTATGGCTATCCAAACTTTGGCAAGTTCAGGGAGTGATAATACTCGGTCACCAGCTTTGGCCGATTGACCAACATCTTGCTGTCGGATTTTTTCAAAGTGAGTGCCATCAATAAGGAACTTGGATTTACAGAAGTTAAGACAAGCGCGCATTTTGGAAAATGCTGAGTTGGCCGTCTTTGGGTTCTTCTTAGCGATTTCATCGAACCAACACATCCATTCTCGTGCAGAGATCTTCTCTATATCGACATCAGGAAAGGCATTGTAAAAGTAGTTGTTCGCCACTGAACGGTAGAGTGTCTGCGTCCCCTCTTTTTGAGTCGAGACTTTGTGCTCAAACCAATAATCCAAACAATCCTTTAGCGTGAGAAAGTCAGTATCACCAGTAAGGGCAATCTCTGGGTTTCTCCCCTCTTCCTTTAGCTCCAACATGCGTTTGTGAATCTGTCGTGCTTGCTTTAAACTCACACGAGGATACTTGCCGATACGTATACGTTTGTTTTTTCCATTAAATCGGCAGCGATATTGAAACGTGATATTAGCTTTGGGCGACACTTTCGCAACGAGTCCTTCGCCATCATTGATCTCAGATGGCCCGTCGTAGCTGCTTAGTTTCTCAATAGATTTAAGTTGCTTGTCTGTAATGCTCATTCTTCACCCTTGAAAATTTGGACGCAGCACCGACGAAAAATGGACACAGATTTAGACGCAAGTGCAAATGTAAAAAGCAGAAAAACTAAAAATTTCGAAGAAAAACATATCACATAAAACAACTCTAATCGATTGGTAGCAAAGGCTTATTTTGACAGATACCAAACAAGTTAAACAATCAATGAATAACTCAGAACAACCGACATTCTTCTTCTTTGACTACGAGACGTGGGGCACCAGCCCGGCCAAAGATCGTCCGAGTCAGTTTGCTGGTGTACGCACAGACATGGATTTCAACATCATTGGCGAGCCTTTGGTGATCTATTGCCAACTGCCAGCGGATTATCTGCCAGCGCCAGAAGCCGCGCTGATTACCGGCATCATTCCACAAAAAGCGATGGCACAAGGGCTTTCAGAGCCGGAGTTTATTGCCAAAATTCACGCAGAACTGTCGACACCCAACACCACCAGCCTGGGTTACAACAACATTCGTTTCGACGATGAAGTGACACGTTATACCTGCTACCGCAACTTTCTCGACCCATATGCCTGGAGCTGGCAAAACGGCAACTCACGTTGGGATCTGCTCGATGTGATGCGTGCGTGTCATGCGCTGCGCCCGGAAGGTATTGTGTGGCCGGAAAACGATGAAGGTTTTACCAGCTTCAAACTGGAGCATTTGTCGAAAGCCAACGGCATTGAACACGAAAATGCGCACGATGCGATGGCCGACGTGATTGCGACCATTGAACTGGCGAAGAAAGTCAAAGCGGCACAGCCCAAACTGTTCGATTATTTCTTCTCTATGCGCCATAAGCGCAAACTGAATGAACTGATTGATATCGTCAACATGACGCCGCTGATGCACGTGTCCGGCATGCTGGGTCGCGAGTGTCAATACACCAGTTGGATTGTGCCGATAGCCTGGCACCCTACCAATCAGAACGCCGTGATTGTGGCTGATTTGGCCAAAGATCCACAGCCGCTGATCGACTTAGATGTGGACGCTCTGCATGCACGTCTATATACCCGTCACGATGATTTAGCACCGGATGAACTGCCTGTGCCCGTCAAACTGGTTCATCTCAATAAATGCCCGATTCTGGCACCGGCGAAAACGCTGACCGCAGAAAATGCCGCTACCATCGGTATTGATCGCGAATTGTGTCTAGCGAATCTGGCTCGCATTCGTCAGCATCCGGAAATTCGAGAGAAGCTGGCCGCCCTCTTTGGCATTGAACGAGAATTTGAAGCATCGAACGATGTTGATACACAGCTCTATGATGGATTCTTCTCACCTGCGGATAAAGCGGCGATGGAGATCATCCGTTCAACCAAACCTGAGCTGCTTGGCGAGCTGGATATTACCTTCAGCGATAAACGCATCGAACCGCTGCTGTTTCGCTATCGCGCACGTAACTTCCCTTGGACGCTGGATGAAAATGACCAGCGCCGCTGGGCGAACCATTGCCGCGACTACTACGAAACACACCTGCCAGATTACATGCTGAATCTGGAAAACTTAGTTCATGAACATGAAAGTGACGAAAAGAAAATCGCCATTTTAAAATCCGTTTACCAATACGTAGAGAAGCTAGCCTCTTAGTTTCTGAGTTTATTTGATTGCAATTACGGCTGACATTCTCATGGTAAAAACCATCGCACAATATGTGGTCTCAATGGGGTTGATTTTTCTGTGCCTGCTGGCAGGGATCAATCTACAAAGCTGGCTGGAAGTTTCCATTCCTGGCAGTATCATCGGCATGCTTATTCTGTTCTCCCTGATGGCAGGAGGACTGATTCCTGTCGAGTGGGTAAAACCCGGCGCCAACCTGTTCATTCGTTATATGGTGTTGCTTTTTGTTCCGGTCAGCGTTGGACTGATGGCGCATTTTGATATGCTGGTTGCCAATGCCTGGACCATTATTGCCAGCGCGATTGGTGGCACCACACTGGTGATCGTGACACTCGGCGTGAGTCTGGATCGCTTTCTGAAGCGAGGTAAAAAATCATGTGGTTGATTGTCACCATTGTGGTGTTTTTCTTTGCGCGCTGGGTAGCGAAGAAAGGTAATTCCCCCTTCCTGAACCCACTGTTGATTTGTATTGGCATCATTATTCCGCTGCTAATGTATCTGAAAGTACCGTTTGAAACTTACTATGCCGATAACAAGTGGCTGAGCGATTTACTGCAACCCGCAGTCGTTGCTCTGGCTTACCCGCTCTATGAACAGTTACCGCAAATCCGCGCCAACTGGCGCATCATCATGCTCGCTTGCGGCGTAGGCAGTGTGATGTCGATGCTTACAGCCAGCCTGATTGCGGTGGGAATGAAAGCGGATATAACCTTGATTGCGGCCCTGATGGGTAAATCGGTCACCACACCGATTGCAATGGAAGTCGCCAGCAACCTCGGTGGAGAACCGGCTGTCGCTGCCATTCTGGTGTTAATGGTCGGGCTGTTTGGCGCGATTCTCGCTTATCCAATCTACAAGCTGCTGAACGTGACCCACCCTATCGCCCGAGGGCTGACTATGGGGACGGTATCGCACGCACTTGGCACCGCTACCTGTGCGGAGAAAGACCCACGCGACGCGGCATTCAGTTCTCTGGCCTTAGTGGTTTGTGGTGTGATCACCTCCATCCTTGCTCCTAGCTTATTCGCTTTCGCGGTTTGGCTCTCTGCCCTCTAGACTAACAACGTCTTGCTGTCGATGGTCGTACCGCGATCGTCGACAGAGTTCACTCTTTGTCTTTGTGCAATCGATGACATGTGTGACATCACTCTAATTATGAAAACTGAAATGCCGTTACATTTATTTATGTGACAAAAATCTCAGTAAAGATGTGATAGTGACCTAAAATGGAGTTCGATACATTAATAAGGATTCTTTATGAAAAGCCGTATTGAACAGGCGCTAGCGGGCATGCCGAAGCCAATCGCAGAGTTTCTGACTCCGATTACCCTGGCTGATGACTTTGACGCTACCCTTTCTCCCGACCAGTTCAACCAACTGCTTTCCATTTCGGAAATGAGTGATGCTGACCTGCGTGTTGCTTTGCTTCCCTTGGCAGCGGCCTACGCCTATGTGCCAATCTCTAAATTTTACGTCGGTGCCATCGTACGCGGCCTGTCTGGTCGTTTGTACTTTGGCGGCAATATGGAATTTGCTGGTGTGCAGTTGGGTCAAACCATTCATGCCGAGCAAGCGGCTATCAGCCATGCCTGGATGAAAGGTGAAGAAGGTCTGGCAGATATCACCGTCAACTACAGTCCTTGCGGTCACTGCCGTCAGTTCATGAATGAGCTGAACACATCACAGACGCTGTCCATTCAGTTGCCGCAACGTGAAGAAAAATCACTGCAATACTATCTGCCAGAGTCATTTGGCCCATCGGATCTGGGTATTGAATCTGCGCTGATGGCAAAAGTCGATCACGGCAAAACCAGCGATGATGATGAAGCGCTAGTGCAGCAAGCTCTGCAAGCATTGAACCGCAGCTACGCACCTTATACGGCTAATCTGAGCGGTGTGGCACTGCAAACCAGCGGCGGCAATCAGTATCTCGGGGCTTACGCTGAAAACGCGGCGTTCAACCCGAGCCTGCCGCCACTGCAAGTGGCTTTGATTCAGGTACGCATGGCGGGTGAGGAGTTCGAGACCATTGAAAGCGCTGCGCTGGCAGAAATGGCCGAAGGCAGCATCAGTCATCTGGCGGATACGCAAGCGACGTTAGAAGCCATCAATCCGGATATTCCGCTCTCATATCTCTCGCTATAACCAGCAAAAAAGCCAGACAACGTCTGGCTTTTTTATTGCTGAAACCTTATCCGCGCTGGAACGTTTCCAGCGCCAGAGCGGCATCCATCGGTTTATAGAAGTAATAACCCTGGATTTCGTCCACATTCCACACATTGAGTTTTCTGAGTTGCGAGGCGTTCTCAACCCCTTCTGCTACCGTCGTCAGGCCGAGTTCCTGTGACATACTGATAATATTTCGAATCAGCGATTTCGCCTTTTCGTTGGTATCCAGGCCATCAATGTACGATTTATCCAGTTTCACAATATCCAGTGGGAAGTTGCACAGCGAGCTGAACGAAGAGTAACCAGTACCGAAGTCATCCAGTGCCAGTTGCACTCCTAGTGCTTTAATGGCATCCATGCGTTGCAGCGTCTCCTCTTCAACCCCCATCAGAATACTCTCCGTCAGTTCCAGCACCAGTTGGCCGGCTGCCAGTTGATACTGCTCGATCACTTTACGCAGCGTGTCGACCAGACTGCTGTGGTAGAAATGAGGGCTGGAAATATTAACGTGAATACTCACCATCTGTTTGTTGTGAGCCTGCGCCTGCTGAAAGGTTTGCAGAAATTCACACGCCTGATCGAGAATCTGCTCGCCCAGCTCCACAATCAATTTTCGTTGCTCTGCCAGTGGCACAAACACGGCAGGCGACACCATACCAAATTGAGGATGTTTCCAGCGCGCTAACGCTTCAAAGCCCACCAACTGACCGGATGCCGCTTTCACAATCGGCTGATAATGCGCGATGATTTCTCGATTTTTCAAGGCCGCGACGATATCCCGGTTGAGGATTTGCGCCTCCTGCGTTCGTTCAAACTGCTCAGGTGTAACGACCGTTAACTGGTTCGCTACCGATGGGTTGCGGTTCATGACCGTGTAGTATCCACAGTGAGCGATGTTTTCGAAGTTCTCGAAGTCAATGGATGATGGCAGTAAGGCGCCTTTCAAGCCGAGATCGAGTTCCATATCAGCCAAGCTGATTTTCGCTCGATAGGCGGCAAGAATGTGGTTACCCATTCGCTCAACCCGGCCAATTGAACCAGTACAACAAACGACAAATTCACTCTCACTGATTCGCCCGACTTCTTCACGACTGAAATAACGTTTAAGACTGTCGGCAATATGGCGCACACAAGCGTCATAGAGTTCATGGCCATAAACTTCATCAATTTCTTTCAGGCGAGTCGCATTAAAGTACATGATTGAAAACTCGTGATCATCCGACTGATTGCGGAACAAGCTTCGAACCGATTCAATTAAAGTTGGACGGTTCAGCAAACCAGAGATCGGATCGTATTGAGTTAACGTTTGAATCAGTTCCGCCTGTTGTTTCTGTTCGCTGATGTCCTGCACTGCCAACATCACTGAGGACGTGTCGCTGTCCTGGAGCAGCGTCGCTTCCACTGAACACGCGATCTCAGACAAATCAGAGCGCTGCATAAAGGTATCAAACTTATTCTGGCCATTTGCCAACATGACGAAGAACTGCTCGACCGCACACTCCGCATTACTGGTGCCACAAATCGCATCCAGTGTTTTACCGATCAGTTCTTCACGTTGATATCCGAGCAGTTCCAACGTTGCCGGGTTTACATCGGCAATGACTCTATCGCTGAGAAGAATCATGCCCACCGACTGGCCGTGATACAGCGCCTCAAATTTCTGTAGGGTCGCTTTCAGTTGGTCCTGCGCTTGGTTAGAAGACAGCGCTAATGACTCAACCAGTTGAGTAATACGTTCAAATTCATCTTGTTTATTGTCCGAATGTTGCGGCATGCCGCCCAACAAATCCTGAATATTCTGTTCGAAACTGATAAAACGTTTGCCGACCTTGTCCCGGAACAACCAGAACACCACCATCGAGATCAAGGACGTGACCACCAGCATACTGATGATCAGGTAATAAAAGACGTGCTCGCCTTTTTGATAATACAAACGAGGTTCCCAGGTTTTGAGAATCGCGACTTCACTGCCAGTCATATCCCGAATCGAGGCGTAATGAACCAACTCTTGATTGCTTCTGAAAATCGAATGCGGGTTGTCGTCAACACCAAAGGCTTCATGGACACCGGATATCGCATTGGGATCAGTCAGCAATTGGCTTTGCGCCATCAGCAAATCCTGATAAAGCGATGGGAAAGTTCGAGTCAGTTGTTGCCCCCACAGCATCCAACCGACGGTTTCCGACTCACCACTGCTGTCACGGACCGGCGTCATACTGATGATCCACACTTGGTCTCCTATCTTGACCAGACCAGCGTCACTGCTTTTTTGGCTGTCCAAACGTTTCGACATCGTGTGCAAAAATGCGCTTAAGCTTGGTGTCGCGAGTATGCTCTGCACGTCAATATGTGCATCTTCGCTTCGGCCCAGACTGGCGACAAGGTTATAATTGGGGCGCAAAAACGCCATCAAATCGATCGTTAAGGCGTCAAGCGACTCCTCCGTTAAATTTCGTTCGATGTAGTCTGGGTTTTCATCATTAAGCAAGCTATAGGTTTCATCCCAGTAAGCCCAGTCAAAAGAGTTCTTTTCCTGACGATTCACCAGAGATTTAATCACCGCCTGAGCCTGATTGCTGGACCGGTGGATCTCCATGTCTTCGAGTTCATTGATACTGAAGAGAAAAAAGTAGCGAGTGACAAACAGGCAACTAAAAATCACTGCCATGAGTCCCAGTGAGAACAACAAGGCCGTTTTAGTGTGCAGTTTGACGGAGCGAAAGCGAGACATCTCAGCCCTCAGAACGTTAGTAATGGCTAAAATTTTAAACGCTAATGTATCGAATTAAAATAATACACTGCGCTTTTCTATTCGTTGATCATAAAAAAGCCCTGAGATCGTTCCCATCCTAGAATGGGCGAGACTATTCACTGAAAATATGGAATTGGACGAACTAGCCCGCCGTAAATGACGGGCTACACAGATTAAAATCCGTACAAAAAGTTAAGGTTGATGGAGCGGAGTTCCATGTCGATGCCGTCAAAAGAATCGTCATACAACATACGATATTCAACATCCAATATGAAGGGGGTACGGTTTTTGACTCGCATACCGATGCCGTAAGTGAAATCTGTGCCATGCTCATCAAAGCCATCTTTGGCGATCAGACTTAGCCCCGCAACAGCGTAAAAATTAAAATATTCATGAATGGGTAAGATGCCTCGCGCGAGCAACGACGCTTGAGTGTCGTAGACCTCGTCATGTCTGGAGACCCGGAACAGCTCTCGCCCTTCTACCGCAAAATACTTAATCGGTTGATAACCAAACACGATGCCCATCGCTGTCACGTCCGATTTGTTGTCAGAAACAATCGCGTAACTATCACTTTCTAGCTCGGTAAAACTCGTGCCAACGCCTATATAAAAACGGTCAAAATTATCGGTGCTGGCCACACTCACACTGCTTACTACTAAAAGCCCTAATCCTAATCCCAGCAAGGACGATTTCATAAGATGACTCCTTATTGTTGTAGTAATCAAAAGCTTAGTTGAGCGACACCGTTAATCGAATTTTTATCCCTGTCTTTGATTGCACTTTTTGGCGATATCCCGTACTTCAAGGCAGCATCTGTGCACAACACTTGCCGCACGAAACACAACTTGAAGCCGTGACGCTGACTAAAAACCCTGCTAATTTGAACATCTTATGTTCCGTCAACTCAGGTAAGGACACCGATGTTTGAACAGGTTGTCAGTATACTCTTTCCGGTCATGGCACTGGTGTGCGTAGGTTATGCTATCGGCCGCTGGCTTAAACCCGATTTCCGCCCAATCAATCGCATCAACATGGATACGTTTTTGCCTGCGCTGGTATTCTCATCTTTGGCAACCATGCCACTGGACACCGCGCAATTACCGCTGATCTATGCCTCTTTGATCGCAGTGTTGATTCCCGGAATACTGATGATCCCGATTTGTAAACTGGGCGGCTGGAACTTTAAAGCCTGGGCACCGCTGCATATGTTTCGCAATAGCGGTAACCTGGCGATTCCGCTGTTTACCTACACATTTGGTGAGACCGCGCTCTCTTCGGCGGTATTGCTGTTTGTGGTCTCCGCTTGTCTGCATATCAGCCTGGGATTGGCACTGCTGAGCAAAGGTGGTTCGTTTCGTCAGATCTTTACCGCGCCGGTCTTCATCGCCACTGTTGTTGCCATGCTGTTTAACTTATCCGGAACCCCTGTCTGGAAACCGCTCTATGAAGCGACCGCATTACTCGGTCAGGCCGCAGTGCCTGTCATGCTGCTGTCGTTAGGTTCACAAATGACCAATATGCGTCTTGCGGGCTTGCGGGTTGGGTTAATCTCCACCGCCCAATCACTCACTACTGGCGCCGTGGCCTTTGCTCTCATCTACTTCTTCATTCCACTGCCCACCATGCAGCTGCAAATGATGGTGCTGTTTACTATGCTTCCTCCGGCAGTGATGAACTATCTGTTTGCAGAGCGTTTTCACATTGAGCCCACCAATGTGGCTTCGATGGTTCTGTTCGGCAATTTTCTCTGCCTGTTTACCCTGCCGCTATTGCTGATTTTTGCCCTGTCGCTGAAAGGGGGCGGAATGTAAAGATAGGTCAACCCAGGTAAAACAAGATAAAGTCGATTTCGTCTTTTCATTGACAGATCTAATCTATACCCATAGTTAATGAAAGGAATTAGATCATGAAAAAAATTGCCTTAATTGTCAGTTTGTTATGGTTGCCGAATGTATTGTTTACCTGGGAGCCGGACGCGAACTTCTTCTACTGGCGTCATCAGCTCACACTACTGACTGGCGCGATCGGCTTTGCCTATATGGCCGTGTCGATGGTGCTGGCGATGCGTTTACCAAAAGTGGAAGAGTACGTAAACGGGCTTGATAAGGGCTACGCGATCCACAAGCAGATGGGGATCGGTGCGTTAGTTGCGCTGGTGTCACACTGGGTGATCATTGAATCCCCTAAATGGTTGGTCAGCCTTGGATTACTGGACCCGCCTCAACGCCGTGCCCGTTTGGGGCTGGCTGCCGACGGCATCAACTGGATGCACTGGGGAAAAATGGTCGGTGAGTACACCTTTTATGTCTTCGTCGCTTTCGTTGCCATCAGCCTGATTCAGGCGATCAGCTACCGCAAATTCCGTTTCACGCACAAGCTTGCTGGCGCGATTTTCCTTGCTGGTGCATTCCACTCCGTAACCGTTCTGGACTATCAACTGAGTGCGTCAGCGCTGAACATCATCGTTTGGATTTGCGCTGTGATCGGTTCACTGTGCGCAGTGCTCTCTCTCAGCGGACAAATTGGTCGTCGTCGTAAAGTCACAGGTCAAGTGACCATGGTGAAACAGGTAACGGACGAAAGCAGCAACTATCGCGTGCTGCACATCGGCATCACACTGGATGAACCGCTCAATTACAAAGCGGGTCAGTTTGCGTATCTGGATTTTCATGATGGCGAAGCGCCTCACCCGTTTTCCGTGTTGAAGTATGACCCATTTACTCAACAAGCTGACTTTGCGATCAAGGATCTCGGTGATTACACCCACCAACTGTTTAATCAATTGAACGAGGGGCGTCAGGTGACATTGGAAGGTGGTTACGGCCGTTTCCAAATTCCATCGGACGCTCAGCAAGTGTGGATTGGTGCCGGAATCGGGATTGTGCCTTTTGTCGCCTGGTTACAGCACCTGACACAACTGCCGCATTCATCTGGTCGTCATATTGAACTGTTTTACTGCCGTGATAACGACAAACAGCAATATTTCGTCAAGCTGCTGGAACTGTTCGTCAGCAAACTGCCTAATGTCAATCTGCATGTTTTCACGGCCAGCCATAACGAATTTTTGTGTGCAGAGCGGGTGGCTGAACGCCTCAATCTCGCGGAGGCCAGTGTCAGCTTCTGTGGTCCGGTCGGATTTGGATCAAGCCTGAAAAATCATCTGATTAACATGGGGTTATCGCAACAGAACTTCCATTCCGAACGTTTTGCCATGCGCTGAATCCGAGTGTAAGCCAACCTTGCGCAAACGTTTGCTTTTCTGGGTAATTCCAGTATGATTGCCGCTGTTTTTACTAAGGTTATTCCCAGTATTCCACTGATTCTGGGAATCGATGCATAACTATAAGGATTTTCGCTCTATGTTGGGGACTGCTACTCGAGACAGTGCTAAACGTGTACTGTTACTTGGCTCTGGTGAACTCGGTAAAGAAGTGGCGATTGAATGTCAGCGCCTCGGTCTGGAAGTTATTGCCTGTGACCGCTACGCAAATGCACCTGCCATGCAGGTTGCGCATCGCAGCCATGTATTCGATATGCTGGATGCCAAAGCACTGCAACAGGTAATTGATCTAGAAAAACCGCACTATGTCGTGCCGGAAATTGAAGCGATTGCGACCAGCAAACTGGTGGAGCTGGAAGCTCAGGGACTAAATGTGGTACCCACCGCCAACGCTACCCGTCTGACCATGAACCGTGAAGGCATTCGTCGTCTCGCGTCAGAAGAGCTCTCACTCCCAACTTCCCCTTATCGGTTTGCTGATAACTACCAAGATTTTGTCGCAGCGGTCGAGTTCGTCGGCATTCCTTGCGTATGTAAACCGGTTATGAGCTCTTCGGGCAAAGGTCAGAGCGTCATCAAAACCGAACAGGATATTGAAAAAGCATGGCAGTACGCGCAAGAAGGTGGCCGCACTGGCGCTGGTCGTGTGATTGTCGAAGGCTTTATCGATTTTGACTACGAAATTACGCTACTTACCGTTCGTGCAGTGGATGGCGTACACTTCTGCGCTCCAATCGGTCACCGTCAGGAAGATGGTGATTACCGCGAATCATGGCAGCCACAAGTGATGTCTGAAAATGCACTTAAAGCTGCAGAATACGTGGCCGAACAAATCGTCAACGCGCTCGGCGGCTATGGTCTGTTTGGTGTTGAGTTGTTTATTAAAGGCGATCAAGTCATCTTCAACGAAGTCTCTCCTCGCCCACACGACACGGGTATGGTGACGCTGATTTCTCAGGACGTCTCTGAATTTGCTCTGCACGTACGAGCATTTACTGGCTTACCCATCGGCGAAATCACGCAGTATGGTCCTTCTGCCTCCGCCGCAATTCTGGGCCAGGGTACGTCAACGGATATTCAATTCTCAGGTTTAGACGATGCACTGAGCGTTCCGCACTCGCAAATCCGCCTGTTCGGTAAACCTGAAATCAACGGCCGCCGTCGTCTTGGTGTCGCGCTGTCACGCGGAAAAACCACGACGGAAGCAACGGATCGCGCGATTGAATGCGCCAAGGCCGTTAAGATTCACTACTGATTGAATCTTACCAAGATACAAAAAGCGCGCCGTTGAGCGCGCTTTTTTTAATCGTTAACCAGTTGGCTCACCGTATCGGCGACGTTTTGCGCGCCATGACGAATCTCGTCAATCAGGGCCTGGGTCGATTGCAATTGCTGATTGCACTCAATCACTTTGCGCTGAATTTCCGACATGGTTTGTTCAGAAACCTGAGTCAATTCGCTGTTACGTTTAACGATGTTGCCAATTTCATCTGTCGCGTGAGAGGTATTCGCCGCCAGTTTACGCACTTCATCAGCCACGACCGCAAAACCACGCCCATATTCGCCGGCTCTCGCGGCTTCAATCGCCGCATTCAGCGCCAGCAGATTGGTTTGGTCGGCAATGGTTGAAATCGTAGTCACAATCTGTGCGATTTGCTGCGACTGCGCGGTCAGTTTCTCCATCAGAGACGACGCCTGATCCACCGAGCTGTCTATCTGATTTGCCACATCAGCTGCGAGATCGAGTGTTTTTGCTCCATCGTTCGCGATATCCAGCGTGTCCAACGAGGTACGCTGCGCCACCTTGGACGCTTGTTGAATCGCCTGCAAATGGTGAATTCGCGCGGTAATCTCGCTGGCAAATTTCACGACGCGAACAACTTTGCCATTTTGATCTCTGATTGGATTATAGGTTGCTTCTAGCCAGATAACGTCGCCATTACGATTGCGGCGTTCAAATAACCCCGACTTGAATTCACCGCGGGCCAATGACGGCCAAAAATCAGCATGGCTCCGTAAAAACTCCTCGCTGCAAAACATACGGTGATGTTGCCCCTGAATCTCGCGCAGCTTATAGCCCACGCAACGACAGAAATTGTCATTGGCGTTAATGATTTGCCCTTGTGGTGTGAACTCAATGTACGCCAGTGAGGTTTTCAGGGCTTCAAAAATGGCTGCTTGACTGTCGAGCTGTAGCTTCTCTTCCGTGACATCACTGGCCACTTTCACAACTTTGGATACTTTACCCAGCTCATCGACAACCGGAACGTATGTGGCTTCGATCCAAATGTCACGACCATCTTTGCACACTCGACGAAACGTCCCATGTTGTGGTTTACCCTGTGCAAGATCGCGCCAGAAGTTCTGATATGAGGTGGATGACGTCAACTGTTTATCGCAAAACATGCGATGATGCTGGCCCTGCACTTCTTCGAGCGTATAACCCATTGCGCTGAGAAATTGCTCATTTGCGGTCAGAATTCGGCCATCACTGGAAAATTCAATGTACGGCACATTATGTTTGATGGCATTGAGTACCATGCTGGCAGAGCGCATAGCCTCGAGTTGAGCGTTATTGTCTTGTTCTTGTTTACGGCGGCTAAAAAGAAACATACTAGGACCTCATGGTATTACTGGCCGGCTCGATAAAATCGGAAAGTTTGAGATAATGCGCAGCATTCTTGGCGTGCCGCTTATTTTTCAACCTAGCGAAAAGGTGCCGTATCGTACAGCAAATCGGCACCTTTGCAATCCCTGATTAGACCATTTACTCCATTGGCAACAGAATGGATCAGCTCTCAATCAACCACACTTCTTCTGCAAAGCGACTGAGCCCTTTTTGAGCTCGTTTGGGATGCTGTGCATTCGCTTCGTCGCGCACCAAGCGGCGAACCGAAAATCCGTGAAACAGACGCTGGATCTCCGCTTCTCCAACACTAAATGGAGGACCACTTAACTCTTGCTGATCGTAATCAAGTGTCACCAGAAGAATGCGGGCACCTGGGTTAAGCAACTGCTTCAAGCGCTCCACATAATCAGCCCGCATCTCTTCAGGCAATGCAATCAGTGCCGCACGATCGTACACAATATCGACGGTCTGCAGTGGCGCGGTAAAATAATCCCCGGTGTAAATTGACAGCTCATCAAACTGATACAGCTCATGCAAGCTGTTGATCTGCGTCACTGTAGGAGTATAGAAGTGTTCAGCAAAAAAGGCGCGCACGGCAATCGGGCTGAGCTCAACTCCCTGAACATCATTGTGTTTCTCTGCTAACCAAACAAGATCTTCGCTTTTGCCACACAGCGGCACAAATACTCTGTCTTCGCGTTTTGGCTGAGTTGCGTGCCAGTGGTCAGTCAATAATGTATTCACATCGGTCAGGTGGAAACCAATCTGGTTGGAGGCCCATTTGGCATGCCAAAATTCTGGATCTTTCATTGTTCATCTCTGAAGTCATGTGAGCGCGCTAGGGTACCGAATTCTGCTTAAAATCGGTAGCCAGTTTTTATCACTCGGTCAGAGTTTTGTGAAATACACACTTGGTTACACTCGCAAAAGGAACTGTTTATCCTGCTAACAGTCTGAATAGTCGAGCATTGTAATGTGATGGAATACACACTCTGCACATTTGATGTTGGGATGCGATTGAGTTTTACGATTTCAACCCAACCTCTTTATTGAAGAGATTTCTTTGTTTGCACTCTGTTATGGGCCTTCTGATTGCCACTTTTGACCTAACAACGCAAGCTAAGGAGAGTGAATGAGCCTATTCCTACGAACAACGGCACTGATGCTTCTGGTTCTGAGCCGAGCACCTGCTTTTGCGGCTGCTCTGCCATTAGACACGTCACCAAGAGAAGATCGGGGCGAGTCACAAAATCAAGTCAGTTCAAAGCTTTTCAAACACAGCCTCAGCGGCCTTTACGGCATTCAAACCACGCAAAATAGCGTTCTCCAGCCTTATCAGGATTTTGATGTACTCTACAGTAAAGCCCACCAAGCGCAGTGCGAACTGGAAACACTGTGTAAAAGTACGGCCCTGCTAACGTCCACCCAAGCCTATTTTGCCGGCGTTAAATCACAGCATCGCGCGGCAGAAAAAATTGAACTGGATCTTAACGGTCAGCCAGAGCGTATTACCGACCTGGCCCGCGCGACTATCATTGCCAACGACGTCCCGAGTCTGGTTGATGCCTATGAGGCGCTGAGCCGCGAAGCGACCGTTCTTAAGGTGAAAAACCGCTTCAAATCTCCCGCAGACTCAGGCTATCGTGATCTGAACGTACTGGTCCAACTGCCTAAAACAGGCATCATCGCAGAAGTGCAGTTTCACCTTAAAGCGATTGCCGATGTGAAAAGCGGCCCGGAACATGATCTTTATGAGCAGATTCAGAAGATTGAGCGCAACGCAGGACGCGAACAGCGAGCACTCAATGATTGGGAAGTCGCGAAGATTAAGCAGATTCGTCGCGAGTCGCAAAACCTTTACCAGCAGGCTTGGCAGCCTTACATCACCACACACATCCAGGCAGCATAAGCCAAATATGAAAAGACCACGCGAAAGCGTGGTCTAATGCTCGGTCTTTTTACGACTTTTTAATGTTCTCGACTCGGGCTTTTAGTTTTTGCCCTGGGCGGAACGTTACGACACGTCGAGCGGTGATAGGAATATCTTCACCCGTTTTTGGATTTCGACCCGGACGCTCGTTTTTGTCTCGCAGATCAAAATTACCAAAACCGGAGAGTTTTACCTGTTCGCCACCTTCGAGTGCTTTACGAATTTCTTCAAAAAACACTTCAACCGTTTCCTTGGCATCCCGTTTACTAAACCCTAGTTTTTCAAACAGGTTCTCAGCCAAATCGGCCTTTGTGAGCGCCATAAAACTTCCCTCAAAGCTATGTTAAACCTTGCTGCGCAGTGACAGCACCAAAGCAATTTTTGCTTAGCCAATCAACGACATATCGGCTTTACCTGAAAAGTGTATGCCAAGCTTATGATTTTCGCCAACTTTTTTATTGAGACTAAACAAAGTCTAACGGTAAAAAGAGGCGCATATCCCGCGCTTAGAAGCAAAATTTGTCTTCATATTGAAAGAAAAACTACTGATATTTTAGTTACTTATGCCACTTTCTTTAAAATACTCAGAGGTTCTCTCTAATTACAGCGTAGGAAAAATTTTTCGTTACGCCAAAAAAATTTTTTAAATTTATCTGTAAATCAGGCGGTTGCTCAGGACACATGCCAAACTTGTCGCTTCATAGCAAAATTGCAGGCGTAAAAAAAGCAGGCTCTCAAGCCTGCTTTTTCGCACTCAATAACAACGATCAGTCGCGCAGTGTTGCGCCAAATTTCGCTGATACGTGAGCAACAATCGCTTCAACCGCACCGGCGATATCGGCATCTTCCAGCGTGCGTTCTGCGGATTGCAGAGTCAGGGCAATTGCCAGGCTCTTCTTACCATCTTCAACGCCTTTGCCAACGTAAACGTCGAACAGTTTAGCGTCTTTCAGGAACTCGCCGCCCTGCTCCAGACACGCGTTAACGATGTCACCAGACGCCACTGCGTCGTCCACTACAACCGCGATATCACGACGGTTTGAAGGGAACTTAGACAGTGCGACAGCTTCAGGAATCACTTTGGTATTGATTGCCGACCATTCGATTTCAAACACTATAGTACGACCGTTCAGACCAAATTTACGTTCAAGCTCAGGGTGAACCGTACCGATCACACCGATCTCTTTGCCGTCCAGAACAATCGCTGCTGACTGGCCAGGGTGTAGCGCTGGATGTTTTGCCGCCGCGAAGCTGTACGCTTTGCCGTTGGCCGTCAGTTCCAGAATCGCTTCGACATCACCTTTCAGGTCGAAGAAATCCACCGTTGCTGTTTCCAGGTTCCAGTGCTCTTCACCGCGAGTACCAGAAATCACACCCGCCAGGATTGGCTCTTGACGCATGCCGTTTTCAGCCGCTTGATCCGGAATGAAACGCAGACCTTGTTCGAACAGACGAACACGTGGTTGCTGACGTTTTTGGTTATGAACCACAGTGTTCAGCAGACCTTGAATCAGGCTCAAACGCATAGCAGACATATCTGCAGAGATTGGGTTTGGCAGAATCAAAGGCTCAACATCTGGCACGATCAGTTTTTGCTGCTCTGGCTCAACGAAGCTGTATGTGATCGCTTCGTGGTAACCACGGTCAACCAGCAGATCACGAACGCGTTTCAGAGGCAGGTTCGCTTCTTTGTGCAGGTTCATGTTCAGCGCAGCCGCTGGCGCCTGGTTTGGAATGTTGTCGTAACCGTAGATACGGCCCACTTCTTCCACCAGATCCTGCTCGATTGCGATGTCAAAACGCCAGGTTGGCGCTGTCGCTGTCCAGCCTTCCGCAGTGGTTTCAACGGTCATACCCAGACGTTGCAGGATTTCAACCACGTCCGCATCCGCGATGTGGTGACCCAGCAGGTTGTCCAGTTTAGTGCGGCGCAAAGCCACGGTGTTCGGTTTTGGCAGATCGGCATCAGATTCAGCCGCAACCACTGGCGCAACTTCACCACCACAGATGTCGATCAGAAGCTGAGTTGCACGTTCCATCGCAGCAAATTGCAGTGCGTAGTCCACACCACGTTCAAAACGCATTGAAGAATCGGTGTGCAGACCGTAGCTGCGTGCGCGGCCACGGATATGATCCGGAGCGAAGAATGCACATTCTAGCAGCACATCTTTGGTTTCAGTGCTCACGCCCGAGTGCTCGCCACCAAAGATACCCGCAATCGCCAGCGCTTTGTTGTGGTCTGCAATGATCAGTGTGTCGGCGTTCAGTTCTGCTTCGCTGCCATCCAACAGGGTCAATTTCTCGCCCTGCTCTGCCAGGCGCACCACAATACCACCGTCGATCTTCGCCAGATCAAACGCGTGCATTGGTTGGCCTTGTTCCAGCATCACATAGTTCGTGATGTCGACAACCGGGTCGATAGAACGAATACCACAGCGACGCAGCTTCTCTTGCATCCAAAGTGGAGTTTGTGCCTGAACGTTCACGTTCTTAACAATACGACCCAAGTAGCGAGGACACGCCGCTGGCGCTTTGACTTCAATAGAAAGGGTGGCATCGATTGCCGGTGCAACTGGTGCAACCGAAGGCTCAGCCACATCGGCACGGTTAAGTACGCCCACTTCACGAGCCATACCACGCAGGCTGAAACAGTCCGCGCGGTTTGACGTCAGGTCTACATCAATAGTGACGTCATCCAGAGCCAGGAATTCACGGAAATCCGTACCGATAACGGCATCTTCCGCCAGCTCCATGATGCCGCTTGATTCGACATCAATACCCAGTTCAGAGAATGAACACAGCATGCCGTGAGAAGGCTGGCCACGTAGCTTCGCTTTCTTGATTTTGAAATCGCCTGGCAAAACAGCGCCAACCGTCGCAACCGCGACTTTCAGGCCCTGACGGCAGTTTGGCGCGCCACACACGATATCGAGCAGTTCTTCTTCGCCCACATCCACTTTTGTCACACGCAGTTTGTCTGCATCTGGGTGCTGACCACATTCCACAACGTGACCCACTTTAACGCCAGTAAAAGTACCCGCTACAGGAAGGACATCGTCAACTTCCAAGCCGGCCATAGTAATTTGGTGAGTAAGCTCGCCAGTGGTAACCGCTGGGTTAACCCACTCACGAAGCCAAGATTCGCTGAATTTCATTGTGATTAAACCTCTGGATTACTTGAACTGTTTTAGGAAACGAAGATCGTTTTCGAAGAACGCACGCAGGTCGTTCACACCGTAACGAAGCATGGTAAGACGCTCTACGCCCATACCGAATGCGAAACCAGAGTATTTTTCAGGGTCGATACCAACACTGCGCAGCACATTTGGATGCACCATACCGCAGCCCAGTACTTCCAGCCATTTACCATTCTTACCTTTCACGTCCACTTCGGCTGAAGGCTCAGTGAATGGGAAGTAAGACGGACGGAAACGCACTTCCAGATCTTCTTCAAAGAAGTTGCACAGGAAGTCGTGCAGAATGCCTTTCAGCTGCGCAAAGTTCACGTTTTCGTCAACCAGCATGCCTTCCACCTGATGGAACATTGGCGTGTGCGTTTGGTCGTAGTCGTTACGATAAACACGGCCAGGAGCGATGAAACGCAGCGGTGGCTGGTTCTCTTCCATGGTACGAATCTGTACGCCAGACGTGTGAGTACGCAGCATCAACTTTGGATTAAAGAAGAAGGTATCGTGGTCAGTACGCGCTGGGTGATCATCTGCGATGTTCAGAGCATCGAAGTTATGGAAATCGTCTTCGATTTCAGGACCAGACTCAACGGTAAAGCCCAGTTCACCAAAGAAGCTTTCAATACGCTCGATTGTGCGGGTTACTGGGTGCAGACCACCGTTCTCGATACGACGACCAGGCAGGGTCACGTCGATAGTTTCTGCCGCCAGCTTCGCTTCCAGCTCTGCACGTTGCAGGCTATCTTTGCGCGCAGCAATGGCTTTTTGAACCGTTTCTTTTGCGACGTTAATTTCCTGACCAGCGGTACGGCGCTCTTCTGGTGGAAGCTTGCCCAGGCTTTGTAGTTGAGCGGTCAGCTCACCTTTTTTGCCCAGGTACTGAACACGCACGTCATCCAGTGCGACTAACGACTCTGCAGCGTTGATGGCTGCGGTCGCGTTAGCAATAATCTCTTGTAGATGTTGCATCGTTTCCTCGTCTGCTGATGAGCAGTTTCCTTAAGGAGCCCGAAAGGGTTACCTTGGTGCCCTTTTGGGGGCCGATAAGGCTGACCGTAAGGGATTCTTGGGGTTTTTCAAATAGCTGTACATAGTAACTAAAGCTGCTGTCAAAGCCAAATTGAAATCGGCCTGAATCACACTTTCAGCACGAGGAAAATGCGCTTTCGTTTAATTGTTAAACAGCCAGATTTATTGCTGAGAACTATTTTCATTGGTCATCACTTTTGGTTATGCCTGTTAGTGCAAATTTTGATTTCTGTTTATACTTATCACCACGTATGGTAAAGACTCATTCTCAACCATTTATCGAGGTCGACATGCAACCCCACATCCTGCCCATCAGCGCGGAATATGACCAAACCATCTGCGATATCATTAAAAAAGTGGGCGCCGAATTTGGCGCAATTGGTGACGGCTTTGGCCCGTCGGACGCCGAAGTACTGGCGATGAGCAAGCATTACCTACCACAAGATCGCAGTGGTTATTGGCTGGCGACATTGAATGGCAAAGTCGTCGGTGGCGGTGGCATCGCACCATTCAATGGCAGCGATTCAGTGTGTGAGCTGAAGAAGCTGTTTCTGCTGCCTGAAAGTCGCGGATACGGCCTCGGCAAAGCGCTGGCGCAACAGTGTCTCGCCTTTGCCAAGCAACAAGGTTTTGCTCAGTGTTACCTCGATACGCTGTCCAACATGAGCACTGCGGTGCGCTTGTATGAAAACCTGGGCTTTGAACATTTACCTGCCCCCATGCCGGGTACCGAGCACAACGGCTGTGATGTGTGGATGCTCAAACAGCTCTGAGGAATCGATGAACAATTACAAACTGCTGCCTGCGCTCATGGCGCTGCTCGAAACCCGTAACCTGACGGATGCCGCGCGCAGGCTGAACGTGACTCAGCCCGCAATGAGTAAAGCACTGCGCCTGATACGCGAAGAGTTCCAGGATCCCATTTTGATCCGCGATAGTCAGCAGTTTACCCTGACACAACGTGGCGAGCAGTTGAAAGAACGTCTGCCAGCATTGTTGTTTCAACTTGACCAACTCTACCTACCTCCGCAGGCAAACATTCAGCACTGCGAACGGTCATTTCGTCTTGCTTTCAATAGCTTTGTCTCAATGGATATTCTGCCTGCGCTCTGCTCAGAACTGTATGAGAAGGCACCTCAGGCAGGTATTCAGACCTCGTTGTGGCAGAACGCATCCCTGAGTGAATTGGGAGAAGCCGACGTCGATCTGCTGGGCACACTGGCCGTGACCGTACCGGAAAACCTGTATGGAAAAAAACTCGCCAGTGATCACTACGTGATCTGCTGCTGTGAGCAAAACGATATCGCGATTAAGGGGGTTTCACTGGAGCATTACTTTGCGGCCAGGCACATTCTGGTCAGCGGATTACATGAAGAGAGCCGCCAGGTGGATAATCTGTTCCGCCAGCACAAAAAACAAAGGCGCGTTTTCGCCACCTTGCCGTCGCTGCGTCTGGCATTGGAAACGGTGATTGGTACGGAATGTCTGGTGACGGTACCGCTGCATATCGCGGCACAATACGCCAAACATTACCCGCTAGCGGTACTAAGCGCGCCATTTGAGCTCGCAACCCATAATTACTACCTGCTGTGGCATGCCAAATTTCAGAATGACGATGAGCATCGCTGGTTTCGCGAACTCTGCTTTACTCATCTGCAACGGGATTTTCAGGCTAAGTTGGCGTTAGGTTCCGCGCTGATTTCCTCATCAAATTGAGCGATACAAACGCGGTTTTTGCCTGCTTTTTTGGCGCGATAAACCGCAGTGTCGGCCAGTTTGATCAGCTCATGGTGGTCATTCATAAAGCCGTGAGATTCCGCGACCCCCACACTGATACTACCGCGCCAAGGTTCCATGCCTGTCGGGACTAACAGATTATTGACCTGCTGACGGGTGAGCTCTGCAATGTGCAACCCACCTTCCAAATCTGTATTGGGACAAATCACCAGAAATTCGTCACCGCCGAGGCGGCACACCAAATCGTCGCTGCGAAACGCATGTTGTAGCGTATGCGCCAGTTCCACCAGCACTCTATCGCCCGCATCATGCCCGCAACTGTCGTTAACTTGCTTGAAATAGTCTGCATCGATCATGATGCATACCAATGGTGCCCCTAACTGCATTGACTCTTTCCAATATGCTTCAAGCTGACACAAAGCTTTACGCCGGTTTGGTAAGGCGGTCAGGCTATCGGTCATCGATAATGCTTCCAGCTTCTGATTGGCCTTCATTAACTGTTGGGTACGTTCATGAACTTTCTCTTCCAGCGACTGATTAAGCTTGACCAGTTCACGGTTACGCTCAGAGACTTGTTCAAACAAACCATTCAGCGCATTCAGTAATGGTTCTGTAGCACTGTCGCGTTCGCGCTCCTCGCGCTCATAGGCCTGCTGAGGAGACAGACCGTTTTCAATCGCTTTGACCTGACGGGCCATATTCTGATCAATGCCGAGAATATGGTATGCAAGCCAATGGATCAGGAATTCCAGTAATTGCACCGCCGGTCTGTCATCAGTATCACTGAGAAAAGCTTGCATGCTGAAAATTTCCGCCATGAATGTACGATGGACTTTGATGTGTTCGCTCAAGTGCGCTTCTGCGATACCCGCATTGCGCATCAGTTGCTCTTCTTCCTTGAAATGAAATTCCGCATAGCGTGACAATTCAAACAGCGCCAAGCGCACATCCTGCAATGACATGCTGTTTTCTGCCAGCAGCTCACCGTACTTGTTGATAAACCCCACCAAATACTGGTGCTGCTCATCAACATCGTCGATGCCCGTTTCAAAATAGCGATCCCATAGGAATGATTTCATATCGAGAAAAGTCCACGCTGAATATTCTGATGTTATATGTGCATAAACCACAATAAATACATGGACTATGACATACACAAGATCAATAGGTTGTGAACCAAAGCAGAGTTTATCAAGCTCAACCTGACGCATTGGCAGCCAGATATTGTGAGAATAGAAAGAAAATCAGCCAATTTTTCTTGCAAAACATGAAGATACATCAGCATCACAATTAGAGATCTTTATTCCAAAAAAATACAGTAACTAGACCAAAGTATAAGGACAGGAATCGAGTACCCCATCGTTCAAACTGACGATTTGGTAAACACTGCTAAACTGTCTTTATTATTCAGTGAGTAAGTAAGGATGCCATCATGACCCGCTTATTGTGTTGCCTGTTGTGGCTTTTCAGTTTTAACGCCGCTTCATATGAGGCAGAAAAAGTCATGAGTGGTTTACTCGTTCCCTGGGGAATGGCATTTGTTTCTGCCACTCAACTGCTCGTCACGGAGCGCAACGGCGACATCGTGCTGGTCGACTTGGGCACACAGTCTAAAAAGTCCGTATTGAAAGTCGATTCTGTTTCGGCAAACGGGCAAGGCGGTCTGCTCGATATCGCGCTCTCCCCTATCGACCCTACCGTATTTTACTTTACCTACAGTAAGAGAAATGGCGCAGAAACAGATACCACGCTTGCCATGGCTCACTGGGATGGAAAAGTCGTCACCAAATGGCAAGATCTGCTGGTCACCGTGTCGAACTCCAACACCACCCGTCACTTTGGCAGCCGAATAGCATTTGATGCGACGCATCTTTATTTCACTGTCGGCGATCGCGGAATACGACCAAACGGGCAGAATCTCCAAACCCACGCCGGCAGCGTGTTGCGTTTAAATCTCGACGGCACGACTCCAGACGATAACCCGTTTGCGGGAAGAGCCAACGCACAGGCGCAAATCTGGAGTTTTGGCCACCGCAACCCACAAGGGTTGTTCTACGACACGCCAACCAAAACATTGTGGGAAATCGAACATGGCCCGCGAGGCGGAGATGAAATTAACCTGATTCGAAAAGGGGCCAACTACGGCTGGCCAAATACATCTTATGGCAAGGAGTATTGGGGCCCCGTGTCCGTTGGCGATAGTGAAGAGGCGGATGGGATAGAATCGCCAAGGAAAGTCTACATTCCCTCAATTGCACCAAGCGGGTTGTTGCTCTATCGAGGCAAGCGTTATCCCGAGCTCAACGGTAAGTTACTGACTGGTGCACTCAAACTCACGCACATTAATGTGATTACCTTAGATGATAATCAGAGCGCCAGTGATGAAACCCGCTTACTGGAGTCCTTGGGAGAACGCATTCGCGATATTCGCCGTTCACCCGATGACTGGATCTACTTCTCCACCGACAGCGGCAATATTTATCGCCTAAAGCCGTAAGGTTGCCGTGAGTAGAAAACCCTATGACAAACGTCAGATGACAAATTTTTGGTAGCAAAAAGCCCGACCATTTCTGATCGGGCTTCTTTTATTTGGAGCGACGCGACCAGCTTGGGCACGAGGTTCGCCCTCTTCGCATGTGCCAGATAGCAAAAAACCCGACCATATTTGATCGGGTTTTTCTTGTTTGGAGCGACACACGAGGTTCGAACTCGTGACCTCAACCTTGGCAAGGTTGCGCTCTACCAACTGAGCTAGTGTCGCATGTTCTACGCAGAGTAGATATATGGTGCCCCGGGCCGGACTTGAACCGGCACGACTCGAAAGTCGAGGGATTTTAAATCCCTTGTGTCTACCGATTTCACCACCAGGGCACGCTAATTTGTTGCGATGGTTTTACCATCTAAGCATCGATATCGGATACTTGAATTTTTAGTAACACGACCAACTCTGGCCACATCACTTTAATTTGGAGCGACACACGAGGTTCGAACTCGTGACCTCAACCTTGGCAAGGTTGCGCTCTACCAACTGAGCTAGTGTCGCAAATGGAGGCGCGTCCCGGAGTCGAACCGAGGTCCACGGATTTGCAATCCGCTGCATGGCCACTCTGCCAACGCGCCTCTGACACTCATTTGGACTGCACTAACTGCGCATTCCTCTTGAGTACGGGATGCATTCTACGGAATCGGCAAAATGAGTCAACACAATTTTTTTGATTTTAAATCGTTTGTCTATTTTACATTCAAAAAGCTTTGCTTTGGTCAATTTAGTCGCAAAAAAGCTCATGTTTTCCGCAAGATAACTAAAGTCAGACAGCGAGTTTACCATTCCTGCTCCGTCTCACTTTATCACTCTGTCGACCAACATAAAAAAACGGGCTGTCGCCCGTTTCTTCATTGATGTTCTTCGCTGAGTAAGTCGTCTTTCGCCGCCGCCAGATATTGCACCATCGACCAGTAAGTCAGGATCGTCGCAACATAAATCGAAGCGTAGCCAAGCCAAATCATCCAATCATCGTAGCGCCAAATCAGCACCCACAGAGCGAACATCTGCGTCAGCGTTTTTACTTTGCCAATCCAGGACACGGCCACACTGGCTCGTTTACCAATTTCGGCCATCCACTCACGCAGCGCTGAGATAATAATTTCGCGCGCAATCATGGTCACCGCCGGAATGGTAATCCAGATGTTGTGGTAGTACTCGGTGATCAGAATCAGCGCGGTGGCAACCAGCACTTTATCTGCAACCGGATCGATAAACGCACCAAAACGCGATGTTTGACCAAGCTTGCGAGCTAACATCCCATCCAGCCAGTCAGTAAAGCCAGCTACCCAGAACACCATCGCTGCTGCGAACGGAGCCCAGTTGTATGGTAGATAGAAACATACGACAAAGACCGGAATCAGGAAAAGTCGTAGTAAAGACAGAATATTGGGAATGTTAAAACGCATATTTTTAGGCTCTTATCGACTGCGCGTTTATGGTGCGGTATTTTTCTTATTGTTTCAATGTTTGATAAATGATTTCTGCCAAAGAATGACTGATGCCCGGCACTTTGGCGATTTCTTCTACAGTCGCCCGCTTGAGTTCTTGCAAACCACCCATGTATTTGAGTAACGCCTGACGACGTTTTGGCCCGACCCCTTCAATACCTTCCAACGCGCTGGTACGACGCGTTTTACCGCGTTTTGCTCGGTGGCCAGCAATCGCATGGTTATGACTTTCATCACGAATATGCTGAATCAGGTGCAGTGCAGGCGCATCACTTGGCAAATGGAACTCATCTCCGTCAGTGGTGATCAGTGTTTCCAGACCAGGCTTACGTGTCACCCCTTTGGCAATACCAATTAATCGTGGGCGTTTTGGCCAATCCTGCCAACATTGTGTCATGATTTCATGGGCACGATTGAGCTGACCTTTACCGCCATCGATGAAGATAATGTCCGGAATTTTGTCGACATCAAGCTGTTTACCGTAACGTCTTTCCAACACCTGCCCCATCGCTGCATAGTCATCACCACCAGTAATCCCCGTAATGTTATAACGGCGATATTCTTGTTTGACCGGGCCTTCTTGATTAAACACCACACAGGATGCGATCGTACTCTCACCCATGGTGTGCGAAATATCGAAACACTCCATACGCAGGATGTTTTCAATACTCAACTCATCCTGCAACGCTTTGAAACGTTGGTTGATGGTCATCTTATGATTAATCTTAGTTGTGATGGCAGTCAAAGCGTTGGTATTCGACAGTTTGAGATAACGTCCGCGCGTACCCGTCGGATTGACATGGAAGGTGACTTTTCTGCCTGCCAGCTGAGCCAGCGCATCCTGCATCGGTTTCGCATCCACCAGCAAACCTTCATTCAAAATAATGCGGCTTGGAATCGTGCGCGCTTCATTGTGGCTGAGGTAATACTGACTGAGGAAACTCTCGAACACTTCCTCCTGAGAAGTGTTTTGCGGAATTTTAGGAAAATGGCTGCGACTGCCGAGCACTTTGCCCTGACGAATCATCAGGATGTGGATACAAGCGATGCCCTTTTCCTGCGCGAAACCTAACACATCCATGTCGTCCATGCTGTCTTCAGAAACGAACTGCTGCTCCTGAACGCGGCGAATGGCCTGAATCTGATCACGGAATTTCGCCGCATCTTCAAATCGCAGCGTCATACTGGCTTTTTCCATCTTTTCGATGAGAATTTCCAGCACTTGCTTATCTTTGCCCTGTAAGAACAGGCGCACATAATTCACCAACTCAGCGTAATCGTCATCGGAAATGATGGTACTGACGCAAGGGCCTGCACAGCGACCAATCTGATACATCAGGCACGGACGAGTCCGGTTACTGTATACCGTATCTTCACATTGACGAACCGGAAAAATTTTCTGAATCAGATGCAGCGTTTCACGCACCGCCCCGGAGTCCGGATACGGGCCAAAATATTCGCCTTTGCGTTTCTTCGCCCCTCGATGCATAGACAATCTTGGATGGCGATGTCCACTGATGAAAATGTACGGATAGGATTTGTCATCACGCAGCAGCACGTTGTATTTCGGCAAATACTGCTTGATGTAGTTGTGCTCAAGGATCAGCGCTTCAGTTTCGGTGTGCGTCACCGTCACATCGATCTTATCAATGTGACTGACCAAAGCGCGTGTCTTCTCGCTGTCTATCTTCTTACGAAAATAACTGGAGAGGCGCTTCTTGAGATCTTTGGCTTTACCGACATAAATAACCTCAGCCTCGGTATTGTACATGCGGTACACACCGGGCTGATTGGTTACTGTTTTCAGAAAGGAGATTGAATCAAACGAGGACACTATAACTTCTCAGTGTCGAGCATCCCGTGTCGAATCGCCAGATGCGTCAGTTCCACATCACCACTGATGTCTAGCTTAGCAAACAGTCGATAACGGTAACTATTGACCGTTTTAGGACTCAAATTCAATTGCTCTGAAATATCGGTTACTTTCTGTCCTTTGGTGATCATCAGCATGATCTGGAGCTCACGCTCGGACAAGTCAGCAAATGGATTTTCTGAGGCTGGTGAAAATTGGCTTAACGCCATTTGCTGGGCAATTTCCGGAGAAATATAGCGTTGACCGCTGTGCACGACGCGAATGGCGTTCACCATTTCATCTGGCGCGGCACCTTTGGTCAAATAGCCTGCCGCTCCGGCCTGCATAACTTTGGTCGGGAACGGGTTCTCTGTATGAACGGTTAACACGATGATTTTCACGTCAGGATTGAAACGAAGAATCTTCTTCGTCGCTTCCAGGCCACCAATGCCCGGCATGTTCATATCCATCAGTACGACGTCAGCATGATGGTTGCGACACCATTTTACTGCTTCTTCACCGCTATCAGCTTCCCCTGCTACGTTCATTCCACGGACGTCTTCAATAATACGTCGTATCCCTGTGCGAACCAGCTCGTGATCATCTACAAGGAAAACACTTATCAAACTTGTATCTCCACACTTATTTATTGGCTCTGCACCCACCGAGGTAGTGGATAGCAGCATGGCTGCCTAGTCTAACTAAAATTCAGAATAATTTCTTATCCTGAATATGTGCTCAAACGGAAACTTTAGCAAGCACTTATTTTCGCTTGCTGTCACGCATTGAGAATCGATTAATAAATCAACAGGTTAAGAATTATATCAAACCCTTTTCGAGTGGTTTATCGCAAGCAGCCATTATTTTGAACGGGATCAGATACTGAATAGAAATTATATTAATTTCAATGAATTGGTAAAATTCACCAGTGAATAATAAGCGAGCAACATGACTAATAATCATGCATGTACAACAGATATTCCCCGCTTTAATCAACGGAGTTTCAGAATTTTGATATAGTCTGCGCTCAGCACAACAGTGTGTTTTAAATATCAGTAACGGATCGGCGATTTGAGTATTCAGCAAGGCTTTTTATTAACCAGACAAGCTCGGGATATCCAGGGGCAGACACAGATTGAACTCTGGTTAGCCACGGATGAAGGCCCGGCGCAGCTGATCGTTCGCGGCGAGCACCCCGTGTTCTTTATTCTTCAGCAGGATATCGAAGCCGCGCAATCCATCGCCAAGCAACATCAGTTGAACGTTGACATTCGCCCGCTAGAGCTAAAGTCTTTCGATCAGGAACCGCTGGCGGCCTGTTACTGCACGCTGATTCAACATGCACAAGCATTGGCTGGCCATTTGGAACAAGCGCAACTGCTGACGCTGGAAGCGGATATTCGTCTCGCTGATCGCTACCTGATGGAGCGTTTTGTCAAAGGCAGCGTCGAATTTACTGGTCAGGTCACCACTCACACGGACTATCGTCAGGTGCGTCAAGCTAAATGCCGTCAGGGGGATTATCTGCCGTCACTGAAAGTGGTATCGCTGGATCTCGAGTGTTCGGAAAAAGGCATTCTCTATTCCATCGGCTTAGACAGCCCGATGGACAGCCGCGTGATCATGATTGGCGATCCGCAGCAAGCCGACACCCCAATGCAATGGGTGGAAGATGAGTATGCGCTGCTCAATGCTATGGTTGACTGGTTTGAACGTTTCGATCCCGATGTCATTATCGGTTGGAACGTCATCGATTTTGACTTCCGCCTGCTGCACAAACGCGCTGAATGGCACAAGATGAAGCTCATGCTCGGGCGAGGAAAACAACCAAGTTTTTTCCGCAGTGCCAGTCAGACTCAACAGGGATTCATCACCATTCCAGGTCGTGTGGTGCTCGACGGCATCGATACGCTCAAAACGGCAACCTACCATTTCCGCTCCTGGTCGCTGGAGTCTGTGTCTCGTGAACTATTGGGCGAAGGTAAAGAGATTCACAACGTGCATGACCGGATGGACGAAATCAACCGCATGTACCGTCACGACAAACCGTCGCTGGCGAAATACAACCTGCAGGACTGTGTGCTGGTAAATAAGATTTTCACTCACACGCATCTGTTGGATTTCGCCATTCAACGTTCGCGCCTGACTGGCGTTGAACTCGATCGCGTCGGAGGCTCGGTGGCGGCTTTCACGAACCTTTACCTGCCGCAGCTGCATCGCGCAGGTTACATCGCGCCGAATCTGCATTCGGAAGATTGGCTCGCCAGCCCCGGTGGCTATGTGATGGATTCCGTTCCCGGTTTGTATGATTCCGTACTGGTTCTCGATTTCAAAAGCCTGTATCCATCGATTATCCGCTCATTTCTGATTGACCCAATGGGGTTGATTGAAGGTTTGCAGATCCCGATTGGCAACGCGCCTGACCAAGCGGTCCCGGGTTTTCGTGGCGGTCAGTTCCACCGCAGCAGACATTTCTTGCCGCAGATGATCGAAACCTTATGGGCGGCGCGCGATGTAGCGAAGAAGAACAATGAGAAAGCCTTTTCTCAGGCGATCAAAATCATCATGAACTCGTTTTATGGCGTGCTCGGTTCATCGGGGTGCCGCTTCTTTGATACCCGTTTGGCTTCGAGTATTACCATGCGCGGGCATGAGATCATGAAACAAACCAAACAACTGATTGAAGCGCAGGGCTATCAAGTCATATACGGCGATACCGACTCGACGTTTGTTTCGCTCGGACGCGAACATTCCCAGCAAGATGCTGACATGATCGGGCGTGCGCTGGTTCAGCATATCAACCAATGGTGGACCGATCATCTCCATCAGCAATACGCGCTGACCTCCATTCTGGAGCTTGAGTACGAGACCCACTATCGCAAGTTTCTGATGCCGACCATTCGCGGCGCGGAAACTGGTTCGAAAAAGCGCTACGCAGGTTTGATCGGAGAAGGCGACAAAGAGCGCATGGTGTTCAAAGGATTGGAAAGCGCCCGGACAGACTGGACACCACTCGCGCAACGTTTTCAGCATCAGTTGTACTGGATGATTTTCCACGGCGAGAATCCGGACGACTACATTCGTACCACGGTGGAAGCCACGCTGACTGGGGAATACGATAGCGAGTTGGTGTATCAGAAGCGCCTGCGCCGCAAACTGCACGAATACCAGAAAAATGTACCACCGCAGGTGCGAGCGGCACGCATGGCGGACGATATCAATGCCCGTCTTGGCCGTCCGCTGCAATACCAGAACCGCGGCCTAATTGAGTACTGTATTACCGTCAACGGCCCAGAGCCGAAAGAGTACATGAAAAGCCCGATCGATTATCAGCACTATATCGATAAACAGCTTAAACCGGTCGCCGATGCGATTTTGCCGTTCATTGGCCGACAGTTTGAACAGATCAGCGCCCCTCAGCTCGGCTTGTTCTGACTGGATTTCACCGGACTGGCGTTGATGAAATCAATAAAACGCTCGGCAGGCAATGACTTGGCGTAGTACCACCCCTGAATAGAGAGTACGCCGTTGGCCTTAATCGCATCCAACTGCTGCTTGGTTTCCACCCCTTCAACGATAACCGCCAGATCGAGTGCATGCGCGACCGACTGCAAACTGGCAAACACCTTGCGCCCTTTGGGATTGTCTAAAGCCAGCACAAATGAACGGTCAATCTTGATGGTGTCAATGTCGAAGCGGTTAAGATAGCTCAATGACGAATAGCCGGTTCCGAAATCGTCGATATGGATTTTCACCCCGAGCTGATGCAGTTGGTTAAACGCCATCATCAGCGACTGCTCGTCCGCCAGCAGTGACGCCTCGGTGATCTCGATATCGATTTGACCGCTCAGAGGCTCGATGAGTGAAGCGATGGTTTCCATACACGCCTCATCCATCAAGGTTTCCGGCGTAATATTGATGCTCACTGGCACCATCACGCCTAGACGATTCCAACGTTCTATGTCTCTTGCTGCCCGGCGAAACACCCACAGGTCCATCTCTTTCATCAGCCCCGCCTTTTCTAGCCAGGGTAAAAAGGCGCCGGGATACTGCATCTGGCCACTTTCATCCATCGCACGAATCAGCGCTTCGCAGCCCGTCACCCGCCCGGATATTGGCTCTACCTGCGGCTGGTATTCCAGGCAGAACTCTTTGCTACTGATACCCAGCAGTTGCTGTTCGACGGTTTCCAGTTCACGCTCCTTTTGCTGCGCCATCAAAATCGGATCATCCTTAAGAACCTGCGCCTCTTCCTGACGACGCATATACGTGGTGTTGAGTGAAGAGATTTTGATTTCGCTCGCGCTGTAAATCTGGTTCATGCGCCGCACGGCCGGAAAATAAATTGCGCAGCCCACCAGCACATTGAACAACTGGAGCAGCACCGCATTCCAGTCACCATCAGTAGCAACCCAGGCATTAAACAAAATGGGACTGTTAAACGGCACGGAGACACTCGGCGCAGTCACCCAACCCATCTGCACGGCTCCGAGTCCCAGCAATACATTGACCAATGGAGTGAGGACAAATGGCAGCAGCAGACGCGGGTTGTAAATGATCGGCAGGCCAAACAGCAGAATCTCATTCACGTTGATCAGAGCAATCGGTACGCTCGCCATTGCAATCAGACGCAAGGTGCGCTGTTTAGCAAACAGCAGCAACGCCAACACTAGTGACAGTGTCGAACCACTACCGCCAATAAACACAAACGACCCCATAAACGACAGGTTCATCGGATAAGGTGCAATCCCGCCTGCCATCATAGTGGAGTAGCTGAGATTGCTCGCTTCCTGCAACATGTCGACCATCGGCAACAAGGCGTAATAACCATGGATGCCGAAAAACCACAGTAGAGAATTGAGCGAAGCGAACGTCAGCCCGAAGACATAAGGATCATTGGCATAATCCATCAGCATCAGCTTGTCCAACGAGATATCCGATACCGCCGTAAGGAACAGACTGTTAAACGCCATGACCACGAATGCCACCACAATGGCAGGAATCACCATATTCAGTGATTCACGGACAATCGAACCAGCGCTGTCGGATGACGTCATTTTCAAGACTTTGATTGCCATCAGTTTCGCCATCAACGGGGTGATATAGAGCGGAGTAATAATAGCCAGAATAATATGGAAGGTGATCAGGGTGGTGCCAGAATGGGTCATGGCGGACGCCATCACCAGATAAACGATCGCCAGCAACGCCATCGGCGGGCGAGGTAAACGCCACTGCATCGCCAGTACATAAGCAATCGTCGCCGTCATTAAGTAAGGGAAAAAGTCCGCAACTACTTGGTTGGTTTGGTAGAGAACTTCAACCCAAGTCGGTCGATTACCTAGCAACAACTCGCCCATACTGGCGAGCAAAAGCGCAAACGAAGAGAGCATTAAACACGGAATGAGCCACACCATGCTTTCCCGAATGGCATGCATTGAGCTGAGCACGTAACGAGAGCTGGTATCCAGCACCCGCTCCCACCGAATCGTAAAGTGCTTTGACAATGCAGGCATGGCGCAATTCCGTTTGCAGAGATACTACTAACCTTAGCACATCTATTGATAAGTCTATTAAATAACTACACTTTCTCGTGATTTTGTGGATAAAGTCGAGCGTCAATCAGCCAATACGAAATTCGGTTTTTTCGTACTGTTTCACCAGCCATGGGCCAAAGCTGTCGAGCAGCCCAATCACCGACCGTTTAGGAATCACGCGCCCGCTGAGCAGGATAGCCAGCCGATCAATATCGAGTTGTTTTTCAGGGTGGTAACGTAAAAATTGGGCGCCGCATTCCAGTGGATCTTCCAGCCACTGTTTATCGCGATACATGATCAACGAATAACTGGCTCGCAGCAGTTTTTTCGCAATGGTCTTTTGCGCCGCGCTCTGCTCGGCGGCACTGCCCGCTTTGGCAATTTTGTCACGATAGAAGGTCAGCCAGTCGCCGACATCCTGATTCCAGTGCTTGGCGATTTCCCAGCTCGGTTCATAATGGCCAAAACACTCAGCCAGATCGTCGCCATACACACACACGCAGCAGTGACGCAGCATAAATCCCCATGAAAAAATGCTGTCGAGCGTCGCAACGTCACTCACCAATGCCGTTTTGACCGAGACATCAGTAATCAGCGGAAAACTTTTTTGAAAGCGCCAGCGGATAGTATTGAGCAACGTCGCCTTCGTGTCCTCAAAAGGCTGCTTGGTTACTACCACCACATCCAGATTTGACTCACCCGGTTTGGCGGTTTTGCGCGCCACACTGCCGTACAGATAAATGCTGTGCAGGCGCTCGCCAAGCCCGGCGCGCAGAAATTTCACCAAATCCGCAACGGCGGGCTGGTATTCTGGCTGAAAAGGCTGTTTAGGATCGATAACCGGCAGTGTCATAGTTGAAGGCAGTTTCCGTGGGTATGGGTTGGCGTTATGTTCGCCCAAGGCTACCGTTGAATCAATACCTTGCCGAATCCGTTGCTGAAGAAATACACATTGGAGTCACGAACATAGGGTTAAGTCGCATCTCAGATATTCCTTTTCCCCCACTGCTTTAGTTATAATGCGCCGAATTTAAGAACCAAGGAACTTATTCCATGCCAAAGGCAAGTGAACTGAAAAAAGGTTTTGCGATCGTTTCTAACGGCAAAACGCTACTGATCAAAGATATCGAAGTGACCACTCCGGGTGGCCGCGGCGGCTCAAAAATCTACAAACTGCGTTGTACTGACCTGACAACAGGTGCACGCGTTGATGAGCGCTACAAGTCTGACGATTTCCTAGATACCGTAGACATGAACAAACGCAACATCTCGTTCTCTTACGTAGACGGTGATGAGTACATCTTCATGGATAACGAAGACTACTCACAATTCGTATTCAAGAAAGACGACATCGAAGACGAACTACTGTTCATCACTGAAGAAATTCAGGGCATGCAGATCGTTCTGGTTGACGGCAAAGCGGTTGCTATTGAACTACCATCTTCAGTTGAAATGGTTATCGAAGAAACTGACCCATCAATTAAAGGCGCTTCAGCGTCTGCGCGTTCTAAACCAGCTCGTTTCGCAACTGGCCTTGTTGTTCAGGTTCCTGAATACATCGCAACTGGCGAACGCGTAATCGTGAACACGGCTGAACGCAAATTCATGAGCCGAGCGTAATTGCATGTCTGATTTAATTTCTTACGACGACGCAATCGAAGCCGCATACGATATTTTCCTCGAAATGGCACCCGACAACCTGGAGCCGGCAGACGTGATTCTGTTCACCGCGCAATTTGATGACCGCGGCGCAGCAGAAATCGTTGAAGTTGGTGATGACTGGGATGAACAGGTTGGTTTCGAAGTCGATAAGGAAGTGTTCACGGAAGTACGTATCGGCCTTGTCAATGAAGAGAACGATGTACTGGATGACGTGTTCGCACGAATGCTGATCAGCCGCGATCCGGATCAGAAAGCTTGCCATATGATGTGGAAGCGCGATTAATCAGCTTCAAAAACGCCAGCCTTTCGCTGGCGTTTTCATTTTCGGTAGGTCACTGAACCAAGGCTATTACACCAACTGGTACGTAATCACATACAACTCTTCGATGCCCGGATAAATATCGCTGATCACGTGTTTCAGTTCATCCAGCGTCATGTTCTCTTGATCAGCGTGATATTCCGTCAACGCCGAGAACTGAACCGGTTCCACACTCTCAATATGCAGGCGGCAGAACCAGCGCCCCTCTTCCAACGTACTGACATCCACAACCGTACCCGGCTGATAATCTTTTTCGCTGGCGTCACGAATCGTGATCACTTTCTTGCCCGCCAGAATGTCGCTCTCAAATCGGGCGAAAAACGTCATGGTAGTAGGAGCTGTCATAACAAACCTTTTTTATTCAAATCAATCACACACTGTGGCCGCCACAGCGTTGCCCCCTGAATTTGCACAGGAGCAAGCATCGGATACCGCGGCGATTATGCGAGATCGCAAGGGGAAAATCACCAGATTAAACGGTGATATTTCACGATCGTGCCTGATTTATCCCGTCGGCATGATCATTTCATCGCACTTTGACGGAACTGCGCCCTCAAAAATCAGACCTTGCTAACACCCTGAAGCAAAAACCCCCGCCATCAATTGCAATTTGTCTTGCAGTTATAGATTATTTGTATATTCAATTAAATTATTCGTAGCGCTATGTCAGAGTCACCCCTTTATTTACAGATCAAACACTTCATTCTGGATAACATCGAATCCGGTCGCTGGCCTGTCGGCCATCGCATCGCGACGGAAATGGAGCTGACGGAGCAGTTCAATGTCAGCCGAATGACGGTCAATAAAGCGATTCGCGATCTGGTGACAGAAGGCAAACTGCAGCGCCGCCCTCGTTTGGGTACTTTCGTTTGCGCGCCGGAAGAGAAAGCCGAATCCCCGCTGCTCGATATTCGTAACATCGCCGATGAAGTGGTCAGCCGGGGTAAGCGCTACGACAGCAAAGTAATTCAACAGCAACAGATTATTGCCGATGAAAGCGTCGCAACCAAGTTGGGGGTAATGCTCGGCACGCCGGTGTTTTACAGCGAAATCCTTCATTACGCCAACGACGCACCGCTGCAACTGGAAGTGCGCTGGGTCAATGCCCGTTATGCGCCTAACTATCTCCAGCAAGATTTCTCGCGCATTACGCCCAACCAATATCTTTCAGAAAACTGCCCGCTGAGCGCGATTGAACACACTGTTGAAGCCATCGTGCCGGATAGCCACATCAAAACCACGTTGTCGCTCAACCCAAGCGAGCCTTGCCTGCTGCTCAACCGCCGCACCTGGAGTGGTGATAAGCTGGTCAGCTCTGCCCTGCTCTATCACCCGGGTTCCAAATACAAGCTCACCTCGAAAGTGTTGCTAACTGAAAATTAAACCTTAAGACTGAAACTTGATCACATTTTTGCAACATCAGTCTTGCCGACTTCCTTCGTTTCCACTATTAATTGTATATACATTTAAACATACAAATAAACTTCACTCCGAAGTGCTCATTTGGTCATGACCGACGCATGACTTACCGAGGGAAACATGGAACTGATTCTGACCAACGCACGAATTGTCAGCATGCAAAACGGAAGCGCTGGCTACCAGCCAAGCGAGCCGATGAACGTGTTGATCCAAAACGGTCAAATTATTGCCATCAGCGCAAAGGTCATCGACGCCGATGCTCAGCGCATTGATTGCAGTGGCAAACTGGTCACGCCTGGACTGATTGATTGCCACACCCATCTGATTTATGCCGGTAACCGTGCAAATGAGTTTGAAATGCGCTTGCAAGGCGTACCGTATCAAACCATCGCGGCGCAAGGGGGTGGCATTATCTCTACGGTAAAAGCGACGCGTGGTGCCAGCTTGGATGAACTGGTTGAATTGGCCTTGCCGCGTCTCGATGGCCTGCTTAAAAGCGGCGTGACGTCAGTAGAAGTCAAATCCGGTTACGGCCTGACGCTCAATGACGAAGTGAAAATGCTGCGCGCAGCCAAAGCGCTGGAAAATCACCGCCGGGTAAAAATCACCACGACGCTGCTGGCCGCCCATGCTCTGCCACCGGAATACATCGGCCGCGCGGACGACTACATCGAGCATGTCTGCCAAACCATCATTCCGCGAGTTGCGGAAGAAAAACTGGCCACCAGTGTGGACGTATTCTGCGAATCGGTTGGTTTTAATCTCGCGCAAACTGAGCGTGTCTTTCAGTGCGCCAAAGAACATGGTTTGCAGATCAAAGGCCATACCGAGCAACTGTCTAATCTGGGTGGCACGGCCTTAACCGCCCGATATCAAGGCTTGTCAGCGGATCATATTGAATACCTCGACGAAGACGGCGTCAAAGCGCTGGCTGAGTCCGGAACCGTCGCCACTCTGCTACCGGGTGCGTTTTATTTCCTGCGTGAAACGCAAAAGCCACCGGTTGCGACATTGCGCGAGTATCAGGTGCCGATGGCACTGGCGACCGACATTAACCCGGGCACATCGCCGTTTGCCGACCTAACCTTAATGATGAACATGGGCTGCACACTGTTCGGCCTGACCCCAGAAGAAACTCTGCGTGGCGTTACCGTTCACGCAGCCAAAGCACTGGGCTTTGCAGAAACACGAGGTCAAGTTGCAACAGGCTTTGATGCCGACCTTGCGATCTGGAACATCGACCACCCGGCGGATCTCAGCTATCAGGTCGGCGTTCCTCGTTTACATGCACGAATTGTGGATGGAGCTTTCTGCCATGACTGATTTTCCTCAAACTTCCCATCACTACCAATGGCTTGGCCGTCACGACGCTGAAGATGGCCAACTGGGCACACGGGTTCACCATGTGATGCAATGCCTGCAAGCCAGTGAACTCAACGGCGAGCAACATGCCGTCTCTCTGGTCGGTTTTGAATGCGATGCTGGTGTAGCGCGCAATAAAGGACGTGTAGGCGCCAGCCAGTCGCCAAACCTGATTAAACAGGCGCTGGCCAACATGGCATGGCATCGCAGCTCAGCGCTCTATGATCTGGGCAATATCCGTTGTGATGATGACGCATTGGAACACGCTCAATCGCGCTGCGCACACGTGGTGGCGAAAGCGCTGTCTCATACGCCAGTGATCGTGTTAGGCGGTGGTCACGAAGTCGCATGGGCAACATTTCAAGGCTTGGCTCAGCATCTGCATGCGCAAGGCATCAAGCAGCCACGCATTGGCATCATCAACTTCGATGCGCACTTTGACCTGCGTGCCTTTGAATCGGAGCTGGCCCCGGTCAAACCGAGTTCAGGCACACCATTTAATCAGATTCAGCACTACTGCGCCGAGCACAACTGGTGTTTTCACTATGCCTGCCTGGGTGTCAGCCGCGCGAGCAATACCGCCGCACTGTTTGAACGCGCCGATGAACTGGGCGTGTGGTATGTGGAAGATCGCGCGCTGTCGCAAGCCAACCACATCTATCACATGACGCAACTGCAACACTTCATCGATGACTGCGATTATCTCTATCTCACCATCGATTTGGACGTGTTCCCCGCCGCGACTGCGCCGGGCGTGAGTGCGCCAGCAGCGCGCGGAGTCAGTCTGGAAACGCTGACGCCGTATCTCGACAGGATTCTGCACTACAAAAACAAACTCATGATTGCCGATATCGCGGAATACAACCCGACTTACGATATCGACAATCAGACTGCCCGCCTCGCGGCCAGATTGTGTTGGGATATCGCCAACACCATGGCCGAGAAAAATGTGCGCTGAATGTCAGCCACGGGCAAAGCAACGCTAAAAAATAAACCCTAAAACGCTCAACGGAAAACGAGCGAAGCAAATGAAACACGGCGAATCCTTACCCTACACAACGGGGTTCGCCAACCCAAACATAAAGGAGTCGTAACATGACGCAGCACCAAGCTCAAGGTACCCGTCTGGACACAAGCCGCACCATTCGTGCACCCCACGGAACCACACTACGCGCCAAATCTTGGCTGACTGAAGCACCACTACGTATGCTGATGAACAACCTTGACCCGGACGTTGCTGAACACCCGCATTCACTGGTGGTGTATGGCGGTATCGGCCGCGCAGCGCGTAACTGGGAATGTTACGACAAAATCGTCGAAGTGCTGGAGCGTCTGGAAGACGACCAAACTCTGGTGGTTCAATCCGGTAAGCCAGTCGGCGTGTTCCCAACACACAAAAACGCACCCCGCGTGCTGATTGCTAACTCCAACCTGGTTCCACACTGGGCAAACTGGGAACACTTTAACGAGCTGGATAAACAAGGCCTGATGATGTACGGCCAGATGACGGCGGGCTCTTGGATCTACATCGGCTCTCAGGGCATCGTTCAGGGTACTTACGAAACGTTCGTTGCAGTCGCGAAGAAGCATTTCGACGGCAACGCGAAAGGTCGCTGGGTACTGACTGGCGGTTTGGGCGGCATGGGTGGCGCACAGCCTCTGGCCGCGACCATGGCCGGTTTCTCTATGATTGCGGTGGAATGTGACGAGTCACGTATCGACTACCGTCTGCGTACCGGTTACGTGGATAAGAAAGCCACCAGCCTGGACGAAGCACTGGCGATCATTTACGAATCGGATGAGCCGGTCTCAGTTGGCCTGCTGGGCAACGCCGCGGACATTTTCCCGCAGCTGCTTGAGCGCAACATCACGCCTGATGTGGTCACTGATCAAACTTCGGCGCACGATCCGCTCAACGGTTACCTGCCACTGGGCTGGAGCATGGAACACGCAGCAGAAATGCGTAAAATCGACGAAGCGAAAGTCGTCAAAGCAGCGAAAGAGTCGATGGCGATTCAGGTTCGCGCCATGCTGGAACTGCAAAACCGCGGCGCTGCAACCCTCGACTACGGCAACAACATTCGTCAGATGGCGCTGGAAGAAGGCGTTGAGAATGCCTTTGATTTCCCAGGCTTTGTACCGGCGTACATTCGCCCACTGTTCTGTGAAGGCATCGGTCCTTTCCGCTGGGCTGCCCTATCCGGCGATCCAGAGGATATCTACAAAACGGATCAAAAAGTGAAAGAACTGATCCCGGATAACCCGCATCTGCACAACTGGCTGGACATGGCGCGCGAGCGCATCCACTTCCAAGGTCTGCCAGCACGCATCTGTTGGGTCGGTCTGAAAGATCGTGAACGTCTGGGTCAGGCATTCAACGAAATGGTGAAAAATGGCGAACTGAAAGCGCCAGTCGTCATCGGTCGTGACCACTTGGATTCAGGTTCTGTCGCCAGCCCGAACCGTGAAACCGAAGGCATGATGGACGGCTCAGACGCTGTGTCTGACTGGCCACTACTGAATGCGTTGCTCAATACGGCTGGCGGCGCGACGTGGGTGTCTTTGCATCACGGTGGCGGCGTCGGCATGGGCTTCTCCCAACACTCCGGTATGGTGATTTGCTGTGACGGTAGTGATGACGCTTCACAACGTATTGCTCGCGTCTTGCATAACGATCCGGCAACGGGTGTGATGCGTCACGCTGATGCAGGCTACGATATCGCGAAACGCTGTGCAAAAGAACAAAAGCTCGATCTGCCAATGCTGAACGACGAGCTGGCTCAACTGAAGTAAGGACAATGGACATGTTGAATTTAGTCATTAAACCGGGTTCGCTCACGCTGAACCAACTGCGTCAAATCAGCCGCTCACCAGTGACACTGTCACTCGATTCAGCAGCAATTCCTGCCATTGAACAGAGCACGCAGGTTGTCGAGCAAGTGATCGCGGAAGGTCGTACCGTTTACGGCATCAACACCGGTTTTGGATTGTTGGCTAATACCAAGATTGCACCGGAAGATCTGGAAATCCTGCAAAGAAGTATCGTGCTTTCGCATGCAGCGGGTATTGGTGAATTTATGTCAGACGAAACTGTTCGTCTGATGATGGTGCTGAAAATCAACAGCCTGGCACGTGGTTTCTCGGGCATTCGCTTGAAAGTGCTGGAAGCGCTGATGGCACTGGTTAACAGCGAAGTGTACCCATGCGTACCACAAAAAGGGTCTGTGGGCGCATCAGGTGACTTGGCTCCGCTGGCTCACATGAGTACCGTACTGCTGGGCGAAGGTCAGGCACGTCACAAAGGTGAAATCGTTTCGGGTCTGCAAGCGCTGAAAATCGCAGGTCTAGAGCCTGTCACGCTGGCGCCGAAAGAAGGTTTGGCACTACTGAACGGAACTCAAGCATCGACGGCGTTTGCACTCGAAGGTCTGTTCATGGCGGAAGACCTGTTTGCGTCGGCGACCGTCTGCGGCGCCATGTCCGTGGAAGCGGCTCTGGGTAGCCGCCGTCCGTTCGATGCTCGTATTCACGCCGTTCGTGGCCACCGCAGCCAGATGGATGCCGCTGCCGCGTATCGTCATATGCTGGATAACCAGAGTGACATCGGTGATTCGCACCAAGGCTGTGAAAAAGTGCAGGATCCGTATTCACTGCGTTGCCAGCCACAGGTAATGGGTGCGTGTCTGCAGCAAATCCGCAACGCCGCTGACACATTGGTGGTCGAAGCGAACTCTGTTTCCGACAACCCGCTGGTATTCGCTGAAGACGGCGACATCATCTCCGGCGGTAACTTCCATGCTGAACCGGTTGCCATGGCGGCGGACAATCTGGCACTGGCGATTGCAGAAATCGGCAGCCTGTCTGAGCGTCGTATGGCCCTGCTTATCGACAGCGCGCTGAGCAAACTGCCACCGTTCTTGGTTGACAATGGCGGCGTGAACTCAGGCTTTATGATTGCGCAGGTAACCTCAGCGGCACTGGCCAGCGAAAACAAAACGTTGGCTCATCCAGCATCGGTGGATAGCCTGCCAACGTCTGCCAACCAGGAAGACCACGTTTCAATGGCCACCTTTGCAGGTCGTCGCCTACGTGAAATGAGCGAAAATACCCGTGGTATTCTGGCCGTAGAATACCTCGCGTCTGCTCAGGGTCTGGACTTCCGTGCGCCAAACAAGTCGTCCGCGCGTGTGGAAGAAGCGAAGCAGATCCTGCGCAACAAAGTACCGTTCTACGACAAAGACCGTTACTTCGCGCCAGATATCGCTGACGCGAATGAGCTACTGAAACAGGCGGTCCACAACCACCTGATGCCCGAGCAAATTCTGCCAAGCTTCCAGTAAGCATCGTAAAAGCCAAAAGAGCCCTGCGGGGCTCTTTTATTTTGCTGGCTTATTGCGGCGGCAGCGCTGCGAGCAATATTTCACGTCATCCCAGCACTGCGCCCACTTTTTCCGCCAACTGAACGATCGCTCGCATACGATACAAATCTTGTGAGGCAGATGAGGTTTCTGATGGCCTGTCATCATCGTCTCCGACTTTGTAGAACAGAGAAAAATACGCAGCCTCGCCTCTCAAGATCACTGCAAATTGTCTCTCTTTTGCTCTCAAAGCTAAGATTTCACAATAAGTTGGCACTGATTGGACCATTAAAACTTTTCAGACGGCTATAATCCGACACAGTTTAGACGAAATAGCGTAAATTATGTTTCTAGCTCCTTACTTCTCATCTCAAGAACACCAGTTCCAGTTTACCCGCGAGCAGGCAAGTCACTTTGCCAAAAAAGTAGCGGGCGACTTTAACCCTATCCACGACGAAGACAGCAAACGCTTCTGTGTGCCAGGCGATCTTCTGTTTGCGGTGCTGCTGCAAAAAGAAGGCATTAGCCAAAAAATGCACTTCAACTTCTCGGGTATGGTGAGTGACGGAACGGCACTTCACATTGAGAACAAGTGCAGCAAAGAAAGCGCCGTGGTTGACGCGTCAGGTAAAGAGTACCTGCACATGAACCGCGAAGGTGATGTTAGCCATAACGCCGCATTCATTGAACACGTGGTGACGAACTACGTGCAGTTTTCAGGCATGAACTTCCCGCACATCATGGTGCCGCTGATGGAAGAGAAGCAAATGATGATCAACTGCCAGCGTCCGCTTGTCATATACGAAAGCATGGAAGTGGAATTCGATCACCTGAATCTGACTCACCCGGAAGTTGCGTTTACTGGCGCGACCTTTGATGTCGATGGTAAGCGTGGTCTCGTGACCCTTAACTTCGCGTTTAAAGAAGAAGGCAAAGTGGTCGGTAAAGGCGTCAAGCGCATGGTGGCCAGCGGCCTGAAACCCTACAGCCAAGAAGAGATTGACGATCTGGTGAATCGCTTCAATGAGCGAAAGGATGCCTTCCTGGCAAAGTTCGCTAAAGCGGCATAAAGAGAAAAAGCTCCCGAGGGAGCTTTTTTCATATCCAGCGACGCACGCGCGCTTTGTAATCCGTATAAGCCCGGCCGAACAAACGCTCGAGCACCCTCTCTTCCGGTTGAATCTGGAATCGGTTCATATAAATCACAAACAGCGCCACCACCAGTAGGCTGGCGACATTCTGATGCCAGTAAGCAAACCCGAGCAGAAGCAGCAACAGTGCCAGATACATCGGGTTGCGGCTGTAATGAAAAATTCCACTATCCACTACGGTTGATGCTTCATGCGGTTTGGTCGGATTCACCGTGGTCTTCGCGCGGCGAAACTGTACCACCCCCGCAATCCCGATCACACCGGACAACACAAAGCACGCCGCGAATACCAGGTATTTGAAGGGCAACGCCACATCCGCAAACATAAAGGCCTGAGCAAGGCGATTGACCATCACCAGCGCAATCAGAAACAGCGCCACAGGCGGGATTTTTAACTCAAGAAATCGCATAACCACTCCCATCATCTCTGCATTCAGTATATGCAAAGCGCGCCAGAAAGAACAAAGCCCGGCAAAGCCGGGCTTTCGATTACAGCAGAGCCAACAGCGCCTGCAACGGATGCTTCGGCTTAACCTGCTCAAAGCGTTTCACCTGACTGCGGCACGAGTAGCCGGTAATCAGGCAACGATCTTTTGGCAGCTTGTCTAAGCTTGGCTTCCAGCTCAGGCCATAAATGTCTTTCGACATTTGCAGCTTATCCACTTCATGACCAAACGTCCCCGCCATACCACAACAGCCGACTGGTACGGTTTGCAGCTTGGCTCCAAAGTGAGCAAAGATAGCGCCCCACTCTTTCTCGGCGTTTGGCATTTTAGTTTTTTCAGTACAGTGTGCCAGCAGATACCAAGGCTCGTCCGTGGCCGCTTCATGCGCGTCGAACTCACGCAGACGCGGCTGCAACCATTCGTGCACGGTCAGTACCTGATAGTCACCACGTTCAGCGCCCAACACTTCGACGTATTCGTCGCGGTAACACAGCACCAACGCCGGATCGACACCCACCAGAGGAATGTTCAGGTCCGCGACCTGTGATAGGAAGGCCGAGGTATTGGCCGCCGTGGTGCGGAACTGTTGCAGGAATCCTTTGATGTGCTGCGCTTTACCGTTTGGCTTGAACGGCAGCAGAATCGGCTTCTTACCCAACTTGATCGCCAGTGCGATGAAGTCTTCCACCACATCCGCATCGTAGTAGCTGGTGAACGGATCTTGCACAATGATCACGTGCTGATCGCGATCCGCCTGCGACAGTGACGCAAGACGCTGCAGGTCGAATTGCGCAACCGGGTGACGACGTGTGCGCTGAGCCAGCGTCGGCACTGACAACAGCGGTGCATCCACATACCCAACCGTCGACGCCGTCAGGCTTTGTACCCATTTCTGCGACATCACACCATTGACCAGCTTCGGAGCTTTACCCATCATCGGTAACATGGTTTCAATATTCGCCACCAAGTAATCCTTCACCGGACGTTGGTAACGGGAGTGATAAATGTTCAGGAAGCGCGAACGGAAACTCGGCACGTCCACTTTAATCGGACACTGACTGGCACACGCTTTACACGCCAAACAGCCATTCATCGCTTCATACACTTCATGTGAGAAGTCGTACTCGTGACGTTTGTTCATGCGGTTACGCACGCGCTCAATCATGGTCTTGATGGTTGGTGCGGTTTCCAGCGTCTGTTTTTCCAGATCGAGAATATCGATGCCCTGCTCGGTCAGTTGGCGCAGCCATTCACGCACCAGACCAGCGCGGCCTTTTGGTGAGTGACGGCGATCTGCGGTGACCTTCATCGACGGGCACATCGGCGAGCTGGTGTCGTAGTTAAAGCACAAACCGTTACCGTTACACTCCATCGCTTGCTTGAAGCTATCACGCACTTGCACATCAATTTGACGATCAAAATAGCCGCGTTTGGTGTCAGACACTTTGACCAATTCAAAATTGGTGTCGAGTGGCGTACAAATTTTACCCGGGTTCATCTTGTTATGCGGGTCAAACGCCGCTTTAACGCGACGTAACTCGGTAAACAGTTCATCGCCGAAAAACTCAGGGCCGTATTCAGAGCGGTAACCTTTACCGTGCTCACCCCACATCAAACCGCCGTATTTCGCGACCAGTTTGACCACCTCATCCGAGACTTCATGCATCATCAGTTCTTGCTTAGGGTCGCACATATCCAGCGCCGGACGCACATGCAGTACGCCTGCATCCACGTGACCGAACATGCCGTAAGCTAGGCCTTTTGAATCAAGTAACTGGCGGAATTCTGCGATGAAGTCTGCCAGATTTTCCGGCGGCACACAGGTATCTTCAGTAAACGGAACCGGCTTAGCACGACCTTTCGCCGCACCGAGCAGGCCAACCGCTTTTTTACGCATGTTGTAGATGCGGTTGATGCTTGGCAGATCGTCACACACCTGGAAGCCGATAATGCCCGCTTCCTGATTCTCAACCATCTTTTCTAAGCGTTCGGTCAGTTTTTCCACCTGCGATTTCACCAACGTTTCGTCCTGGTCCGCAAACTCGACGATGTTGATGCCCTGCATCACTTTACCCGGAACGTCAGTGATCAAATCGCTCACGCTGTGCCAGACGATGTCTTCTTTAGCAAGGTTAAGCACTTTCGAATCGACCGTTTCTACCGACAGCGCGTTCGCTTCCACCATCACGGGCGCGTTGCGCAGTGCGGAGTCAAAGCTGTCATATTTAATGTTGACCAACGTACGGGCTTTCGGAATCGGAGTCAGGTTCAGTTTGGCTTCGGTAATAAACGCCAGTGACCCTTCCGCGCCACACAGCACACGGGTAATGTTGAACTGGTCCGTCTGCTCATCTATTGCATTTTTCAGATCGTAACCCGTCAGGAAACGGTTGAGCGGCGGGAATTTTTCCACAATCTGCGCACGTTTTTCACGGCATACCGCTTCGGTCACCTGCATAGCGACCGCCGCGTATTCACCTTCACTCGGCAAACCACGTGATAAATCGGTTTCCAGCACAGAGCCATCGGCAAATACCGCTTGCAGCGATAACACGTGATCCGATGTTTTACCGTATTTGAGTGAGCCTTGGCCGGACGCATCGGTATTGATCATACCGCCCAGCGTGGCTCGGTTACTGGTAGAAAGATCCGGAGAAAAGAAGAAACCATAAGGACGGACCGCATCGTTGAGCTGATCTTTAATCACGCCGGCCTGAACTCGAACCCAGCCTTCTTCCGGATTCACTTCCAGGATCTGGTTCATGTGACGCGACAGATCAACCACCACACCCTTAGTCAGCGACTGACCATTGGTGCCGGTACCGCCGCCACGGGCCGAAAACGTCACACGTTCAAATTCAGGTTTGGTGCTCAATTTACCGATCAGGGACACATCGTAGGTCGATTTCGGATGAATAACCGCTTGCGGCAGTTGCTGATACACACTGTTGTCGGTTGAAACAGCCAGACGGCTTGAATACTGAGTTTCAATGTCGCCGCTAAAGCCTGCTGCTTCCAGTTCATGCAAAAAGGTCAAAACAACTGGGTCGACATCGGATTGGAGGTGAAGTCTAGGTAACATTTGCTTCCTGCCCGTACTGCGCTGATCCTATCAGCTCTGGGTTGTGAGTTAATTTTGGAATTAATCTTTGAATCAGGTCACTTTACAACATTTAAAAAGGTGATCAAATCAGAATCTCAATGACAGAATGAATTGAAACGGAATTTTTTATCAACCTGCCCCAACAAGCACCAAACCGGGGTCATTTGGTACAAAAATGCGACACAAAACCGTGACGCAAACGTTTAGGTGGTCATTTTAGTCGAATTCGAAAAGTCAGATTTATTGAATGGTTTTACGATTTGGGCTGCCACTTGGTTGATGAAGGGTATATTCTTCTTATTCCGCTTTCGTCTTATCAGCATTTACGGACAAACACATGAAAAAAAACAAAATCGTCACCACTGAAGATATTTTGTTGAAACTTTGCCAATCGGTTTCAACCGTTCTGACTTCAGCCACAGGTTCTAACATCTCCTATTCTGCGATGGTACAGAAGATCAACAAAACCTCATTGAAACCTGATTTCGGCTGCTTCGTTCTGTTTGACGGTGGCTTTACCGGTCTGGTGGTCATCAACTTTACCGCCAAAGCGGCGCTGGAAGTGTATACCAATTACATGCGCAACATGGGCATGCCAGAGGACGAACTGGCGGTGCTGCACACCTCGGACGAAGTGGGCGACGTGTTGGGCGAACTGATGAACCAGCTGGTTGGTGACTTCACCAATAAGGTGCGCAAAGAGCTGCAAACCAACATCACTCAGAACCAACCGAAAATGCTGTCGTTGAACAAACAGGTGATTCTGTCGGTCGATACCAACCTCGATCGCCCGCAAGCGCGCCGCGTGACTTTCTCCACAGCAAACAACAACATCTTCTACCTTGAGCTGGCGATGGACAAAACGGAGTTCATCCAGTTGGAAGAGTTTGAAGTCCAAGAAGATGAAAGCCCGGATTCGATTCTTGAAGCGACCCAACAGAAAATGGCGTCGAACAAAGAGTCTACCAAAAACAACGACATCGACCCTTCTGACCTGCTAGACGAGCTCGGTCTATAATCTCTCAGGGCGTCAATCTTTCACGAGATTGGCGCCCTCGCTTTAATTTCCATGACAGAAACGTTAAAATGGCGGACTTTTCTTAATGCCGTAGAAACGTTTTTTGCATGTCGATGGATAAACAAAAAGCCCTCAAAAAAATCGCAAAATGCCTGGAATTGGGCAATTCAGCCAACGTGAACGAAGCCGCGAACGCCATCAAAATGGCCCATCGCCTAATGCTCAAGTATGGTCTGGATAAAGATGACATTGAGTTCATCAAAATGGGGAAGACTCAGTCGACGCACCTGCTGCCGGCTTCGATCTCTTCGGCCATTTTACGTGTCATTCGCGGTATCAACACCAAATTTGGTGTTGAAGCAGTGCTGCTTAATCACAAAGGCCTCAAACGCGTTGAATTTATCGGCGAAGCGGATCGCGCTATCTTTGCGGCGTTTGCATTCGACATCGTTTACCGCGAAATGAACGAACAAACGGGCCAGTTCCGCAACAGCTTTGCTGGTAGTGGCACGTCAAATCTGGAAGTTCAGCGTCGCGTAAACTCCTTTCTCTCTGGTTGGGTCGAAGGCGCATTGGAAAAACTGCCTGTCATCACACCAGATGAAGATTCCGCGAACAAGATCAACAGCTACATCGATAAAGAATTTAAAAATATCGACCGTGAAACCTTTAAGCAGCAATTGCGCGAAGCGATGAAGAACCTGACGGCCGATTATGAAGTCGGGCTGAAAAAGGGGCGTCGAATCTCGGTCAACCGTCCGATCGACGGCGGACAAGCTCCGAAGTTGTTAAAGTAAATCTTGCGTCAAACCTAGGTAAAATCGTCTAAGCTTGGATTGACGTGAACACGCTTTTCTCGTTTATTGCGAGCGTAAAAAATAATGACTCACGGAGATGATGTTTTGAAAAAAATAACCCTGGCTCTAGCAGTGTTGATCGCACTTTCTGGTTGTGCTGCCACACAACGCCAAAATGCCACGACGGGCGAAACGGAAACGAACTCAGCAACCAAAGGCGCTCTGATTGGTGCCCTAGCGGGAGCGGCGGTGGGCCTTGCCAGCGGCGATGATGCCAAAGAGCGACGTCAACGTGCGCTGATTGGTGCCGCAGGTGGCGCCGCTGTCGGCGGCGGCATTGGTTACTACTTCGACCAGCAAGAAGCCGCACTACGCCAAGAATTGCTGAACTCAGGCGTTCAGGTACAACGTGTCGGTGAAAACCAACTGCTGCTGCGTATGCAAAACGGCATCGGTTTCCAGACCAACTCTTATCAGCTTGACTCTTCTATTCACAACACTTTGCGTGGCGTAGCAAAAATTCTGGTGGAATACCCGGATACCAGTCTGGTGATCGACGGTCATACGGACAGTACCGGTAGCGACACCACCAACCAGATTTTGTCAGAGCGTCGCGCTGAATCCGTTCGTTCGTTCCTGCTTTCACAAGGTGTCGCCGCTGGCCGTGCTGTTGCTCGTGGCAATGGTGAACGTTACCCACTGTGTTCAAACAGTACAGCGGAAGGCCGTTCATGTAACCGCCGCGTAGAGATTCAAATTCTACCGCTAAAATGATTTAATGCCCCGGCCACCTTTATGGGATGTGTCTGAACTTCAATGACTTAAAGCCTGGCCCTGTGCCGGGCTTTTTTATAGGGACCGATAAAAAGAATGAAGCGAGTTGTCCGAGGTTTGATGATTATCGCCAGTGTCATGCTGTCGCTGAGTGCGCATGCCGATTTGTCGGAGCTGATCGCGCAAGCGAATCAGGGCGATCGCAACGCGCAATATCAACTCGCGATTGACTACCAAAGCGGTCAAAACACACCGGTAAGTCAGGACGATGCGTTTTATTGGTTCCAGCAAGCCGCGGAGTCCGGGCACCCCGCCGCCATGATTCAGCTCGCCAACACTTACCTCAGCGGCAGTGGCACAGAAAAAGATATCGACAAAGCGCTGCTCTGGCTGACCAAAGCGTTTGCCACGGGTAATCAGGATGCGGCAATCCAAATTGGCCAATTGTATGAGTCGCTCAATCGCTCTCCCGCGCCGCAAACGATGGCCGAGATTTGGTATCACACCGTTGCTGGCAGCAACCCCAAAGCAGAGCAGCTCTATACCCAATTGCTGGAACAGAAATTCAACCAGCAGCGCGCTCGCCAGGTTTCCTCCATCGAGCAACTGGAATCCACCATTGACCAGTCGGCAACTTCACAAGAGCCCACCGCGACCACCACCAGCCACACCCAGAACCAGACCGAGAGTCTGATGAGCGATTACCTGTTCATTATTCTGTTTGTGCTGGTTATCGTTGCCCTGCTGTCGGTATACCGTTACGTCAAGCAAGCAAGGCGGCAGCAGTCAACCCAGGAGCAGGAAAAGCTGACGACTCAACTCAACGAGCAGTCGGGTGTGGTTAAGCAGCAGAAGCGACAACTGGATAAACTCTATCGTGAGTTGAAAAAGCTGCAATCGACGCAGGCAACGCAGAACCAGGATCATAAACTCGCCCTCGCCTGTGCCATGTTTGGCTTCCACCCTAGCCAACTGCCCGATGAGCGCAACGTCAAAATACGATACAAACAATTATCAAAAATTTACCACCCCGACATGAAGGGCAGTGAAGAAGAAATGAAGCGTTTGAACGGCGCATTAAAGATTATTATCAGTTACGTTAATAAATAGTTACAAATTCTTAATTCCGACTTATAACGCCAGTCATCAATAGCTCCCAGCCCTTATAGCGCAATCGATTACCATCTCAAACAACATAACAAATACTTAACTTCCCCTCGGCGGATATGCGATAATCCGCCGCGAATTGAGCACCTGATCCAGGTGGGGAGAAAACATGTTCACAATCGAAGGCATTTGCGATTGGTGTAAACAACCAAGACTGCTGACCAAACACGAATATATCGACGGAAAATCACATCACTCTTGTGCAAACTGCAATGAGTTTGCTCGTATGGATGTACGACAATTTAATATTGCCGAACAAGCGTTCCGAGAGCGACAGGCCCAGCAGCCGCACTAAGACCTTAATCCGATGAAAAAGCGCCAGGACGGCGCTTTTTTGATCTCCGTTATTCTGCACTTTTCCCTTTCCGCGGCATTCCGACATCCCTCTGCTTGGTAAGCTGATAGCAACGCCATTCCTGCGCAATAGCGTCGTTTTACTGGCTATACAGGTATGCATCCAGTAGTAAACTACCGCTTTGATCACAAAACACCACACTAACAGAACAAAAAACAATCAGATCTAATTTTAAAAATAATGATAAATATCATACAGATAACCTAAATTCCCACTTAATCGAGCCGCAATTCGTGCAATCCATAAGCAAATTACTACTTGATCAGTACCGCATTTAATAATACTGTATACACATACAGCATGTATGAAAGGACAGTATTATGCTTCACGCAGATTTCAATACCACACGTTTTGTAAACCACACTTACAACACCACTCGTTACACCACACAAGGTGCTAACACCGGCATGATGTCTCGCCTGGCTAATTTATCGCAGCAGCAACAGTGGATTCTTTACACTGCTCAGTGCCCGCGTCCTCAATACGATGAGCTTGCCGCTCATCACGTACAGTGCAGAAAAATTATTCATATGAAGCCTTCTCAGTCTCAATCTGAAATCGAAATCGTGATGAAAGCGATTCAGTCCGGCAATGCCAGCGCGATTGTGGCCTCCAGTGAAATCGACATCGTCAGCCAGAAGCTACTGACTCAATTGGCTACGGAACATCACTGCGAAGTGTTCTTTCTGAGCAGCATGCAAACCGCTTTCCATTAATCTTTATTTTCACTGTCTTTTCCCCTCAGTTCCGGCTGAGGGGCTTTTCTATTTCTCTTCGTCATTCACACGTCTAGGAACCTTTGTCGCTGTACACACCTCTGGCCAGACAGTGTGCTGAGTTATTTAGGCAAACGTTTGCTTTTTCTCTGGCGACAGAAAATAGTTCTGGTATGATGCGCTCAGTATTTGATATCTCATCCCGTTTTTACGCTACGGATATCTTCTCTCAACGACGTTTGAAATAAGATAGGAATGTCTAAATGAGCCTTGCTGACCAAGTTCTTGCCGTCAATGACGACCTCCCAATCCGCACTAACCAACCTGTTCACAGCGGAAAAGTCCGCTCGGTATACTGGCTGACTGAAGAAGACAGCCGTCGCCTGATCAAAGAAAAAGGCTACAACGTGGCCGAAGATGCGCCGTTGGCCATCATGGTGATCAGTGACCGAATTTCTGCTTTTGACTGTATCTGGCACGCCGAAGGCGGCGTCAAAGGGGTTCCGGGTAAAGGTGCGGCACTGAACGCGATTTCAAACCACTGGTTTAAACTATTTCAAGAAAATGGTCTGGCCGACAGCCATATTCTGGACATCCCTCACCCGTTTGTGTGGATCGTACAAAAAGCCAAACCAATCAAGATTGAAGCGATTTGCCGCAAGTACATTACCGGTTCTATGTGGCGTGCGTACTCAAAAGGCGAACGTGAATTCTGTGGTATTGAGCTGCCAGAAGGTCTGGAGAAAGATAAAGCGCTGCCAGAACTACTGATGACGCCATCGACCAAAGGTATTCTGAAAGGCATTCCAGGCGTGCCGGAAGCGGACGACGTCAACATCACACGTCAGAACATTGAAGATAACTTTGCGGCATTCAATTTCAGCAAAGCGTCGGACATCGCTCTGTACGAAAAACTGCTGAAAGAAGGCTTTGGCGTAATCAGCGATGCACTGAAAGCGATTGGTCAGATTTTTGTCGACACCAAGTTTGAATTTGGCTACGTGACCGATGCCAATGGCGTTGAAAAACTCATCTATATGGATGAAGTGGGTACGCCAGACTCGTCGCGCATTTGGGACGAGCAGGAATACCAAGCGGGTAAGATTGTCGAAAACTCAAAAGAAGGGTTCCGTCAGTTCCTGCTGAACTACTTCCCGGATCCAGACATTCTGCTCAACAAAGAGCGCATGCCTGAGCGTGAAGCACTCGCACGTGACAACGCGCTGCCTCTGGAATCACTGATGGATATCTCGCGCACTTACCTTGGTATTGCCGAGAAAATCGTCGGCCATAAGATTGAGCTGAGCACGAATCCAAAACAGGAAATCATCGACGTACTGGCAAAAGAGTACGGTTTGATCGATTAAGTGTTTCATCCCGCATGAAATAGAAAAACGGTCCCGCTGATTCAGCCGGACCGTTTTTGTTTGTGTCGATTTGAAGCAAGCGCGATTGAAAACCACCCATCGCACTCGCTTTTATCGACAAGCCATACCTTCGATCTGCCTCAATGAGATCAGCATCAGTTAGATTAGCGTGCTCAGCGCTTGCTTCACTTTGTCTAGGCCTTCACGCAGTACGTCCGCCTCAATCGTCAGTGGTGGCAGGAAGCGAATCACGTTACCTTTCACGCCGCACGAAAGCAGGACAACTCCCTGATCGCGCGCCGCAGCCACCAACGATTTCGTCAGTTCGGCCATCGGTTTGCCATCGTTCGGGTCAATAAACTCCATCGCGATCATTGCGCCCAAATTGCGCACATCCCCGATTTGTGGCCAGCGTTGCTGCCACGATTTCAGTTCAGTTGTCATCACTTCACCGATATCCAGCGCTTTTTCACACAAACGCTCTTCTTCGATGATCTTGAGCACTTCCAGACCCGCCACACAGCCCAGCGGAGAACCCGCATACGTGCCGCCCAAACCACCCGGGGCCGCCGAATCCATCACTTGTGCTTTCCCCACCACGGCTGAGATCGGGAATCCGCCCGCAATGCCTTTGGCCATGGTCATCAGATCCGGTTCAATACCCAGATATTCGGTGGCAAACAGTTTGCCGGTACGAGCAAAACCCGTCTGAATTTCGTCGGCGATCAGCATGATGCCGTGACGATTACACAGCTCGCGCAGTGCATGAGCAAACGCTGGGGGAGCGGCGTAGAAGCCGCCCTCTCCCTGCACAGGTTCAAAGATGATCGCGGCCACACGTGAGGGCTCGATATCACACGCGAACAGATCATCCAGCGCCTGTAAACTTTGCTCAATAGAAATGCCGTGTACGTCATTCGGGTACGGCACGTGGAAGATTTCGCCCGGGAACGGACCAAAGCTGCTCTTGTAGGGCGCCACTTTGCCCGTCAGTCCCATGGTCATGTTGGTGCGGCCGTGGAAGCCGCCTTTAAACGCAATCACGCCCGGTCGACCAGTGTGAGCACGCGCGATTTTCACGGCGTTTTCTACCGCTTCAGCGCCGGTGGTCAGAAAGATCGCTTTCTTCTCCGAAGGACCCGGCGCGCGGCGCGTCAACGCTTCAGCCAGCTCGATGAATGACGCATACGGCGTCACCATCGAACAGGTGTGGGAGAAACGCTGCAATTGCGCGGTCACGGCGGCCACAATGCGCGGGTGCGAATGACCCGTGTTGTTGACCGCAATCCCCGCAGCGAAATCGATGTAACGATTGCCTTCGATGTCCCACAGCTGCGCGTTGTTCGCTTTTTCCACGTAAATCGGACTCAGGTTCGCCATACCATTGGCGATCACCTGCTGCTTTCTTTCCTGCCATTGAGAGTTATTCATCGCTATGTTCCTTATCCTTTGAGTCCGCCAAAGCAGAGGTATTTGATGTCCAGGTATTCGTCGATGCCTTGTTTGGCACCTTCCCGGCCGATGCCGGATTGTTTGACGCCACCAAATGGGGCGACTTCAGTTGAAATCATGCCGTCGTTGATGCCGACCATGCCGTATTCAAGAGCTTCTGCGACCTGCCAAATGCGAGCAATGTTCTGGCTGTAGAAGTACGCCGCCAAGCCGTAAATGGTGTCGTTGGCCATCTCAATCAATTCAGCGTCGCTGTGGAAACGAATCACCGGCGCAACCGGGCCGAAGATCTCTTCCTGCACGATGTCCATATCGTGGCGAACATCAGTCAGAATGCACGGCTGAATAAACAGACCATCCAGCGACGCTTTGCCCGTCAATTGAGTCGCGCCCTGCTCAACCGCAGTTTCGATCAGCGCCAGAATGTTCTCTTTGGCCTTTTGCTCAATGACTGGACCGACCGTCACGCCGTCATCCAAGCCATTGCCCACGACGAGTTTTTCCACTTCTTGTTTGAAACGATTGACGAACGTGTCGTAGACGGAGTCATGCACGTAGAAACGGTTCGCGCATACGCAGGTCTGCCCGGCATTACGAAACTTTGATGCCATCGCGCCTTTGACCGCCAGTTCAATGTCCGCATCGTCAAACACGATGAATGGCGCGTTGCCGCCAAGTTCCATCGACATGCGTTTCACACTGCCCGCGCACTGCGCCATCAGCAGACGCCCAACCTGAGTTGAACCGGTAAATGACAACTTGCGAATCAGCGGGCTGGCGGTAAACAGCTCACCAATCATGGACGACGATTCATTGACCACCAGCTGCAACACATCGCGCGGTATACCCGCCTGATACGCCAGCTCTGCAACCGCATAGGCCGACAGCGGCGTCTGGTTGGCCGGTTTGCAGATGAACGCGCAGCCGGCCGCCAGTGCTGGCGCCGCTTTGCGTGTGATCATCGCAATCGGAAAGTTCCAAGGCGTGATTGCACAAGCCACACCGATCGGCTGTTTGATGGTGACGATGCGCTTGTCACTGGCTGGCGCAGGGATGGACTCGCCATACGTACGCTTGCCCTCTTCGGCAAACCACTGAATGAAACTGGCGCCGTACGCCACTTCACCCTTGGCTTCCGCCAGAGGTTTACCCTGCTCCAGCGTCATCAGGCGACCGAGATCATCCTGATTGGCCATGATCAAGTCATACCAACGCTCAAGAATGGCACCGCGCTCTTTCGCGGTGCGCGTTTGCCACGATTTTTGTGCCAAATGTGCACGTTCAATCGCATCCAGAATTTCGCCTTCACTTTGAGTCGGAAGGTAGCCTAAAACGTCGCCGGTCGCCGGATTTGAGACGGCCAACTCCATGCCGCAGGGTTCACCAAGGAACGCCAGCAGCGCTTTATTTTTTATCTGTTCCATTTTGTTTACCTGAGTGACGTATTAACGAGCGGCGGGAATCTGCTGGGTAATACAGTGTATGTTGCCGCCACCAAGCAGGATTTCTCGCGTGGCGACGCCAATGATCTCGTAACCGGGCAGCGCCGTTTGCAGCACCGCGATCGCTTTGCTATCCATCGTGTCATCCAGCAGCGGCAGAAAAATGCTCTGGTTACACATCAGAAAATTCGCGTATGAGCCGCCGAGTCGTTCACCCGCCGCGCGCTTCATCCCCTGTGAAGCCGCAATGCCCACAGCTTCATGTTCATCAAGATAGAGCGGCCCGGGAATCGGCAGCTTGTGCACCACAATGCGCCGGCCCTGTGCGTCGGTTTCACGCTTGAGCACATCGTACGCTTGGCGCGAAATCGCATACTGCGGATCTGATGCATCGTCGCACCAACTGAGCACTACTTCACCCGGCGCAATCACGTGCATCAGGTTGTCGACGTGGCCGTCAGTTTCGTCGTTAAACAGACCGCGAGGCAGCCAAATCACTTTGCGAATGCCAAGATATTGCGCCAGTTGCAATTCAATCTCTTCACGGCTGAGGTGCGGGTTGCGCCCCGGAGACAGCAAACATTCTTCCGTGGTATACAGCGTACCTTCGCCATCGGTGTGAATCGCGCCGCCTTCCAGCACAAACGGCGCTTGGTAGTGATCGACGTTCAGCTGATTGCAGATCTGTCTCGCCACTTGGTCGTCCTCGCTCCAGTGCGAATACAAACCATTGTATTCACCGCCCCAGGCGTTGAACTGCCAGCTGATACCACGACGTTCGCCGTCGGAGTTCACCACCATCGTCGGGCCGATATCGCGCATCCAGGCATCGTTGTATGCCATTTCCACCACCGAAATCGGTTCAGGTAGCAACGCACGCGCCGCCTCAAGATAATCCGCGATGACCGCGACGGTGACTTTGGCTTTGCGGCTGATCGCTGTCGCGACATCTGCAAAAGCGCGCTGCGCATGCTCGCCGTTGTCGCGCCAGTTGTCCGGGCGAAACGGCCACGCCATCCAAACTTGCTCCTGCGGCGCAAATTCGGCCGGGAAGTAAAATCCGTTCTCTTTAGGTGTGCCGGTAAGTTCCATATCCGACCTCCGCGTTATTTTCCGGTCAGCGACTGAATCGCGCCGTAAAGGTCCGGACGACGGTCGCGGAACAAGCCCCAGCTATGACGCGCCTGAGCAGTTTGCTCAAGGTCGATGGTGGCGTAGAGGATGGTCTCTTCATTGCGCTCCGCTTCCGCCAGTTTCTTGCCGGTGTGGTCGGTGATAAATGACGAGCCGTAGAAGGTGGTTTCGATGCCATCATCGGTTTCAACGCCAGTGCGGTTAGACGCAATCACTGGCACCAAATTCGCCGCCGAGTGGCCTTGCATGGTGCGCTGCCAATGGTCGCGTGAATCCAGCGTGGGATCTTGTGGCTCCGAGCCGATGGCAGTGGGGTAAAAAATGGCTTCCGCGCCCGCGAGTGCCAGGCTGCGCGCCAACTCGGGAAACCATTGATCCCAACAGATGCCGACACCAAAGCGACCAAAACGGGTATCCCACACTTTGAAGCCGGTATCGCCGGGGCTGAAGTAGAATTTTTCGCTGTAGCCCGGCCCATCCGGAATGTGCGATTTGCGGTAGTTGTCCAGCACCGTGCCGTCCGCATCCACCATCACCAGTGAGTTGAAAAAGCTGTTGCCCGCTTTTTCAAAGTAAGACACCGGAATCACCACGTTGAACTCTTTCGCCAGCAGGCTCATCTCTTTAATCAGGCGGCACTGGTCAGTTTCCTCGGCCAGCGAGAAATATTTCGCTTCCTGCTTTTTGCAGAAATACGGCGCGGCAATCAGCTCCTGCAGGACTACCACATTCGCGCCATGTGACGCGGCTTCAGCCACCGCCAGACGGATTTTGTTCAGGTTCTCTTCCATATTCCAGGAGATCGCCAACTGAACGGAAGCAAACGTTACGTTTCTAGACATTGGATTTTTCCTTTTACCCGCAGGCTGGTTAGATAGCTAATTTATCGCGAAGGTTGTAGTAAGCAGCGCCGAGCGCAGTGAACGGCACCTGGAAGTGGCGTCCGCCCGGGAAGGCGTAATGTTTGAGCGATGCAAAGGCATCGAAACGCTCAGCGTGTCCGGTCAGTGCTTCTGCCAGCAATTTGCCCGCCAGATGCGTGCACGTCACGCCATGGCCGCTGTAGCCTTGCAGGTAATAGATGTTATCGGCAAACGCGCCAAACTGCGGCATACGCGAATAAGTCAGCAGGAAGTTACCCGTCCAGGCAAAGTCGATTTTCTTGCCTTTGAGCTGTGGAAACACGGTTTCCATCTTCGGGCGAATCAGTTTTTCGATATCGCTTGGATCGCGCGCGCCATACACCACACCGCCACCAAACAACATGCGGTTGTCAGCCGTCAGGCGGAAATAGTCCAACAGATAGTTGCAATCTTCGACGCAGTAACGCTGTGGCAGCAGCTCGTTCGCCAACTCGTCGCTCAGCACTTCGGTAGTCACAATCTGAGTGCCGCACGGAATCGCCTTGTTGCTGATATTGGGAGCCAAACCGCCAAGATACGCGTTGCCGGCCAACACCAGATATTTGGCTTTGACTGATCCGTTTGCCGTGTGCGCGATAGGGTTCGTCCCTTTTTCGATGCGCGTGACTGCCGACTGTTCAAAGATCTGCCCACCAAGAGACAAAATCACTTCGGCTTCGCCCAGCGCCAGTTTCAGCGGATGAATGTGACCGCCACGCATGTCTAGCAAGCCGCCTTCGTAGGCGTCGGTGCCGATCATGGTTTGCAGCTCTTGTTTGTCCAGCAGCGTCAGATCGTGGTTGCCGTAGCGTTCCCAGTGATGTTTGTGCGCAGCGAGCCCGGCTTGCTGCTTCTTGTTGACCGAGGTAAACAGTCCGCCCTGACGGTAATCACAATCGATGTTGTGATCTTTGATCAGGCCGCGAATGATATCGCCGCCTTCAAAAATCATGTTACACAGTGATTGCGCTACATCCGGTGAGTAACGTTTTTCGATCACTTCCACGTCACGACTGTAGCTGTTCACAATTTGGCCGCCGTTGCGGCCGGTTGCGCCAAAGCCCACTTTGGCACTTTCCAGCACCACGACTTTGAAACCTTTCTGCGCGAGATGCAGTGCTGAAGAAAGGCCACTGAATCCAGCGCCAACAATACAGATATCGCACTCCATGTCGCCTTCAAGCACAGGGAAATCACGATGGTAATTCGCCGTTGCGGCGTAATATGAACTGGTATGATTAATCACAGCTAACTCCTTTTAGTACGAGCCCAGACGTAGCCAGGTCGTCTTCACTTCCGTAAATTTTTCCAATGCGTGCAGCGATTTGTCGCGCCCGTTGCCACTCTGTTTGAACCCACCGAAAGGCACTGTCATGTCGCCTTCGTTGTAGTTGTTGATCCACACCGAGCCCGCTTCCAGTTTGCGCGCCACACGGTGAGCGCGGTCGAGATCGGAGGTCCACAATGCCGCGCCCAATCCGTATGGGGAGTCATTGGCAATCTGAATCGCTTCTTCTTCGGTCGAGAATGGGATCACACACAATACCGGGCCAAAAATCTCTTCCTGCGCCACGGTCATGTCGTTGGTGACGTTATCGAGAATGACCGGTGACACAAACGCACCTTTGCATTGCACGCTGCCGCCGCATAATTGGGTTGCGCCCTCTTCCACGCCCTGACGAATGTAGCTCAGCACTTTGTTCTTGTGCTCTTGGTCAATCAGCGCGCCCATGCTGCTGCTTGGGTCGAGTGGATCTTTCGGAGTGAAGGCTTCGCTCGCGGCAATCACCTTACGCACAAACTCTTCTTTGATGCTCTCGTGCACCAGCAAGCGGGTCGCCGCGACACAGACTTCGCCTTGGTTGTAGAAGCAGCCGGCCGCCGTTTCTTGCGCTGCTTTATCTAAGTTTTTATAGTCAGCGAACACGATGTTGGCGTTCTTGCCGCCCGCTTCCGCCCATACGCGCTTCATATTGGACTCGCCAGAGCAGATCATCAGTTGGCGAGCGACACGAGTGGAACCGGTGAACGCAATACAATCGACGTCATGATGACGCGCCAGCGCATCGCCCACTTCGTGGCCAAAGCCAGGCAGAACTTGAAAAACTCCATTGGGCAGCCCGGCTTGTTGCGCCAGTTGACCAAGGAAGATAGCGGTGAGGGGCGATTTCTCTGACGGTTTGAGGATCAGGCTGTTGCCTGCGGCCAATGCCGGACCAATTTTCCAGCATGCCAGCCACAACGGGAAGTTCCAGGGAACAATGGCGGCCACTACGCCGACCGCCTGATGAGTAATGTAGGCGTGAACATTGTGTTCGGTGGTCGCGACCTCGCCGTAGATCTTGTCGATGGCCTCCGCATACCAACGGAGGCAGGCAGCCGCGCCGGGAATGTCAGTCTGATAGCTGTGACTGATGGGTTTTCCTGTATCTAAGGTCTCCAGCAGAGCCAGAGTCTCTTTCTCCTGTTCAATCAGATCCGCCAGTTTGAGCAGAACCTGTTTTCTCGCTGCCGGTGACTGACCGGCCCATTCTCCGCTTCGGAAAGCGCCCTTTGCATACTCAACTGCGGCTATTGCATCCTGATCACTGCATCGCGCCACATAAGCGATGACTTCTTCAGTGGCGGGGTTGATGACTTCAAACGTCTCGCCGCTGAGTGAATCCTGATATTGACCATTGATGAAGGCTCGTCCTTCAATATTGTGTTGCTGCCGCAAATCCATCCATTGCTGTTGAGTTCTCATCACGCTTCCTTAACAAAGAAAACGTCTAGAAGCTTGGCGGCGTATGAGCACTAATTATCCGGCAAACTCTATCCGTTTTATTGGTAAATTTATGAGGCACGTTGGTATCGAAGAGGTAACACTCACCCTCGCGAATGACATAAGTTTTATCGCCCAGGGTCAGCTCGATTTCACCTTCGAGTACCGTTCCGCTTTCCTCGCCTTCGTGTTTAATACTGATCACACCGGTATCGGTATGAGGTTGAAAACACTCAATCAAGAAGCCCATCCGGCGTTTATCACGACCATCACACACCAATCGCATCGATACACGTTCGTTACCGATTTCAATCAGCTGATCCGGAGCAATCACCACCGGGCGCTCTTCAATTGTCTGGTCCTGAGTGAAGAACTCGGACAGAGACAGATTGAATACTTTCACAATCTTGTGCAGCGAACTGACAGAAGGACTCACTTTGTTATTCTCAATCGACGAGATAGCGCTGTGAGTTATATTGGCTTTCTCCGCCAGTTCACGTTGAGATAATTTGTGTTCCTTACGCAGTTGCGCAATTTTTTGACCAATTGAATCTGTTTCCATTTAAAAGACTCCGACGTTCCGAAGCCGCTATGATAAACCGATCGAATAGAATTCTGGAAAAGATCCTTTTACGAGATTGCCATTCTGGGTGCCATTGCACACCAATGAAGTACGGATGACCCTTGAGACTAAAGGCTTCAACCAACCCATCCGGCGCTTCGGCCTCTTTCGTCAGTCGCGGTGCAAGTTGGTTGACACCCTGGCCATGCAGAGAATTGACCTCAATGTCTTCCTGAGAACCGAGCCAGTGAGCAAAGCTGCCGTTGGACGATATTTTTACCGTATGCACGTAGGCATACTTCTCGTTGAAGTCCGGACTCTGGCTTTCACGGTGATCCATAAAGCCGTCGGTCTCGTGCACTTTCGGGTGCAGTGTTCCACCCAAAGCCACATTCATTTCCTGAAAACCGCGGCAGACACCCAGCAGCGGAATGTTCTGTTCGATGCAGTGATCAATCAGAGTAAAAGAGAGCGCATCGCGGGACTCGTCCGTTTTCGGTTCATCGTGCGTAGCTGCATAACGATGTGGAGCGACGTTTGAGTGACTCCCGGTGAGCAACACGCCATCAAGCATGGTTAGCAATTGCTTGAGCTCTTGTGCATCGGCACCGGCTGGCAGCAACAGTGGCGAGGCTCCGGCATCGCGAACCGCATTCAGATACAGCTCATTCACACTTTGTACGTCATAGCCTTCTACCTGCTTACGACAACAAATCACGCCAATCACGGGCTTGGTCATTCCGTTCTCTTTACTCATCGCGACGTCCTACTCGCTTGTTCAATATATTTACCAACCTAAAACTCAAAAACCAAAAACACAACCCAAAATTAACAAAAAAGACACAAAATATGATCTTCGTTAAAAATTTCTACCAATTCGGCATTAATTATTGCCAAAAACATAAAGCTTGTTAAATATAAGTTACATGTCAGCCATACGGAGTGTCTGAAAATGGACGGATTCATACAAGAAGTTAAAAATTTTAAACAAGAATGGCCCGAGATACGCTTCATCGATCTCATTTTTCCTGATATCAATGCGCGACCTCGCGGCAAACGCATCCCCATTGAAGCGCTCGATAAAGTGTACAAAGGGGTCTATCTGCCGCTGTCGACGCTGTCATTGAGTGTACACGGCAAGGTGGTAGAAGAAGCGGGACTGGGCGAAGCCATCGGCGAACCAGATCATATTTGTTATCCGATTCTGGGCACCTTAACCCCGACCTTTAACCCTGAAGTCGGCCAGATCATGCTCAACATGATGGACCGCAAAGGAGAAAAAGAGACACTGATGTCACCGCGCGTGGTTCTGGCGCAGATGATGGAACGCTTACACGCCAACAATCTTTTTCCGGTCACCGCGATTGAGCTTGAATTTTATCTGATCGACAAAAACCGCAACGACAAAGGCGAAATCCAGCCCCCCGTCAACCCCATTCATCAGGGACGCGAATTCAAATCGGATGTGTACAACATCGAAAACCTGGATGACTACGCCGACTTCCTCAGCGATCTCAACTTCGCCGCGCAAGCCCAGGGCCTCAATACGTCCGGCGCATTGTCTGAGTCCGCACCGGGCCAGTTCGAAATCAACTTCAACCATCAAGCCGATGTCATCAATGCCTGCGATCAGGTCATTTATGCCAAACGTCTGATCCGCCAGGTGGCGCTCAAACACGGGTTTGATGTGACCTTTATGGCGAAGCCATTCGCTGACGAAGCGGGTAACGGCATGCATATTCACCTGAGTGTATTAGACGAACACGGTCATAACCGCTTCTCAGACAGCCAAGGTGATTGCAGCCCGTTTTTTTACAAAACTTTAACAGCAATGCTTGCCATGATGCCGGAATCTATGGCACTACTCTGCCCCAACGTGAACTCCTATCGACGCTTCTGTCCGATGATGTACACCCCAACCCGTGCAGACTGGGCTGAAAACCACCGCGGTGTTGCCCTTCGTATCCCGATGAGTGACAGCAAAAACCGCCGCATCGAGCACCGAATTGCCGGCGCAGACGTGAACCCATATTTGCTGGCGGTCGTGGTACTGAGCGGCCTGCTCGCCAGCCAACAATTCGGGCCGGAGCAATGTCCTCCCGCTCTGGATGAACACGCAGCCTCATTGCCAACGCGCATGGCGGATGCACTCCGAACACTGAGCTCCAGTGAGCTGATTGGCATGTACTTGCCACAGGAATTTGTTTCGCTTTATACCGCATGTAAAGACAAAGAGCTGAGGGAGTTTGAACAAGCAGTAACGCCACTTGAAGTGGAATGGATGCTTCATTCAGCCTAATTGAGAAAGGATCTCTATTTATGACGACTAAAAACCCAGCAATAAAGATGCAACCCGCATTCGACTTTAAAAGTCTGATTGCGGTCCTTGGTATCGCGGTGCTCATTGGCATTTTCGCCACCATCGGGACCAGCCACCAGCCAGATACGGAATACGGTTGGTACAGCATACTGCCAACAGTCTTCGTTCTTGCCTTCGCCCTGCTGACCCACCGTACGGTGGAAGCGCTGTTCAGCGGCGCGATTGTCGGTTTGATCATGCTTAACCCGACCGAAGTGGTTGGCGGCGTGGTCGACATGTCAATGTCGGTCATGATGGATGAAACCATCGCCTGGCTGATTCTGGTGTGTGGCCTGATGGGCGGTCTGATCACGATTCTTGAGAAAGGCGGCAGCATTCTCAGTTTCAGTGAAGCGCTGGTGACGAAAGTAAAAAGTAAGCGTCAGTCGATGCTGCTGACTTTCGTGCTGGGTATTTTGGTCTTCATCGACGATTATCTCAACGCTATCGCGATTTCATCGTCAATGAAGCGCATCACCGACAGCTACCAGATCTCACGCGAAAAGTTGGCGTACTTGGTCGATTCAACGGCTGCGCCAGTGTGTATCCTGATCCCCATTTCAACCTGGGCGATTTTCTTTGGTTCACTGCTGGAAGCCAACAATGTGGCAGACGCAGGGAAAGGCATTCAGGCTTACATCGAAGCAATTCCTTACATGGCCTACGGTTGGGTGACGCTGCTGGTAGTGTTCCTAGTTGCGATGGACAAAATTCCAGACCTCGGCCAGATGAAAATTGCCGAGCAGCGCGCGCAAGCCGGTCAGGTTCAGCCTGATGGTGGCGTGGATATTTCGATGGGCGAAGAAGTCACGGCGCATCCGAACTCAACCATGGGCGTGCTGAACTTCGCGCTGCCGATGGTGGTGTTGGTCGGCGCAAGCTGGTACTTCGATATCGACCTGCTGGCCGGTGTGTTTGTGGCGATTATTTTCACCATTTTCCTGTACGGCGTACAGCGCCTAATGCCAGTCAATTCTATGTTCGAAGCGATTTACGACGGTATCAAAATCATGATGCTGCCATTGGCGACCGTAATTGGCGGTTTCATGCTCAAGAACGTGAACGACCAACTTGGCCTGACTTCCTACGTAATTGAAGCGGTTACGCCTTGGCTGTCACCCGCCCTGTTCCCGGCGATTATCTTCCTGGTAATGACCGGCCTGGTCTTTGCGACGGCGTCATCCTGGGGTTTGTTTGCAGTTGCGATGCCGATTGTATTCCCGCTGGGCGAGCAAATGGGTGTGCCAGTGTCGCTGACTATCGGTGCTCTGCTCTCTGCATCAGCGGCAGGCAGCCACTCGTGTTTCTTCAGTGACTCCACAGTGCTGTCGGCACAAGGCAGTGGCTGTACTTCGATGCAACACGCCATTACGCAGTTCCCTTATGCTCTGATTGGTATCGTTGCTACGACGCTGTTCTTTCTGTTTATTTAGAATTTGACCGATAAAAAAACGGGGCAATCAGCCCCGTTTTTCTTTAAAAGGTAATAATAAATTCTTCCGGTGCACACACTTTTACTTGCGCTTCACCTCGGGTCTGAATCGCAGCGATCTGGTCTGCATCCAATGAATAGGGCATCACCAGTTTGAGCTCTTCAATCCCTTCCAGCTTGGCGAGCTTCACCAGCGTCACCAGATTGGATTCATCGCTTCTGCGGCTGGACAGTCGCTGCAGCGCCATGTCCCACAGCCTCTCTTCATGACTTTTGCCATCTTTCACTGTGTCATGCCACACCGTTCCGAAAACAGGGGCAAATGAAACGAGCGCATCTGAAAAAGTCCATTTTTTTGTACAAGAGGTGCCTAAGAAGCTGGTGTAATCAAACACGACAGAGATTCGATCGGTTTTTTCCATGTTGTCCCCCGACATCAGTGGTCTCGTTTGAGATCAATATTATTCAGGATTTCTTATATAGCAATACGATATATAAAAACATTCTTTTATGCCCCATCTTCAAACCAATGGGCTATATAAAAATCAATCTGGTAACAAAAATTGATCAAAGACAACAAAATAGGTGTGTGGTTGATTAATATTTCGGGCTACAAACAATTTATTCAACAATTATTCACGCCCGAACATCATTACTGAATATCAATCACCCGGCTCGCCTTCCTGAACTGGACCTTGTATCCGCTCCAGCGCGGGAGCTCCCAGCGTTTAGGGACAGTTTTGCGCAGGCCACTTTTGTACACCACCTGCACCAATTTACGTTTGACGAAATATTCAACCGTGAGCTGTAAATCACCCAGACTAAGTTCAAACGGATAGGCCTCAGCAAAATCGCTCAGTTCCCAATAAGGGATTCCCGCGAACGGTATATCATCAGCGTCAAACATCGCCAGATCTTCCGGCGACTCTATCCCTAGCGCCTGAAGTTGCTGTTCAAACCAGCTTTCGAAGGTGATCTCGCCATGTTGTTGCGCATTAGCATCCAACCCCAGCTCGACGTAAAGTTTCCACCACTCGATTTCATAATGGCGTCGCTCAGCAAAACCGGGCAGACACTCGTTTGCTTTCACGGCTTCCACCAAAGGTTTGAGCGCCAATTCACCGCTCGCCTGCACCGTTTTGCTCGCGACCACGCGGCCAGCATAGTGAAGATTGAGAACGGTGCTCAGTACGCCATCTTGCTGCACCGTTTCGCCCTGCTGCCACTGCCCCAATTCCAGCGTTTCAATCAGTGACAGTGGTACCGGCATCATGACCGTTGCCAGCGTCAATGTCTGCTTGACGCCTTTGCCCGGCAAACTGTGTTGATCCAACACCAGCGCAGCTTCAGAACGCACCGGGAAACGACTGTTGCGCCCCGTCAGCACTTCCATTCGCCCGTTGCCGAGCGCTTCTCGACGCCGTTCGCGGCGTACAAACAGCAGCTCAGGATGCAAACGGCCGACCGCTTCTGCCAAAGCTGCATGCTGATAGCGCGAAGCCACCTCCAGCTCAGGCAACTCATAGATATCACGCATCTGCTCGGATAAACCGCGCGCTTCCCGCAGTGCTTCTTCATCGGTTGTAACAGCGGAAAAAGCCTGGCCACGAACAAGCTGAATCAACAATTGTGCGTCACAGCCCAGCGGCTCTTCCTGCTGCAATTTTTCCAGCAGCTCGTCGTTTGAAGAGAGTGAATAGAGACTCGCCGGCACAGCCAATGCCGCCGTGAGGTCAATCATGGCTTCTTTCATCGCTTTCGGTTCGATGCGGGCCACCAAATCGGCGTAGAGCGCATCAACCGGCAAGGGTGCAATGCGGCGGCCGTGCTCGGTAATAGCCAAATGCTCATCCAGCGCACCAATGCCCTTGAGCATCTCCGCAGCTTGGGTCAGCGTCTTTTCCGGCAAAGTCTCAAGGAACGTCAGTGATTGCAGCGGCAAACCACAGCTGCCAGCGGCCAGCATCGGCTCAGTCAGATCTTCACGTTGCAATTGCGGCGGCGTGACGGCATCCAGCGCGGCGTGTTGGCCATATAAACGCACGGCTACGCCGTGCATCACGCGACCAGCCCGACCTGCACGCTGCTTGGCACTCGCTTTGGAAATGTGTTTTAAGACAAGCGCCGTGCGGCCATTGCGCTGTTCGTTGCGGCGCTCTAAGCCGCTGTCGATCACCCTGGCAATATTGGGAATGGTGAGCGAGGTCTCCGCCACATTGGTTGCCAGCACCACTTTTTGCTGGCGCTGCGGATTCAAAGCTAACGAGCGCTCATGTTCACTGACTGAAGCATGCAGAGGCACCACCAGCAGTGAGTCGATCCCGCTGAGAATCTGTTGGCACTGCTGAATCTCTTTGCGCCCGGGCAGAAAGACCAAAATATCGCCCTCGGTAGCTGACATCGCTTCTGTCACTTCGGCTTTTACCCGCTCGGCAAGATAGCGCCCATCGGGTAACTGCCGACTGTCGGACGCACGATACTCAATACTGACGTCATAAATGCGCCCACTCGCTTGCAGCCGCTGAGCTTGTAAATATGCCGCAAGGCGCTCCCCTTCCAGTGTTGCAGAGGTCACGACTAAACGGTGACTCTGACGCTCTTTCAGCAGTGCCACCAGCAAATCGGTATCCCAGCGACGCTCATGAAACTCATCGACCATGATGACATCAAACTGCTTAAGTCCATCTTCTGCAAACCAGCGCAGCGCGACACCCGGGGTAACAAACACCACTTGCGACTGTTCTGAATAACGGTTTTCGAGTTTGATGGCGTAACCAATGTGCTGGCCGATCGCTTCGTCGCGCTGCTGAGCGAGAAATTCAGCCAGAGAAGTACAGGCAATTCGGCGCGGTTCGATGACCAAAACCCGCCCTTGCTGCGCGGCCCAAAGTGGCAGACAAGTCGACTTGCCGGAACCGGTTTCCGCTTCGACAATCACATGATCTTGTTGCAAAGCCTGCAAAAAGGTCTCTTTTAGGGGCTGAATAGGAAGTAACTGCATATTTTATAAAAGAAAATTCTAAGGATGATTTCGATAAATAGTAAGCCGTTTGGGTATTGATTTGGCCAATTTTAACTAGGTTTAGGAAATGTTACTGACTTTAGGCAGAATAATCTCCTGAAGGTTACGGGTTGTCTATTTACAACCTAGCAGATAAGCCGTTATCATTTTTGCGTTTCCCGTCCACCCTACAAAGGCCGAAAATGAATAACGACAAACGTCCGCTTTATATTCCCTACGCTGGTCCAGCTCTGCTCAGTACCCCTCTTCTTAACAAAGGCAGTGCATTCTCCGCTGAAGAGCGTGCATCATTCAACCTGGAAGGTTTGTTACCAGAAGCCACGGAAACAATACAGGAACAAGTAGTTCGTGCCTACCAACAATATCGCAGCTTTGAAAGCGATATGGACAAGCACATTTACCTGCGCAACATGCAAGACACCAACGAGACACTGTTCTACCGTCTGGTGCAAAACCATATTTCTGAGATGATGCCGATCATCTACACGCCGACCGTTGGTGCAGCGTGTGAAAACTTCTCTAACATTTACCGCCGTGGTCGCGGTCTGTTCATCTCGTACGCGAACCGCGATCGCATCGACGATCTGCTGAACAACGCAGCGAACCACAACGTCAAAGTTATCGTCATCACCGACGGCGAACGTATTCTTGGTCTGGGTGACCAAGGCATCGGCGGCATGGGTATTCCAATCGGTAAACTGTCACTGTACACCGCGTGTGGCGGTATCAGCCCGGCTTATACTCTGCCTATCGTGCTGGATGTCGGTACTAACAACCCACAACGTCTGGCGGACCCAATGTACATGGGATGGCGTCATCCACGTATTACCGGCGTTGAGTACGATGCGTTTGTTGAAGAAGTGATTCAGGCGATTCAACGCCGCTGGCCAGAAGCACTGGTGCAGTTCGAAGACTTCGCACAGAAAAACGCGATGCCGCTTCTTGAGCGTTACAAAAACCGTATCTGTTGTTTCAACGATGACATCCAAGGCACTGCAGCGGTTACCGTGGGTTCTCTGCTGGCCGCGTGTAAAGCGGCAGGCAGCAAACTGTCTGAACAACGCATCACCTTCCTGGGCGCAGGCTCTGCGGGTTGTGGTATCGCCGAAGCGATCATCGCGCAAATGGTCTCGGAAGGCATTTCCGACGAACAAGCACGCTCTCAGGTTTACATGGTAGACCGTTGGGGTCTGCTGGAAGAAGGCATGCCAAACCTGCTGGACTTCCAACAACGTTTGGTTCAGAAAAAAGCCAACACCAAAGAGTGGACAACCGAAGGCAATGGTTACTCGCTGCATGACGTAGTTCGTCAGGCGAAACCAACCGTCCTGATCGGTGTATCTGGTGCACCGGGTCTGTTCAGTGAAGAAGTGATCAAAGAGATGCACCTGCACTGCCCTCGCCCAATCGTGTTCCCGCTGTCGAACCCAACCAGCCGTGTGGAAGCAACGCCAAGCGACATCATTCGTTGGACCAACGGTGAAGCACTGGTTGCAACAGGCAGCCCGTTCGATCCAGTGATCAACGAAGGCAAGACTTACCCAATCGCACAATGTAACAACAGCTACATCTTCCCGGGTATTGGCCTGGGCGTTCTGGCCGTTGGCGCAAAACGCGTGACTGACGATATGCTGATGGAATCAAGCCGTGCGCTGGCTGAATGTTCTCCGCTGGCGATCAACGGCCACGGCCCATTGCTGCCGCCATTGGAATCGATCCACTCGGTGTCGAAGAAAATTGCCTTTGCTGTGGCGAAGAAAGCCATTGAACAAGGCGTTGCTCTGGAGATCACCGATGAGGCACTGGAAGTGGCAATTGAACAGCACTTCTGGCAACCGGTATACCGTCGCTACAAACGCACTTCTTTCTAAGAGATTGAATTGATAAAGCCCCTGTAAAGGGGCTTTTTTGTTTTTTGGCGGGAGGAAAGACGCCACCATGTTTATCTGCTAACCCTTGGCGCGTTTACTTCATCCAATAGTTCAATACCACGACGCAAGTGTCATCCGCCGCGACGGTCATCTCCAGACTAGGTTGGTTATTTTCACTCGTACAAATAGGAAGGATATAGACGGCAGAATTTTTGGCTGGATATTGCGATTGGCCATCTTTCACTACGTGCCCGCCAAGGGCGTTGTGTGGGCACATTGCGCCAGTCGCACTAAGTTTACCGGGGTCTGTTCCACATTTATCTCGATATATCGCGATCCAAGAGCTGTGATCTATTTTCGGATCATCCGTTGACCCTATGACATTCCAGAATTTTTGCCCGCTGTTCCAAACGGTCGTATTTTTAAACGTTGACTTTGGCACTATGGAATTAGGGGATTCACTTGTTGCTGATGAGCTACATCCACTAATTATAAAAAAGCTGACGAACAACATAATGAGCGTTTTCATTGTCATATCTAGCCTCCTATCAGATTCCGGGGTTCATAGTTCAGAGAGTTCTTCATTTACATATAAGGTAGTGAATATCCTGAACATAAACATAAGCCCGCAGCTGCGGGCTTGGTTATTACGTCAGTACAACAACGTTTCTCTCAGCGTTATCTTTCTTCCAGACAAAGCGCTTTGACCGTACTGCCCGCTTTCGCTGGCGTCGTCATATCATTGATCCAATCGTCAACCGTCACTTTGTATTGTTGAGCGAAGGCTTCTTTCACGGTCTCCCAGTTCGCCGGAGACAACGAATACATCGCTTGAGAAAGTTCGTATTCAGAATGGAATGTAATAATACCTTTCTTTTCAGTCGCTGAAATCTGGAAAGTGCTGCTGTACAAACTGAACTGCACGTTGCCCGAAGAATCAACCTGCAGTAGGTTCTGAGCAAAGTTAGAGAGTTTCTCAGTTTGATTTGCATAAGATAAAGCCGCCGAAACCAGCCCCTGAACGGACGTGACGATCTGGTCTTTATCGCCTTTCTCAATCCCCCAAAAGCCGTCGACAAAGGAGTTGATCAGTACATCGGCATTTCTGCTCTGTTGTTTGATCTGAGTGGTTGTCGCCCAGTCCAATGTGACAAAAGGCATTGAGCTGATATATTGCGTGAACTGGATAAAGTGCGCCTTGTCACCATTTCCTTCTGGATCTAGTGGGTTATATCCAGCTTTAGTTCGGCACATGTTTACAGCGGTCTGCATACCATCAAACACGCTTTGTGGAGCGGTACCCGGTGTAGAAGCCTTAGCTGCCTGCGCTTTATAGTCGCCAACAGCAGCGGCTCGGGACGGGTTTTCTGTCAAGCTGTCAGTGTCTAACATCTTCAACAACGACTGGCTTGCAAAGACGGATTGCGGTAACAAAATCTTCTCTGCGCCAGTGATATGTCCCAGCCATGCGTTCGTTCTTTCTAGTAGATTACTCATTTATCTATTTCCTATATTTAGATGAATATCAGTACTACTTAAGTCAGAGAACCAATACCGCTGACTGCGTCTCCAACCGCTTCAATATAAAACTAGGTTTATATCAGATTTATGATAAATCCATGACGCACGCCGTTTGGTCGAACAATTTCCAATTTAATTAGATATGCATCCAAATTTATATTTGAAGAGGGCATTTTTGCTCACGAACACAGTGAACCAGCACACAGATCACTGTGTTCAAGACGTGTTGATGCCTACCGAGGCGATTGGGGACAGTAAGAACCGCCCACGTTATTTCATCGCAGCCGTCAAAATCTCATAGGCGACTTTCACACGTTCGGTGTTCGGATAACTCTTGTTAGCCAGAATGACCACGCCCGCTTTCTCACTCGGAATAAAAGCGATGTAGCCACCAAATCCGCCCGTAGAGCCCGTCTTGTTAATCCAGGCGTTGTTCATCCGCTTTCCATCAGCTTTGCTGATCGGTTTCGGATTGAGGATCACGTCCGCTGAATTACCTTCCAGCAGAACATCCAGTTTGACCGGATACGGATACATTTCCCACGCCAATCCTTGTACGAAGGTGCTCGCTCGGTAATACCCCTTGTGCGTGTGATTGATCGCCTCCTGCCACTCTTTATCTCCTGCCGCGCCCAGGTTGGCGTTGATGTACTGAATCAAATCCGACGCCGTCGATTTAATCCCGTAGGCCTCTGCATCCAGCATGCCCGGATTGACGCGCACAGCTTCACCTTTGGCGTTATAACCAAACGCGTAATCGCTCATCTTCTCTTTCGGTACGTTCACATAGGTGCTGTGCATGCCTAATGCTGGCAACATTTTCTGCTCGATAAGTGCAGAGTAATCCGCCTTTAAACTTGTGGCAGCAATGTAACCGAACAGACCAATACTCGGATTTGAATATTGGCGCTGAGTATCAACCGGAAAAGCTTTTGACCAGCTAGCGTAATAGCCCATCATCTCTTCGTGATTGGTGACCTCATCCGGAAATTGCAGTGGTAAACCACCCGCCGTATAGGTGCCAAGCGACAACACTGGCGTGCGACCGATTTCTGAGTTGGCAAGCTCTGGCAAGTATTGCTCCGCTTTGTCTTCAAATGACAAAGCGCCTTGTTGCTGCGCGTAACTGGCTAAAGTCGCTGCAAACGTTTTGCTGATTGAACCGAGTTCGAAAATCGTATTGTCAGTGACCGGTGATTGGGTCGCCGTTTCTGCGAAACCATAGTTGTAGACCTTGGTTACACCGTCCACGGTAACCCCAATCGCCATGCCCGGGACAGCAAACTGCTGCATGATTCGATGGGCTTGTTGATCCACAACCGATTGCAACTGGTCATTGGCTTGCGTCGTGAATGACAACGTTATGAGTGACAACGCAGTGATAAGGTTTTTCTTCTTAGGCAGCATGAATTGATATTTCCACATAATAAAGGGATGACTGATTCGCCGCCTAATTTACGGATTTCATTCATGTTACGCGTGAAGTCTGTGTAAAATCATTCACTCCCCACGGGCCACATACCCCACTGCGTAAATATCACCTTGTATCGGGCTACGATTATCAATCTGGCTGAGCCAAGTTACGCCAAGGGATTGCCAGGTCGTCACGTTGACGCCGCGAACATCAGCGTCCTGCAGCGCTGTGTGTTCGATACAGGCAAACACCACGTTTTCATCAGGTGCGCTTGGGACTTCGTCAACAAACCAGACCTGCACTGCCGGACGACCAAATTGCTCGCACAAGCCTTTAAATCCATCACTGCTTAAGAACGCACGCATTGAGCCGTGATCGCGCCAAACGTAAAACGGCGCGTAACTGTTCACGTCGTTGTGGTACATCGTGGCATCTTTACGCGAATAGAGATACGCCTTAAACAGCAAACCGGGATAACCATCCAACAGATGTCCTTTCTCGCGGATTCGGTTTTCAATGCTCTCCATTGGGTAGTCTGCGGGTAAAACCATTTTGTATTGCATCGCGATCATTGTGTTGCCTCCATTTCGTCTTTAGAGCCAGCATAAGTTGATCTTTTGATACAAAAAATCAAAACTATTGAAAGTAACTATTTTGATTTTCAGGATGATGAACGATGCGAACGCTGGATTTGGATGCGCTGCGATGTTTTGTATTGGGCATTGAGCTCGGCAGTTTCGCGCTGGCCGCCGAGCGACTGAATCGCTCCCCTTCGGCCGCCAGTGCCCAATTGAAAAAGCTGGAACAGCAATGCAATACGGCGTTAGTGACCAAATCAGGCCGCCATCTGCAACCAACCGAGGCAGGTGAAATGGTCCTGTCTTATGCTCGGCGGCTATTGCTGCTCAACGATGAGGCCTTGCAACGGCTCCAAGGCAATGCGCTGGAAGGCAAAGTGAGTTTCGGCATGCAGGAAGATTTTAGTGAAGCACTGCTGCCCCAAGTGCTCGGCTCTTTTTCGCGCGCTCACCCGCAAGTGCAGTTGCAATCGGTGGTCGGCCGCCATAAAGAGCTGCTTGAGGGAATTCAATCTGGCGACATTGATTTTTCCTTAGGGTGGGAAGGCCCGAAAGCCGCCCCTTACAGTGAACGTTTGGCAGAACTTCCCTTGCACTGGTTTGGTCCTGCCAACCCGCACTTGAGCAACACCATTCAAGCTACGCAGCCTCTCCCTTTGGTGATGTTGGATGGCGCCTGTGCGATTCGCCAGCAAGCCACCGAAGCGTTAGATGCTGCGGGTATTCCGTGGAAAATTAACTTTATCGGTCGCAGCCTGAGCAGCCTGTGGAAAGCGGTGGAAGCTGGCTTGGGCGTCACTGTGCGCTCTGCCTTTGGCCAGCCTGACTGTGTAAAAAAATTAACCGACCTGCCCGCTTTAGGCAGCCTGACCGTTTGCCTGGATCGCAGTCAGAATCAACTGGATGAGGTACAACAGCAACTGTACAACGCGCTAAAACAGCAGCTTCAACAGCATCTTGGCCAATAACCCTGCCGCGCACGGCGCTCAAGCCAACTGTGCGCGCCGCCACTCACGCTGCGTGTTCAACGATCCTGCCTTCACATTTCGCTGCGCAGCGAAGTATCCGGTTTTCAACCGATTATGATGGGCTTCATCCATGAGCCACATGCCAAAAGGAAACATCATGATCGCGGTTCTATTTGAAGCTCACGCAGCGTCAGACAAAAAAGAGCGTTACTTCGAGCTGGCAGCCACCCTCAAACCGCTGCTCAGTGAGATTGAAGGCTTTATTTCCATTGAACGTTTTCAAAGTACCACTGACCCCGACAAATTTATCTCCTTGTCGTGGTGGGAAAACGAAGCGGCCATTCAGCAATGGAAGCACAACATTCACCACCAAATGGCGCAGGATGAAGGGAAACGCGACCTTTTTTCTTCCTACACAATCAACGTACTCACCTCGGTTCGCGAATACCGTTCACACTAAGTAAAGAACAAGCAAAGGATAAGCAGATGCAAAACATTCACGTTATTTTCACTCATACTCCCGGCGAGCTCGCCCGTTTTGGCCAAGTATTGGGTGCCAATGGTGTCGGACTGGAAGGAGGCGGCGTATTCGCGGTCGGTGACTGCGCACACGCCCACTTTCTGGTTGAGGACGGCGAGAAAGCTCAAGCGGTACTGATGGAACATGGCTTTGACGTCCAAAGTGTCACCCGGCCATTGATCCGCAAACTGAAACAAGAGCAGCCGGGCGAACTCGGCGCCATTGCCCAAGCGCTGGCGGCTGAAGGCATCAACATTCTCGTCCAATACAGTGATCACGCTAACCAATTGATACTGGTGACCGATAACGATACATTGGCGAAAGACGCAACGCGAAACTGGGCAATTTAAACGTGAGCACACACCATTCGTCTGCCGAGCAGAGTGCAGATTTCAATCAGGAAGTGGATATGGCAGCCTTGGCGGCTGCTCTGTCTGATGCTTCGCGCATGAAAATTCTCTGTGCGCTGATGGATGGACGCGCCTGGACGGCCACGGAACTGAGTGCGGTGGCCGATGTTTCCGCGTCCACCACCAGCGCTCACCTTTCACGCTTGCTTAACGCCAAGCTGGTGACGTGTTTATCACAAGGACGCCACCGCTACTTTCGTCTTTACAGCACCCACATCGCAGCGCTGCTGGAGCAGATGATGGGCATTACGTTTCAGGCCAGTCACACGGTTCGCGCCACGGTGCCAAAAAACTTGCGCAAAGCCCGCACCTGCTACGACCATTTGGCCGGAGAAATGGCGGTCAAGCTCTACGACTCACTCATTGCACACGATTGGCTTACGCAAGATGGCTCTGGCCTGACACCACAAGGGAAAGAGCAGTTTTTGCAGTTGGGTATCGACATCGATGCCAGAACCAAGCGCAAGGCGTGTTGTCCATGTCTGGACTGGAGTGAGCGTCAATTTCATCTTGGCGGACAGGCAGGCGCGGCGCTGCTCCGCTTTTTTGAGCAGCAGCGTTGGATTGAACGTGTGGTCGGTTATCGCGAAGTCACCATCACCGCCAAGGGTAACCACGCGTTGAAAACGCATTTTCATGTCGAATAACGATGAATGTTTACCGCACGGCGCGCCAATCATCGCAAGACAATCCCCCAACCGAATCAGTCGCGGCTTACCTTAGCAAAAAACGTTTCATGTTTTCGGTAAGGCCCGGTGTTGTTCTCAGGCTCAAACGCTTTCAAGCCGTCAGCGTCATGCAACTCATCCACCATTTGGCGATTAAAATGGGCATTGTTGTCATCACCTAAAAACGCTGGCACATCAAGCCACTTCGCCTCGGCAATTTCGTCGGTATCGTGAATGTTTATCGCTTCCGACAGCGCCGTGAGCTTACACACCAAGTACATGTTGGTCTTTCCGAACTGGAACGGATGACGCGTGGTGAACCCCAGAATGGAATCAAACTCAGTTTCAACGCCCGTCTCTTCCAATACCTCGCGAATGATGGCCGTTTCGATCTTCTCTCCCAACTCGATATGGCCGCCCGGCAATTTGTAGCCTTTCATGCCATGCTCTTTGATCACCAACAGTTGTCCGAGATTGTTTTTGACTATCGCGCCAGCACCCAACGTATGCGTGGGGATAAACGGAATAAACGTGGTCGACGGCGCTTTGTGAATAAGGGTGACTTCGTCCTCAAGGCAATTGTGAAACACAAACCCGAGTTCGGTGGCAATCGGCACCAAGTGTGATAAACCAATCGGCAGCGTCAGCCAAATGATGTTCTTTGCTTCAGCGTGGGCCAACGCCACAATGTCTGCCAGTTGTGCGTGAAATGTATCAACATCAGCCGGCACATCTTCCCGGCCGATAATGATGCCGTTGAACTTATCCAACTCGAACTTCAAGGTGATCTCCTAAGTGGTGCTTAATTAGGCCGTCTTAGCCACAAGACAACGAAGCAACCATCTTAACCACCTTTTCTCGCTCAGTGACAGAACAAATTCACCTTCTCTTTAGCGAACAAGATATTACGCTGCGGTGACGGCCAGATCCGGAGTTTTGTTTAAACGCATCATGGTCAAGACTGCCAATACCATGACCGCCGCGGCGAAGAAAAATCCCCACTGAGTCAGGCCATAGTGACTCAGCAACGCAATCGACACATAGCTGAGACTCTGCACCAAGGTTGCGAACATTTGCAGCCCACCGTCTGCGCGCCCACGTTGGTGGATACTGATGCTGTGATGCATCCAGTTAGTTCGAGCGATACGATTCAAGGCGTTAAACGTGCCAAAGAAGAAGGTAAACACCAGTAACCAGAGTGGCGTCGGCGAAACGCTCATACCCACCAGCATGATGGCCGCCAGCCCCATGGTTCCGATCATCATATTGGGATGAGAACTCAGCCCCAGCAGACGGCTCACGAGCAGTCCGGTGACCAATGACCCCGTGCCAAAAGCGATGTTGTAGCCGGCAAACCAATCACCCGACACCCCCGTTTCGGAAAACCAAATCGGCACCAGCTTGGTCAAAAACGTCAGGATGGGATAGCTCAGCGCCGAGAGCATTAAAAACGCATAAAACTGGGGTCTTAATGTAAATATCTCCCGGCTCTCTTTCATCTGGTCAAGAAACGATACCGACGTCGAGTGGCGCAACTGGCGACGGTACGGCGTCATAAGATAGCTGACACACGCAATCGCCGAGGCGATGGCCGCAAAGCTGGAGAATTCAAACATGCCCCACATTTCCAGCAGCACCACACCGAGCGCGCCAGAACCCAGCGTCGTGCCCTGCATGATCACTTCCTGCTTGCCGGATATCGCCGCATATTCGTGTTGATGAAAATTCTCCTGCGTAAAGGCGTTGTTGGTCGCCCAAGCCAAATTACTGGAGGTCCAGAACAGCAATTGCGCCACCGCCAGCAACCAATTCGACTCATACCCGGCCCAATAAACCAAAGCCACCACCCCTGCGGTACTGGCCTGAAGCCCTTGCACCAAGACCAATAAGCGTTTGCGCGAAAATCGGTCGATCAAGGTCGAGAAAAACGGCGTCAGCACAAAAGACACGGCGGTACATGCCAGCGCCACCATCGCCACAAACGCGCCCATATTGGGCGTCGACAGCATGGCCCACGGCAGGGCCATCATAAACAGCCCGGAAGAGATACCGTCAAAGAAGCGTCCGGTCAGATAGGAGCGCGTGCGGGTTTTATTATTCCATTCCATATTTGTATTCCATATCAAGCCAACTTGGTGTTACGGTAATACCTCAAGTTAACTTTAGGTAAAGTACTTTTTTTATCGATTATCAGAAAAGAGTAGCTGAGCAGGAGTCCGGACGATGGAGATGACCGTCGGTGAAGTTGCCCAACGCGCAGGAGTGAAGGTATCCACCCTACACTTTTACGAACAGAAAGGATTGATTCATAGTTGGCGTAATGCTGGTAATCAGCGCCGTTACCATCGCAACGTGTTGCGTCGGATTGCGGTGATCAAAGCCGCGCAAATGGTCGGGCTCACCTTAGAAGAGGTGGCCGAATCGTTGGCGGATTTGCCCAAACATCAAGCGCCAAGCCGACAGGAATGGGAGCAGATGGCGTCAAACTGGAACGCCATGCTGGAGCATCGTATTGCGCAGCTCAAAGCACTGCAGAACGATCTCGGCGGCTGTATTGGCTGCGGCTGCTTGTCGATGGAGTCCTGCGCCATTTACAACCCACAAGATATTCGAGCGCAGACCTTTAGCGAAAAAACACGCCTGACGCACCCGGAAGAGTGGTGAAGATGAACCATTGCGCTCTGCAATAGGGGGAGTACAAGCCCCCTCCGAAAATTGGAGCTCACCCAAACGGTAACTCGCCTGCCGCGCACTGAACCTCATGAAGACTGAACCGCCTTAAAACATTGTTAACCCTTACAAGTTAAGAGCTTGATAGTTCACCGCAATATCCCTTATCATTTTTGCCACTGAAACGTTTACGCCTTTGCAGGCGTTCTACTGATAGATCACGGATATGATGAGCTTTTTTGCCCCGGCGGGACATTACATCGCCCCTTATCTCAGCGAAATTTCTACCGCGCTGATCGCCTGTTTGCTGGTTATGCTGGGCGGAGAAATCAACGCACTGCTGCGTCGCGTGATGCGCAATCAACATTTCATTCTGCGCACCGTCGCTTTTATCTTGATTAACGCGTTTGGTTACGGATTAATCATAATTAAAGCAAGCCCTTACCTGACTCGGACACTCTCTCATTTAGAGCAAGGCATGATGTTTGGCATCATTTTCATCAGCTTTGTTGTGATTGGCCTATGGGCTCAAAGAAACCGTCAAATCTAAATCTCAGAGTGTTGTTCACTCGTCTGAAATCCCGGCTTCGACGTATGAGGCTGGGACTCTGGCTGCGCCGAATTTCGCTGACTCTGCTTGGCTGCGCCGTCGTCATTTATGGCATCGACCGCTGGGTGAGCTGGCAAACTCAAGACAGCATCATCAGCGACATTAATAACGTCCCCAAGTTTCAGGTTGCCGTGGTGCTGGGCACCAGTAAGTACCTCGGCCGCACACTGAATGACTACTATGTGCACCGCATCAATGCGGCCATTGAGCTGTTCGAACAGGGCAAAGTGAATGGCTTTCTGCTCAGCGGCGACAATGCGCATCGCTCCTACAATGAACCTTGGACGATGAAGCGCGATCTGCTGAAAGCGGGCGTTCCGGATGAGCATATTTATCTCGACTACGCCGGATTTCGCACTCTGGACTCGATTGTGCGCGCGAAACGCATTTTCGATACCGATAATTTTCTGATCATTACCCAGCGGTTCCATTGCGAGCGCGCGTTGTTTATCGCTAATCATCACGACATCAACGCCACGTGTCTTGCCGTGCCCGGGCCGACCAACCACTCTGGTTTTCAGGTCAGATTGCGCGAAGTGTTTGCCCGCACGAAGGCATTTTTCGATCTGTATATCTTCGATACTCAGCCGAAATTCCTCGGCCCGAAAGAGCCCATTGTTCTCGATGACACGCAACTGGCTGAAATCGCCGATGATAGCGTCAGCGTGGCCGATGCTTTGCCACTGCCCGAATCTGCCGCTCCACCAGCGAACGAATAACCGACAAACAGCGCCTTCCATTCGGCTTGGCGCCCTTTCTGCTTTTCTTTTCTGATAGACTAGCGCCAAACACTAAAACTATAGAGTAATGTCATGTCGATAATCGCAACGGGCGTGCTGGATAAAATGCGCGCCAATCTAGACGGTACCGTCGCTTACCGACTGCCGGTGGGTGACGCAGAGATCGATCTCAATCCGCTGATGGGCCACACCATCACCCTCAAACACACGGGCAATATCTACTGCTGCTCATGCGGTAAGAAAACCAAGAAAAGTTATTCGCAGGGTCACTGTTTTGTGTGCATGAAGAAACTCGCCAGCTGCGATATGTGCATCATGAAGCCGGAAACCTGCCACTTTGATCAGGGCACCTGCCGTGAACCAGATTGGGCAGAAACGCACTGTATGGTCGATCACTACGTGTATCTGTCTAACACATCGAGCCTGAAAGTGGGCATTACCCGCCACACACAAATCCCGACACGCTGGATTGATCAGGGCGCGACCCAAGGCCTGCCTATCTACAAAGTAAAGACTCGTCAGATCTCAGGATTGGTTGAAGTTGAGCTCGCCAAACACATTGCCGACAAGACCAACTGGCGTGAACTGCTGAAAGGTGATGGCGAACCCCTGTCACTGGAAGAACGCGCGGCAGAGCTTAAACCTCTGCTGGCCGACAAAATTGCAGAAATCAAACAGCAATTTGGTGAAGATGCGGTTGTTGAAGTCTGTGAGCAAACTACGCAGCTTGCCTATCCGGTTGATGTGCATCCGAAGAAAATCACCTCGCACAACTTTGATAAGAACCCGGAAGTCACGGGCGTTCTGCAAGGTATCAAAGGCCAGTATCTGATCTTAGATAGCGGCGTGATTAACATTCGCAAGTTCACCTCATACGAAGTGGAAGTCAGCGCAGACTGAGTGTTGCTGTTTTCACACAGGCCCGATATTCGGGCCTGTGTTTTATCACATCCAGCGCCTGCAACTCTGGCGCCACTCCTCAGAGCCGATATACTGGCTCTCAGCATATCATCCTTCCGAAATGAGTGAGCATGGAAAGCAAAGCAAACGCTGTCAGCCGAATTGTTGAAATCATCGGTGAAAGCACCAAACGTGAGCAGCCTGTGGCCGTTTCAGAGCTGATTTATCACTCCGACATCGCCAAACCGACCTATCACCGCTTGGTTCAGCAACTGGATGAGGAAGGTTTTCTGACCACCGATCAGCGTGGCAATCTCTACCCTGGCGCTGCGCTGCGCAACATCGCGTTGAATCTTGCGAGCAACAACACCCAGCGAGCGCAGTTGCAAGCCATTTTGCATGGACTTTCGCGCCGGATTGACGAAACCTGTGGGATTGCGGTCCCCGATGGCGACGCGATGGTGTATCAGGAACGGATTGAAACCAACTGGCCGCTGCGCATTGTGCTGCCTGTTGGCATGAGAACGCCAGTCTGGGCCACAGCCAGTGGCAAACTGCTGCTCAGCACTCTGAGTAAAGCGCAGCGCGATCGGCTGTTTGAGCGCACACCCATTGAACAGTTAGCAAAAAATACCCACCGCGATCGGGAATCTCTGGAGGCCGAACTGCGCCAAATTCGTAGCCAGCAAGTGAGCGTGGATAATGAAGAGTTCATTGATGGTTTGGTTGCCGTCGCGATTCCCCTGTTTTCACCACAGGGCAAGTTACTCGCTTCACTCTTCTGCCATTGCCCGAAAACCCGCAAATCTCTCCCAACATTACTGAGCTATCTGCCGGATTTAGAACGTGCACGCGAACAGTTACTCAGCCTTTATCAACTCAACGACGATAACAACTAGCTGTTGATTGTCACTGCATCAATGCACCAATCTCTGCAGCGGCTCGGCGCAACTGAGGTAGATAGACTTCCAGTGCTTCGAGTGAATGACGTACTTGAGGACAGTGACAGAAAAGATAACCGAACAGATGTTCGCCACAATGAATCGGCACAGATACCGCTACCATGCCATCAATAAATTCACCATTGTCTCGTCCGTAACCCAGTTGCGCGATTGCATCAAGTTCCTGCGCCAGCGCCGTTTTGTCGACCAAGGTTTGCTGAGTAAACACTTCCAGCGCCAGATTATCCATAATCACCCGGCGTGCGCTTTGCGGTAAGGTCGCCAGATAAAGTTTGCCTGATGCAGTGGCAGCCAGCGGAACCCGGCTCCCTTCCGGCAGGTTAATCTGCAGTGGCCAGTTGGTTTGCACTTTTTCCAGATAGAGCATGTCGATACCGCTGGGGATAGAAATTCCGCAGGTTTCACCGATCTCGTTCGCGAGGGCTTCCAGCACGGTCAGGCGCTGCCGAGCAAAAACGTCGTTGCGCAATACCGCCAGCGCCACTTGTTGCAACTGAGGACCCGCCACCACCTTGCGCAGCAGATTTTCACTGATCATGCCGAGCTCATTCAATTGAGTGAGCAGTTTGCCTGTTGCCAATTCAGGCAAGCCCATCGCCGATGCCAACTGCTGGCGATCATACTGCCCATCATGCTGAGCAATAAACGCGAGCATTTGAAGCACGCGCTCAATCGTTGAGCCTTTTTCTCTTCTGACCACACTGATCCTTTTCAATCTTGTTTTCATGCCGAGCCCAGAGTAACCACTTCGTACAGCGCGTTCAACGTAATGCCTGATAAGACAAAGCGTTTTATTGCGAGTCTCACACACAAACGCTTCATCGCGTCTGTCACAAGGCTGCCTGCAAGCAGAACAGCAGCCCTGTGAAAGGAGGGTTATTTCATGGTTGGCATAACAAAATCCGCCGCCTGATGCTGATGTTTTGGCCAGCGAGTGGTGATGGTTTTCATTCGGGTGAAGAAACGGACGCCATCACTGCCGTGCATGTGCAGCGGTCCGAACAGAGAGCGTTTCCAACCGCCGAACGAGTGAAAGGCCATGGGAACCGGGATGGGTACGTTGACACCCACCATACCCACCTCAACCTGATCGCTGAAACGGCGCGCGGCTTCGCCGTCCGACGTAAAAATGGCGCAGCCGTTACCAAATTCATGAGCATTGATCAGCTCCAGCGCGTCGTTAAGGGAAGCAACACGCATCATCGACAGCACGGGTCCGAAGATTTCCTCGCGGTAAATGGTCATCTCTGGCGTTACATGATCAAACAGCGTTCCACCGACGTAGAAGCCCTCTTCATAACCGGGTACCTGATAATGACGGCCATCGACCAACAGCGTTGCACCTTCACTCTCTCCCCGGTCGATATACGCACTGACTTTTTGTTGATGCTCTTCGGTAATGAGCGGCCCCATTTCGCTTTCAACTTCCTGACCATACCCAGGCCCGACACGCAGTTGACTCAGTCGGGCGCTCAATGCCTGGGCCAGACGATCGCCAACCTCATCCCCCACCGTTACCGCCACAGAAATAGCCATACAGCGTTCACCAGCAGCGCCAAACGCCGCCCCCATTAAGGCGTTAACCGCTTGTTCAATATCGGCATCTTGCATCACCACCATATGGTTTTTCGCGCCGCCCAGCGCTTGTACTCGCTTACCGAAAGCCGAACCTTTGGCATAGATATACTCCGCAATCGGAGTGGATCCGACAAAGCTCACCGCTTTCACCCGCGGGTCAGTCAGCAGTGTATCCACCGCTTCTTTATCCCCTTGCACCACGTTAAATACACCGGGCGGTAATCCTGCTTGTTGCAGCAGTTCGGCCAGTTTCAGCGCCGCAGAAGGATTTTTCTCTGACGGTTTGAGAATGAAGGTGTTGCCCGTAGCCAATGCGATCGGGAACATCCACATCGGCACCATGGCCGGGAAATTAAACGGCGTGATCCCGACGCACACGCCAAGCGGCATCATCATCGAATGCGAATCGACCTCACTACCGACGTTGCGACTGTGCTCCCCTTTTTGCAGATGTGGAATACCGCAAGCAAACTCCACCACTTCAAGCCCGCGAGTCAGTTCGCCCAACGCATCGCTGTGCACTTTGCCATGCTCACGACTGATGAGGTCGGCCAATGCATCCATGTTCTGCTCTAACAGTGCTTTAAAGCGAAACAGGATCCGCGCGCGATTCAGCGGCGTTGTCTGCGCCCAGGATGGCCAGGCAGCTTCGGCTACCGCGATCGCCTGCTCGGTATCATGAACACTGGATAAACCGACTTCGCCGATGAGCTTACCGTTAGCCGGATCGCTAACCTTGGCTGAACGGCCGGACGTCGCCACTGAATGTTCGTTGTTAATGAAATTTCCAATCATTGTTCGCTCCATACTGTTTTATAAAGGTCGATCACTTCTTCCTTGCTTGGGACTCTTGGGTTGTTGCCCGGCGAACCCGACGCCAGAGCCTGCTCGGCCATGATGTCGAGCACACTGAAATAGTGGGATTTTTCAACGCCGAATTCGGCTAAGGTCGGCACATTAAGGTCGGCATTAAGCTGTTTCAGTTCGGCCAGTAAGCATTGCACGGCTTGCTCATCGCTGGTTTTAATATCCGCGAGCCCCATCGCACGGGCACACGCTGCATAGCGCTCTGGGCTTGCGGCCACGGAATACTCTGTAATTGCTGGCAGAAGCATCGCATTGCTCATGCCGTGCGGAACATGAAAGTGCGCGCCAATCGGGCGACTCATGCCGTGAACCAGAGCCACAGAAGCATTGGAAAAGGCCATGCCTGCCAATGTGGCACCGAGCATCAATTGCTCTTTGGCGCCGATGTTGTCCGGTTGCGTGACGGCTGTGCGCAGATTAGGCGCGATAAGGCGCATCGCCGCGAGTGCCTGCTGGTCGGTAAAGCCACTCGCCTTTACGCTGACGTAAGCTTCAATCGCATGCGTCAGCGCATCAATGCCAGTATCGGCGGCAATGCGCGCCGGAACGGAAAGCGTCAGCTCAAAGTCGATGATTGCCGCACGAGCTATCAACCCCGGCCCCATGCAGAGCATTTTCTCGTCACTGTTTTGATCGGTAATGATAGTTACGCGCGTGACTTCAGAGCCCGTGCCCGCCGTGGTCGGTATAGCAATCACTGGCAAAATGGCTTGGTTAACCACGTAAGGCACTTTGTAGTCACGCATGCGTCCGCCATGTTTGGCCAGTAGTCCAATCGCCTTGGCACTGTCGATGGCGCTGCCACCACCAAGCGCAATCAAGCTGTCAAACTGTCCGCTGCGAACCTGATCAACAGCTGGCAGAATCGACGCTTCCGTTGGCTCTGGCTCAGTATCAAGAAATACGCCGCACTGAATGCCCTGACTACTTAGCAGGGTTTCGACCCTTGGCACATAACCCAATTGCGCCATCACCCGGTCAGTGATGATAAGCGGCTTTTGGCAACCAATAAGTGTGAGTAATTCCGCCACTTTATTCAGCGCTCCGGCACCCACTTCCATCAATCCCGGCATAACGATTCGTTGTGTCATTCCTTTAACCTTCTCATTTGTGTTCTTGATTAAAAATTAAACCATAATGAGACAAAATAAATCATTATAATTAAATAATGCGATCTCAGGCAGAATTGGCGTGCGATAACAGAAGTGATGCTGGCAAGGCGGAACAGAGATAACGGAAGAGGTAAAAACGCACAAGGCCCGCATAAAGCGAGCCTTGTATTCAACATCTGAGGAAACGTTATAAGCGCTGCAAAGCGTCAAACAGAGAATCGATTTCCTCGGTGGTGTTGTAGTGCATACAGCCGATACGCACTACGCCGCCTTTGTCTTCCAAATCCAGTTGGCGAACCAACCCCAAGGCATAGAAGTGACCATTCCATACGCAGATGTTCTGCTCGCCCAGTGCTCTGGCGACCAATTCGGGATGGAAGTCATCCAAACGAATGGCAAACGTCGGCGTGCGATTTTCGCTCTGATAATCGTCACGACCATAGAGTGTGGCGCCTTTTAACTCCGCCAGTCTGGCAAGGAAATGCTTGCTCAGCGTCTGCTCGTGTTCGTTGAACTGGGCAAAGCTCTGCTCAAGACGTTCGCGCAGACTCAGCCCCGCCTCTCCCCACTGCGCCAGATAGTCAATAGCCGCAATGACGCCGGCCAGCCCTTCGAAACTCTGTGTGCCGGTTTCAAAACGGCCCGGGCCAATATTGGTCGCCGGTTCGACTTTATAAGGCTTGAGGGCATGCAGCCATTGCGACGAAACGTACGCAATCCCCACATGTGGGCCAAAGAATTTGTACGCCGAACAAGCGAGGAAATCACACCCCAATTCCTGCACATCAATGAGATGATGTGGCGCGTAATGCACCGCATCCACGTAAACCATCGCACCCGCTTGATGAGCCGCTTCGACGATGCGCTTCACATTGACGATAGAGCCTGTGGTGTTGGAGGCGTAAGTGAGCGCCACCAGCTTAGTGTTCGGATTGATGAGCGAAATCAGATGATCTTCATCCAGCGTGCAGTCTACAGGATTGATGCGCGCCTGATGCACAATCGCCCCTTTGTCTTCGGCAGCTTGCTGCCAGCTGGACACATTGGAATAGTGGTCGAGCGCTGTGACAATCACTTCATCGCCCACCTGCCAATCTCGGCTTATTGCGCGGCTGAGCGAAAACGTCAGCGATGTCATGTTCGCACCGAAGATAATGTTGCCGGAAGATTCTGCATTCAGCAGTGCCTGAGCATGTTCGCGCGCCTGCTGCATCAAATCCGTGGTGATCTGACTGGAAAAATAGTGTCCGCCGAGATTGGAGTTGTAATGGCCCAAATAGGCGGTCATTTTCTCCAGCACCGATTGGGGCACTTGCGATCCACCCGGGCCATCGAGGAACACCACAGGTTTGTCGTTAATACGTTGATTGAGCGCGGAAAACTGAACGCGCGCTTGATCAGGAGTGAAGCTCATGATTACTGCCTTTTGCTGTCAGGACAAACAGATCCATATAACCTTGTTCATTGCCGCTCAATGAGCGAATCGGACGGGCGTTATGCCACAACTTGTTGTCCGCCAGCATCGCAACTTCACCATTGCCCAGCACTTTGCGGAAAAACGGGTCGTCGTGACAATCCTGATACAGCAGAATTTCGCCGCCTTCGATATTGTGACGACCAATACCCACGATGGCGATGTGATCGAACCCATCCTGATGCACCCCTTCCGGAGCGACTTGTGTTTCATCGAACACGGTGGCGATGCGAATCTGATGAATCTCGATTTCCTGACCATTTGGCAGGCGGTTGGTTTCTACGAATAGCTTGCACATTTCGCGCATACCATCGCTTTGCAGCGTCGATTTTAAAATCGGCTCGAACTGACGGACGATGTTGCCCTGAAAATGGTTGAAGTGATCAGTTTGCATAAATTCGTTTTTGCCCGTTTCCAGCACAATCCCATCCTGGAATTGAACCACCGAATAACGGCGCAAACGATACTGGCCATCCGCGTGTTCAGTATGCGGCAGATCGACAAACGACGGCGCAAGCTGGTTGATCGCCTGATGACTCAGTTGAGTGATATGTAGGGTATTTTGGTGCGAGTGTAACATCATCGACTCCTTAATGAAGACACATTAATTATCAGTTTTGTTAACAAATAATTTACACACAGAATACGCAATTATTTTGTCAGATCAATTTTTCACCACAAATAAATCCAACGCAATTAAATAAATAACATATAAAACCAAAAAATATCAAATAACCAGAACTAACGACCAGTTTTAACATTGCAGACTTCAAAAAATTGAACGGTTTCACTAAAAAATAATTTTACCATTTAATATCAATAATTTAGTTATAAATACAACTGAACTCAGCACAAGAAAACCAGACCAAACCTTCGTCAAGCCTGACAGTGAATCATGCTATTTATGTCACAAGTATCCGCTATCTTCGGAGATAATCGTCGGTTCGGATTGCAGATAAACAAAACCCGGCAAGATAGCCGGGCGAGATGAGGAGAAGAGAGACTGCCGGACGGCGTTTCATGGTTGCTGATCATTACTCATTGGATAAAGCCTTCAGCGCGTTGAGCGCATCATTGGCGCGCTGAGTCGGGACAAAAATATGGTCGTGATAATAAGCGGCGATGACATTGGCACTGATCTCTTGCTGCGTCAGCGCGGCAGAGACGGCGGCCGTCAGACCAACCGCTTCAAGACTTGAATGGACATTCAGCGTGATCTGCTGAAAACTGCCATCAAATGCCAAGCCGTGGGTTTGCGCTGTGACTTTCGATAGTACCAATGTCAGCCCTTCCCGTTCGTGAAACATCGCCAGTGGCTTCAGCTCGAGATAATCTTGCAGGTCGCCGCTGACACTGCAAAACACCACCTCTTCATCGTTCAGTTCCGGCTGCATACTTTGCAGCAAAACTTGTAACTCTGTAATGCCTGCCATCGGATTTCCTCTCCTTTCTACGCAAGTCCTTTTTAGCGGGTGAAGATTAAAACGCCATTGCCCTGACCGCCTGCTCGACCGTCGGGAAATAAATTTTCGTCACACAGACCTGCGCCGCGGCAAATTCATGCGCCTGAATCAGTTGGCAAACTTCTTCAGCGCTGTAACATTTATCATCAGCCACCAAGGTCAGCCTGTTCTCTGCGCTACGAATGTGATGGCTCTGTCCTTGACAGTCGATAAGATGATCGCCCGTTCCCAAAATCATTTCGTCACACTCTTGATGAAATTGCACTTCGGAAGCGAGATAGACAAGCTCGTCATCACCGTCGAGTTTCAGTAGTGCGGGCCAGTTCACCATGGTTGATCCTTTATTGCTATGCAAAGCGCTACCTTACGCCTGAAGCAAAAACGTGCGCAACCCCAAACTTTATGTGGTCGGGACCAAAGGCAAATCCGCCCATTATTTACACACCATTGATTACGCTTTGCTCGAATCCATCCGCTTGTTGTCAAATCCTTTGTATTTAAAGGGATTTAGTGAGACTCGAAGTTCTAACTAATAACGAATAATTACAGTTTCTCCACGCGTTTAGGCTTTAATTGGTCGCTTATATTCCCTACAATCGATCAAATTTACTGAGCACATTGAACGTGGAGCAATCATGAGCGACGTTAAACATTGCAAACTTCTTATTCTGGGCTCGGGCCCGGCTGGCTACACTGCCGCAGTGTACGCAGCGCGCGCGAACCTAAACCCTGTTCTGGTAACAGGTATGCAGCAAGGTGGTCAGCTGACCACAACAACTGAAGTAGAAAACTGGCCGGGCGATGCTGAAGGCCTGACTGGTCCTGCGCTGATGGAGCGTATGAAAGAGCACGCTGAGCGTTTTGAAACGGAAATCGTGTTTGATCACATCAACCAAGTTGATTTTTCTCAGCGCCCTTACCGCCTGAAAGGCGACAGTGGCGAATACACCTGTGACGCCCTGATCATCTCAACCGGTGCATCAGCGAAATACTTAGGTCTGGACTCGGAAGAAGCGTTCAAAGGTCGCGGCGTATCGGCGTGTGCCACGTGTGATGGTTTCTTCTACCGCAACCAGAAAGTTGCGGTGGTAGGTGGCGGTAACACTGCGGTTGAAGAAGCACTGTACCTCTCGAACATTGCCGCCGAAGTTCACCTGATCCACCGTCGTGACAGCTTCCGTGCCGAGAAGATTCTGATCAACCGTCTGATGGACAAAGTTGAAAACGGCAACATCGTCCTGCACACCGATCGTACTCTGGACGAGGTGCTGGGCGACGATATGGGTGTGACTGGCGTGCGTCTGAAAGACACACAATCCGGTGCCACTGAAGAGTTCGACGTGATGGGCGTGTTTATTGCCATCGGCCACCAGCCAAATACCGCGATTTTCGAAGGTCAGTTGGACATGAAAGATGGCTACATCGTCGTGAAATCTGGTCTGGAAGGTAACGCAACACAAACCAGTATCGAAGGCATCTTCGCAGCCGGTGATGTGATGGATCATAACTACCGTCAGGCGATTACCTCTGCGGGAACAGGCTGTATGGCCGCGCTTGACGCAGAACGCTTCCTTGATGGGCTGAATGATAAATAACTCACGCCCTACCGCTTCATGGTGCAAGCAACACGCTGGCAACGTTAAGTGGATATGACGTACAAGTTTATTTTTCATTTTTGACAAGACAGCAACAAACCCGGCGGTATATCCGCCGGGTTTTCTTTTGTATACTAACGCCCTTCCAAAAACATAATAATTCTCAATAAGCCTTCAAAATGGATAAGAAAAAGCAACGTAGCTTGAATATTTGGCTCAAGCAGCAAAGCAAACTCGCCAAACGCTGGCTGATGCTTGCTGTGGGGCTTGGCGTGTTATCAAGTGTGTTCCTACTCGCCCAGGCCGCCCTTCTCGCCTCTATTCTGCATCAGCTCATTATTGAGCATGTCGACAAACACGAACTGATCCCTTATTTCGTCGGATTGGCCGTCACCATCGCCATTCGCGCCAGCTGTTCCTGGGCCCGAGAATTGGCTGGTTTTCGCGCTGGTCAGCAAATTCGAATCTATATCCGCCAGTTAATTTTCGACAAACTGCGCGCACTAGGCCCAGCCTACATCAAAGGCAAACCAGCGGGTGCATGGGCCACATTGACGTTGGAGCAAGTCGAGAACATGCACGATTTTTTCGCGCGTTACCTGCCGCAAATGTCGCTTTCTGTGCTGATCCCGTTTGTCATTCTTATTGTCGTATTCCCGGTCAACTGGGCTGCGGGTTTGATTTTCCTCATCACCGCACCGCTGGTTCCGCTTTTCATGGCCTTGGTCGGCATTAAAGCCGCTGACGCCGGACGCAAAAACTTCAAAGCACTGCAACGCTTATCCGGTCACTTTTACGACCGTCTGCAATCGATGACCACCATTCGTCTGTTTGACCGCACCAGTGCAGAAACGGAGCAGATGAAAGGCGCATCCGAAGTCTTTCGTAAACGCACCATGGATGTCTTGCGCATTGCGTTCTTGTCATCTGCCGTACTGGAATTTTTCACCTCAATCTCGATTGCGATTACCGCGGTGTACTTCGGCTTTAGCTTTATCGGCGAACTGAATTTCGGCGGCTATGGCGCCAGTGTCACACTGTTTGCCGGTATTTTTGTGTTGGTGCTTGCGCCTGAGTTTTATCAACCACTGCGCGATCTGGGCACCTTCTACCATGCGAAACAGCAAGCGGTCGGCGCAGCAGAAAGCATTGTTGAGTTTTTGAATATCGATGTCAGCCAGGTGCAGTCGGGTTCACAAACCCTGCCTGAGATGCAGGGCGTCGAAATTGTTGCGCGCGATCTGGAAGTGTTCAGCCCAGAAGGCAAATGCCTTGTCGGCCCACTGACCTTTACGCTCAATAGCCAACAGACGACCGCACTGGTCGGCCCAAGCGGCGCAGGCAAAACCAGTTTGATCAATGCCATTCTGGGTTTCATGCCCTACCGCGGCAGCCTTAGCATCAACGGCATCGAACTGAGTGAACTGGATCATGCGCACTGGCGCAAACAGATCAGTTGGGTGGGACAAAACCCGTTGTTGGTGCATGGCACCATTCGTGACAACGTCACTCTCGGTAAATCCAATATCGCGGATGCGCAAGTACAAGCGGTCCTAGACAGCTCTTTTGCGGCTGAGTTTGTCAGCAAGCATGGCCTGGATTACCCAATCAGCGATCGCTCCGGCGGTTTGTCGGTGGGTCAGGCGCAGCGCCTTGCGCTGGCGCGCGCTATGCTGCAAAACGGCCAGTTCTGGCTGTTGGATGAACCGACCGCCAGTTTGGATGCACGCAGCGAACAGCTGGTGATGCAAGGCCTCAATCAACAAATCACGCACAAGACGGCGCTGCTGGTGACGCACCAACTGCTGCCACTCAAGTCAGTGAATCAAATCCTGGTGATGCAGGATGGTCAGTTGGTTCAAGCGGGTGACTATGCCACGCTCAGCCAGCAAGATGGCTTGTTTGCCACCATGTTAGCGTCCAACCAAGCCCTTCAAGAAGCGAATAAGGGGAACCTCGATGCGTGATTTACTGCCTTATCTGAAACTGTATAAAAAGCATTGGTTCGGCCTGACACTGGGCATGCTGCTGGCGTTTGTCACGCTGTGCGCTTCGATTGGTTTGTTAACGTTGTCTGGCTGGTTCTTGTCTGCGGCAGCGGTTGCCGGCCTGACCATCGCCCGTGAAACGTTCAACTACATGTTACCGGGCGCGTTTGTACGCGGCTTTGCCATGGGTCGTACCGCTGGTCGTTGGGGCGAGCGTGTGGTGAGCCACAACGCAACGTTCAAACTCCTGACCGATCTGCGTATCTTCTTCTTTGAAAAGCTGGCACCGATGATTCCGGGCCGCGTGTCGAACCTGCGCGATGCAGACCTGCTCAACCGTTTGGTGGCAGACATCGATGCGATGGACCACGTTTACCTGCGCCTCATTAGCCCGGTGACGGTGGGCGTCTTAGGTATTGCAGCGCTTACGACATTGCTGTGCTGGTTTGACATGGCATTGGGTTTAACACTCGGTAGCGTACTACTGGTTCTGCTACTGGTGTGGCCGGTGATGTTCTACAAGCTGGGGAAACGCAATGGCGCTGAGCTGACACAGCACAAAGCCGAGATGCGCGTTGCCACGCTCGACTGGCTACAAGGCTACAGCGAACTGACCATTTTTGGCGCGGAGTCTCGCTACCGTGACGCGATTTACGCGGCGCAGGAAAAACTGCTGGCGAACCAGAAAGTCAACGCAAGTTTTACCGGCCTTGCCTCTGCCCTGCTTCTGTTAGCGAACGGCTGGACCTTGGTTCTGATGCTGTGGCTGGCGGCAGACGGCGTGAATGGTCAAGCGCCGGATCCGATGATTGCTTTGGTGGTGTTTGCGACCATGGCCAGTGTTGAACTGCTGATGCCAATCGCTGGCGCGTTCCAACACCTCGGCCAAACGCTGACATCAGCACGCCGCCTGAATGAGATCATTCTCTCCGAGCCGGACGTGAAATTCCCAAGCGAAGAGACGCGTCATTCGGGTCAGTTTGATATCACCTTTGAGAACCTGACGTTCAACTACAGCGGCGGCGAACAGCCAGCATTGAAAGACGTGAGCCTGACTATTCCAGCGGGCAACAAAGTTGCGATTGTCGGCCAAACCGGTTCAGGCAAATCGACGCTGATTCAATTGCTGTGTCGCTACTGGGAGGCACAACAAGGCGAAATCCGCATTGCGGGCACGCGCCTGCAAGAGTGGAAAGAGAGCGATCTGCGTGCAGCAATCAGTGTGGTGAGCCAGCGCGTCGACATTCTCAACGGCAGCCTGCGTGACAACCTTATCATGGCCAAACCAACCGCGAATGACAGCGAACTGAGCGCGATGCTGGAACGTGTCGGTCTGGGTAAGCTGCTCGAAGCACCGGGGCTGGATGCTTGGCTGGGTGACGGTGGACGTCAGCTATCCGGCGGTGAGAAACGTCGTATCGGTATTGCCCGTGCCCTGCTGCACAATGGCCCAATCCTGCTGCTGGATGAACCAACTGAAGGTCTGGATAAACAGACTGAACAACAAATCATGGCGCTGTTTCAATCCCATTTCGAGAACAAGACGGTCATCTTCATTACCCACCGCCTAGTCGAACTGGAAACGATGGACGCGGTTTGCCTGATTGAGCAAGGTGAAATCGTCGAGCACGGCAGCCACCGAGCACTCTTGGCACAGCAAGGTCGCTACTTCCAGCTCAATCAAACACTATGATTTGATTATCATTAAATAATAGCAAAAGCCCCGTCGCCGATTGGCCTGGGGCTTTTCTTTGTCTGCTGTGGGAGAGGAATCAAGTTTCAGATGGGTTGTCTTGATCATCTAATAAAACTTGTTTCTGGTTTAGTTTGGTGTGGTTTGTTGCGCTTTGAATTTAACGAACCACGTGGCTTTGGTTACAGCGCACCAGATACTCTTTGCTGGCACAAAGAGTATCCAGAAAGTGCCTTTTGCTTCGTAGTCGCTGGCCGGGACGGTTTTAGGCGTTCCCGACGCCGAAAACCTAAAAATTCATCCATGAATTTTTCCCTGTTTGTGGGGTATAACTCTAACTCGTAACTGGACATTTCCGAGTTTAAGCATTAACGCTAACTCGTCATTTTCGGATGAAAATTTCTATGGGCTAACGCTAAGCTAAGCTAAGGGGCTGAAAACGCATTACGCTAAACCTAAACAAGCCACCTTAAACACAAAACCCAATTTATACTAAAACCGCCAAGCGTTTACAGTCCCTCTTCAGCGCCTTGTTATATGAATTATATCTCTGACAATTTTTTATCTGTTACCGCCACCAACTCTCTGAAAAAGCGTATACATTTGTCCACTTCATCACGCTTTACTATATGAGATGACTGTTTATCAGTATGGGCTCGATGTACTGCTTCCCCTCGCTTACGTAACCATGAGTTTAAAGCTGTCCTTGTATCTTTAGCTGTATGGAAGTTACCCCACACCCAACTTTCCGTAACATCTATACCGAAGAATTCTTGGAATAGATCTTTGGTTTTCTTTGAATCTGGGTTATTGAAGGTTTTAAGGTGTTCGTTTAGCCGTCCCGTGATTACATTACCAATTTGTGAGCCCATCACCATTCCATATTTGCTATTGATAAGCTCAGTAGCAATATCTTCAACATATGTTTCCCAAGCGGTTAAAGTCATTATTAGACTCGCTCGCTTGAGAACTTCTGGTGGACGAGACGCACTATCGCAATGATTTAGAGAATCGTAACAAGCAATTAATTCTTCTGAATCTGAAATTGCCAACTCGAAATCGTTCTTTGCTTGAGACATATAGTTTTCCTTATTCATATAACGAATGACATGGATTCCCCCTCCCGAGGATCTGCCACACTTACGTGGTACTTATTAGCACTGGAGGCACCATGTCTGATTATTCTTATTTTGGCGGTATCGATTTAGCTAAAAACCACTTCAGTATTCATGTCGTTGACTCGAAAGGGAAAGTGGCTCTTCATAAATCGGTTACTCGCTCTAACTTACTGACCACAATAGCAAATATGCCCCCCATGCGTATAGGACTCGAAGCGTGTGGCGGTGCACATTATTGGGCAAGAACGCTTAATACATTAGGACATGATGCTCGCATTATGGCGGTTAAGTATGTTGTTACACATAGAACTAAAGGTAAAAACGACCTCAATGATGCCGTGGCTATCTGCCAAGCTGTACAACATCCATCTACACGATTCGTTCCTGTAAAGTCTCCTGAGCAACAAGCCATACTGTCCGTTCATCGAATGCGTGAGCATTGGGTTCGTGAACGCACGGCTTTAATGAACCGTATCCGCGCCTTACTTTCTGAATTTGGTCTAGTTATTCCTGTTGGGCGCTCTTCTTTAATGAAGCAAGTGCCTCTTATGCTGGAAGATGCCGAAAACGAGCTTCCACACTTAGCGCGAACCGTTATTGCTGACGCGTACTATCACCTTGAACAACTAAACCAACGTATTGCGGATACTGAGCAAGTGTTTGATGCCTTTTCAAAGATTAGCAAGAATGCTCAGCGTATTATGAAGGTCAGAGGAATTGGTCCACAAACAGCAACCGCTATTCTTGCCTCTATTGGTAACGGCTCTCAGTTTGATAAAAGCCGAGACTTCTCCGCTTGGCTAGGGTTAGTACCAAAGCAATATTCAACAGGCGGCAAACCCAGATTAGGCAGAATTACCAAACACGGAGACAAGTATCTACGCACCTTACTCGTCCATGGTGCTAGAACGGTCATTGCTAATCTAGGTGATAAACAAGACAGGCTCAGCCAGTGGTGTCGAGGCGTGTTGGGACGACGAGGAATGAACCGAGCTATTGTCGCTCTTGCAGCAAAGAATGCTCGAATTATCTGGTCGCTATTACACAACCAAACGGAATATGAGAATTACGCTGCTTAAGAAACCATTAAGCCAAGCAGCGTAACAATAGTACACCCACCGGGTCATAGCAGACGCAATGGATGGAGATAGGTTATGACCACTAGCGGAGAGCCTGTTAATGCGGCGGACACATATGATGTCATCTAACGAATAAGGCACTGCAGTCGCGCAAAGTCATCAGGGTCACGATGTTGCGAACCATCGATATAAAGACCGAATGTAGAGCGGCAGTCCAAAACCCATCACTTGAAGTTTAGCGGATGTTTGACAACCGGGGGAATCCATGTAGCCCTGTTAAGGTGTGAGCAACGCAATACCAAAGCCGCCGCATACCACCTTAAACACTAAACGCAACGCATAGCAAAAATGCCAAGCGTTGCGAATCACTCTTAAACAGTTTGTTATACAACAGTTACAGGAACCAAAACTGTCGATTCAAAGTCTTTAGCTTTCTCTTTGCCTTCAGCCTCAATTACGTCATCTGAAAGACTAACGAACTCTTCAGCCTTTGAGACCGTACGGGTAATATGTTCCCAACTTAATCGACCGATTATTGATGACTGACTATGTGCTATTTCGTTACGAACAACTTCCAGTTTTTCCAAAAAGTTTTTAAAGTTTGTTTTACTAAAACCAAACCTAGCTATAAATTCAGGAGTATTTCTAAGAATTTCTTTTTTGTCACAAAGCTGGGCACATTCAACCACAGCAAGGTAATCACTACTCCCTCGACGAAGTTCTATAGTTTCTTGTACTTTAGCTTGCCTATCTTCGTTTAACGCTTGAAGCCAAGTGTCATTGGGATAGTAGTAATTAATCCAAAAATTTATATGTAACTCAACTAAAGAAACCACACCAAATAGATATGTCCTTGGAATTGGCTTATTCAGGTCTGAACGTGTGACAATACCCACTATTTGACCATCTCTAGTCACATACTTAAATTCGGTTCCCTCCAAAATCTGGAGCAGATGAACTAGGGAGGTATTTTCGTCTATTTTTTGCTCTTCTTCTACATCCTTTACATATTCAGCTACCAAGCCTTGATTAAGAGCCTTTCTTTCTATTTGCCCAACAATAACACCATCATCATTAACAACACATGTCACATCAAAATCTCTCGATTTGAGAGCATGTTTTGCGTCGGATGCACTATCAGTATCTTTGCAGCAAAGGACTGGTTCGAGCAATGAAAGTAGCTTCGCATTTTCAAGGAAAATGCCGTGGAGGGACTCAAACCTAGTCCCCTGACGTCGATAACCAGTTTCTGGCGACATCCAAAGTTGGTAACCCATGTAGATAAATCCTAATTGTTGTATAACGCCGCATTAAGGTGTGAGCAACGCGACCACGAAACTTAACCAAACCACCGTAAACACAAAGCCCAACGATGGAATGAAAAATGCCAAGCGTTGGGAATCACTCTTAAATGCTTTGTTATGTGATGATGCTCGGGATCGTTTTCGTTGGCAATGGATTTACCCCTAGCGTAGCAAGTTTATTGGATACCAGTAGTTCCCGAAGATTTGAAATTAAATCGAGAACATGAGAGTCCCAGTTTTGTTTGATCAAATTCAAAACAGGAAGCAACGAAGAGTCATAATTTGCTCTTTGTTGAGGTCCAAGTGTCATAAACATTTGAATCGTTCCTATTGCATTATGAAAATCTTGAACAATGGAATGATCACTATCAACTATAACCACGTACTTCCAACCCAATTCAGTACCAACCCACCTACCGGTTATATGTGCAGGCTCTGGTTCAACTTTCCCTGTCAATATATTTGGTATTTTGAAGGTTCGTTGTTTAATCCCAAACCCAAAAGAATAGTACTCACCTTTTTTTCTGTTCCAAAAGGAATCTAATAACAATTCATGCCCGTGGTTGCCTTCAACCTCTCCCAAGATTCCATAATTTTCATCGTCTCGTTTTAGCAGAATACATAGGTCAGCGTAAGCAACTTTCTTAGCAACATCTTGATGCTGTAACTTTCCATAGCCCAAGAGAAATGGATTAAAAGTTTGTGCAAAGCGCAAACCGCTATTGAAGTCCCTACAACTAATGTGAACTCCGTACTCTTGAGTATTAGACATAAAATCGAAGCTATGGAGATCAGACAATTTTGACACAATATCATTAAATATCGGTCTCCCCTCTTCACTAGTTAAATAGTGACAAAGTAATGCTTGAAGACCAAAATTTTGCAGCGATTGCTTGATATCGTTGAAGAAAGCAAATCCTGCTTTTGAAGCCAAGTTTCCCAATGTAGGTTCGACATTATCCATATAAGGGCGGTTAAAACTATGAGTCATTGTCTTTTGTTCATATAGTGTTTCAAGTATGGAACAATAATGCATAGCCCAATAGGCGTTCAAATTCAGGTGAATTCCTGGCTTTATGATTTCTACTATATTCTCGTTCATTTATGCCGACCATCCAATAAATCACATAACGCTGCATTAAGGTGTGAGCAACGCTGCCACAAAACTTAACCATACCACTGTAAACACGAAACCCAACGATGGAATGAAAAATGCCAAGCGTTGGGAATCACTCTTAAATGCTTTGTTAGAATTATGGTTTCGGCGTGGTAATGAAAGTACCATTTCTAACATCTAATCCTGACTGCAAACTGTATTTAGGTTTCCTAGCATTACTTTGCTGGGTCTCTTGAGCTGATTTTTTTACTTTCCATGCAAAATATGACGGATTTTCTTTCACTTTCTCCTGATATTCCGCGTAAGTTTTAGCACCATGGAATAAGCACGCCAATGTTCCGATGAGACTAACTCCAGACGTAGCAACACCTGCTGATAAAGTAGCCAACGCTACACCAGCATCTGCTATACCCACTTTTTTTACTGATTTTAACTTTGCATTGATTTTTTGAACTTGAGATTCAAACAACTCGTGTTCAATATCTTCAATTTTTCGTCTGATTACGGAGCTATCGCTCTCATGCCTCAGTTCTTTTAGAGAGCTTTCAAGTTCGACACGGAATGTTTTAAACTCTTCACCATCATTTCTTCTAATATTCATTAGGTCAGCAGGTGACACTGATGACAAAAATGGCAAGTCCATCTGAAGTAATCCATCAACGGTATTCTCCTGTATGTTCTTTCCATCTGTGAAAAAATGTGTCGAAAGTAATTGAGCCTCTAGAACCGAACTGCAAGTTAGCGATGAATTAAGTTGATTTGCTAACGTCACTTTCTTACAAGTTTCAGCAAAGTACTCAAATGAACTACGATGAATTGACTGCTCAACCCAACTATCAAATTGCAATTTATCGGGAGGAGTGTCAGGTAATAGCATTCTAGTAACAAGCTTACCAGTCGCATCATTAGCTTCAATTACTTGAGGTTCAAATAAATTATATATTTCAATCTGATTTGAATCATGCCCATCGAACCAAAGTCCAATCGCTCGTCCTAGCTCTAAGCTATCCATTACTTCATAGCTTGAACCTATATGTTTCAAGCTTTTTACTATAGTTTTCTCTTTTAAGAAACTCATTATTGGCTCTGGCAACAAGTCAGAAAACCCAACTTCAGAATACCCAACTGGAATCTCCGTTGGGGGCTCGGAATGCAAAGATACCGGATAGAATTTCAAAAAATCACCTGCGACAAAAGGCCTTAAAGCAATTGCATATGCTGCACTTTCTGCAAGTCCAACCCGATTAATCTCTTGTTTATTTTCTAAACCAACAACTTTTGAAAAAACTTCTGATGGTTCATGCTTGGGTAATGAAAACGGAAATACTGGGTCGGGGAGCACCATTTGATCCATATATAGCGCAGCTCGCTTTAACTCTTGCTCACTATCAAAACCTTTGATCCCAAGGCAGCTAAGGCTAGATTGATGCTTTTGAATATCAAAAGCAATTTGAGGTAAATTCATAATGCAATACTGGCGATATTGTTGTAACTCAGATAATAACCTTGCTTCTGAAACCCCATAGTAATAAGTCTTGATCAAAGTTTCATCGAAAAGAATAGAGTCGTTCAAATAATCGTAAATATAGCTTCCCATGATACCCTCTTAATGAATGATGGTGTCCCAAATAATTCTAACGCCCTGCTAAGGGGTGAGCAATGCACTGCAAAAGCTACCGCACGCCAACTCAATCACAAAACTCACCGCATGCTGAAAATGCCACGCATTGCGAATCCCGCTTAAGCAGTTTGTTAGCTTAAATTTCAGCACCTTAGATTTACTAAGCCCGAGATTAACCTGATTTGGGAAGCCGGCAAACTGCCTAAGTTTTAAAACCCGAAATGACTCAAACTTTGTGGCCGTTCACTTGCTTTGAAACCAGTAGATTTTTGAGAATTCATCTTCGGAGAACTCAAAGCGAAAGCAAAACTTCCAAAGCGACTTTGCGCCAAACTGGCTAACCTCGCGCAAGCCCAAAACTCAATTGAGGCAACAGCTCAAAAATCGCGTTGGTAAACAATGCCGATTTGCCGAGAAACCTGAACGGATTTCCAAGGGAAGAAAAAACAGGCTGCAAACAATTGATTTTCATTGTTTTAAGCTAACGCCCTGTTAAGTAGTGAGGCATGCAATACAAAGGCTTCTGCACTACTCCGTAAACACTAAAATCACTGCAAACCAAAAATGCCACGCATGCCGAATCTGCTTAAACAGTTTGTTATACAAAATTTCGCGCGACTTACTTTGAATCTTGACGCCGAATCCATTCTTGAGAAGCGTCACCCATTGCTAAACCCACCGAACTTTTCATCCATTGCATGAAATCTCGGTCGAATTTAAATTGCTCACCAAATTTGGATTTAAAATAACGACGAACGTTTTGAGTTGTCTTGTAACTATCTGTAATGACTGTACCGTCATTAATATCATTTTTATGCCAATCAACCTTTTCCATAGTCTAATTTCTCCATTTTGTATAACAGCTTATTAGTGCGCATGCGCGTTTACCTCATTGGACCAGTAAAAACGCGCACAGTTAACTATCTGTATACAATGAACTTATCTTCATTTTGCTAAATATACCATCTAGAAAAACGCGCATGCGCGTTTTCCAAACCTATTATCTCAAGTCGTCAACACATAACTGATTGATAAAAAGGAATTATATGAATTAGTACGTGTATTAACGCGCAAAATTATTTCACTATTTTCCTTGATATTCGGAAATATCAAATAATACTGTATAAATAAACAGCTATTTGGAGTGAAGTTATCATGAGTCTAAAAAGCCCATTTCTAATCGGTGTTCAAGAAACAATGCGCATGCGTGGTTACAGTATTAGAACAGAAAAAACTTATCTGTATTGGATCAAGGCATTCATTAACTTTCACCACAAGCGTCACCCCGAAACAATGGGAACGGAAGAAGTTACACAATTTTTAACCTTCCTTGCCAACCAACGGAATGTGGCAATCAACACTCAAAAAATTGCACTTAATGCATTGGCCTATTTGTATCAGAAGCATTTGCACCATGAGCTTGGGGATTTAGGTTTTTGCTATGCCACTAAACAGCGACATTTACCGACAGTGTTATCCCCATTGGAAATATCATCGATATTAAATCAACTCTATGGCCGCGACAGGCTAATCATTGAGCTGCTCTATGGTAGTGGACTGAGAGTTTCAGAATGTCTCCGGTTACGTGTCCAAGACATTGATATGGAGCGGGCTACACTGACCATTAGAGACGGAAAAGGGCGAAAAGATAGGCAAACCATCCTCAGCCATAAATGCGCCGAAAAGTTTCCAGCATATATTGAGAAAGCTACTAAGATCCAACAGTATGACAACCAACGAGGGATAGGCCCTTCACTGCCAAATGCATTAGAACGTAAATACCCTAACGCTTTTAGGCAGCGCGGATGGATGTTTATTTTCCCTTCTAAAACGATCTGCATCCACCCGTATACTGGAATAGTTTGCAGGCATCATCTGCATCAGAGTGTTATTCGTAAAGCGCTCGGGAATGCCGTGCGTAGTATTCAAATAAATAAACGCGTCACCTGCCACACGTTTAGGCATAGCTTCGCAACTCATCTACTTCAAGCCGGTCGTGATATAAGAAGTGTTCAAGAGTTACTTGGTCACAATGACGTGAGTACAACACAAATCTATACACATGTACTTGGCCAACATTTCGCGGGGACAACGAGTCCGTTAGACACACTGTAAAGTCGGAGTACTCTAGAAACTCTGTAGCATTACTAAAATTTGGTCAACTTATAGTTTGTAGACTTAATTATCAGCTGCCCCAATAACTCGCAATGGGGCACAAGCTTTCCAGAGGTATGAAAAGCCCGTATCAGTCCTTCTAGCAATCCGTTTGCTCTGAGAGTCTCAGAGCGTCTTCTAGTTCAACGCCAAGATATCTAATAGTGAATAGCCACCAATATAGTAGCCACTTCTAGTATGACCAAAAGTATGTCAAATCACCGCTAGGTGAATAATATATCAACTAGGCGTAACACCGAATGGGGCATTAACGTTTTTGAAAAGCCAGCTTACCAATGTGATCGCAGCCTTTTTAGTATGAGACTTGATGACTCACTCTCACCTGCTGCTTATCTTTTGTTACTCATTATTTGGACTTGCGACTTCACGCTGTTTTCCGGGCATAAAAAATCCCGGGACGAGCCCGGGATTTTTATACGTTCTTAGAGCGAGAGATTAACGACCTTTACGCGGTGCCGCGCTGGTGTTGCCCGCTTTCTGGCGAGAGCCCGATGAACCACCTTCTTTGCGGCGAGAGTTGCCACTACGACCCGCAGGAGCAGTCACACGTTCTTCGTGACGGCGCACTGCACGACGGATTTTTTGGCTACGTGAACGCTCACGTTTACGTGATGTGTTGTCTTTGGACACGTCCAGCATGGTGGTTTTCTCTGGTTTCAGTTCAACCAACTCACGCAGGTAGTTCACATCTTTCAGGTCCAGTTCCATCCAACCGCCACGAGGCAGTTTTTTATCGAGGAAGATGTCACCGTAACGCACACGCTTCAGACGGCTTACTGTGGTTTCTTGCGATTCCCACAGACGGCGTACTTCACGGTTACGACCTTCGTTGATCACCACGTAGAAAGTATGGTTCATGCCTTCACCGCCCGCGTAGACTACGTCTTCAAAGCGAGCCAGACCATCTTCCAGTTGCACGCCGCGAACTAGGTTGCGGATTTTATCTTCGGTCACATCGCCGAATACACGCACCAGATATTCACGTTCAACCTGACGGCTTGGGTGCATCAGGCGGTTCGCCAGTTCACCATCAGTCGTGAACAGCAGCAGACCGGATGTGTTGGCATCCAGACGACCCACCGAAATCCAGCGAGAACCACGAATCTTGGGTAGACGGTCAAATACTGTACGACGACCTTCAGGATCGTGACGAGTACACAGTTCACCTTCTGGCTTGTAGTACGCCAGTACGCGGCAAATGACTTCTTCTTGCGCTTTTGCAGACACAGCATGTCCGTCAATACGCACTACGGCGTTTTCATCTTCCAGGCGCTCGCCCAGTACAGCTACCTTGCCATTAACACTTACGCGCCCAGCTCGAATCAGAGCTTCCAGCTCACGACGAGAACCATGACCAGCACGTGCTAAAACCTTTTGTAACTTTTCGCTCATTTATCTACCTAATTGTGTCGTCTTCTCAGACGTCGAATAACAAGATGCGACCTCAAAATCGCGGTCGCGTAGTATCGCAAATTCTCTCGCAAAAAGCACCCGTTTTATCAGGGGCTTTAACCCTCTCGGCTTTCTAGGCCCGAGGATTATTGGAATGGGGTGGGATCCCCGGCGCCAAAACGCACAACCTGCATGTCATCTTCGCTGAAATCGATCACGGTCGTTGGCTGCTCGCCCAGATAACCACCGTTCAAAATGACATCAACCGCGTGCTCAAGACGATCGCGGATCTCTTCCGGATCTGACTCAGTCGTTTCGTTACCCGGTAAGATCAGTGAAGTCGACATCAGCGGCTCACCCATCGCTTCTAATAAATCCAGTGCGATTTTGTTGTCAGGCACACGAATACCGATGGTTTTACGCTTTGCATTCATCAGACGGCGCGGCACTTCTTTGGTTCCTTTAAAAATAAAGGTGTAAGGTCCCGGCGTGTTGTTCTTTAACAGGCGAAACGCTGCGTTATCGACACGGGCATAAAGAGACAGCTCAGACAGATCGCGACACATCAGAGTGAAGTTGTGCTTGTCGTCTAAACGTCGAATTTGGCAAATACGTTCCAGCGCGTGTTTGTTTTCTAACTGACAGCCCAGTGCGTAGCCGGAATCGGTCGGGTAAACCACGACGCCGCCGTTACGAATGATAGCCACCGCTTGGTTGATCAGGCGCGCCTGCGGATTTTCAGGATGCACATAAAAAAACTGGCTCATTGTCATTCCTCATCATTGAGTCTCTCGACTCGCTTATCGGGGAGATTGGTCCAATCTCTCCAAACAGGTTCTACTCCGGAAGGCAACCAAAGATTACGGCCCAATTCCATCCACGGAGACGGGTAATGAAAGTCGCTGCCTTGAGAAGCTAATAGGTTGTATTGTATCGCATAATCGGCCAGATTGCGTTTTTCTTGTGGCGCTTGTTGCGGCTGCGCAACTTCCATTGCATCACCGCCTGCTTCCACAAACGCTGCAATTAAGCGCTTCAGCCATTTGGTCGTCAAGTCATATCGACCCGGATGAGCCAGCACCGCCTGTCCACCGGAAGCATGAATAGCGGCGATCGCCTCCTGCATTGTGCACCAGTTTGGCGGCACGTAGCCCGGATTGTTGCGCGTCAGATATTTCTTAAACACTTGCTGCATATTCTTCACATACCCAGCATCCACCAACCATTTCGCAAAATGCGCTCGGGTAATCGGTGCATCGCCGGCAATCGCTTTGACTTCGTCCAGCACGCCTTCGCGCGTTGCCTTTTGCAAACGCTCAGCAATCATCTCGGCGCGTACGATGCGATGCTGCTTTTGTTTGTCAATCAGCGCATTCAGCTCAGGATGATTCGGGTCGATATTCAGGCCGACAATGTGAATGTCCTTGTTCTGCCATACCGTAGAGAACTCAATACCATTGATCAGTGTCAGTGGATAGCCGCGCTCAGCAATATAAGCACGCGCAGGCGCCAGCCCATCTACCGTATCGTGATCGGTAATGGCAAGCACATCGAGCTCAAATTCAACAGCTCTTTCAATCAGTTGGTCGAAGCTCAGACGGCCGTCTGATGCAGTTGTGTGACTATGTAGGTCAATTTTCATCATTTTTTTGAATTTGCCTGTTTTTAAGGCTTGACTTTCGAACGTCGCACTAGTTTACTAGTACACAAATACGAGAGCACATGAATAAGGCTTCCTATGTTACAAGAATTTAACTCAAACCATAATCCAAATTTAAGCACAGCGTCTGCTGAGCTTAACTGGTGGCGCACTTGGGCAAGTTCTTGGTGGGCTCACGTGTACTTTTAAGAAAGGATACGCATGAAAAAAGCCCGCCAACTCAGCGGGCTTTTTTTCACCCATTTTTATACGAAATTCACCGGCTCTGTTCATCATACAAACTATGCATTCAACAGCGATACTTAGATAGAGCCGCGACGTAAACCGTTTAAAACAGATAAGGAGGTCTTGTGAACAAGGCCATTGAAATCAAAAATCTGGCAAAGCTTGAAGTACTCAACGCAACGCTACCTTACACGCAAGATCCAACAGCGCTGTTTCACGCACTGTGCGAAGGGAAAACGGATTGCTTGTTACTGGAATCAGCGGAGATCGACTCCAAACAGAACCTGAAAAGCCTGCTGCTGATTGATGCTGCCGTACGCATTATCTGCTTCGGTCATGAAGTGACATTTCAGGCGCTAAGCGATAACGGTCTTGCCCTGATTGATGTTCTGGCGCAAAACGTTGTGGCAGATATCCCGGCCAAACGCACCGAAGACTCTCTGATGCTGACCTTCACCACACCATGCGATACGTTGGATGAAGACTCTCGCCTGCGTGAAGCCTCATCGTTTGACGCATTGCGTCTGGTGCAGCACAGCTTTGATTTGTCGGGTCACGACAAACACGCGATTTTCCTTGGTGGTCTGTTCGCTTACGACTTGGTGGCCAACTTCGAACCGCTTGGCGACGCAAAAGCGACCAATCAGTGCCCGGATTACGTATTTTATGTCTCTGAGAACCTGATGATCGTTGATCACCAGAGTGCAAGCTGCCAGTTGCAGGCCACAGCATTCACGACCGACAGCAATGTGAAAGCGACACTGCGTCAACGTCAGGAAGCCATTCGTGCTCAGGCGTCCCAGACTCTGTCTCAGCCAGAGGCACAAAAACTGGCTGAAGTGAACGTGGACACCAACATCAGCGATGAAGATTTCTGCGATATCGTACGCGATTTAAAACAGTATGTGGTGAAAGGCGACATCTTCCAGGTCGTGCCTTCACGCCGCTTCACGCTGCCTTGCCCTTCTCCACTTGCGGCTTATCAGCGCCTGAAAGAGAGCAACCCAAGCCCTTACATGTTCTACATGCAGGATGAACGCTTTACCCTGTTTGGTGCCTCTCCGGAAAGCGCGTTGAAATACGCCACTGATACCAACCAAATCGAGATTTACCCAATTGCCGGCACGCGTCGCCGCGGCAAAAATTCTGATGGTTCGATTAACTTTGACCTCGACAGCCGCATTGAACTGGAGCTGCGCTGCGATAAAAAAGAGAACGCCGAACACATGATGCTGGTCGATCTGGCGCGTAACGATGTAGCACGTATCGCCAAAGCTGGCAGCCGCCATGTGGCTGATCTGCTCAAAGTTGACCGCTACAGCCATGTGATGCATCTGGTGTCACGCGTGGTGGGCCAACTACGTGAAGATTTGGATGCGCTACATGCTTATCAAGCGTGTATGAATATGGGTACCCTGACTGGCGCACCGAAAATTCGCGCCATGCAACTGATTCGTGAAGTGGAACAGGAACGCCGCGGTAGCTACGGCGGCGCGGTCGGTTACCTGACCGGTGAAGGCGACTTGGACACCTGTATTGTGATTCGCTCTGCGTTTGTCGAAAACGGCATTGCTCAGGTTCAGGCTGGCGCTGGCGTTGTGTACGACTCCGATCCACAGGCCGAAGCCGATGAAACTCGCGGCAAAGCACAAGCGGTTATTTCCGCCATTCAATTTGCACATCAGGCGTAAGGAATTTCATCATGGCGAACCCAACCCAACCAGCAAACATTGTCTTTATCGATAACTTTGATTCCTTTACTTACAACTTGGTGGATCAGTTCCGTTCTCTTGGCCACCACGTCACGATTTACCGCAACCACATTGCCGCGGACGTGATTGAAAATGCCGTCTCACAACTGGAAAACCCGGTCGTGGTTTTATCTCCTGGCCCGGGCGCACCTTCTGAAGCGGGTTCCATGCCGGAAATCCTGCAGCGCCTGAAAGGCAAAGTGCCGATGATTGGCATCTGTCTCGGTCATCAGGCGATGGTTGAAGCCTATGGCGGCACCGTTGCTGGCGCAGGTGAAATCGTGCACGGTAAAGTCTCCATGATGGAGCATGACAACCACCCGATTTATCAAGGCCTTCCTTCTCCACTGGCGATTGCGCGCTATCACTCGCTGGTCGCAACGTCTGTGCCGGACAGCCTAACGGTGACTGCGGAAGTCGATGGTCTGGTAATGTCGATTGTCAACGAACAGGACAAGCTGTGTGGCTTCCAGTTTCACCCGGAATCCATCATGACCACCCACGGCGCAACCCTGCTGGCCAATGCGATTAACTGGGCTCTGGCACGATAAGCCCCTCAGGACACACAGACACAACCAAGAATAAACAAGATTCGCAAACACAACGATTACAGCGGGTCTTCAGGGATACGGAGAAAGAATTATGCAACAGATCATCAATAAACTTTATGACCAGCAATCACTGACGCAAGCCGAAAGCCAACAGCTGTTTGACTACATCATTCGCGGTGAGTGTGAGCAACCACTAATGGCCGCTGCTCTGACAGCATTGAAGATCAAAGGCGAAACCCCGGATGAAATCGTTGGTGCCGTGCGTGCACTGCTGGAAAACGCGAGCCCGTTCCCTCGCCCGGATTATGACTTTGCCGACATCGTAGGCACGGGTGGCGACGGCGCCAACACCATCAACATCTCAACCACATCGGCCTTTGTCGCAGCCGCGTGCGGCGTCAAAGTCGCCAAGCACGGTAACCGTGGCGTCTCGAGCAAATCAGGCTCTTCCGATCTACTTGATGCCTTTGGCATCAACATGACCATGAGCGCAGAAAACTCTCGCCAGGCTCTCGATGAACTAGGCGTTGCTTTCCTGTTCGCGCCTCAGTACCACGGCGGCGTTCGTCACGCGATGCCAGTGCGCCAGAGCATGAAAACCCGTACAATTTTCAACATTCTTGGCCCACTGATTAACCCAGCGCGCCCTAATATCGAATTAATGGGCGTTTACAGTCTAGATTTGGTTCGTCCTATCGCAGAAACCATGGTACAAATGGGTTTGAAACGAGCCGCTGTGGTTCATGGTTCAGGATTGGACGAAGTGGCAATTCATGGAGTCACTCATGTTGCCGAAATCAAAGATGGCGAAATTTTCGAATACACCTTAACGCCGCAGGACTTTGGTTTAGAAACCTACCCGCTGGAAGCGATTAAAGGTGGCGAGCCTCAGGAAAATCGCGCCATCATCGAAAATATTCTGACTGGCAAGGGAACGCCTGCTCAAGTCTCCGCTGTTGCGGTTAACGTTGCCCTGTTGCTGCGCCTGTTCGGCTTTGAAGATTTGAAAGCCAACGCACAACGCGCCATTGATGTCATGAACTCAGGCAAAGCGTTTGATCTGGTAAAACAACTAGCAGAGCGAGGTTAAGCCCCCTGATGTCTGAAATTAACGTGTCTGAACAAAACGGCCAGCTGTCTGAACATATTTCGCTAAAGAATGCCCAGATGGCTGAAGTGCTGGCCAAAATCGTCAACGACAAAATTACCTGGGTTGCGGAACGTAAAGCCGTGCAGCCTGTAGAAACATTTAAACCTCTGCTGACAGCATCGGATCGCGACTTCTACGCAGCACTGGATAACGGCCAGACAGCCTTTATCCTCGAATGTAAAAAAGCTTCGCCATCAAAAGGCCTGATTCGCCAACAGTTCGATTTGGATTACATTGCATCGGTTTACAACCAATACGCCAGTGCCATCTCTGTGCTGACTGATGAGAAATACTTTCAAGGCAATTTCGATTTCCTGCCGCGCGTACGCGCTCAGGTCACTCAGCCGGTACTGTGTAAAGACTTCATGATCGACACCTATCAGGTGTACCTCGCCCGACACTACGGCGCTGATGCGATTTTGCTGATGCTGTCGGTGCTGAATGATGAACAATACCGCGAACTGGCCAATGTAGCGCACGAGCTGGGTATGGGCATACTGACTGAAGTCAGCAACGAAGAAGAGCTGGAACGTGCCGTGGCTTTACAAGCGCGAGTGATTGGTATTAATAACCGCAATCTGCGCGATCTCAGCACTGACCTTAACCGCACCAAGCAGTTGGCCCCGAAACTGCCGCAAGGCACCATCGTGATTTCTGAATCCGGCATTTACACCCACCAACAGGTACGTGACTTGTCTCGCTTTGCCAACGGTTTCCTGATTGGCAGCTCACTGATGAGCCAGGAAAATCTGGAGCTGGCGGTCCGCAAAGTCGTACTGGGTGAAAACAAAGTCTGTGGTCTGACGCATGCCGATGACGCCGTCAAAGCTTATCAGGCTGGCGCGGTGTTTGGCGGGCTGATTTTTGTTCAGCAATCCAAGCGCTGCGTGGATATCGAAACGGCACGTCTGACAATGAGTGGTGCACCACTGCAATATGTGGGTGTGTTTCAAAATCACAGCATTGAAACGATTGCCGACACGGTTACCGAACTCGGTCTGTTTGCGGTGCAACTGCACGGCGACGAAGATCAGGCTTACATCGATGCACTCAAAACCGCTTTACCTGAATCGGTCGAAATCTGGAAAGCCTACGGCGTGACCGATCACATGCCCGTTCTGTTGAATCAAGTCGATCGCCATCTGCTGGATGCCAAAGTCGGCAATCAGAGTGGCGGCACAGGAACCGTGTTCGACTGGTCACTGATTGAAGCTCCAGAGCGCATCATGCTGGCCGGAGGTCTGAATCCGGACAATGTCCAGCAAGCCGCGAAACTCGGCTGCCTCGGGTTGGATCTCAACTCCGGCGTAGAAAGTGAACCCGGTAAAAAAGACATCGCCAAACTGCGTCAGGCATTCAGCGAAATTCGTAATTATTAATGACAGGTAACCCGGCCCCTTCTCTTCGCTAACGCGAACGATATGAAGCCCAAAGGGGCCAAACAGGTTACGTAAGGAAGAAGATCATGGCTAAACTCAACGCCTACTTTGGCGAATACGGTGGTCAGTATGTACCACAGATTCTGGTTCCGGCATTGGATCAACTGGAACAAGCATTTATCGATGCGCAGGAAGATCCCGAATTTCGCAGCGAGTTCATGAGCCTGCTGCAGGAATACGCGGGCCGTCCGACAGCGCTGACGCTGACACGCAATATCGTAAAAGGCACCAAAACCAAACTCTATCTCAAGCGTGAAGATCTGCTGCACGGCGGCGCGCACAAAACTAACCAAGTACTAGGTCAGGCACTGCTGGCCAAACGCATGGGCAAACACGAAATCATTGCTGAAACCGGTGCGGGTCAACATGGCGTAGCCACAGCTCTGGCCTGTGCACTGCTGGGGCTGAAATGTCGCGTTTATATGGGTGCTAAAGACGTTGAGCGTCAAAGCCCGAACGTATTCCGCATGCGTCTGATGGGCGCTGAAGTGATTCCGGTTCACTCCGGTTCAGCCACACTGAAAGATGCGTGTAACGAAGCGCTGCGTGACTGGTCTGGCAGCTACGAAACCGCACACTACCTGCTCGGTACAGCGGCAGGCCCTCACCCATTCCCGACGATCGTGCGTGAATTCCAGCGCATCATCGGTGAAGAAACCAAGAACCAGATTCTTGCTCGTGAAGGTCGTCTTCCGGATGCGGTGATCGCTTGTGTGGGCGGTGGTTCTAACGCGATTGGTATGTTTGCCGACTTTATTGAAGAACAATCTGTACGCCTGATTGGTGTGGAGCCAGCTGGCAAAGGCATTGATACCGACATGCACGGCGCACCACTGAAACACGGTAAAACCGGTATCTACTTCGGGATGAAATCGCCGATGATGCAAGATGAGCACGGTCAGATTGAAGAGTCTTACTCCATTTCTGCAGGTCTTGATTTTCCATCGGTAGGTCCGCAGCACGCCCATCTGCATGCAACCGGCCGCGCTGAATACGAAAGCATCACCGACGATGAAGCACTGGATGCATTCCAGCAACTTGCGCGTACCGAAGGCATCATTCCTGCGCTGGAATCTTCACACGCACTGGCTCATGCCGTGAAAATGGCTTACGCCGAGCCTGAAAAAGAGCAGCTACTGGTTGTGAACCTGTCTGGTCGAGGTGACAAAGACATCTTTACCGTGCATAAGATTTTAGAAGAGAAAGGAGTGCTGTAATGGACCGCTATCAATCGCTTTTTCAGCGTCTGGCTGACAACAACCAAGGTGCGTTCGTTCCGTTTGTCACCATTGGCGATCCAAATCCCGAGCAGTCGTTACGCATTATGCAGACACTGGTTGAATCAGGAGCCGATGCACTGGAACTGGGTATTCCTTTCTCCGATCCGCTGGCCGATGGCCCAACCATCCAGGGTGCAAACCTACGCGCCCTGAAAGCGAAAACCACACCGGATGTCTGTTTTGAACTGATCGCTCAGATCCGTGCTCAGCACCCCGATCTCCCGATCGGTCTGTTGATGTACGCCAACCTGGTTTACTCACGTGGGATTGAAAACTTCTATCAACGCTGCCAGCAAGCTGGTGTCGATTCCGTGCTGGTTGCCGATGTACCGACCAATGAAAGTGCAGAGTTCGTGGCTGCGGCACGTAAATTTGGCATTAAACCGATCTTCATCGCCCCGCCAACCGCAAGCGATGAAACTCTTAAAGATGTGGCAGAGCTGGGAGGTGGTTACACTTACCTGCTGTCTCGTGCTGGTGTGACAGGTGCGGAAACCAAAGCAAACATGCCTGTGACCACCCAATTGGACAAGCTGACTCAATACAATGCACCGCCTTCACTGCTGGGTTTTGGTATTTCAGAACCTGATCAGGTGAAACAGGCGATTGCGTCGGGTGCTGCGGGCGCCATTTCTGGCTCAGCCGTCGTTAAAATCATCGAATCCAATCAAGATAACTTTGATGAAATGTTAAATAAGCTGGCACAATTCACGCAAAACATGAAAGCAGCCACGCACAAATAACTCTCCCCTAATATGTGTTCGGTTTCTTAACTCACTAAGAAATCGAACATTTTCTTAACAACCATCCCCTCTCTTTATTCATTTATCTGACACACAAAAACTGCGCTTCTTATTGTTAAAACCAATAGCAAACGTTTTCCTTTGAACAAAAATCCATCACACGTCAATGAAATAGCATTTCTACTGAGAATTCACTCGATTCACATATTGCCAATTGTGAAAGATAAGTGTAAAAAGCGAGGGCAATATATTTACCCATCGAACAACAAATGTTCAGTGAGTATCACTGGAAGTTTACATTTTATTAGCACAGAGGTTATGGAAGTGTTAAAGGAAAAGAATTTACTAAGCAACATCGGCGTACAAGTCGTTATTGCCATGATCGTTGGTACTGCAGTCGGTGCCAGCATGGGCCACGATGCTGCGATGTTTGCACCTCTTGGCGCCATCTTCATTAACTTAATCAAGATGCTGGTGATTCCACTGGTTGCCGTTGCCCTGATTTCAGGTGCTGCAGGTCTGGGTAACAGCCAATCTGCGGGCAAAGTGGGCTTCGTGACTCTGAGTTACTTTGCTGTGACTTCTGCTCTGGCAGTCGCACTGGCTCTGGTCATGGGTTCAGTATTCCAACCAGGTCTGGGCATCGACGTGTCTGGCGTGGAAGGCATGTTCTCATCAGAATACGCGTCAAAAGGTGAACTCCCAACTTTCTGGGCAACCATCATTGGTATGATCCCAACCAACGTTTTCCAGTCACTGAACGATGCAAACATTCTGCAAATCCTGGTGTTCTGTCTGTTCCTGGGCGTTGCAATTTCAAAACAGCCTAAAGACAAGCGCGATCCTGTGATCAACGGCGTAAACACGATTGTTGATTCAATGGTGTGGATGATCAACAAAGTGATGGTCATCGCTCCTATCGGTGTGTTCGGCCTGATGGCAGAAGCAGTAGGTACGTTCGGTTTCGGCGCTCTGATGGTCGTATTCAAGCTGTTCGTCGTTTACGTTGCAGCAATCCTGATTTTCGGCTTCGTTGCTTACCCACTGATGATTCAACTGTTCACCAAAACATCGGCGAAGAAATTTATTCTGGCGATGAAAAAGCCTCAGGCTGTGGCACTGTCAACAGCATCATCAATGGCGACCCTGCCTGTCACTATGGACACGGTTGAGCACGATCTGGGTGTACGCAACTCTACAGCGTCATTCGTTCTGCCACTGGGTGCGACTATTAACATGTCCGGTAACGCGATTTACTACGGTCTGGTTGCGATCTTCTTCGCTCAGCTGTTCAACATCGACCTGAGCATGGGCGCATACGCCGCGATCATCGTAACAGCTACACTGGGTGCAGTAGGTCAAGCGGGTGTACCGGGGCCATCATTCCTGGTTGTTGCGGTACTTCTGGCGGCTGGTATTCCAATCGAAGGTCTGCCGCTGCTGTTCGCTCTGGACCGTATCTTTGACATGATTCGTACAGCTCTGAACATCACGGGTGATGCCGCGTGTGCTGTGATTGTCGATTCACTGATCAAAGAAGAAGTAGCTGAGAAAGAGTACAAAAATCAGCAAGCGTAATCGCTTTTCGCTTTCAAAAGGCCGCCTTCAGGGCGGCTTTTTTATTGGTGCCGCTTCTGCTTCCTCATCGTGACTGTGCCGTATAAAGAGAACAACCAAGCAGAATTTGGCTGTAGCGGCCAAAGTAAGGAGTGAGCATCATGACAATGCAGCGCCATATTTACTATAGCCTGATCCACCACGGCATCGAGACTTTGCTGCAAGAGCGTATGGGATATTTTGACGAAGCGGCCTATCACCGCACTTTGCGCACCATGACTGGCAAATCCAGTTGTTTTAATTTGTCCGACGATGAATTGGATCTACTGGTCGAAAACCTGATGGCAGAAGGCTACTTAGAGGACATGAAGCATGTGATTCCTACGTTGGAGAACCAACACTGTGATCGATAAATTTGTTTCAAATTATCATTTACTGTTTAGCTGACAGTCTTATTTGGTTAGACTGTCGGCACGCTATTATTTGGACGTATCTGCACAATGAAACAACTGCTCGACTTCATCCCGCTCATCATCTTCTTTGCTTTGTTCAAGTTCTACGATATTTACGTCGCGACGGGCGCTCTGATTGCAGCCACTGCAGTTCAGGTCGCAGTAACGTATTTCATGTTCAAAAAAGTCGAAAAAATGCAGCTCATCACCTTTGTACTGGTAGCAGTGTTTGGTGGCATGACCATTTTTCTTCACGACGACAACTTCATTAAATGGAAAGTGACCATTGTTTACGTCATCTTCGCACTGGGTCTGACTATCAGCCACATGATGGGTAAATCTGCCATCAAAGGCATGTTGGGCAAAGAGATCACTCTGCCTGAAACGGTGTGGGCTAAGGTCAACTGGGCCTGGGTTGGTTTCTTCTCGGTTTGCGCGGTGCTCAATATTTACATCGCCTATCAGCTTCCGCTGGATGTGTGGGTGAACTTCAAAGTGTTTGGCCTGCTGGCTGCCACGTTCGCTTATACCCTGCTCACGGGCATCTACATCTACAAGCATCTGCCAAAAGAGCAAAAAAACTCCGGTGAATAACCAGTCATCCGAGCACTCAAAGATGAATTGGTGACGGAATTATTGTTATAATTCGGCCCTCTTTTTTACAGCGACCACTTTGGTCGCTGTTTTGTTTGTAGTGGATGTCAAAACATGAATCAGGAAGTGAACTCACCACGAGGTCAACTCTTACTGCGTACACTGGCCATGCCAGCGGACACCAATGCCAATGGCGATATCTTCGGTGGCTGGATTATGTCGCAGCTCGACCTCGCCGGCGGTATTCTGGCTAAAGAAATCTCCTGCGGCCGTATCGTCACGGTATCTGTCTCCAGCATTACGTTTAAGAAACCCGTCAAAGTCGGCGACGTTGTGTGCTGCTATGGCGAATGCACCAAAATCGGCCGCACGTCGATGTCAATTAATCTGGAGGTTTGGGTCAAACCTATCAAAGAAGATGGCGTATTAGATCGCTTTCAGGTGTGTGAAGCGACCTTCAACTACGTGGCAATTGATGCCGATGGCCGCCCAAGACCGATTAAGCAGGGTAGCTGATCACAGAAATATACGTTTTGGGCTTTAAAAGTCGCTCTGTTTCAGTACATTAAGGCCTACACTTACTGTTAAGAAATCAATAAGGATATCAATATGTGGTACGTCATCTTTTCTCAGGATGTTGAAAACTCGCTTGAAAAACGCATGAGCGTTCGCCCTGCTCACCTTGAGCGTCTGCAAGCACTGCAAGATGAAGGCCGCCTGTTGACCGCAGGTCCGATGCCAGCGATCGACTCAGACAATCCGGGCGAAGCGGGTTTTACCGGTTCAACCGTGATTGCAGAATTCAACTCGCTGGAAGAGGCTCAGACATGGGCGGACGCGGATCCTTATGTGGGCGCTGGCGTATACGCAAACGTGATTGTTAAACCTTTCAAAAAAGTATTCTGATATGAAAAAGTCATCTTTGGGTCTGGCACTTCTCTCTCTCGCAGTTCTGGCTGGTTGTAGTGCCAACGCCGAACGCGAGAAAAATCTGGAGCTGCTTGCTGCCAACCGAGCCAGCATTCTGAGTTCAGAGCTTCCGCTGGAATACGGCCCGCTCAATATCATGCGTGCCAATGCCAAAGGCAGTACGATTGAACTGATGATGGTCTACAACACCGACCATCAGGGCGCGAAGCCTATTGACCAAGTGCTGAAAAACAGCATTCATTCTTTCTGCAACAATTCCGATGTCCGCGCCAATTTGGATGTCGGTGTGGGTTACCGAATCAAAATGCGCAATACCCGTGGCCAGTTGATGGTTGACCAGATGGTGACTAAAGAAGACTGCAAATAAATCTCACGGGCGCTTCCCGCTTGTGATTTGCAGACTCAGCAACACAAAAAGGCCTCATTTGAGGCCTTTTCTATTCGTGGAACGTTGATTTTTACGCAGGTTGCAACTCTTTACGTAGTGCTTTGGCCGCCAGAACCAGGTTGGTCAGCGCCGCTTCCACTTCGGGCCAGTTGCGGGTTTTCAGGCCACAATCCGGGTTGACCCACAGGCGCTCCGCCGGAATTTTCTCCGCAGCTTTGCGCAGTAAATCTTCAATCCACTCCTGATCCGGAATATTTGGCGAGTGAATGTCATACACTCCCGGACCGATTTCATTCGGATAATTGAACTCTTCGAATGCTTTCAACAGCTCCATATTGGAGCGTGACGTTTCAATGGTAATCACGTCTGCATCCAGCGCCGCGACCGATTCAATGATTTCATTGAATTCGCTGTAACACATATGCGTGTGAATCTGCGTTTCCGGGCGGGCGCTCGCGGCGGAAATCTTAAACGCTTCGACTGCCCAATTGAGATAGGTTTGGTGATCACGTTTTTTCAAAGGCAAACCTTCACGAATCGCTGGCTCATCAATCTGAATGATGTTGATACCAGCGTCTTGCAGATCCGAGACTTCATCACGCAGCGCCAACGCCAGTTGCTGCGCAATCTGTTTACGGGAAATGTCTTCGCGCGGGAAGGTCCAGCACAGAATCGTCACCGGGCCGGTCAGCATGCCTTTCATCTGTTTCGAAGTCAGCGACTGCGCGTAGGTTGACCACGAGACCGTGATCGGTTGCTCGCGTTCAATATCAGCCACCACAATCGCGGGTTTTACGCAACGTGAACCGTAGCTCTGTACCCAACCAAATTGCGTGGTTTGAAAACCCGCCAGATTCTCAGCAAAGTATTCCACCATGTCGTTGCGTTCTGCTTCTCCGTGCACCAGCACGTCCAGATCCAACGCTTCCTGACGTTTAACCGCATCAGCAATGTGCCCTTTCAACGCCGTGATGTATTCCGCTTCCGACAATTTACCCTGACGATAGGCGCTGCGCTGCGTGCGGATTTCACCCGTTTGTGGGAAAGAACCGATGGTTGTGGTCGGTAAAAATGGTAAGCCCAGCACTTCTGCCTGATGGTGTGCACGCTCGGCGTAAGGCGCGCTGCGCTGCGCCAAAGCATCCGTAATTTGATTCAGCCTTGCCTGAACCTGTGGTTTGTTCACGTGAGTCGCGGTTTTACGCGCGGCAATCGGCTGGCTGTAGGTATCACAAGCCAGAATCGCAGCCTGATCGCCATCCAGCGCGCGGCCGAGCAGTGCCACTTCGGTCACTTTCTGCTTGGCAAATGCAAACCAGCTGCGCACTTCTTCCGACAGATTTTTCTCCAATTCCAGATCGACCGGACTGTGCAACAACGAGCAAGAGCTTGCCACCCAAAGGCGCTCGCCCAGCTCGGCTTTGACGGGTTCCAGTTTGTGCAGCAGCGTACTCAAATCCGCGCGCCACACATTTCGGCCGTTGACCACACCAGCCGACAAGACCCAGTTTTTCGGCAGTTTGGCGAGCACCTCATCCAATTGCTCTGGCGCCACAGATAAATCAATATGCAGACCGTTCACCGGCAGTTCAATGACTTTGTCCAGTGTGTCCTGCACTGAATCAAAATAGGTGGTCAGCAGCAGCTTCACGTCGCCCTGAATCACCTGATACGCCAGCTTGAACGCATCCTGCCAAGTTTGATCCAGTTCCAGAGAAAGAATCGGTTCGTCGATTTGTACCCAGGTTACGCCCTGCTTCGCCAGTTTTGCAAGAATCGCCTGATACGCAGTCAGAAGACGCGGTAACAATGTCAGACGTTCAAAATCCTCTTCCACCTCTTTACCCAGATACAGGTAGCTGACCGGGCCAAGCAGTACAGGTTTGACGTCAAAGCCACTCTTGGCCGCTTCGTTCACCTCTTCAAACAGTTGCGGCCAGCTCACTTCAAAACTGTCGTCTCGGCTGAATTCCGGCACGATGTAGTGGTAGTTAGTATTGAACCACTTGGTCATGTCCGACGCTGCGCTGCCACTGCAACCGCAGCTGTTTTGCGACTGGCCGCGACCCACACGAAACAGCGTATCTAAGTCTGGAAAGCCGTGTTGATGGCGTTTCGGTACATGTCCCAACAATAGGGTGGTCGTCAACACATGGTCGTACCATGCGAAGTCGCCGGCGGTGGCAAAGCTCAGACCCGCTTCTTTTTGCAGCGTCCAGTTACGCTGACGAATATCACGACCAACGGTCTGAAGTTCTGCCTGATTGATTTCGCCGCGCCAGTATTTTTCCAGCGCAAATTTCAGTTCACGTTTTTCGCCGATACGTGGGTAGCCGAGGATGTGTGTAGTAGTCGCCATAGCCTGATTCCTTATTGTCATTAATTGAGTCAGACATCCCTGTGCTTAAATCAATCAAGATGTCTGGATGGCTAAACTATCTCGCTCGACTGACGTTTACTCAACATCCAAATATTCAACTTGTTTATTAAAAATATTCATGGTGCACTGGCTGTGATTCGTAAATACTCACAACAAATGGACGTCTAGATGTTTACAGCTCCAAAAAATCGGCGTACTTTAAATAAAAATTCATGTTGGCCCAGGGAAAGATGAGGAGAACTCATGATAGAGCTCAAACACTTGCGAACGTTAGTTTCATTGCGCGACACCGGCTCGCTGACTTCCACCGCCACCGCGTTGCACTTAACTCAGTCTGCGCTCTCTCATCAGATTAAAGATTTAGAAGCCCGCATTGGCGGTCAGCTATTTCTGCGCAAAACCCGTCCGGTACGCTTTACTTCCGAAGGTGACATTTTGCTCAAGCTGGCAGATGACATTCTGCCAAAGCTAGCCAAAGCAGAAAACGAGCTGGCGAGCTTAAAAGAGGATGTGAACGGACGCCTGCACATGGCGATTGAGTGCCACTCCTGCTTCCAGTGGCTGATGCCGGCGCTACGTGAATATCAGATTTCCTGGCCAAGTGTGGCGCTGGATTTCTCATCCGGTTTTGGCTTTGAACCCCTGCCCGCTCTGCTGGCGGGAGAACTGGATCTGGTGATCACCTCTGATATTCTGCCGCGCTCTGAAGTGCATTATGAGCCGCTGTTTGATTTTGAAATGCGTTTGATCACCGCAACCAATCATCCGCTGGCGGAAAAAAGCGTGATTACTCCGCAGGATCTGGCGGGGCAAACCATGCTCAGTTATCCGGTGCAAAAGCAACGTCTCGATGTGGTGAAGCACTTTTTGCAACCAGCCGGAGTGGAACCAGCTAAATGGAAACAGGCAGATAATACGCTGATGTTGGTGCAGATGGTGTCGGCGGGATTGGGGGTAGCGGCCTTGCCAAACTGGGCTATCAGTGAATTCTCCCGTCAGGGACTTATCACCAGCAAACCGCTGGGGAAAGGTTTATGGCGCCGCCTGTTTGCTGCCACGCGTAACAGTGAAAAAGATAAGCGCTATCTGCAGGCTTTCTTTGCCACGGCGCGCCAGCAATGTAAAAGCCACCTTGACGGAATCAAGATGGCTTAATCTTTCTATCGTTCGACAGATTTAAACTGGTTGGTAAGCGGATCGTACTGAAAACCCAGTCCGCTCAGCTTATCCACCACATGATCCATATCCATTTCGTAAGTGACCACCAGCTCGTCAAAGCTGTCACACTCCAGACGCAGTTTTTCGTTCACAATGCCCAGCAAAATCACACTGTCCAACTTACCGACGTTACTCAGATCCATCTCCGTGCTCCTTCTTTCGAAACGCTTTCATTAAGCTTAGTTCGAAATTGACACCTGAACCGTGATTTTGCTCTAGCCAAACAAAAACGGCGCTTAGCGCCGTTTTCTCGACAGTTACATCAGATACAAACCGTGAAAACCCGTCGCAGCAGCCAGCATCAGCAGCTGCGCCACTGCCAGTTGCACTTTATCTACCGTTTTGGACATCATGATGTGCCAACACCAGACAATAATGCCTGCCACCATCAGGGCGAAACTGATCAGCAACGGTTGGGTCAGCGACGCCAGTAGTTCCGCATCAAGGCGATGGGCAAACGGCACCACACACAAAGTGGTGAGCATTGCAGCCAGAATACCCGCCACTGGCAAAATGCGGTGAAACGCCTGCAGACGCGTGCGAGCAATGGTCAATAATAGGTGCGCAAACATCGCGCCCAGCATGGCCACCATCGCCAGAATTGACAGTGATGCGGCCCAGTTTGGCGCTTCCCCCATCAAAATCGCGACATAAGCAATCGACAAACCGTTGGCCAGATACAACACCCACAAAGGACCTTCATCACGAGTCTTTTTAGTCTGCACTTGCGAATAGAAATAAAAGATCGCCGCAACAATCATAAACGCTTCAATTTTGACCGATGCCACCGCCAACCAGAGCACACCGATAGCGGGTAACACCTTGTGAATACGGCCACGCTGGCCCGGGCAGATTTCCCCTTTGACCAGAACCAAGGTCAGGATGATTTGTGCTCCCAGTAACATCGGAGCAAAAACAGAAAGCAGTGAATAAAGCATAAATCCAACAATCAATGGCAATAAAAACTGGCGCGATAATAGCAAACTCCGCCAGCGCATGCCTAGAGCATGTTGTCACGCACAGTTTGACGTTCACATTTCATCATCCGTGACTACAAAAATATAACAAACTTAATGCATATGATTAGATAGCACGCATTTTCCCGCTAAATTGGTTTTAAATATTTAATAAATCATATGGATAGGTATATAGTGACGCAAAAACAAGAACAGAGGTTGTTATGAAATACCGTCATTTGGCAGGCATTTTTGCTCTGACATTAGTGGGTTGCGCGAGTCAGCCAACATCCACGCCTTTCGAACCGAGTCAACATTGGGTAACACAAACCCTTGATAACGGGCTCACCTATCATCTCTATCCTGACAGCAACGAGTCGGTCTCCATCCGCTTATACGTGCACGCCGGGTCGTTCCAGGAAACGCTGCGACAAGCGGGCTACGCACATTATGTTGAACACATGGCATTCAACGGCAGCATCCATTACGAACACAATGATGTGATCGATATGGTAGCCAAAAGTGGCGGCCAGTTTGGTGCTGACCTTAACGCCTACACCAATTACTCGCAAACCGTGTATCAGTTGGATCTGCCGGACAACCAGCACATGGATGACGCGCTGTTGTGGATGCGTGATATTGCCGATGGCCTGACGTTTGATCCGCAAGAAGTCGAAAAAGAGAAAGGGGTCATTCTGGGCGAATTCCGTTTTCGTCGTTCAGAGCCAGATACGCTGTATGAACATTTCGCCGACGGCTCCGATTATCTGACCTACGATCCATTGGGCAATCGCAGCAACGTGCAAATGGCGACAGCAGACGGGCTACGTGAGTTCTACCAGACCTGGTACCAGCCACAGCTCACCGAAGTGATCATTACTGGCAATATCACCTTAGAACAAGGCGAGAAATGGGTGCGCCAGTATTTCTCAGACTGGAAGCAAGGCACAACGCCACGTCCCGCTCGCCCGGCGTTATCGCAGCAAAACACCAGCGATCTGATTTACACCGCCTCGGCGGGTGATGCTCCGCGCCTGTCGCTGTTTTACCCGCAGGGTGAAATCCGCATTGCGGATCAAGAAACTTTGTTGGAATACCGTTTCGACGAAATTGCGACTCGCCTGATGGAACATCGCTTGCAAAACGCGTTTTACAACGCAGCGCTGCCGACTCAGGACTTAACCGCGTTCAATTACAATACGGACGATCAGCGCTATACCGAGCTGACCATTGCGTTTCCGGTTGAGCAACGCGCGGCTTCCCAATCGCTGTTCCTGAACACCTTAGCATCCCTGCGTGATCATGGCGCAACTCAACAAGAGCTGGACATGGTTCTGCAAAGTTACCGAGACGATCTGGAGAATTTTGATTGGTATCGCTCACAACTGGCACCAAATACGCTGGCCGATGACCGCGTCTATGCCATCAGTTACGACGAAGTACTGCCATCCGATTTGGAATACAAGAAAGGTTTGAAAACACTACTCTCCGCCGCCACACTCCAACGCATCAATCAGCACCTCAACACCTTTTTGACGGTGGATCCTATGATTGAACTGGTGGGCGCTGAAAGTGAAGATCTTAATGCCTTGGAAAAATCGACCGACAGCCTGCGCCAAATCCTGCAACAGCCGGGACTGATGGAGACGGTTAGCCAGGTCGACACACCGTTTTTGTCTCCAGCCGCACCTGGCGATATCGTGCATACTCAGACCTTCAGCAACTATCCGGATCTGACGCAATGGACCTTGTCGAATGGCGTCGAAGTTTATTATCTGCGCAGCAGCCACGCGGGTGACGATGTTTACCTGCGCTATGCCAGCCTCGGTGGAGCGTCAGCTCTTCCACGCGACCTGTATCCTGCCGGCCAACTGGCCGTCAACGTCGCCAGCCGCAGCGGACTGGGCAACCTGTCCAACGTGCAGCTCAATAATTATCTGAAAGAGAACAACATCTACTTAGGCCCTTATATCAATGAAACGTCACACGGCGTGGAGATGAGTGCCAATAAGAAACAACTGGGCAATGTGTTCGCGCTGTTGAACCAACTGACACGTGAAATTCACGTGGACGACAATCAGCTGGCATCGGTGAAATCAGAAACGGTTCAGGCCATTGAGCAAGACAAAGCGTCCCCGGCGGGTCAACTGCTTTACGCGATCAATCACGGCTCCTACACCGAAGGTTCTAAGCATTGGTTGTTTAGCGAGGCCGATTACCAACAAGTGACGCCTGAGCAGATTTATCAGGTCCACCATGAACTGTTCCAAAAGCAGCGCAACAACACACTGGTGATTGTCGCAAACACGTCACCAACCGAACTGCAAACCCTACTACGCCAATATGTGGGCAGTCTGCAATTTGATGCGGGCAGCACACCCGATTTTAGTGTCGGTTATCGCGATCCGATTCAGGCTCGTCTTGAGTTGCCGATCAATAACCACGCCAATACGCAGTACTTTGTTCGCATGATCGCTCCGGTACGCACCGCTGATGCCAAAACGGTATTCATGGACGACTTGTTGATGCGCATCGTCAATAAACGCCTGACCGCCGTTGTACGTGAGAACCAGAGTCTGGACTATTCACCTTTTGCGATGGCCGTAAACTCGGACAGTGAACACGGCGTTGACTGGATTCTGAGCGCTTCGGTTGAGCCAGCTGATGCGCAAAAAGTCGAAAACGCGTTCGATGAAGTGATACAAAGTTTAGCGCAATCCATTAGCGCTGATGAAACCGCGATCGTCGCCAAGCAGTTGATTACCGATCTGAATAACATGCAGAAAAATGCCTCTGGTATGGCTTGGTATATTAACCGTTACGTGATCAACGATTTTGGCCTGGATGCCGCGCTGGATATGGAAGCGACCACGCGCAGCATTACGGCAAGCGATCTGACGCAGCGTGCTCAGCAAATATTTGGCGCATCAGCCACGAAACAGAAAGTTCTGATGACGCCTCAGCCCGATGCCATCTAAGCGGTAACAAAAAAAGCGGTGTCAAACACCGCTTTTTTATTGTTTTAAATTCAAGTTAGTAGCGGCCCATACCATGGAACATGCCGCCGAATAACAAGCCAAAAATAGAAAAAATGGCACCGAGAATGATCATCGCAGGGATCGATGCAATGGCAAACTTCACCATAAAGATCACCATCGACATAAACGGCATTTTAATCTCCACCACGGTGACTTCTTGTTTTCTGTTATCCATATCTGACATGGTTTTCTCCTAGCACAACGTGAATGATTGTTAGCAGCCGGATTACGACTGTCTTTGATAGATATCGGGATGCCACACTTCCATAAATAATTCCGGTTTGGCAATCGATTCGAATCCATACTGAGCGTATAAGCCATGGGCGTCACTGGTTGCCAGCACCATACGGCGTAGCCCTTGCAGATCCGCGTGACTCACCACCGCATCCATCAATCGCTTGCTCAAGCCTTGTCCGCGATGCTCAGGCAAAATGAACACATCGGCCAGATAAGCAAACGTCGCCCGATCGGTGATCATGCGTGCAAACCCGACCTGACCAGCAGCGTCGTCATATACCCCAAAGCAGAGTGAATGCTGCAGCGCTTTTTCGACCACGCTGCGAGGCACGCCTTTAGCCCAATAGCTCTGGGCCAAAAAGCCATGAATGACGTCCAGATCCAGTTTGGACGGCTCGCTACTCACTGAATAGTTTTGCATCCTGCTTGCTACTGTCATTTTTTGCTGTCTTCCCAACGCAGAGCTTCAACAACGGCATCTTTGGTCAGCGGCCACTCCAGTAAACTCTGCTGGTACTCACCCGCTTTCCCTTCGAGAGCCACGCCATAGCTTTGCAGACGAAACGCAAGCACCGCATAAAACGCATCCACAGCGCCCGCCTGTTCAAACATAAACGGTAGCTGCGCCTGATTAAATACCGTCGTTGCTCGTGCAATATCGGCTTCCAACTCTGACGTCAGTTCTGTCAGCGGCTCGACAGGCTCAAGGCTGAACGGACACAACCGGCGCAGTGACAAAAAGCCCGAATGCATTTCAGCGCACAGACTGCGGGCGACAGCACGCTGCAACGCATCGCGCGGATAAAGTCCGCCGTCTGCCAGTTCGTTAAAGTACTCCGCAATCGCCAATGAATCGTGAATCACCGTCCCATCAATATTCAATGCCGGAACCAAGCCAGAAGGAGACTGAACCGCCAGCTGCTTTTTGTAATCAGAGTTAGTCAAATCGACCACTTTGATACCCAGTTCAACGTTCGCCAAGCGCCCACACATCCACGCGCGCAGCGACCAGGTTGAACCATTACCCACTAACATTTCCATTTGAATTCCTTATCAATTAACGGCGAATGACTGTCACTCAACATACGAGATAAACGGGCTGAGATCCATCTCTTCGATCGCACACACCGCAGCGATAGTCGGATGGCCAGCCAGACGCTGAAGATAACGCGCCAGATTTGGAAACGTCAGTGGCGAGCGAGCCACTGGCAGGCACCATTCCGCGAGCATAAACAGGAAAAAATCGCACGCCGTCAGCCTTTCTCCCACCAGATACGCATGTTTGGCTAATTGGCCATCAATCACCGCCAACGCATCACCGATGCGCTCATCCTGCGCCGCGACGACATCGGGAATCGTCGCGGGATCATTGGTATGACGCTGCGGGTAATAACGCACCATCAGTTCAGCCTGAAGCGTGTTATTGAGATACGCCAGCCATTGATAAAACAGCGGACGAGCTGGATCTCCTATTTCCGGCATCAACCCGTGTTCAGGGTGCTGCTCACAGAGATGAATACAGATTGCAGAGCTTTCAAAGATGGCCTGCCCCTTGTCCACCAGAGTTGGAATTCGCCCCGCCGGATTGAGCTTCAGATACTCAGGCGATTTTTGTGACTGAGTACGCTTATCCACCAGCACCAACTCATACGACAGTTGCATGTAATGCAGCAGAAAATGCGGCGCCAGGCTGGCGTTATTCGGATAGTAATAAAGTTGATACACCGTAAGTTCCTTAGGTTGACGATTGAGGCTCTGCATGCGCGATACGTTGGTGCTCACGCAGTTGAGCGAGATGGCAGTCATAGAAGGCAATCGGACGTGCGCCGTGCTGCAACGCTTTCTTGTAGATGGTGGCCACAAAAATGTCAGCTAATGAAAAAGTTTCACCCACCGCGAACGGCGAATCGAGGCACAGTTTGAGCGCCAGTTTCTCTAGCCCTTGCGCGATCCATTGGGCGCGTAACTTACGTTTGTCGTGCTCATTGAGTTCCGGGCGAAGTGCCTTGAGCACACTACGGTTCTGCGGCGTATGAATGGATCCATTGACGTATTCGCAGATCTCGCGCACTCGGGCTTTGGTCATCACATCGCCGCCCAATAGCGGCGGATGAGGAATAAGCTCCTCCATACACTCAATGATGGCCATCGACTCCGTGAGCACCAGCCCGTTCACCGACAATGCCGGCACATAACCAAGCGGATTTATCTGCAAATAAGTGGACGTCAGTTGCTCGCCAGTCACTTCCACCCGAGCATACGCAATGGCTTTGTACTTAAGCGTCCACTCCACTCGCTCCGAGCTGTTCGAGCCCTGCGCGCTATAGAGAATAATGTCCATCGTTCTCCTTGTGGTCCTTTCCATGATGGGATGTCGAACACGCCCGATTTGAACAATCATTGTGGCATAACGAAGAAAAATAAAGCGACGTTGCGCCCTCAAAAATATGAATCGATGCGCATTTACAAACCGAATAAAAGAAGCGATGATGCGCAAGCTTTTATCGTTCTAAACAACAATGTAATCGATTGAACCACCGAAAGTTTTGCCAGATAGACTCATTTTCTAAGCTTTACCCGGATCACAATTTTTGTGATTGCCCCAAGCTGTCGCACGGACAGCATTCGTTATAAGTTAAAGTATTAGTAATCCACGGCTATTTTTCGCTTCCACGCAGTTAAGGGATGAAAAATTTTGTTCAACACGTCTTCGACCAGTTATCGTCAGTCCCGCCTGCTTAAAGCTCGTCTTTATGCGGGACTGCTGTTTATTGTTCTCGCCTTAAGTTCTGTGGCGCTGGCGTATCAGCTCGTCGCGCGCCAGATCGCTCTGCAGGCGCAAGGTGAAGCCACCAATGTGTTGGATCAACTGGACAATCTCTTCGCGCAACTCGACAAAGCGACCCAACATCTGGTGCCGAGTCTGAGTGATTCCTGTCAGTCACTCAAACCGCAATTAATGGAAGAAATTCTTAAGGTTCCAGGTGGATTGACCGCCACCAAACCACTACGTCTCGGCTTTTGCAACTCGTTGCGTGGGTATATGGATCAGTCGCCAGTGGCGGTAAGCGGCCCCTCCATTAGCCTGGATACCGGCATCATTGAGCCCGTTTCGGTCTATTACCGTGACAAGTCGCTGGTGTACGAGCTGTCGATGAACTACTTTCTCTATCAGTTGAAAATCAATCCCGATTTCATCAAGCCGACCCTGATCCTGGCCGACAAAGAGCTCACCACTGGCTATCCGGCCTCACGCCTCATCAAGGGCGAGTTGTTTCCATCCTCCAAATACGACTACACCATGCGCGTTCAATTCGATCAGAAGATGTATTTTTGGGAACTTGCGCAGCGCGTGGCGTATTACCTGGTGATCCCGTTTGCCCTGTATTTGTTTGCCAGCTATCAGTTTTATCGCTTTCTTTGTCAACCAGAGCGCCTCGCCAGTGAACTGGCACGCGGTTTGGCGCACCATCAATTCAAACCTTATATTCAGCCGATCTTTGACTGTGGCGGCAGTCTGGTCGGCGGCGAAATTCTGGTGCGCTGGCATCACCCGAAACTGGGTATCATCGGGCCGTATGAATTCATTTCGATTCTGGAACGGGGTGGCCTATCGCACAAACTGACCGAATCCCTGATGGAGCAAGCTGCCGAACAGTTGGCCCCGATAGCCAACGCGTTGCCGGACGGTTTCCATCTGTCATTTAACATCAGCGCCGAACAACTGACCGACCGTAAGATTGTTCACTGCTGCCAGCGCTTTCGCCAGATGATCAACGCGCCTCACGTCCAGCTGATTCTGGAACTGACCGAACGCGAACAGGCGGTGGAAGCCGTCGAACTGATGGATACCTATCAGGCGCTCAAAGAGGAAAATGTGCTGATCTCGGTCGACGATTTCGGCACCGGCCACTCGAGCCTGATCTACTTCCAGATGTTTAAAGCCGATTACCTGAAAATTGATAAGAGTTTCGTCGATTTGATTGGTGAGAATGCGCTGTCGAATCACATCGTCAATAACGTGCTCGATTTGGCTCGCCGCCTGAATATTCCAACCGTCGCGGAAGGCGTTGAACGCCCGGAGCAGTTGCAATACCTGACGGTGCATGGCGTGGACTTCTTTCAGGGTTATTTGTTCAGTAAGCCGATCACCATGGATGACTTCGTCGAGGATTACTGCCAGCCGGACTCTTTTGCCTCTGCCAGACGTTTTCCGGATTAAACCAAGAAAAAAGGCGCCTCGGCGCCTTTTAGGTTATTCGGTTGGTGCTCCACACTAAGCCAGACGGAACTGCCCGACCAGTTTATCGAGTTGGGAAGAGAGTTTTTGCAGGCTGGCACTCGACTGATTAAGCTGCGCCGCGATATCCGTGGTTTGCATTGTCAGTTGGTTGATGTCTTCAACGTTACGGTTGATGTCTTCCACCACACTCGCCTGCTCCTCTGTGGCGGTTGCCACCTGAATGTTCTGATCACTGATTTGGTCAATGTGGCCGTTGATCTGCTCCAGAGAGTCGTTGGCCTTGTTGGCGTAATCGACCACCTGAACACTTTTCTCGCGACCTTTTTCCATCACGGCCACCGCACGTTTGGATTCGGCCTGAAGTTTATCAATCACTTCCTGAATCTCATCGGTCGATGCCGCCGAACGGCTTGCCAGAGTACGCACCTCATCGGCCACCACCGCAAAACCTCGGCCCTGCTCGCCAGCACGCGCCGCTTCAATCGCAGCGTTAAGCGCCAGCAAGTTGGTTTGGTCGGAGATACTGCGAATCGTATCCAGTGTAGAGCTGATGGCATTAATTTGTCCGGCCAGCGCCTCCACAACACCGGTCGCCTGCTGCAACTCGCTCGACAGTTCCGTGATACGCATCTGAGCCTGATTCACCACTTCACGGCCATCCGCTGAACGATGCGTTGCTTCGCGGGCTACGTCAGCGGCCTGCGCGGCATTTGAGGCAATTTCATTCACCGTCGCTCCCAACTCATGAATGGCCGTCGCAACCTGAACGGTGCGATCGCGCTGGGCAACGCAGTTGTTTTGGGTGTGGTGAGCCTGATCAGCCACGTTATGCGACATCGTTGCCAAATCGCGGGCACTTTTCGCGACCTGATCAATCGAGGCATGCACCTTTTCAATGAACTGGTTGAAACTGTGGCCGATGTCGGTCAGTTCATCCTGACCTTCCAGCTTAATGCGCGTGTTGAGCGACATATTTTTCGCTGCATCACCGATGGTTTCGCGCAGGAACGACACACGATTACGCAGATTGGCGATGATGAACCAGGAGGTCAGAATCGAAATGACAATGGATGCCACGATGATCAGCATACTGTCGCGACGTCCGGCCTGATAACTGATCGCGCTGTTTGCGTTGCGACGCTCCGCCTGCGCGAGCAGCGCATCGAGAATATCGTTAGCGCCTTTGCGCATCACACCATAGGTTTTGGCGTACTGGTCGCGATAGATGCGCTGGGCGCTGGCCATATCGCCGCGGTCAAACGCATCCAACATAGGGTTAAGGTCGGTTTTGACCATGGTTTCAAACTGATCAAGCAGCTTTTGCGCCTGCTGTTTCATCTCCGGATTCAGCTGAGCATCCACCGCCTGTTTCATGGTTTGGCGCATCTCAGGGATATCTTCATTACGCGCTTCCTGGACACGTGTTTTGACGCCTTTCTCGTCGCGCAGCGGAGTTTCCTGAAGCAGCATCATGTCGATCCCCACTCGCATACGCGGAATACGCGAAGCCGCTTCTGCCATCGCACGCAGCGGTGATGCGGTGTTGAGGTAGAGTTTCTCCGCCTGAAACTGCATAGTCGACATCGTATTGAGGCTGGTAAGCCCGGTAATCACCAGCGCCAGGCAGGGGATTGCAACCGCGATGATCAAGCGGGTTTTCAAAGTCAGATTGTTGATGAACATGTTACGTTCCTTTTAGACAGCCATTGGTTCACTCACCCGTTAAATCAGGATATTGCTGTTATTGTTGTTGGTGACGTCATTGTGCAGCAGCTGGCAAGCCAGATCCCGTAAACTCAATGACGTTAATTCATTCTGAGACCACCGTTCCAACAAAGCAGAAACGGCGTGCTACAGGACAAACCACGACGGCAGAAATGCCAAAGATTTGTCCGCTAACTTATCAAGAATAGACGCGAGTGAGCTGAACGTCGCCCGAAGCTTGTGGGGATCAGGGGCCAAAGTTAAAAAAAAGCGCCTCCACCGGCGCTTTGAGATGAGAGTGACACTCAGGAGCGGCGCCCCTCGCCTTTTTGCGGCAGCGAATCTTCGATCGTGTACCAATTGGCTTTGTAGTGAGTATAAATATGGGTGTCTGGCGAGACAGGAATAGGTTGATCAAACAGGCCCAGCGCGACTTCCATCTGCTCCGGGGCACCCCCCTTGCTGCGAAAACCAATACTCGACCCGCATTCCGAGCAGAAAGTACGCACGGTACCATTGGCGGCAGTAAATTCTTTAAGCAGCGAGTGACCACTCAGCCACTGTAGGTCTTGCGTCGCCGCCAGAGTACCAAATGCCGCGCCGTGAAATTTGCGGCACATGGTGCAGTGGCAATGCGCCACCAGCGGCTCAAAACCGGCAACGCTGAACGTCACTTGCTGACACAGGCAACTGGCATGATAACGAGAGGTCATTGTGCACCTCCCGTGGATTGGCCAGCCTGTTGCTGAGTGCCCCGTTTGGGTTTACGCGGCATGAAAAAGCCACATGCAGCCCGCTTTGCCTGCGTCGGCTGATCCCAGGCGCCACAAATATCTGCTTGCCCGCCCTCTGTGCGGGTAAACTGGCGGCACTGTCCACAATAGTCACTCATCGTTACTCTTCCTTAAGTTAAGGCAAGCTGCACCGCCTGCTCGGCATGAATTTTCGTCGTATCGTACAACGGCACGTCGGTATCGTGCTGCTGAATCAGCAACGCAATTTCCGTACACCCCAGAATCACCGCCTGAGCGCCACGTCGGTGGAGATCTTCCACAATCTCAACATACTGCGCACGGGACTCCGGTCGAATTGTGCCCAGACACAACTCTTCATATATCACACGGTGCACCTGCTGCCGTTGTTCTGCATCAGGGATCAACACATCAATACCAAACTGCTGTTGCAGCCGTCCTTTGTAAAACTCCTGCTCCATCGTAAAGCGGGTGCCGAGCAGTCCGACGCGCTCAATACCATCTTGTTGCAGCTGTTTCGCCGTCGCATCCGCAATGTGCAGAATCGGAATCGAAATCTGCGCCTCAATCTCTGGCGCGACTTTGTGCATGGTGTTAGTACAAATCAGCAGAAAATCTGCGCCACCCGCTTCGACAGACTTCGCCGCCTGAGCAAGCAGCTGCGCGGTTTCATCCCATTTCCCTTCATGTTGCAGTTTTTCAATCGGCTCAAAGTTGACGCTGTACAGGCAGATTTGCGCCGAATTCAGCCCGCCTAACGCCGCTTTAACGCCTTCATTGATCGCCTTGTAGTAGCTGAGCGTCGATTCCCAGCTCATGCCACCAATCATTCCGATGGTTTTCATTGCGTTTCCTTTCATCACCAAACTGCGTTCTCCATCCTAACAAACCAAGCCGAGATGTAATCGGCTTGGCTCACACTTTCCTTTCAATAACGGAGAGAACCTGACTCTTGAGGGCAGTGTCTTTTTGCCTGATTTGCGTTAAGGTGTGTGACCTAATCTCCCATCGAAAACCTCCAACAAGGGAACAGCATGAAACAGTCGATCATTCACATCAGTATCGTCGTGCACGATTATGATGAAGCGCTGGATTTCTACATCAATAAACTCAAATTTGAACTGGTTGAAGACACGTATCAACCTGAGCAGGATAAACGTTGGGTGGTGGTCTCTCCGCCGGGTTCACAGGGCGTTACTCTGCTGCTGGCCAAGGCATCCAAACCGGAGCAAAAGCCTTTTATCGGCAACCAGACTGGCGGTCGCGTATTTCTGTTTTTGAATACCGATGATTTCTGGCGCGACTACCATCGTATGGTCGAAGATGGGATTCACTTTGTCCGCCCGCCCGCCGAAGCCGATTACGGAACCGTCGCGGTGTTTGAAGATCTGTATGGCAACCTGTGGGATCTGCTGCAAATGAACGACAGCCATCCGATGGCAAAGCGTTCGCACTAAATCTGCATGCCAAAACGTCAACGTCTGTAATAATGCAGCGTTGGCGCATTCCACATCCCGATGTTGACATTGCGGTTACAAAACCGCGGCATTTCGCACTACAATCTCAGCAATTTCACGCTTTAGACGAGTCTGCAATGCGCCCATTTTCGCTGGCAATCTGTTTTGTTCTGCTGCTCCCTTGCGCCACACAGGCTCAGAGTGTGCAAGAACAATGGCAACAGTTTTATCAGCAAAGCTGGCAATCCCAACCCTTGAGCGTCACTCAGTCACAACTGAGTGATTCACCGCTCGAAGTACTGTTGGAGAGTGCCCGTTACCCCGATTTTCGCCGCTTCAGTTGGCAGGATATTGAGCAGTTGTATCAGGTGGCGAAAACTTGTCAGCGCCCGGCTAAACCGCCCGCTCGCCTCGCGACAGCGGTGGAGTTTGAACTGGCACTGTGCAACAACCAACCGCTGAGTCATCACTGGTTCGCCAGCCACGAACCGCTCCACCCGGCCGGAGGCAGTTACGCCGATCGCTATCTGGCACACTACCCGACCTTGGTACCCGGTTCCGCACTGGCACGTTATCTGACGATTGGTCATAAGCAGCACCCTTTGCATGCTCCGCTCGCGAGCCTGTCTTCTCAGGGGCGGGATAGTCTGCTCAATGGTTATCGCGCCTGGCTGGAGGGCAACACGCTCTGGCTCAGTGGTGAGCAGGGTTGGAAAACGATCGACGCCGCGCACTGGCAGCCCCTTGCAAAGCAGTTGAAGCTGGATCTGCACGCGCAAAACTGCACGTTTCGTTACAGCAACCTGTGTATGGCGTCCATTGAGGCGAGCGCCCGATGGCTTACTCTGTTGGTCAGTGCGCTCATCGCAGCCGTCACGTTTCTGCTCGTCAAATCACTCTATACACGTCGTCAGCACAGCCGCGAAAAACGCTTTGTGCTGCAACTGCTCACGCACGAATTACGCACGCCGATCACCAGCTTGGGGCTGACTGTCGAGCTGTTCCGCGAGCAGTTTGATCAATTGTCGCCAAACACTCAGGATACCGTGTGGCGGCTGATGTCCGATCATCAGCGTCTCACCCAACTGACAGAAAACAGCAAAGTCTACCTGAGTGCCCGCCGCTCAGAGCCACTGCTTAAACAGACGGCGTCGCTGGATGACTGGCTGAGCCACATCGCGGAGAAACACGGATTGAGTTATCAACTGAATGACGATCGTGAGCTGGCGCTGCCTTTTTACTGGCTGACTATCTGTCTCGACAACCTGATCAACAACGCTCGTCAACATGGCAAAGGGCCGATATCACTTAAGGCCGAAGTGGCGGAGACGCTCAGGATTGAAGTTCGCGATGGCGGTGAGTTTCCTTCGTCGCTCACGCGCTGGCTGCGCCGCTTTCAGCCGCAATCGGACACCAACAACATGGGCATCGGGCTGAGCATCGTGGCTCATCTGATGTCGATGATGGGTGGCAGACTGCGCCTTCTTCGCCATCCCACCCGCTGTATTCTGGAGCTGCCGTTATGAACACCCTACTGTTGATTGAAGATGATACGCTGCTTGGTCAGGGACTGGTGACGCTGTTCGAGTCACAAGGGTATCAGTGCTTGTGGGTTCAGGAAGCCCGTCAGGTAGAGACTTTGTGGTACAAGGCCGATTTAGTGATCCTTGATCGCCAACTGAATGACGGGGATTCACTCCGGCATCTGCCGCAATGGCTACAGCGCAAAGCACTGCCGGTTATCATGCTGACTGCCAAAGTGGAAACCGAGGAGAAAGTGGCCGGATTAATGGCTGGGGCCAAAGATTATGTGACCAAGCCGTTTGCACATGAAGAGTTAGTGGCGAGGGTGTTCAGTCAGCTCAGACCGCTCGGCACCAGTTCCCTGCAATATGGCGAGATCCACATTGAACTCGCCAAACGAGAGGTGATGACAAACGGGCAAGCCGTTGTGCTCAAGCCAAAAGAATTTCAGCTTCTGGTGTTGCTGGCGCAGAATCCGGGCCGGGTTTTTCATCGCGACGAACTGCTCAACAAAGTGTGGGGCTATGAAGCTTTTCCCAGCACCCGCACGATTGACAACCACATTCTGCGTTTAAGGCAGAAACTGCCGCAACTCAATATCGAAACTTATCGCGGTGTTGGCTACCGACTCAATGAGGCACCGGAATGAATTACCTGCGTTTGCTATTTCCCGTCGCATTGGGGCTATCGTGCCATGTTGAGGCGGGCTGGTTTCCAGACTCACCATTGCAAAAAACCTATTTGGCACTGGCTGAACACCAGCCCAATCTGGCGTGGCAAGAGTTGCAGATTGCACTCGGTGAACAGCAGCTCGATCCCCGGTACTGGTATGCGGCGAAACAAGCCATCTTAACGCAGACTCGTTGTGGTAAAGCGTTGCGCGCAGAGCCAGTACACGTCGCATCTGGCGTCAGCGTCAGTTTCATTCGTCGCTCAGGTGTAGCCTCTCAGGGGTATCAGATCAAACTGAGCGCCGATTCGGTCCCCTCTTCCGTGCCCGTTGAACTTGTGGCCCCTTCGGGAGAGTCGTTGCTTGTAGGCCAACTGGCCCCGAGCGCCGACTATCAGGAAATCGAAACCAGCGAAATGCTCACTCCGCCACCGTTTGGGCTCTATCAGCTTAAACTCGGCACCAATCGCTACCCTTTGGTTGTCTCGGTCGATGATTCACAACCTTGGTTGAGTGTGAACGTGCAGACTCATACCCTGTCACTGAGTCTGCCTGAGACCGTTGCAGGATGCGCAGACCCCATAGCAAACTGGCTGTGGCTCGATGAGCACTATGACATGGTCAAGCTATCGACCGTCATCACCTCAACACAAACGTTACTGCCCGGCACTGGGCAAACTCCCTTTACGGCCAGGCACCTCAGCGCAGTAGCAACACAGTTCGAATATCAGCATGGCGTGAAGGTGGAGTATGTGCAGAGGATAGCCATCCCGTTACCGCAGGAGCCATAGCTGCACCAATAGAGACAATGCGGTGACAATCGTCAGCGTTACTCTGGCTGTAATAGTGACATTCATTGACACAGGAATTCACTATGACTCATCGATTGCTCTCTTGGGCTCCACTTTCACTGATGGCGCTGACCTTGTCCGTTCACGCCGTCCCTGTCACGCTCAATAGTGACCAGCAGCAGATTCAAATTTCACCCGACAACCTCGCGATCCTCTGGAACGGAATTCACGTCAACAGCGCGGCGCTAAGCGTTAACCAGCAGCCGCAGCAGGCTTCAAACATTGAGGCTACCAGCACTCGGTCAGCGCGTTGGCAGCTCCGGCCAAGCCAGATCAACGTCTCGGCCACACTCGATCGCGATGGACTAGAACTGAGTTTCGCTCCCGCGGCTCAGCCGCGGATCACGCGTAATCATCCCGTCACCTTGCGCTGGTTTGATCTGCCGCAGCGCGACACCGATGCCCTGTTACTGCCATTTAGCGAAGGGATGCGCATTCCGACAGACAACCGCACCTGGAGCGACTTTCTGATCGACAACTATTCCGGAGCCAACACGACTCAGGATCTCAAAATGCCGTTCTGGACTGCGCAGCAGGGAGCGAATTTTGTTTCGGTGCAGTTGCTTAGCGCCACTAACAATACGCTGACCTTCTCCCAAGCAGATGAACGTCTCGACATGCAGGCTGACCATCAGTTCACCGCTCTGAATCAGCATGATCCGTTTCAGGTTCGCTTGTCGCTCGGCAAACATGCGCTTGATGGTGCGAAAGCCTATCGCCAGTGGCGCAAACAGCATCAGCAATCGACACCATTGCAACAACAAGTGGCGCGCAACCCCGCCATTTCCCGCTTGATTGGTGCCAGTCAGGTATATCTGTTCGGGCAAGGTTTGCTGAGCACACAAGATGTACGCGACTGGTGGGGGCTGAACGACTGGTATCTCAATGCCTCTACGTTATCTGTCGATCCTGCCAGCCGTAAAGAACTGCAAGCTCTGAAAGCAAGGCGAGACGGATTCAGCCGCTACCATCAACAATTGCTGGTCGATGCATTGAACAATTCGCTGGCAGCGCGATTCGCCGCTTCCCCGCCGACCTTGAGCAACAACGCAATTGCAGCACAGTTTGATGCGGCTCAAAAGCAAAAGCGTTGGCTCGCCTCCGCCGCGGCGCGCTACCTCTCAACGCCTGAGCGCTGGGGTCAAGCGTTAACATCAGAAATGGTCAACACCTTGCAATCTGCCGGGCTGACTCAGTTATGGCTCGGTTTTGACAACTGGATGCCGGCCTTCTATCAACCCGACGCTGTTGAGCAGGCTAAAAAGGCGGGCTATTTAGTGGCCACTTACGATTCGTACAACACCGCTATTCCCCTTGGCGTGAACGACAGTTGGCTCACCGCGCAGTTGCCCGGCGAAATGCGCGAGCAATGCGCCATCGAACGAGCCAGTGGCGAAAAGCAGCCAGGCTTTCGTGGCCAAGGTAACTACCTCAATCCAAACTGTCACTTAGCGTATGTGCAGCAGCGCGTGCTCGATATTATCCTCTACGGCCACTTCAACAGTCTGTTTCTCGATGTGGATGCCACCGCCATGGCCCGCGAGGATTATCGCGATGCAACCAGTGAAAACGCCATGCTTAGTGCGTTTAATCAGCGCATGCTGTGGATAAGCGAGCAGCAAGGCCTGGTTCTGGGGTCGGAAGATGGCAACAGCCTCACCACACAAGGCATCAGTTTTGCTCACGGCCTGGAAACCATCGGCTTTGGTTGGCAGGATAATGAGATGAAGCGCGATACCCGTTCACCCTATTTTCTCGGCCGTTGGTATCCGAATCACAAACCGGATTTCTTCTTTAAATCAGCAGCAGTTAAAGAGCCATACAAAACTCTGCTGTTTAGCCCGCAGTACCGGGTTCCGCTGTACCAAACCGTTTTTCACGACGAGGTGATCAACAGCCATCACTGGTACAGCGACAGCCTTAAATTCAGTAATGTGCAGGCAGAACGCGATTTAACCAGCATGCTCTACAACACGCCGCCGATGGTGCACCTGACCCGGGATGAAGCGTTGTCGCCATCAAGCCCGAGAATCAAGGCGCTAAAGCATTACCAGCAAGGATTTTCGCCTATCCACCAGCAGCTCTGGAACCAGGCATTGACGGACTTTCAATGGTTGGATGATGTCGGCCAGTTGCAACAAACAACCTTTAGCGACGGCTCCACCATCATTGCCAATTTTTCACCGCATTCGCGAAATCATCATGGCGTAACCATCAAGGCGCAATCGGTGCTGGCAACGCTGAGTGATGGTAAACAAATACACTGGACGGCGATGCCTAATCGCTAACGGCAAAACTGTTTGGCAGATTAAAAGGGCGGCGCTGAATTGGTGGCCGCTCTTAGCGTGCACTAGACTTAGGGGCGGTGATCTGCCTGTTTGTGACGGCCGAAGTCGTTTTATATCAGCCCCCAACAGCGGATTTTACAACACGTTTTATTGACCTTTTTTCCCTTGCCATTCCCAAAACAGCTTGTGGGCAAGGAAAAACCAGGAGCTTGATATGACCAAGTACAAAATCGGCTATTTCGTCGGGAGTTTGTCATCTACCTCCATCAACCGTAAGCTGGCTCATGCGCTGGCCAAACTCGCCCCACCGGAGTTAGAACTGGTGGAAATCCCCATCAAGGATCTACCGCTATACAGCCAAGATTACGACGCAGACTTTCCTGAGGTAGCAAAAGCGTTCAAACAGGCGATCGCCGATTGCGATGGCCTGCTGTTTGTTACGCCGGAGTTCAACCGCTCCATTCCCGGCGGACTGAAAAATGCCATTGACTGGGCAAGCCGTCCCTGGGGGCAGAACTCGTTTGCCAGCAAGCCTTCCGGCGTTATCGGCACTTCACCCGGTGCTATCGGTACAGCGGTTGCGCAGAGCCAGTTGCGCAGTGTGCTCTGTTTTTGTAATTCACCGCTGATGAATACCGTTGAAGCGTATCTGCAATATCACGATGGCATGATAGACGACGATAACAATGTCACCGCTGAGCGAACCAAAGCGTTTCTGGAAAACTACATGAAAGAGTTACACCAGTTTGTGATTCGCGTACTCACTGTGCTACCGCGGCAACGCTGATAACACAGGACGCAACGCAATAATCCAAGGCGCAGAATGCAGTAAATACCGGGCTTGCAAGCCGATTCGCATCAAGTTGAACGATCATGGGTGATGTTAATCACAAAAACTGTTACTATCGCGCAGCTTTGAAAGTTGGCCTTGGCCAACTTTTTACTTATTTACTGTACCCAATCGACTTCGAAGCCTGCTCCTCTGCCACTTCAGCGCTAAGGCACTGTCACTTCAAGTCAGAACGGGTAGACCAACAACTTGGAATGCCTTGTGTTAACGACTGCAAACATCACCATGCAATTTGGCGATAAGCCATTGTTTGAAAACATCTCGATTAAATTTGGTAATGGCAACCGTTACGGCCTGATTGGTGCCAACGGTTGTGGTAAATCCACATTTATGAAAATTCTCAGCGGCGAGCTGGAGCCATCGGCAGGTTCTGTTTCGACCGATCCAAACGAGCGTATGGCTAAACTGGGTCAGGATCAGTTCGCGTTTGAAGAGTTCACGGTGGTGGACACAGTTATCATGGGTCACAAAGAGTTGTGGAAGGTCAAAGAAGAACGTGACCGCATTTACGCTCTGCCAGAAATGACCGACGAAGACGGCATGCGTGTTGGCGATCTGGAAACTGAATTCGCAGAAATGGACGGCTACTCCGCCGAAGCGCGCGCGGGTGAACTGCTGCTGGGCTTGGGTATTCCTGAAGCACAACATTTCAGCCTGATGAGCGAGCTCGCACCGGGTCTGAAACTGCGTGTGTTGCTGGCGCAGGTGCTGTTCGCAGAACCAGAAATCATGCTGCTCGACGAGCCCACCAACAACCTGGACATGCACACTATCGCATGGCTGGAGCAAACGTTGCTGGCGCGTAACTGCACCATGATCATCATCTCGCACGACCGTCACTTCCTGAACACCGTATGTACGCACATGGCGGATCTGGATTACGGTGAACTGCGTCTGTTCCACGGTAACTACGACGAATACATGATCGCGGCTGAACAAGCGCGTGACCGTCTGCATGCCGACAACGCGAAGAAGAAAGCTCAAATTGCTGAGCTGCAAACCTTCGTAAGCCGCTTCTCTGCGAACGCATCAAAAGCGAAACAGGCGACTTCTCGTCAGAAACAGCTGGATAAAATCCAACTGGAAGAAGTGAAACCGTCAAGCCGTCAGTCACCATTCATCCGTTTCGATCAGAAGAAAGAACTGTTCCGTAACGCGCTGGAAGTGGAAGGTTTAAAACAGGGTTACGGCGAGAACATTCTGATCAACAACGTCAACCTGATGGTTGAAGTGGGTGAACGCATCGCGATCATCGGTGAGAACGGTATCGGTAAATCCACCACGCTGAACACTCTGGCGGGTGTGATGGAACCGATGGCGGGCATGATCAAATGGTCTGAAAACAACAACATCGGTTTCTACGCTCAGGACCACGCACATGATTTCGCGGAAGACATGTCGTTGCTGGACTGGATGAGCCAGTGGAAAAACGAAGGCGAAGACGAGCAAACCGTACGCGGTATTCTGGGTCGTATGCTGTTCTCACAAAACGACATCAAGAAATCGGTCAAAGTGATTTCTGGTGGTGAGCAAGGTCGTATGCTGTTTGGTAAGCTGATCATGCAAAAACCAAACATCCTGCTGATGGACGAACCAACCAACCACATGGACATGGAATCGATCGAAGCATTGAACCTGGCTCTGGAAAACTACAAAGGCACGCTGCTGTTTGTTTCTCATGACCGTCAGTTCGTATCATCGATTGCGACTCGCATCATCGAAATCACCAAAGATGGCGTGAACGACTTCCACGGTACGTACGATGAGTACCTGGCGAAACAAGGCCTGATTGGCTAATTCGCCACCCGGTTTTAAGCCAAAACGCTTGCTAAAAAGCCATCGCATTTGCGGTGGCTTTTTTATTGGCGCCATCCCCTTACCAAGCAACTTCATCGTCCTATCACCCACAATGTAAAGTTTTTGGTTATCCGTCACAGAAATTGAGCGACTCTGCCGAGAACGTGATACACTCCACCGCTATTTTGTTTGGCTGCTTTTTTCACCTAGTATTACTGCAGGTATTAAGGCCACACAGAGACCTTAATCCGTGATATTAAGGCGCAATCTAAGCCGAACAAAGCGGAGCGGAAAACGGAGGTTGGACGCTCGTAATACGCGTAAATAACGCCAGCGGGAAGCGATGAGCGTGAGGCGAACCTGAGTGATGAAGATCAGGAAGACTCTAGCGCGCAAGAATGTCGGGCGTTGAGTGGAAGACCGCACAACAGAGGCCAGGCTTTTGCCCTGTGACCACATAATAATGGTCAGAACGCCACTCAGCCCCTTTAGTAAAGTGAGCAAGTTTTTAAACTTATGAATACACCAAAGATTAACGAATACAAGAAATACTGGGCCGAGTGTTTTGGCACTGCCCCATTCCTGCCGACATCGCGTAAAGAGATGCAGGCGCTGGGTTGGGACAGCTGTGACATCATCATCGTCACTGGCGATGCGTATGTCGATCATCCGAGCTTCGGTATGGCGATCATTGGCCGTTTGCTGGAATCGCAGGGTTTCCGCGTGGGCATCATTGCGCAGCCAGAATGGAGCAGCAAAGACGCCTTTACCACGCTGGGTAAACCAAACCTGTTCTTTGGCGTAACGGCCGGGAACATGGACTCGATGATCAACCGTTACACGGCGGACAAAAAGCTGCGTCACGATGATGCTTACACGCCAAACAACGAAGGCGGTAAACGTCCGGATCGTGCCACTCTGGTGTATTCACAACGTTGTCGCGAAGCGTACAAAGATGTGCCGATTGTGCTGGGTGGTATTGAAGCCAGCCTGCGACGCGTCGCGCATTACGACTACTGGTCAGATAAAGTTCGTCGCTCGGTCCTGTTTGATGCCAAAGCGGATATCCTGCTGTTTGGTAACGCAGAGCGTGCACTGGTCGAAGTCGCGCATCGCCTAGCCAATGGCGAAAACATCAGCGACATGACTAACGTGCGCGGCACCGCAGTCAACCTGCCTGCCGCTCCGGAAGGCTACACCATTATCGACTCTTCGCGTATTGATAAACCAAGCACGCCGTTCGTACCAACCAACCCGTACGAAGTGGAAACGCAGTGCGAAACCGGCAAAAAAGAAGAAGCCGAAGCCAAACCGATCACCATTCGCCCTTCTCGCCACGATGCCAAGACGACCGCCGTGCGTCTGCCTTCTTACGAGAAGCTGCAAAACGACCGCATTCTTTACGCACACGCCAGCCGCGTGCTGCACCTGGAAACCAACCCATATTCTGGCCGCGCGCTGCTACAGAGCCATGGCAACCGTGAACTGTGGGTAAACCAGGCACCGATCCCACTCTCGACAGAAGAGATGGATTTCGTGTTCGACTTACCATACGCGCGTGTTCCGCACCCAATGTATGGCAAAGCGAAAATTCCGGCTTACGACATGATCAAGACATCGGTCAACATCATGCGCGGCTGCTTTGGTGGCTGTTCTTTCTGTTCGATCACCGAACACGAAGGCCGCATCATTCAGAACCGTTCGAAAGAGTCGATCATTAATGAACTGAAAGAGATTCGTGACAAGGTTCCGGGCTTTACCGGCACCATTTCGGATTTGGGCGGCCCTACGGCCAACATGTACCGCCTTGGCTGTTCGGATCCAAAAGCGGAAGCCAACTGTCGCCGTCCGTCGTGTGTGTTCCCGGGTATCTGTCACAAACTCAATACCGATCATAAGCACACCATCGACCTGTATCGCGAAGCGCGTAAAGTCGACGGCATTAAGAAGATCATGATTGCCTCAGGCGTGCGTTACGATCTGGCGATTGAGTCTCCGGAATACATCAAAGAACTGGTCACGCACCACGTAGGTGGCTATCTGAAGATTGCACCGGAACATACCGAGAAATCGCCGCTGGATCTGATGATGAAACCGGGCATGGGAACGTACGATCGCTTCAAAGAGCTGTTTGAAAAATACAGCGCAGAAGCGGGTAAGAAACAGTACCTGATCCCGTACTTCATCTCCGCGCACCCGGGCACAAAAGACGAAGACATGCTCAACCTGGCGCTGTGGCTGAAGAAGAACAACTACGAGTGTGACCAGGTACAAAACTTCTACCCTTCGCCAATGTGTAACGCGACGGCGATGTATCACTCAGAAGTGAACCCGCTGAAACGCGTTAAGTACAAAAAACGTGAAGACGTGGCGGTGCCAAAAGGTGAGCGTCAGCGTCGTCTGCACAAAGCACTGCTTCGCTACCACGATCCAGCCAACTGGCCACTGATCCGTGAAGCGCTGATCAACATGGGTAAAAAGCACCTGATCGGCGACAAACCAGGTTGTCTGGTTCCGTCGGAGGATGGTGAGAAACTGACACCGGCACAGCGTCGTAAATCAGGCCGTCACGGCTCTAACCGTTTTGCGACCAAGCATACGATGTCACAACCGGGCTTTGATGCACTGCGTGGCGACAAACCAGTCGGTCAGCGTCAGGGCAACAGCAAACCAGGCGGTCAGTCGAAGCCGGGAGCTAACGGCAGACCTGCGGGCAATCAGGCAAAGTCAGGCCAGAACGGTAAACCGAGTGGCAATGGCCGCCCCAATACCAGTGCGGGTCAGGGTCAAAACCGTTCCCGTCCGGCCGGAAAAGGTAAAGCGCAGGGTCGCAGCAGCCAACGAGCCTGATAACCATGTAGAAACCGCCAGCAATGGCGGTTTTTTTATCGCTGTGCTCAAGGCCCCTGAGCAACGGAAACAAAAAAGCCCAGTGTGACCACTGAGCTTTTTAAAATGTGCGTTCAAGCTTGCAAGCAAGCTCTGGCAATTACGCGTACTGAGCTTCGAACTCTTTCATGAAATCAACCAACGCCTGAACGCCTTCCAGCGGCATTGCGTTGTAGATAGAAGCACGCATACCACCCACGACGCGGTGACCTTTCAGAGAAGTCAGTCCACGCGCTTCAGCCAGTTCCAGGAAAGTACCATCCAGTTCTGGTTTTGCCAGCTGGAACGGAACGTTCATCAGTGAGCGGTTGTTAGAGTGAATTTCGTTACGGTAGAAGTCTGAAGAATCGATGTAACCGTACAGCAGTGCCGCTTTTTCACGGTTGATCTTTTCAATCGCTTTAACACCGCCCTGCTCTTTCAGCCATTTGAACACCAGGCCAGACAGATACCAAGCAAACGTTGGTGGCGTGTTGAACATCGAATCCTGTTCCGCCAGCAGTTTGTAGTTCAGAATGCTGGGTAGAACGTCATTGGCTAAGCCCAACAGATCATCACGCACGATCGCAATACAGATACCTGCAGGGCCGATGTTTTTCTGAGCACCCGCGTAAATCACGCCGTATCTCGATACGTCGATTTCGCGCGAAAGAATGGTAGAAGACATGTCAGCAACGATCGGTTTGTCAGTCACAGGCAGGTCGTTAATTTCGATACCGTCGATAGTTTCGTTTGGACAGAAGTGAACGTAAGCGGAGTCCGCGTCAATTTTCCATTCGCTGGCAGGCAGGACAGCCGTTTTGCCGTCTTTTTCGATTTTCGCGTCAAATACCGCCGGTTTGCAGTATTTTTTCGCTTCTTTCACGGCACTCGCCGCCCAGTAACCTGCGTCGATGTAGGTCGCCTGAGTTTTGTCACCCAGTAGGTTCAGTGGAACCGCCGCAAATTGTGCACGCGCACCGCCTTGGCAGAACAGCACTTTGTAGTTATCTGGAATGTTGAGAAGATCGCGTAAATCCTGTTCCGCTTCTTCAGCAACTTGAATGAAAGGTTTGCTACGGTGACTGATTTCCATCACTGAAACGCCCAGATCGTTCCAGTTAACAAATTCAGCCTGTGCTTTTTGCATCACTGCTTTTGGCAACGCTGCTGGACCAGCACTAAAGTTAAAAACAGTGTCCGTATTCGGCTCCATGTGTTCCTTGCTCCTGCTATCGAAAATTAGTGTGATTAATACCACTTTTTTATCAGGATAAAAAGCGAGAAAAGAGGTCTTAAGACCTCTTTTCTTTAATAACCGATTAAATCAGCAGATTAGTAACCTTGTTGCATCATTAACGGTACCAGCAATGCCACCAGCGGGACCTGTTGACCATTGGCAAAAACGAGATTTCCGTCTTTCACATCCGCTTTTAACTGGTAACCTTTTTCGTTCTGAGTCGCCATTTCCATCATGACCAGTTCGTCAACACCTTGTTGAACAAACGGATAGTCTGCCGCTAGCTGAGTTGAGACAAAAGTGTCCAGATTGCCAGTCAGCGCCGATAAAATCACGCTCGGGTCCTGCAGCACGTCTTTAGTGCCTTCTGGAATGGCAAACGACCAGTTAGAGTCGAATTCACCCTCACCCACTTTCAGCGCCATTTTGTTCATGCTGACTTTGAAACCTTTTGCGAACAGGGTGTCCACGTAAGGCAGCGCTTCAGAAATCGCCTGTTGGGACATATCAGGATTCTCCTGATAGATGTCGGAAAGTTTGGCAAACGACTGGCTGTCGACATCACCCAAAGTGAAATCGATTTGCACGTCGTTAACTTTGCCACTTTCATTCACCAACTCACCGATCTTAATAATATGTTGGCTGCTAAAACGCTGTTTCGACTCATCCAATGTTGAGGTGAATTCGTACGATGCCTGTTTCGCGCTGAATGGTGAGTCACCTGCCGTATCTTGAGTATTCAGTTGCTCCATGGTCATTTTTTGCTGACCAATCCAGAAACCGTTTTGTTGTATGCCCTGACCTTCGCCCACCAAATTGCTCATCTGCACTTTTTCACCCGTCGGGAAATCCATATCAATGGATGGAATCGACGCAGAGTAAGTCAGTTCGCCCAACGTCGTCGCCGTGCCCTTAAACACCATCGGTGTTACAGACAGCGTGAATGGATTCTCGCCATTATTGGCATAGTGCCAGGTTTCCGTTTGTGCTGTGTACTCCGTGTTGCCGTTTAAGCGGGTGGTACTGTTGATCACCATGGGGAAATCCGGGTAATCCGGGAACGTTGAGACCGCAGTCAGGCTCAGCAGACCATGATGCACTTCGCTGTTCATCACAACTTCGGTCGGCATACCTTCCGCTTCCATTTGGAGCTTAATGGCCGGATCTACGATGGAATAACGGGTTTGAACCGTTGAAGTCAGGTAGCCACGATCGTAACTCACCACTTCCGCTTTAACCTTATCGTTGTCGATGTGATTCACACCATCTGTGATCACGTTCTGACCGATTTGACCGACAGCCAAAGGCCAGCAAAGTGCCAATGATATTGCGCCACCAACTGCACCGATTCGTTTAATAGTTTTCATAATAAAAGGATTTCCTGATTGTTTGGCTCAGTCTACCGTAGTTATTTCAATGAGCTCAAGTGACACGAGTATAAATGCGTAATGTCAGGTATTAATGAGAAAAGGCTGAGTTAAATCAGAGTATTGATGCCTACTTAGTCAAAGTTTAGTGTCTTCAAACCTAGCTCCCAATTCCATCTGGCAAAGCTTGTTACAGTATCGATGCCGACCCGTAACCGACGAGACTGCCGTGAATCGATACGCTTTGCTCTGTTTAGACAACAATCCCATCAGCGTGGAACAATGGCGCCACGAACTGAGTGCGTTTGCCGCCAAGTTTGACCTGCATACTGCGGATTCTGTAGAAGATGCTCAGCAGGCTTTAGAATTTCTCGAAGAGCAAGGTCAGACCGTGGCTCTGGTCGTCGCCAGTCATCATGAAACGTTTAACGGCGCAGACTTCTTAATTCACCTCGATAAGCTGCCGCACACACGCAATGCGCGCAAAGTGCTGATCAGTTGCGGGCAGGATATTCAGGCGATTCTGAATGCCGTCAACGAAGGTCGTCTCGATTATTGTCTGACTAAACCTTTGCAAGACAACGTGCTGCGCAAAACCGTGCAACAGGAGCTGACTACTTACATTCTGGAACAGGATAAAGACAACATCCTGAGTTACAGTACCCTGCTCGATCAACAGCGTATTTTGCGTGCTCATATCGATAACAAGATGCGCTCTTTCCGCGAAGGCTTTATTACGGATTACCATCGTCTGTCCGACGCCGAACTGGCCGAACAAGTCATTGGCGCCTTGTACCAATTTTTTGAAAAAGAGGATGAGACCCGAGCGTGTCGTACCTATTCAGCGGAACATCTGCTGACTAAAGAAGGCGAAGAGAACCGCTTTTTATGGTTTATCACTGAAGGTGAAGTTGCGCTGTATAAAAAAGATGATCTCGGCCAACAACGTGAAGTGGTTCGGCATAAAAAAGGTAATATCGTCGGAGGCATGTCGTTTGTCACAGGTGAGCCTTCGTTCTCAACCGCCATTACTCTGACCAAGACCGAAGTGATTAAACTCGATCGTGATGTCTTTGCCAAGGTGATGCACTCCGACAGCAGTTTATTACCCTTGTTCACCAACTTGCTGTTACGTCACTTCAACCGTCGCCTACAACGCAGTATCAACACCAAACTCCAGTTGCAAAAAACGCTTGAATCGCTCGAACTGGCGCATCAACAGCTGATCGAACGTGAGAAGATGGCGATGCTTGGCCAGTTGGTCGCAGGCGTAGCTCATGAACTCAATAACCCGGTCGCTGCCATCCTACGCGGCACAGAAACCTTAAGTCGTAACATCGAATCGATTGTCGACGGCTGCAACGGGGACCATTCCCGGGACTCACAAGGCGCCGCGCTGCTGCGTAATGCTTTACAGGCAAAACCACTGTCGACGTCCGAAGAGCGCGCTCGCGCTAAACAATTGGAAGAGAAGACACACCACCGTTTATTGGCCAAAAAGCTGGTAAAACTTGGCCTCGAAAACGATCAGACGCTGATCGATCTTGCAAGAAGCCATCCCGATGACGCATTAGTACAGGTAGATAAGCTGGAATGTTACCATCTTGCCGGCAGCAATTTACGCTCCATCAACGTATGCGCGCAGCGCATTGCCGACATGGTGAAAAGCCTCAAAGGCTATGCCCGCCCGGATGACGAAACTTTTCATCAGGTCGATATTCATGAAGGGATTGAAGACACTCTGGTCATCTTCGAAAACCGGCTCAAGATGCACAGTGTTGAAAAAGAGTACGCCGATATTCCGCCGCTTCGCTGTCTGCCAATTGCGCTGCAACAGGTGTGGACCAATTTAATTTCTAACGCCATCGATGCGTTCCCTGAACGCGGCATACTTCACATTCGCACACGAATGGAGGAGAAAAATGATCAAACCTATGCTGTCATAAGCTTCACCGATAATGGCTGTGGCATACCGGATGAGCTCAAAAATCAGGTTTTTGCCCTCAACTACACCACCAAGCGGGAAGGCAACTTCGGACTGGGCATTGGTTTGTCAGTTTGCCAGCAGATAGTGCTGCAACATCAGGGGTGGATTGACGTCGACAGTGAGCTTGGCCATTACACCACCATGAGCGTTTGGTTACCGCTCTCACCTCGCTAAATCATGCGATAAGGAAAATGACATGAATAAGTACATGATTTTATGTGTCGATGATGAAAGAGAAGTGCTCGATAGCGTGGTTCAGGATCTCGATTGTTTTGAAGAACACTTCGTGATTGAGGCTGCGGAATCTGTAGCAGAAGCCAAAGAAGTCATTGAAGATTATCGCCAGCAGGACATTCCTCTGGCGCTGATTTTGTGTGACCACATCATGCCAGAACAAACGGGGATCAGTTTTCTGATTGAATTAAACGACGACGAAGATACCGCCAAAACACGCAAAATTCTGTTGACGGGTCAAGCCGGTCTGGAGGATACCGTCGAAGCCATCAATCATGCCAGCCTGCATTTTTACGTGGCTAAGCCGTGGCATGGCGACCAGTTGCGCCAAACGATCAAAGACCAGCTCACGCAGTACATTATCGACAACGAAGCGGAACTGATGCCGTGGATTCAGGTACTCGACGCCGAAAAGATCCTCAATGCGATTTCTGCCAAACGAATCAGTTTCGGTGAATAAGCAAACGCAGAGGAAATCACAAAGAGTTCATATATTTGGCATCTTAATTGCTTAATATTTACTTAGACGACAAAACAATGACATTTTTTGGTGGAGCCAGACTGCACCTATGAATTATGATGTCGACACTTTTGAAGCCTGGTTATCTTTCAAGGCTTTACGTCCTAGCGGATATTCCGCTTTCGACCATGGAATTAATCATAAAGATATAGGTTTATCGTGACTATGCGTAAAACAATCATTGCAACAGCACTTCTTCTTGCTTCAGCACAATCAATGGCTGAAGTTGACCGTAACAGCCCATCCGTGATGAGCAACTTCAGCTACGACTACATTGAAGCGCGCATCGGTGCAAGCCCTGTGACCTATGGTGCTGCAGTCAGTAAATCTATTCACCCTAACGCTCACGTGATTGCACGTGTTGACTCTGAGTTTGAGAGCGACTACGACGCGGCGGCGGGTTTTGGTTTCCACGCGCCGGTTAACAACTGGGCAGACTTTACAGGTGAAATGCTATTCCACCTGCAAGATAAGAAAAACAATGGCAGCGCAGATACTGGTATGGAACTGAATCTGGGTGTGCGTCAGTGGTTAGGTCCACAGCTGGAAGTTGGCGGTAAAGCAGGTTACGTTTCGATCGACAACGACGACAACTGGATCGGCTCAGTTTACGCACGTTTCCACTCAACTGAACTGTTCTCTTTGGGTGCTGAAGCCCGCATCAACGATACCTACGGCGACCAACTGATGTTTACTGCTCGTTTCAAATACTAAGCAGAGAAACGAACACAAAAAAACCGAGGTCATAGCCTCGGTTTTTTTATTGAGCTCTGTACTTCCTTGTCTCAGCGCTCTTTGTCACATACTTTTTAACGACCGTGACAGATATCGAGCAATTGGCGCTTACGCGGCTCTTGCAGCAATTTCCAGTGAATACCTTCAATCGCTCCGGCAAACTTCCACAATAACTTCACATCCAGATCGCTGCCATAAATGCGGCGAACTTTGTTAAACACATCCGGCGCACCCAGACGCATGAATGTTTCCACATCGTCAACGCCCGCTTTCTTTACCATTCGTTCCAGCGTCAACTGCATATTCGGCAAATCCCTCAAACGACGGTTCGCCTGGGATTTCTGAAAAGAGCGCTGCTCAATGGAATACAGTATTGAACGTTCAATAATGGAGTCCAGTTCAGAGTGGTTCTGTTCAAATAACTGCGTAATATCGTAGTAATTAACGGTGGCCGTTGTCTGCTTCTTCACATGACGGTACTTATCACAGCCAAGATTCGTCAAAACTTCATCGAGATCTTCGCCGCCGCGAATGAAAATGCAATCTTCTGTCAGCAGCGCATACATCGCGTCTTGCTGGAACAACCCAATACCACCAAACATAGAACGTTTTTGGTAGGTACCAAACTTAATTACATAATCGAAAAATCTATGCTCAAACATATCCATTGATCCTTTAATCACATTCCCCGATTAAGACAGATCACCAGATAGCAGCAAATTTTTAGCGAATAAAATGAATAGGTTAATTAGTAAGCTTTTTATATGTACTGCATGCTTACCTATATGTTTCATATATCATAGTTAACGAAACGAAATAAGTCCGGACTTAATTCACATCAACGTATCGAATATTTGTCTAGAATGAGAGTAGTGTCACAAGGTCATCATCTTTGCTGGCTTTTCGAACAGAATAAGCACGCAAAATGTCTCACAGATCATCGAAATGTAAAGAAATTGCCGCTTTCTTCCGGTTTATAGTTGCTTCTATTAATTAGCGATCGGTAGAATGAACAGGACTAAAACTAACAATGATAAACAATGAATCACTTAGCTTTTTATTGGCTTCCGGAAAACCGACACAAACTCATTGAAGGGCTAGAAAGTGAGTTTGCCCAGTTGGTTAAATCCTCCATCAGTACCGGCAAGATCTCTCTGCCGCCGATTCCTGATGTCGTGCTGAAAATTCAAAAACTGTGTACCCAAGAGTCAACAGGCGTCTCCGATGTCGCTGACTGCCTAACTGATGATCCTGGCCTGGCGGCCATTGTTATTCGCGTCGCGAACTCCGTGGTGTTTAACCGCCGTAATATTACCTGTACCGATCTGCTCACTGCCGTGTCTCGTCTGGGCATCGTTCGTGTACGTGACATTGTCACAGCACAAGCCATTGAACAACTCAAACACTCAATCAATCTGAGTAAAGAGTGCAACAAGATCCTGGTCAACAGCGCTTCTGTCTCACGCGAGTTGGGAGCGACCATGGTGTTAGTCGCTCAGTCGTTCAAAAAGCTTGAACCCGATAACTACCTTCACCTTGAGCAGGACAAAGCTCTGTTGGTTGGCCTACTAGCTGACATCGGTTTGTTCTGTCTGGTCAATGAATATTATCTCTACCTCGAAAACGGCAACTACCTCGATCAAGACATCGCGTTGCAAATCTTCCAGTCCAGCTGTTCCAGCACCAGTAAACTGGTCCTCAAACATTGGGGATTTGACGAAGATTTCCTTGAAGTGGCTTGTAACGAAGAATTAGTAGAACATTGCCAGGAAGTCAGCTACCTTGATGTGGCACGGATTGCACATCACCTACTTATGTTTAGAAAACAAGACGATGCGATAGAAGAGCACGACGTTGAAATCAACGCGGCCGGCGCAGAAGTCCTCTACAATCTCAGCAATCTCAGTGATGTGGAATTCAAAACCCAACTCAGTGCAGTAATTAACGCCAGCGGTTTCTAAATCACTTTTCGAGGAATGTATGTTATCAGGGATGTTGTTTATCTTTGCCCCACTTGTGGTGGGGTATCTGTTCTCTATTCACAATAAAAACTGGCTCGCCAAACTTAACCAAGCTACCTCATCACTGGTCTATGTGATCCTTTTTCTCATGGGACTCAGTCTGGCGGCTTTGGATAACCTCGGTGACAACCTGCAACTGATCCTGAAATACGCGGGCGTATTTTTCGTTCTGCTTGGCACCTGCAACCTGCTTGCTCTACCTCTGGTTGACCGTTTTCTTCCGCTTGCCACCGACACCAGTCACACTAAATTGCCTCTTTCTAGTATGGCTCTTGAATCCGTTAAACTGATTTTAGTGGTCGGTGGTGGCTTGCTGGTTGGTGTCGTTTTCAGTCTTGACCTTTCGTGGGTCGATACCGCAAGCGAATGGATCCTGTTCCTGTTACTGTTCTTTATTGGCATTCAGCTTCGCAACAGCGGTCTTACCTTAGGTCAGATCCTATTGAACAAACATGGCATGGTGATCGCCGCAGTGGTGATGATCACCAGTTGGATTGGCGGCATCATTGCTGCATTGATTCTGGATATTCCCATCTACAAAGGGCTGGCAATGGCATCTGGCTTTGGCTGGTACTCTTTGGCCGGTATCCTGATGGGCGATGCGTTTGGTCCGGTTTATGGCGGCGCTTCATTTATGATAGAGCTGCTGCGCGAGCTGATTTCTCTGGTGCTGATCCCGATGTTTATTAGTCGCAAACCGTGCACCTCCATCGGTTACGCGGGTGCGACAGCCATGGACTTCACCTTGCCAGTCATTCAAACCACTGGTGGCGTGCGTTGTGTGCCAGTTGCGATCGTCAGTGGGTTTATTCTAAGCCTGTTAGTGCCCGTTTTAATGTTATTCTTTGTGTCTCTTGCAGGCTAGATCTCAGGAATAACGTTGCACATCTTTTAAAATGGTGCGCCTTGCGTGTGACGATTTTGTTTCATACGCATTAATTAAAGCCCAACTGGAAATCAATAAAACCCTGCCCACAGGGTAAAGATAAAAAAGTCGCAAAAAGGAACGATTATGAAACGCTTTATTGTCACCATGCTCTTCTCGGCTACCTCAATGACCGCGGCTGCAGCCGACAATCAATGTTTTGCGAAAAAATACGATGCCTACATTGATGCTTCACTGGCGTGGTACTCAGATCTTGCCAAAATGACGACGGAAAAATACCCGGATTTGGCTGACGTGAGCCAATGGTTCCTGGAAGGTCGCCAACACCATTTTGAACTGAGCCGTGCAGCGGTTCATTACTACTTAGAGCATGACGCTTCAAAAGTCGCCACCGCGCAACCTGTCGAAGCTTGGCTGAAACTGGAACAACACGATATCAAAGTGCTGGCGTCACGCAGTGATGAACTGGGCCAGATCGCCAAAACGACGTTTGATGATCGTCAAGCCAAGCCACACGAAAAGAACTATGAGCTGCGCTCTGCATTTGCTGAACTTCTAAGCCATCCAAAGCAAATTGAAGGTGCACTTAACAAGTACAACGAGGCGATCGCCAAAACAGAAAAAATCGAGTGTCAATAACACTCGGTGGCATGGTACATCTCTGTATATTCTGCCCTGTTGCTCTCCATGGCCATCCGAATTAAGGCGGGACTTTGGTCCCGTTTTCGTTTAGATTGTCTCGCCTGAAACGATAGATTAAAAATTATAACGACGCTGTATGGTATCTGAACACAAAATCGCGGATGCGAACTTTGAAACTCTGCTGCGCATCTTTACCGTGCCAGAAGGGCCAGACTCAACACTGACCCGTATCGAAGAAGAGCTTTCACGCAACCTCAACAAGTTTCTGCGCGAACACATCGTAGCAGAAGAAAAACCGTTGAAAGAGATTGAAAAAGATTTCTCTGATGCGCGCATTCCTGATGAGCCGGAATTTGTCTCGGACCATACTCAGCATCTGCTTGATACACTGGTAGCACAGTCGGTACATACCGCCTCTCCCAGCTTTATCGGTCACATGACGTCGGCGTTGCCTTACTTTTTAATGCCGCTGTCCAAAATCATGATTGCCCTCAACCAGAATCTGGTCAAAATCGAAACCTCTAAAGCGTTCACTCCGCTGGAGCGTCAGGTTCTGGGCATGTTGCATCGTCTCATCTACGGTGAGCAAGATTCGTTCTACCAACAATGGATGCACAGCGCCGAGCACTCACTTGGGGCTTTCTGCTCCGGCGGTACTATCGCCAACATTACGGCCTTGTGGGTTGCCCGTAACAACGCACTGAAAGCCGACGGTGATTTCCACGGCGTGGAGAAAGAAGGTCTGTTCAAAGCCATGCGCCATTATGGCTATGAAGGCTTGGCGATTCTGGTTTCCGAGCGCGGCCACTACTCACTGAAAAAAGCCGCCGACGTACTGGGTATTGGTCAGGAGGGTTTGGTTTCAGTCAAAACGGACGAAAACAACCGCATCTGCCCGGAAGATCTCAAGCGTAAAATCACCGAGCTTAAAGCGAACAACATCAAACCATTTGCCGTTGTCGGTGTAGCCGGCACCACAGAAACGGGTAACGTCGATCCGCTGCGCATCATGGCAGAAATTTCTCATCAGGAAGGCTGCCATTTCCATGTCGATGCGGCATGGGGCGGTGCAACTCTGATGTCGAACCATCATCGCCATCTGCTCGATGGTATAGAACTCGCCGATTCCGTCACTATTGATGCCCATAAGCAGTTGTACATCCCTATGGGCGCTGGCATGGTGCTGTTTAAAGATCCGAGCGCCATGAACTCTATTGAGCATCACGCACAATATATTCTGCGTAAAGGGTCAAAGGACCTCGGAAGTCACACTCTGGAGGGCTCTCGCTCCGGTATGGCGATGCTGGTTTACGCCAGTATGCACATTATCAGCCGTGCCGGATACGAACTGTTGATCGATCAGAGTATCGCCAAAGCACGTTACTTCGCTGATCTGATTCAGGAGCAGGATGATTTCGAGCTGGTTTCTCAACCGGAGCTGTGCCTGCTGACCTATCGCTATCTGCCACCACACATTAGACAAGCGTTGGAAAAAGCAAATGCAGACGATCAGGTTCTGTTAAATGAACTGCTGAATGAACTGACTAAGTTTATTCAGAAGAAGCAGCGTGAAACGGGTAAATCCTTTGTTTCCCGGACTCGCCTCAACCCGATCTGTTGGAATAAACTCGACACCATCGTGTTCCGGGTTGTGTTAGCTAACCCGCTGACCACCAATGAAATTCTTCAATCAGTTCTTGAAGAACAACGCCAGATTGCCGCTTTAGCCCCAAATCTTATGGGTAGAATCGAGCATTTGGCGAAACAAATCCTGGCATAAACCTATCGGATAAAGTTACAGCAAACTGAAAATTTATTTCGTTTTGCTGTAACTCACACATCAATACGGCGCATTTGAATTCCTTTTGATGAGAATTCTGAGCTTAAAACTGTAGTTTTTATGAAATTTAGTTTGAGGCTTGTCATATTCTCATCATTCGATACGTCGTTTCATTTCTGAATTATCCGTGCTTAGGTTTATACTCATCCCATGGCGTTGGTGAATGTACCTTTTGGAAATGATTTATTTCCCTCCCCTAAATGGTCACATCGCTTTACCAACGAGTTGTTCTCTACGCCCGCGTGAACACTATGAATACATTAGAAAAAATTCAAAAGAATCTGGAAAATTTTAGCAAGTCGGAACGCAAAGTTGCCGAAGTGATCATGGCTTCGCCGCAAACTGCTATTCACTCAAGCATCGCGACTCTTGCAAAGATGGCTGATGTCAGTGAGCCGACTGTTAACCGCTTCTGCCGCCGCCTTGATACCAAAGGCTTCCCCGACTTTAAACTGCACCTAGCCCAAAGCCTGGCGAACGGTACGCCTTATGTGAACCGCAACGTCGAAGAAGACGATGGCCCGGATGCTTATACCCACAAGATTTTCGAATCAACGATGGCCTGTCTGGATGTGGCAAAAAACAGCCTTGATCCGATGCAGATCAATCGCGCGGTTGACCTGCTGACCCAGGCCAAACGTATTTCGTTCTTTGGACTGGGCGCATCGTCTGCCGTCGCACGTGATGCTCAGAATAAGTTTATTCGTTTCAACATCCCAATTACCTGTTTTGAAGATATTGTGATGCAAAGAATGAGCTGCATTAACTGTACAGACAACGACGTGATCGTCTTGATCTCGCACACTGGTCGAACTAAGAGTCAGGTCGAGATTGCTAATCTGGCGCGTGAAAACGGTGCAACAGTGATTGCAATTACCGCGAAAGATTCGCCACTGGACAAAGCAGCCTCATTGTCTATTTGTCTGGACGTGCCGGAAGACACCGATGTCTATATGCCAATGGCGAGCCGTGTCGTGCAGATGACGGTGATCGACGTGCTGGCAACGGGTTTCACCCTGCGCCGTGGTTCAGGCTTCCGCGAAAATCTCAAGCGCGTGAAAGAAGTATTGAAAGACTCCCGTTACGACAAGCTTTCACACTTTTAATCATTAAAAAACGGAGCCTGATGGCTCCGTCTTTCTATCCGCTCAATTTGCTGCTTTCTTCTTCGGCTGAGTCGTGGATCAACAACACCGCGCCATGTCGGTGCGCCTCTATATCCGCGTCAACACATTCGCCCCGGCATGCACAAACCTGATTGAGAATATAAATCAGCCTTTCCGAGGTTAGTGGAATCGGGTTGCCTTTGATCGCATTCGATTTCATCGCATCTCGCGCTACCTGCTCGAATGAAGTACTGCAAACGCCATACTCACTGAGCGTTGGTAGCTTCAATTTATCCAACATCATCTGCGCCCATAAAGCACCATCTTCGACATTAGCATTTTTACGCCCAGTGAGCAGATGTGACAACCTGCGGTAGCGAGCCAGCACATCCTCGCGTCCTGCAAGCTGCGCAGCATGAATATTCTCGCGCATCACATAAGGGGCTAAACGCGCGGTTATCACGCTGTGCGGTGCATCGAGTTTCCCCCCCAGAGCCGAAGCCAGCCCATGCGCCGCACCGAGTTTAGCGTTGGTAATAGCCATGCCACCGAGCATTGCGGCAAACGACAAATCTGCACGTGCCTTGCTATCATCCCGTACACAAGCCGCCAGAATTGAGCGGGAGAGGCGACGTACCCCTTCCTCGCAAATCATGTCAGTCAACGGATTGGGTTCACCGCACACGTAAGCTTCCATTAAATGGGTGAACGCATCCATCGCGCCGCGGCCAGATGTCGCCAAATCCGTACCGTACGTTAATGTCGGATCAACTATCGCAACATCGGCCAACATTTCCGGACTTCGCAAGCTGACTTTCACCCTATCCTGCCCCGAACGCAGAACCGCATTGCGCGTGACTTCGGACCCCGTACTGGCTGTGGTTGGTATAGCAATAAAGGGTAAAGGCTTGGATTTAAGCGGAACATTGCGGCCGACCACTTCCACATAGTCATAAACATTTCCCTGATTGGGAATGATTGCAGCCAGTGCTTTGCCCATGTCGAGCACACTGCCTCCACCGATCGCCACCACTACATCAGGGCTGAACCGACGCCCTCCTACAGCCGCCTCTTCCACCATCGTGATGTTGGGCTCACCACTGACTGCCAAATGTTGGTAACGCATATTCTGTTGCTGCAGGTAATCCACAACAACATTCGCGCGTTCAGTTCGTTTACCTGACACCAAAAGCACGCTGTATCCGTATTGGCTAATCACCGATAAGGAACTTTGCAGCGCTCCTTCACCAAAGATAATCCGACTTGATGTCATGAACTGAAACATGAGGCCTCCGGGCTGAATGCGTGCGATGCGTTTTAGATTGCTCGTATCACGAAAAAAATTGTTTGATGCAGTGCAACTTGCTGTAAATAACCACAATAAAAAAGCAGGTTTTTGCAGAGCATCACAAACGCCAGCTGCAAATCGTTATCTTTCAGTACGGCTTGGAGTCAGAAGCAGATTAGTGATTAAACAGCGACTGAAGCAAATTTATGCGATAGCTTTTGCCTATCAAAAGAACAGGTAATTGCCACTTTATTTTCTAATTTGGATCGGGCATAGTGGCAACAATCGAAATAAAGGAGAAAGTTATGTTCGTAGTGATTTTTGGCCGCCCTGGTTGCCCTTACTGTGTACGTGCAAAAGAGCACGCAGAAACGTTGAAAGCGAAACGTGACGACTTCAACTACCGTTATGTTGATATTCACGCAGAAGGCATCACTAAAGCTGATCTAGAGAAAACTGTCGGCAAACCAGTTGAAACCGTGCCACAAATCTTCATCGATCAACAACACATTGGCGGTTGTACAGACTTTGAAGCATACGCAAAAGAGCATCTGGGTCTGTTTGACGAGTAAGTTGCAGAATGCATTAGAACCCGCTGATATATAGCGGGTTTTTTATTTGTGGATTTCCTTCAGAGAAATGTCAAACCGCAAAAATTTCACTTATCTTTTTGCATATTTACGATACAATCCTCACACTTTAACCATTCTCTTCTTGCGCGCTTGAATCGAGCTAAATTGTGAATATCGACGTCGTACTTTTGCTAGACCAAAACCCTATTCTGCTGATTTTTGTTGTTCTGGCTATCGGGCTTGCTTTCGGAAAAATCCGCTTTGGCAGCCTGCAGTTAGGTAACTCTATTGGTGTTCTGATCACGGCCCTGATCATGGGACATCTCGGTTTTACGTTTAACGCCGAGGCGTTGACGATAGGCTTCATGCTGTTCATTTACTGTGTAGGCATTGAAGCGGGTCCGAACTTTTTTGGCATCTTTTTTCGCGACGGTAAACACTACCTAGTACTCAGTCTTGTGGTTCTGGTTACCGCAACGGTTCTGACGTATATCTCAAGTCACTATTTCAATCTCGATTTCGGTCTTGCTGCCGGCATGATGGCAGGCGCTCTGACATCAACGCCTGTATTAGTTGGTGCGCAGGATGCCCTGAACTCTGGCCTTTCCTCGATTCCGCGCAATATGGACCTGTCGTTGGTGCTGGAAAATGTCTCTGTTGGCTACGCGATGGCTTACCTGATTGGTCTTATTAGTATGATCATGTTCGCCAAGCTGCTGCCAAAGATTCAAAAACAGAATTTATCCGATTCCGCTCAACAGATTGCGCAGGAGCGCGGCCTTGGGGGCAGCAGCCAACGTAAAGTCTATCTGCCGATTATTCGCGCTTATCGCGTCGGCCCGGAGCTTATCAACTGGGTAGACGGTCGAAATCTGCGTGAACTTGGCGTTTATCGCCAAACAGGCTGTTACATCGAACGTATCCGTCGCAACGGTATTCTTGCCCATCCCGATGGCGATGCCATTTTGCAGGAAGGTGACGAGATTGCTTTGGTGGGTTTCCCAGACAGCCATGCGCGTCTCGACCCAAGCTTTCGTAACGGCAAAGAAGTATTTGACCGTAACCTACTCGACCTGCGCATTTCGGAAGAAGAGATCGTGGTGAAAAGTGACAGCATTGCGGGCAAACGTCTGTCGGATCTTAACCTGTCAGAATACGGCTGTTTCTTAAACCGCGTAGTCCGCGCGCAGATTGAAATGCCAATGGACCTCGACATCGTCTTGGCAAAAGGTGATGTATTGCAGGTCAGTGGCGAGAAAAGCCGCGTGAAAGGTCTGGCGGATAAAATCGGTTTTATCTCGATTCACAGCCAAATGGCCGACCTGCTGGCATTCTGTAGTTTCTTTATTCTGGGTATTCTGTTCGGTCTGGTGACCATGACCTTTGGTCAGGTGTCATTCAGCCTGGGTAACGCGGTAGGGCTTCTGTTGTCAGGCATCACGCTCGGTTTCTTGCGTGCTAACCACCCAACCTTTGGTTATGTACCACAAGGTGCCCTGAATATGGTTAAAGATCTCGGCTTAATGTTCTTTATGGTCGGTATCGGTCTGAGTGCCGGCGGAAAAATGTTTGAGCATTTGTCCGAAGTCGGCCCTCAGGTCATTGGCCTGGCATTTATCGTCAGTGTTCTGCCCGTCGTGTTTGCTTATCTGGTGGGCGCGCACATTCTGAAGATGAACCGCGCACTACTGTTTGGTGCCATCATCGGTGCTCGCACGTGTGCGCCAGCAATGGACATCGTGAACGAGTACGCTAAGTCCACCATTCCGGCATTGGGTTATGCCGGTACTTACGCTATCGCCAACATTCTGATGACGCTGGCAGGTACGATACTGATCCTGCTCAGCTAGTGTACTTCTCTTTCTCGGGCAATGTTTCTCTGTATCACGTTGCCCGAGAAGCAATAAAAAAGGCGCTGATTTCAGCGCCTTTTTTTATGTATCTATCGCATTAGATGTCGATAACGTCGAAGCTAACCTCTGGGTTAACGTCTGCATCGTAGTCCACGCCTTCGATACCAAAACCGAACAGTTTCAGGAACTCTTCTTTATACAGTTCGTAATCTGTCAGTTCTTTCAGGTTTTCAGAAGTGATTTGTGGCCACAGGTTACGGCAGTGCTGTTGAATGTCATCACGCAGTTCCCAGTCATCCAGGCGCAGACGGTTCTTCTCGTCAGTTTCTGGGGCGCTGCCATCTTCTTTGTACAGACGATCATTGAACAGACGGAAAATCTGCTCCATACAGCCTTCGTGAATGCCTTCTTCACGCATTTTCTTGAAGACCATTGCGATGTACAGAGGCATAACAGGAATCGCTGAGCTTGCCTGAGTCACAACAGATTTCAGTACCGCTACGTTTGCCGAGCCGCCTTTTGCAGCCAGTTTCGCATTCAGAGCCGCAGATGCGCGGTCCAGGTCCATCTTCGCACGACCCAGAGCACCATCCCAGTAGATAGGCCAAGTCAGCTCAGTACCAATGTAGCTGTATGCCACCGTCTTACAACCTTCTGCCAGAACGCCCGCTTCTTCCAGCGCTTGCATCCACAGTTCCCAGTCCTGACCGCCCATGACAGTAATCGTATCTTCGATTTCCTGTTCTGTTGCTGGCTCAACGCTGGCTTCGATGATCACATCTTTGTTGGTATCAACCGCTGTAGAGGTGTAAGTTTCGCCAATCGGCTTCAGTGCAGAACGAACCAGTTCACCGGTTTCCGGCATTTTACGCACTGGAGATGCCAGTGAGTAAACCACCAGGTCAATCTGACCCAGATCTTGTTTAATCAGTTCAATCGCTTTCTGTTTAGCTTCGTTCGAAAACGCATCGCCATTCAGGCTTTTTGCGTACAGGCCTGCTTCGTGAGCCAGTTTGTCAAACGCTGCTGCGTTGTAGAAACCCGCTGTACCAGGTTTCTTGTCTGTACCTGGTTTTTCGAAGAATACACCGATAGTCGCTGCACCGCCGCCGAATGCCGCCGCGATACGAGAAGAGAGACCATAACCACTAGAAGAGCCGACAACAAGCACACGCTTAGGCGCGTTCTTGATTGGACCTTGTGCTTTAGTGTAAGCAATTTGTTCTTTTACGTTAGCTTCACAACCCACTGGGTGCGTTGTTGTACAGATAAATCCGCGAATTTTAGGTTTGATGATCATATTCAACTTCCTTCAAAAATCTTCGCTAGGATAAAAGTTTCGCCCGCAGTTCGCATCCTATTTCTGTAAAAATGCCTTCATTTAGCAAGTGGTTGGAGCACTCGACGCTGAAATTTCCAGCAAGTTACCCTGTTTTTCCGAGTGCGGCTTACAAACTAAAGAAGGCTTCGATGAGGAAGCCTTCTTGGATGGACACGAACGATTCAATTAAGCGACGTTATTTAGCTTAGGTTTACTATTCTTATTGGTCAAAACTTCGGAGAAATCGTGACTAAAGTGGTCAACCTGTATCGCTTTGTAGCGCAGTTTGTCGGCAGCCAGAATCGCTTCAACTTCATCCGCTGTCAGCACACCTGCCGCTTTGGCTTGATCAAGACGGTCGCCCAACAAACCTTTGCGAGCCACCTTGCCTTCTTTCACACCTTTTGCCAACTGACGTTCCAGCCCTTTGATGCTGTACATCGCCAGGAAAGCTTTTTCCATCAGACCGACACTGTCATTCTCATCTTTACCGATGTAGCACAACTGTGTCAGACGATCACGGTGCGCCCCCGGAGTCATCAGGCTATCTGCAATGTTCAGCGTCAGATTGTCGCTTGGCGCATCGAAATGGTTCCCAAATGGGAACAACAGGCCTTTGAGCAGTTTGCCAACAGACTTAATCGGATAGTTACGGTACGCTTCATTCAACGACTTCGCCGCGTGGTGCAAACAGTATTGCATTGAGTAGTGTACGTAATTCAGATCCGCCTGCTGACGACCTTCGTCTTCATAGCGTTTCAAGACGGCAGACGCCATGTACAGATAGCTCAGACCATCCCCCAGACGCGCTGAAATCATCTCTTTACGTTTCAGCTCACCACCCAGTGTCAGCATGGCGAAATCTGCACTCACCGCTAAAGCGCGGCTCAGGCGGGTCATTTGCTTGTAGTACTGTTTCGTTGGGCCACTCATATCGGCTTTGATAAAGCGCGAACCTGTCACCGCCGCACCAAACGCGCCAAAGGTGTTTTTGGTTGCATGAGCAATGTGCTTGAACAACAGCTCATCAAACTCTTTCGCACCTTGTTTCTCATCCGGGTTAGCCGCAGCTTCCATCTCTTTCAAAACATAAGGATGACAACGAGTGGCTCCCTGACCAAAGATCATCAGGTTGCGGGTCAGAATGTTGGCGCCTTCAACGGTAATCGCCACTGGCACACCGAGATAATGACTCGACAAGTAGTTCATCGGGCCTTCCTGAATCGCACGCCCAGAGTGAATATCCATCGAATCATTCAGAATAGTCCGCGCGATCTCCGTCATGTGATATTTGGCAATTGCCGTCACAATCCCCGGTTTTTCTTTCAGATCCAACGACGTGGTGGTCAGTGTGCGCGTCGCTTCCAACAAATAAGTCAAACCACCGATGCGGCCCATGGCTTCGGCAACACCTTCAAACTTACCGATCGACATACCGAACTGTTTGCGCACATAAGCATAAGCACCTGTGGTTCGCGCCGTCAGATGGCCGATGGCCGTACCTAGTGCTGGTAGCGAAATACCACGACCCGCAGACAGACATTCCACCAGCATACGCCAACCTTTACCGGCGTAATCCACACCACCGATCAGCCATTCCATCGGGATAAACACATCCTGACCGCGCGTTGGACCGTTCATGAAAGCCAAACCAAGCGGATCATGACGCTCACCGATTTCAACACCTTCGTGGTCGGCAGGAATCAGTGCACAGGTAATACCGATATCGACTTTGTCTCCCAGCAGTTTATCCGGATCGCTCATCTTAAACGCCAGACCCAGCACCGTCGCAACAGGAGCCAAGGTGATGTAGCGTTTATTCCAACTGATGCGAACACCCAGTACTTCCTTGCCTTCGTGCTTGCCGTAACACACGATACCCTGATCCGGAATACCACCAGCGTCAGAGCCCGCTTCTGGGCCAGTCAGTGCGAAACACGGAATATCCGTACCGTCAGCAAGACGCGGCAGCCAGTAATCTTTTTGTTCTTGAGTGCCGTAGTGTGAAAGCAGCTCACCCGGTCCCAATGAGTTTGGCACCATGACGGAGACCGCAGTACTGATGCTGCGCGTTGCAATGCGAGTTACGATGGTTGAGTTCGCCAGAGCAGAAAACTGACGGCCACCGTACTCTTTGGAGATAATCAAAGAAAAGAAACGCTCTTTACGCAGGTAATCCCAAACTTCTTTAGGCAAATCGCGATCGTGCTTAACAATCTTATGATCATCAAGCATGGACAGCAGGGTTTCCAACTCATTGTCCATGAAGGATTGCTCCTCCGCACTCAGAGTCGGTTTCGGGTAGTGATGCAGTTTTTTGAAATCTGGCTTGCCAGAGAACAGCTCACCATCCCACCAAACGCTCCCCGCTTCCATCGCTTCTTTTTCGGTGTTCGAAAGCGGTGGCAGTACCTGTTTAAACAGTTTAAAAGCGGGGTCGCTAATCCATTTTCTTCGTAGAGAGCACATTGTTCAGATCCTTTTGTTCACTGGTCTTAAATCACGTTATTTAAATTATAGTTTCGTTATTGTGCGGCTACTCCGGCCGCTAAGTATGGAATGATCTGGTCGACAACGGTTTTCGCATCCACCTTATTTCCAAAATCGTTTTCGGCAATCTCGGCCAGAGCCTGGCTCGATGCCATCGTGAATACACACGTACCCAGCGTAAAATGCAGTCGCCAGAACAGGGTTTCACGCGTCAGGTTCGGATTGGCTTTCATCACCGATTCAATGAACAGCGACAACACATCATCGTAACGGGTGGTGATAAACCAACGCAGGTGACCCTGTACATCGGTATAGCCACGTCCAATCAGCAACATAAAACGGCTGGTACCGTTCGGACGAATATCGTTGAGTGCACGCAGCGGACCGCGCAGCGATTCAAACACATCTGCCATGCTGTATTCATCACGCAGATTCAGATTTATCAAGGCATCGTGCACCGCAGGCATGAACGCTTCTAGATAGCGGTTCAATACTGCACGCACCAATGTTTTTTTGTCACCAAAGTGGTAATTGACCGACGCCAAGTTCACGTTCGCTTTGCTGGTAATGGTTCTCAGCGATGTATCGTTAAACCCGTATTCCGCAAACAATCCTTCTGCGACGTCCAGTATCTTATCCTTCGTACTACTTCTTGGTGCCATTTCAATCACTCGTATCAAACATATGTTTAAAATATACCTTTGACACACATAGTTAACAAGTAGTTAACATCACATTTTTTACTCATGGTCCGACCAGGCGACATTTTCTACACCCAACTTTTTGATCCAGCTCTAATTCATAAAAAAGTGAAGTTTTTTTATCTTTTCTGGGAACTCTTTTTGTGAAGCCCGGTCTGAATTATCGTAGTTGGCAGAGCTTTAAGAGTTTTACAGGCCGTCGAACTTTCTTCTTTCACTGACAACTGACATTTACGCTGCTTTTTCTTATTAACTCCTATGTTTGTATCAGCCCGGATCGTCCTTGTTCCGGGCTTTTTTTCATCTGGCGATCAAGGCACACTACACATCACTGTTTTTGCTGACGGATAAACATGAAGCTCGCCCACAGCCCTATCACTTATCACCACTTTGCCAATCTTTCGTTTCACCTCAAGCGAGACGACCTGCTTCATCCTCAGTTCAGTGGCAACAAAGCGCGTAAATTCATGACGCTGTTTGAGGGCCAGTATTCAACAATAACCACGCTGATCAGTTACGGTTCCGCACAAGCTAACTCGCTCTATTCTTTAGCAGCCCTCGCCCGCCTGCGAAACTGGCAACTGGAGTTCTATGTCGACCATATCCCCGCTTGGCTGAAAGCTACGCCGATTGGCAACTACCGGGCCGCACAGGAGCTGGGCGCACGAATCATCGAGACCCGGCCTTTGGGTGAGCATCATCCGCGCGACTATATTGCTCAAATTCGCCAACCGGATGACTCGTGTCTTTTTGTTGAGGAAGGTGGGCGCAGCACTATCGCCGAACAAGGTGTCACTCAACTTGCCAATGAATTATTGGCATGGATAGAGCAACAGCCAAAACAGGCGTGGCGTGTGGCGTTGCCGTCTGGTACGGGCACCACAGCGTTGTTCCTGCATAAAGCCCTATCCGAGTACGATATAGAAGTAGTGACCTGCCCTTGCGTAGGTGGCGAAGCTTATCTTGTTGAGCAATTTATCGAGCTGGGAGAAACATCCCATCCAATCATCATCAATGCTTCATCCAAACACCACTTTGGTCGCCTTTATCAGCAGGACTACGAGATTTGGCAGGCTCTCCACAATCAGACAGGTGTCGAATTTGATTTACTCTATGACCCGCTAATGTGGCGCAGCCTGCTGGAATGGCTGCCTACTCAGCCACATAAGTCATTGATTTACATCCATCAGGGTGGGTTGTTGGGTAATGAGAGCATGCTTCCACGCTATCGGCGTCAATTTGGCAAAAATGAACAGCAAGAGTAATCTAGGCGCAAAAGGAGCCCGTTTATGATCAAATCCATTGGTGTATTTACAGCTATCGTTATAGCAAGCACTGTTCAGGCAAATACGGTGTCTACGTCTACCCAACAAAATACACTGTTGATGGATGGCAGCATCGGCAAGCGCGTTTGCTATTACGAAGATAAAGCGTATTCAGAAGGTTCGGTCGTTCAGATAGGGCAAGTGTATATGATATGTCAGCGAGCCAATGATTTTGAAACCAATGGCCCGCTGAAATGGGTGGTGTTACAACAGGAAAAACCGAAAGCGCCTTAAATCGGTTAATTCAATCCACCCATCAAGGTGTATTTCACTTCCAGATATTCTTCCAGTCCGTGCTTGGCACCTTCGCGTCCCAAGCCTGACTCTTTCACACCGCCAAACGGTGCCAGCGTGGTTGAAATCAGCCCTTCATTAATCCCAACAATACCGCTTTCCAACGCTTCACTCATTCTCCAGGCTCGTGCCAGTGACTGCGTATAACAATAGGCGGCAAGACCAAAGTCTGTATCGTTCGCGCGTTCAACCACTTCCTCTTCGCTGCTAAAACGGAACAGAGCCGCAAGCGGACCGAATGTCTCTTCGCGAGTCACCAGCATATCATCGCTCATTTCAGTCAGCACATGCGGAACGAGTATACGACTGCCATCTTGAGGCAAGGTCCCAAACGCCACTTTAGCGCCCTTTTCTACCGCATCTTTGATGTGGCTACGTACTTTCGCAACCGCTGCATCATTGATCAGTGGACCAATTTGCGTGTCCGGATCTAACCCATTCCCCACTTTCAACTTACGCACCCGATCCACCAATTTCGCGGCAAATTGTTCATACACGTTGTCATGGACGTAAATACGGTTAGCACATACACAGGTTTGTCCAGCATTGCGGAATTTGGCGATCATCGCTCCATCCACAGCCGCGTTGATATCAGCATCATCAAACACAATAAATGGCGCATTGCCACCGAGTTCCAACGATAGCTTTTTGACGTTGGAAGCCGATTGCTCCATCAGAATTTTGCCGACTCGAGTCGACCCCGTGAACGACAGTTTGCGAACGGTTTTGCTCTTTGTCAGCACTTCACCAATCGAAATTGCATCTCCCGTCACCACTTGCAATAAGCCATCCGGCAAACCCGCACGTTTAGCGAGTTCTGCTAACGCAAGAGCAGTGAACGGTGTATCAGGAGCAGGTTTGAGTATCACTGCGCAGCCTGCTGCGAATGCAGGTGCCGCTTTTCGGGTGATCATCGCGGCGGGAAAGTTCCACGGGGTAATCGCGGCAACCACACCGACAGGCTCGCGAGAGACCAGAATACGCGCATCCGCTTTATGCGTCGGAATCATTTCGCCATAAGCACGTTTGGCCTCTTCGGCATACCACTCAACAAAGCTGGCTGCATAACCTATCTCGCCTTTGGCTTCAGATAACGCTTTGCCCTGTTCACAGGTCATCAGATAAGCCAAGTCGTCTTTGTGCTGCTCAATCAGATTGAACCAACGACGCAGCACACCAGAACGGGTAGCCGCTGTTTCTTTCGCCCATGAGCGCTGCGCCTCCTGAGCCGAGGCAATCGCACGCTTTACTTGATCGGGCGTTAGCTCCGGCACCGTGCCAAGCACTGCACCATCGAACGGATTCGTCACCGTCGACGTTTTTCCATTCTCACTGGCCACCCAATGGCCATCAATAAAACACTGCTGCCGGAACAACGCAGAATCTGATAATTGCATTCCCATCTCCTGAATAGTGAATCTTAGAGCGCTGAAATCATGTTTCAGAGTACGGCATCAGTTATAGCACTAATCAGAAACGCCGTCCGAATGAAATGGGGAGTTCACGTGCAAGAGCGTAAAAGCTCGGCAGTGACATTATCTACAAAAATGGATCAACCCAACTAATTCAGAATGCAGATGAATCCAAACATCAGCGATACAACGTCAGATTATTTGAGGTGAGGAATTACAGAAACGAAAAAGCCCCAGCATTTCTGCTGGGGCTTAAAATTTGGCGGTGAGCAAGAGATTCGAACTCTCGATACGTTGCCGTATACACACTTTCCAGGCGTGCTCCTTCAGCCACTCGGACAACTCACCGGGGTGTTAACCTCATCGGCTAACGAGGCGCTAATTTAATGATTCTGCTTAAGATGGTCAAGTGCAAAACCGAAAAAAAGAGTGCTATGCAGTTTGTTTGCTTACTAATTGGCTAATTAGCACAAAATCAACGCGCTCAGATACTTTGGTAGTAACCCGGAACTTTAAACCAGCGGCGGCACATATCCAAAAAGTAACCGTACAACACACCCATGCCACAGGAAACCAATGCGTTACTGGCCACAGCGGTCACGATCTGTTCGCTTGAAGCACCAACGGTGTAGAGGATAGCGGCATAGACTGGTGACTGGAATAGAACATAAGCCACTAGATCAGAGATATTTTTCATCATGCTGCCCGCAGAGAACTTTCTTCCCTGACGCAGTACAAAGTCACGAAAAACACCATATGGCCAAGCAATCGCGATGTTAACCGGAATAGAGAGCGTACGCGAAGCCAGCGACTGCTCAAAAGTCATACCTGAAATAAAAATCTCGATGATCATCCCAGCGACAAAACAGAACACAACCATGGCAAATGTATCCGCAGCTGCGTGTCTGATACAAAACGGACCACGTGGTTTCATTTACACCCTCTACATAAAATATTTGACTATATAAATAGCAATTAAATAAAATAGATAACTAGATATAGAATCACATCCAGATTATGACGCTATTAAATCATACAAATATTAGTTTTAGGTTCCGTTTTTTAATTTGACTGGTAAATAAACTACCAAAAAGTGAGAGAAAAGTAGCAGCTATCGCTGAATTTACAACCAATTAACAACAAGATCGTTTAAACAACAACGATAAATGTAAATTAATTACAGAATTCCGTAAGCAGGACGGTGAGTAGGTCTATCTCTTCCTGAGGCGGTATCCTGCCGCGTCGTAAACATTCGAGGGTGCTTTCCAAAACGTGGACAATCTGATGATCTGCAGGAAGTGGTAGAGATTGTTGTAGTGATTCGGTGATTTCCAACGCATCCGCAACCGCTTTGTTGTCCAGGGCAATGTAAAGCCTCACCAGAATCTCTTCAATCGTTCCCGAGAATACGGGCTTGCGATAATGAGTTTGATACTGATAAAGCGCCGTTGAATGGCGGTAGAGTGCGTCATCCAACTCATTTTCGTCGATCGGTTTTGCAATGATGAAATCGGCTCCTGCGTTGAGCATCTGCTCACGAGTCTCTTTGAAAACATCTGCGGTGCAGCCAAAAATCAGTACTTTGGATTTGGTTTCTGGCAATTGACGAATGCCACGGATTGCCTCCACACCATCTTTGACGGGCATATGGTTGTCCATCAAAACTAAATCATAGCTGCCCTCTTTCACCGCTTTAATCGCCAACGCGCCGTTTTCTACACAAGTACATTCAAACCCTTTGTTTTTCATGAAGGTTTCAAGAATGATGGTGTTAGTTCTGTTGTCTTCAACAATCAGAACCCGCAGCCCGGTATAACTGACATGGCGCAGCGGTTTTGCTGTCGTTGTTTGCGCATCCGTCGCATCGATCGCGACACTGACACGAAAACTGGTTCCGATTCCAACCTCACTCACGACGCTGACGGTACCGCGCATCAGCTCGGTAATTTGCTTAACAATCGCCAATCCCAACCCAGTGCCCCCAAAACGGCGCGTAGTTGACGATTCTGCTTGCTCAAACGGCTTGAAAATCTTGCTTTGCGCGTCTTTGGGAATGCCTATCCCGGTATCGCGTACCTGAATGATCAGATAGAGCTGCTCTCCAATCGTCTCTTCTTCGAGGATCACCTCAACCAAGCCACGATAAGTGAACTTGACTGCGTTGTTGAGCAAGTTGAACAGTATCTGGCGCAGGCGCGCTTTATCGGAGTAATACCAACGGTTTTCTTCAACCTGAGAATACACTTTGAACTGCAACCCTTTTTCATTGCACAAGGTTGAATAGACGCTGGTGACGCTGCCAATGATGGATTCAAGCGGGAAGCTACTGCGATCAAGTTCTAGGTGACCCTGCTCTATTTTGGAGAAATCGAGAATTTCATTCAGCAGCGTCATCATGTGCTCGCCCGATTCATAAAGGCTCTTCATCTGCTGACGCTGACGTGGTTTGAGATCGCTTTTAAGCAGGATTTGAGCGGTGCCCAAAACTCCATTCATCGGTGTACGAATTTCATGGGACAGCGTCGCCAGAAATGCACTTTTTGCTTTAGTTGATGCCTGAGCTTTGACCTTTTCTGCTTCGAGATAAATCGTTTTTTGATTAAACGTATCAATCAGATAACGGATTTCATCCTGGCTGTGATATGGCACATCAATGATGCCGCCTTCCATCGACTCATCCACTTTTTGCGCGATAACGACAATGGGCTTGATGAGGTAGCGGTTCAGCAAGTAATAACCAAGCATTACACACAGTAGCAAAAGTGGAATCAATCCGCGTTCCACGCCAGTGATCAGCTCATATACTTGATCGTTGACTAAGCGTCGCGCATTCACCACCTCGAGCTGCCAGTGGAAATCACCAAACGGATAACGGCTGACATACGCACCACGTCTTAAGTGGAAGTTATGTTCACTGATGATCGAGCCATAGGCGTCGTGGAGTTTAACACCTAGACCATATTGCTCGGCGTGATTGGCAATGAAATCGACGAAACCCTGCAATGATAAATCGACTGTCGCGACTCCCGCGAACTGACCATTAACATAATATGGTGCGGACGCAGTCACCATCTGAACCTGAGTGTAGGAGTCCACATACACTGGCGACCAAGTGACACTGCCTTTGGCTTCATCGACGGCAGACAGATACCAACTCTCGCTGTCATACCCACCAGCGGCAGGGTTATTCCAGGAGATCAATTGGTCAACTTTGCCATCCGTTGCCCGGTTAAAAAACAGACTCGAGTACTTCACACCGGGAACAATACTGTTGGGTTTCGGCCAAAGACCGCCGCTGATCACGACACCATCCAGAATGGAGAACAGGGAACGCAGCATGCGGCCTTGTTCTTCCTGTCCTTGGCCAGTCTGGCCGATGCTGACAATACTCTGCAAGACGCCAATTGAGCTGTTCAAAGGTTCGCGCACTTGCGTTGCCATGAGCGTGGCACGTAAATCGAGGTTTTGTTGCACCTCTTGTCTGAAAGGCGCTTCTACCACCCAATAGGTTACCGTTCCTATCGTCGCGAGGAAGAAGAATAAGTAGACGCCCAGAGCAAGCATACTTTTGCGCTTTAACGAGGAACGTATTTCCATAAGCCTTTGAAATTTTTCCGTTTGTACAAGTATAGTGAATAAGTTATTGAGGAAAATGTTTTATTCACGGGTTTCGTGACCCATACAGCGTTCTGCTCTCCTGTAAAAGTCGAAGAAATAACGTAACAAATTCGCCTTTAGACACCGTTTGAGGGTAAGATGGGCGCCTATTTTTCCAGATAAGTATGGAACTCTATTTTGACGTTACACGACATTCTAATCTTACCTGAACTAGAAGATCGTCTGCTGAACGAAGCAAAAACCCGTGGTTTTGTGACAGCGATGGCTTCGGCACCTAACATTCTTCCGCCTGAAGAGTGGCTACCCTTTTTGTGGGGCGGTGATGAAGTTGCACCGTTTACTGACGCTGAGGTGATGGAAAGCTACTTTCAACACATCATCGATATGTGGAACGTTTATCGTCCTGCGTTATTAAACGGCAGTTGGGCATGGCCGGAAGGTTGTGAGCTGGACGAAGAAGAGATCATCAACCAGAACGCACGTGATTTCTGTGAAGGAACTCTACAAGGCTGGCAATTGGCCCGGGACGATTGGGAGGTCTTAATGCCCGAAGAGAGCCAGGATAATGCTCTGCTTGGCGGCGTGTTACTGTCGCTGGCTATGCTGTACGATCCTGAAACTTCTCTGGCGACACTGTCTGAGCAAGGAATGGAAGGTTTAGATCAATTTGAAGAGATCTATAACGCGGTTCCGGTCATGTTGTGTGGACTGACTCAGCGCGGTGTAACGCTGGCCGAACAGCAATAATCCGTCGAATAGAAAAAGCCCGCCAATCGGCGGGCTTTTTAATGTATATCAGCAAGTTAAGCGTTGCCTTTAACCTGCATATTCAATTGTTCTGCAAAATCCAGCATACGGTTCAACGGAATCAGGGATTTGACACGCAGTGCTTCATCCACAAAGATTTCGTGCTCTTCACCGCCATCACACAATGCTTTTTCAATCGCTTTGAGTCCGTTCATTGCCATCCACGGACAGTGGGCACAGCTACGACACGTTGCACCGGCACCTGCCGTTGGCGCTTCAATGAGTTCTTTCTCTGGTACCATTTGCTGCATCTTAAAGAAGATGCCTTTGTCAGTCGCCACAATCATTTTCTTATGTGGTAAAGACTTCGCGGCCTTGATCAATTGACTGGTCGAGCCGACGGCATCTGCCAGTTCCACCACGCTTGACGGTGACTCCGGGTGCACCAGAATTGCTGCATCTGGATACAGAGATTTCATTTTCTTCAGTGCATCAGCTGAGAACTCATCGTGTACAACACATTCGCCCTGCCAAAGTAGCATGTCTGCACCAGTTTTATTGGCAATGTATGAACCTAGATGGCGATCTGGACCCCAGATAATTTTCTTATCTTCTGCATCCAGATGTTCAACGATTTCAAGCGCAATACTGGACGTTACAACCCAGTCTGCTCGTGCTTTTACCGCTGCGGACGTATTCGCGTAGACCACCACCGTATGATCCGGATGGGCATCGCAGAACTCAGTAAATTTGTCTGCCGGGCAGCCCAAATCCAGAGAACACTCTGCATCGAGCGTTGGCATTAAAATGCGCTTCTCTGGGGTCAGGATTTTCGCTGACTCCCCCATAAAACGTACACCGGCAATAATCAATGTACTGGCTGGATGGCGATTACCAAATTTGGCCATTTCCAGCGAGTCGCCGACAAAGCCGCCAGTCTCTTCTGCCAATGCCTGAATTTCAGGATCGGTGTAGTAGTGAGCGATCAGCACTGCGTCTTTGTCTTTAAGCAGTTGTTTGATGCTCGCGATGTAGGTTTGTTTTTCTTGTTCTGTTAACGGAATAGGTTTTGGAGGGAACGGGTAAACCGTCTCGATCTTATCCAGTATATGACTCATTGCTCTTGCTCTACGCAACTTCCTTTAATCCGGGCATTGTACACCGTAAATTGTTCGATAGGCAAAAGTGATTGGGCGAGAAAAACAGCGCGCAGCAATGCTTAAACCATGAGACGTTATAAGCAAAAAGGCCGCTAACGCGACCTTTTGATTATTTGAGATTTTCTCTTGCCACTTTGGCAGAAGCACTGTCCGGATACTCATCCACAACTTGCTGATAATATTTTTTGGCTTGCGCAGCATTGTTGTTGCGCTTAGCGATATCACCCAATTTGACCATGGCATCAGCGCGTTTATTGGAGTCTTTATACGTCAGCACCGCAGCAAAACTTTTCACGGCGTCTTGATCTTGCTTCTTCGCAAAATAGAGCTGACCTAACCAATAGTGCGAGTTTGGCGCAAAGTTGGAATTTGGGTAATCTTTCTGAAATTGTTGAAACGCAGCGATCGCTCCGGCGTAATCTCGCTTTTTAAGGATCAGATCGACAGCATTTTCATAGGCGGCTTGCTCGTCGGCATCACTGCTGAACGTGCCAGCCGGAATATCTTCACTCTGAGCAGCATTGCTCGCCACAGCGGCGGCTGGGCGTGATTTCATTTCACTACGAACATTATCCAGCTCCACAAACAGTTCGCGCTGGCGTTGCAGCATTTGCTGCATGTCGTAGTTATTTTTTTCTATTTGCCCACGTAAATCATTAATTTCCAGGGACATATCATCCAGCTGCTTCTGCATTTGCAACTGCATGCGATTACGGTTTTCCAACAATCGTTCCAAACGAGCGACTTCACTTTCTGAAGATCCCGAACGTGTAGCGGAAGTTTGATTGCTGCTGTTGCTGAGGTCAGATACTGGAGCTGGTGCAGCGAACGAAGCGCTCGCTGCACTTGCCAGTAACGTAAGCGTGACAACGCGCTTTAGGTTACTGAACATGAGGTTCATCCTCGATTAGTACACTAGAACTGCACGGCGGTTCTTAGCGTATACTTCTTCAGTTTGACCAAGAAGTAGAGGCTTCTCTTCACCGTAGCTTACGATAGAGATTTGGTCAGCTTGAACACCCAGAGCTTCCAGGTATTTAGCAACAGCTTGTGCACGACGCTCGCCCAGAGCGATGTTGTACTCTGGAGTACCACGCTCGTCTGCGTGACCTTCGATAGTCACTTTCAGGCTTGGGTTCTTAGTCAGGTAAGCTGCGTGAGCTGCCAGCATTTCTTCGTAGTCGCTTGCGATCGTTGCGTTATCGAATGCGAAGTAAATGGTTTGAGTTTCACGAAGCGCTTGCTCTTTCAACTCTTGCTCAGAAAGTTGTGCATTCTCGTCCATTGGCGAAACAACTGTTGTGTCAACGTTGCCTGCTGTACCTGACGTAGTTTGGTTAGTTTCAGAACCAGAAGCGTTTGCTGCTTCATCGCTTGAACTACATGCAGTCACTGCTAGTACTGGTAGCGCAATCAGTAGCCCTTTAAGAACTTTGTTAAGTTGCATCTTATTTTCCTTACTATGTAATAGTTAGTTGCTATAAAAACGGAGACCAAGCAGGTGCTCTAACGCGCCCATTAGTTGCCGGTAATCTAGCTTTAAATCGTCCATCTATCGACACCATCGACAACACGTTTGTCTTGTTATAGATGGAACTGTAAATGACCATACCACCATTAGGTGCAATGCTTGGAGACTCGTCGAGCAAAGTCTTCGTCAGAATTTGCACAGAACCTGTTTCCAAATCTTGTTTTGCCAAGTTAAAGCCAGAGTTGCTGCGATTCACCATAACCAGGAATCGTCCGTCCGGTGTAATTTGACCACCTAAGTTTTGGCTACCTTGCCAGGTCAGACGTTTGGTCGCACCGTCTGTCAAATTTACTTGATATATCTGTGGTTTACCACCCCGATCCGATGTAAATATCAGGGATTTACCATCAGGATTCCAGAAAGGTTCTGTGTTATTTGATCGACCACTCGTAATTTGCGTCAGCTTCCGACTGGTCAGATCCAGCGTATACACCTGCAGACTACCCGTTTTTGAGAGTACCAGCGCTAGTGTTTTGCCATCCGGTGAGAATCTTGGTGCGCCATTATGACGTGGGTATGACGTCACCTTTTCACGCTCACCGGTATAAATGTTCATGATGTAGATTTCAGCCTGACCGTTCTGGAAGCTCACGTAGGCCAGCTTCTTGCCATCTGGCGACCAGGCAGGAGACATCAAAGGCTGTTTAGAGCGCAATACCAAACGTTCGTTGTAGCCGTCGTAATCAGCCACTCGCAGCTGATATGGATAAGCATCTTTGTCGTTGACCACCACGTAAGCGATACGGGTCAGGAAAGCACCGCGCTCTCCCGTCAGTTCTTCATAAACCAAATCCGCAATGCGGTGCGCATACTCACGCATGCGCTTAGCTGGCACAGTCGCAACTTTGTTAAACAGAACATGATCTTTTGACATCACGAGCTGGCCATCCGAGCTCAGTGCACGGCTCTGGCCTTGTGTCAGTTGCCCACGTACGACATCCACTAACTGGTAGTTGATCACGTAGTTGCCTTCTGCATTCTGTGTGATGCTGCCTGTCAGCAGTGCATCGACACCAATACCAGTCCACGCGTCGAATTTTACATCCGCTTCGCTGTAGGGTGTCTGAGGCATTTTGCTGGTTGGAATTGGGCTGAATTTACCACTGCGCTGCAAGTCTGATGCAATGACGCCAGAAACGTCTTGCGGCAGCTTGGTCTTTCCTTCCCATTTGAAAGGAACAATCGCAATCGGGCGTGCAGAGTTGATACCATCGGTAATCACCAGTTCCAGCGCCGCGTTGGCAAATTGCATGCTACTTGTAACTACAAGCAGGCATCCTAACATTAATCGCTTTAACACAAGCTTTTCCTTTTTACTCTGGTACTACGGTTAAATTGATGTTCTTAAGCTTTTCAATCACGTCGGATTCGTCTTTTTTCGGCAGTGGAAAAGTCCCCACCTGAGCGACCGCACGTTTCGTTGCTGCGCACAATCTGCTGTCACCATCGAGAATTCGGAGATCGCCCACAATCGCGCCTGTTCCGGTAGGGATAAGGCGCAGATTCACCCTACACTGCTTTCCCTTAAAGCTATCTTCCAACAATAAGTTTTGCTGAATCAACTGAGTGTAGATGGCACCCCAGCGTTGTGCTTCGCTGGTAACGTGCTGTGAACGAGCCACTGAGTTGTTTTGTGACTCAGTCTCAAGGCCAGCAAAGATATTGTTCAGTGCGGCTTCCTGCTCTTTACGTTCACGCTCAGCACGTTCTGCTCGTTCTTTTTCCAGTCGAGCCTTCTCTGCTGCCGCTTTGGCGGCCTTCTCTTTCGCGATGCGTTCCTGTTCCGCTTTGGCGGCCGCTTCACGCTCTTTACGCGCTTTCTCTTGCGCTTCCTGAGCGGCTTTCTCACGTGCTACTCGCTCTTGTTCAGCTTTCGCAGCAGCGGCCTCTTTGGCGACACGTTCGGCTTCCGCCTTTTTCGCCGCCTCTTCTTTCAGTTTGCGCTCCGCCTCAGCTTTAGCCGCACGTTCCTGTTCCTGACGCGCTTTTTCTGCAGCAACTTTCTGTTCCTGCTCTTTCTGCTGACGAACCTTCTCAGCTTCCCGAGCGGCTTTTGCTTCTTTAGCCTGCTGCTCTTTCAACTGACGAATGCGCTCTTCTTCTGCTTTACGGTTCTTTTCAAGCTGCTCACTTTCGCGGCGCAGTTTGTCTAACCTTTCTTGCTCTTGCTTGGCAGCAGCTTCACGCTGACTACGGATCTGCTGAGCCTGTTGTTTGACCAAATTCGGGTCAATGACTACGGCTTCAACCATGTGTCCGCTCGTTTCCGGCTTAGACATCGTGAAATCAGTGCCCCACAACAGAGCAGCGACCAATGCCACGTGTAACCCAACCGAGATGGCAAGAGGCTTTTTAAAATCGTTTTTCTTCGACTTCTGATCTTTCATGAACAGTATTAAGCCTATTCCTTGATATCCGTTAACAAGCCAACTTTAGGAATACCTGCTCGGCTCAGTTCATCCAACACCAGCACCACATCCGCGTACGGCGTGGCGCGGTCACCGCCTACTGCAACTGGGGAATTCGGCTTCAGAGACAGTTCGGCTTTGATACGTACGATGACATCCTGCAACGACAGGCCGCGCTGTACCTCTTCATCGTTCACACTCAAACCGAGGTTACCCTCTTTGTCAATTTCTACGATGATGAAACTGGAATCGCTGTCACCCGCCAGTTCAGATGCGGGTTTCGCCGTCGTCGTTTGAGGCAGCTCAACATCCACACCCTGAGTTACAAAAGGCGACGTCACCATAAAGATGATTAACAGTACCAACATGACATCGATGTAAGGTACCACGTTAATCTCGGCCGTCATCTTCCGCTTTTTCGGTTGATAACCCGCCATATCTTATTCCCTACCCGCCATCGCCTGACGATGCAGAATGCTATGGAACTCTTCTGAGAACGTGGCGTAACCATGTTCTAGTTTGCCTACCTTGTTGCTCAGACGGTTGTATGCCATTACCGCTGGAATTGCTGCAAACAGACCCATCGCCGTTGCCACGAGTGCTTCAGCAATACCCGGAGCCACCATGGCCAGTGTGGCTTGCTTTACCTGACCTAGCGCGATAAAGGCGTGCATGATCCCCCAAACGGTACCAAACAGACCGATGTAAGGGCTGATAGAACCTACGGTTGCCAAGAACGGCAGGTTAGTTTCCAGCTCATCAACTTCACGGGCCACAGCAACACGCATGGCGCGCCCCGTTCCTTCCATGACGAAGTCAGGAGAAGCTGCGTTGGTTTTGCGCAGACGCGCAAACTCGGTAAAGCCTGAATAGAAGATTTCTTCGGTGCCGGAAATCTCGTCTTTGCGTTTCTTCACATCCTGATAAAGCACAGACAGGTCGGCACCAGACCAGAATTTGTCTTCAAATGCTTCTGCGCTGCGTGAAGCCTGAGACAACACTTTACTGCGCTTGATGATCATCGCCCATGAGACAATCGACATCCCTAAAAGGATCAGCATCACCACCTTAACGAGGAAGCTGGCTTGCAAAAATAAGTCGAGAATTGAAATATCAGCTGTCACTGTGGGTTAACTCCAAAATTATTGATTGAGGCATCGCCTTGGGTTTCATTTTCTCATTGTCGATACATGCTACCTTAACTATTGCTTTACACAATAGTTGCCCTTCAGGATTGACGAGCTCTTGACAGAAGGTTAGCGACGCCTTTTTAAGCTCTGCGATTGAGGTCACGACTGTCAATTGATCGTCAAGACGCGCCCCTTGCTTAAAGTCGATCTCAGCATGTCGGACAACGAAGCCGATTCTTTGTTCCAGCAGAACCTGCTGTGACACTCCGATAGCACGCAACATTTCTGTACGCGCACGTTCGAAAAATTTGAGGTAATTGGAATGGTAAACTACGCCACCGGCGTCGGTATCTTCGTAGTAAATGGTAATTGGCCAGTTAAAAACTCGCATAATAGGGGCGTAACCGTCTCAATAAGTGTCTGAATGAGTGGGTTACTATAACGCATCTCGTTGTTGTTAGTACAAGGTAGAGGAAAGAATTCGCAGGCTACTGACAAAAAATTAGCGCTGACTCAAAGAGACAGCGCTAATTCGCATAAATCATCATCAATGATGCTGCTTTGTTATCCGATAAGGCGAACCACCAGCAGATAACACAGAATAGGCAGCGAGATGTAAGGGCTGAATACCAGTTGCCAAATCCACTTACGCGGTCTGAAGCCAACACCGAATACCATACTTGAGCAAATGGCCCAAATCAGCAGCGGCGCAATTAAGGCGTTAAAACCGCCAATGCTTGCACTGTAAGCCTCAGGATCCCACATCACCATCGCAACGTGGTAGAAACCGAGTATCAGGGATAAAACCTTCAATACGGTTTTGTCCACTGGAGCGTGTAAATTGGCAATCTGAACAGACCAATTACTCACTATCTTTATCCATCATTTCTGAGTGCTCTAACCAAAGAGCGTTGATGATGCCGAATGCACAGGCGAGCAATACGCCAAGAATCCATGCAAAATACCACATAGTCTGAGCTCCTTAGTACAGTGAGTTTTTGTTGTCTTCGATGAACTTGTCGTCCAGACGACCAAACATTTTGTAGTAACACCAAGTGGTATAACCCAGAATGATTGGAACCATCACAAACGCCACACCTGTCATCAGATTCAGAGTCAATTCACTTGAGGTTGCATCCCACATGGTCAAGCTGTGATCAGGCATCAGGCTCGATGGCATCACGAATGGGAACATGGCAAAGCCAGCAGTGAAGATCACACCTGCGTTACCTAGGCTTGAAGCCAGGAATGCAATGCCGCCTTTCTCGATACGAGAAGCCAGAACCGCCAGCAAAGGCATCACCACACCAAGTGCAGGAGCGGCCCACAACAGTGGGTACTGCTCGAAGTTATGCATCCAAGCGCCCGCTTCACGCGCCACTTCTTTATTCAGTGGGTTGGATGGACCCATCGTATCGATTGCACTGGTAATCACGTAGCCATCAATGTTCTGAACCCAGAAACCTGCCACCACGAATAGAATTACCGTCAGTAACCCTGTCAATTGTGCAATGTTGCGAGCACGTACATGGACAGGACCTGTCGTCTTCATTTGTAGCCATGTTGCACCTTGCATCAGGATCATGAACAGGCTAACCAGACCACACAGCAGACCGAACGGATTAAGCAGACCAAAGAATGAACCATGGTAAGTAGGCATTGCGAACTCGTTCAACTGGAATGGTACACCTTGCAGCAGGTTACCAAACGCCACACCGAAGATGATCGGCGGAACAAAGCCGCTGATGGAGATACAGATATCCCAAGTATTACGCCATTTCGGATCTTCGATCTTTGAACGGTAATCCAGACCAATCGGGCGCAGCCATAGAGCAGCCAACGTCACGATCATCGCCAGATAGAAACCCGAGAACGATGTTGCGTACACCATAGGCCACGCAGCAAACAGTGCGCCGCCTGCAGTAATCAGCCAAACCTGGTTACCGTCCCAGTGTGGAGCAATAGAGTTAATCATTACACGGCGTTCTGTGTCGTTTTTACCGATCACAGGTACCAGCGCACCAACACCCATATCGAAACCGTCAGTAATGGCGAAGCCTACCAGCAGTACGCCGATCAGTACCCACCAAATGAGTCGTAGGATTTCGTAATCAAACATAATCTTCTCTCCCTGCCTTATGCTTCGACCTGACGACTAACTCTGTCTTCAACAGTGTTGCCGTTCTGCTCGAAGTGATAGCGGCCAGTTTTCAGGCTACTTGGACCTTTGCGAGCGAATTTAACCATCAGATACACTTCGGCAATCAGGAATGCTGTGTACAGTGCAAGAATGGCGAACAGTGATGTCCAGATTTCAGCTGCGCTTAGCGCGGATGCCGCAGTATGGACTGGCAGGATTTCACCTACCGCCCATGGTTGGCGACCAAACTCAGCAACAAACCAACCGGTTTCAACCGCAATCCATGGAAGTGGAATGCTGAACAACGCCGCTTTCAGAATCCAGCGTTTCTGTTCGATCTTCTGACGACAAGTCTGAACGAATGCCGCGCCAAATACGAATAGCATCACAAAGCCACACGCCACCATGATACGGAACGACCAGAACAGTGGCCATACAGTCGGAATTGAATCGTCCGCTGCTGCCTGAATTTGCTCTTCAGTCGCATCCGTCACTTTATCGGTGTAGCGCTTCAGCAACAGGCCGTAACCCAGATCGCTTTTCACTTCATCAAACGCTGCAACGTTCTCAGCAGATTTGTCACCCGAACGCAGTTTTTCCAGCAGCTCATAGGCGTACATACCGTTACGGATACGTTCAACGTGCTCTTCACGCAGGTCGCGCAAACCAGTGACGGGTGTGTCGATAGAACGCGTTGCAATGATACCCATTAGGTAAGGGATCTTGATCGCGTAATCGGTGTGCATGGTTTCCTGGTTAGGTAAACCAAACAAAGTAAAGGCTGCTGGTGCTGGCTCAGTGTGCCACTCAGCTTCGATAGCGGCCAGTTTCACTTTCTGAACTTCACCGACTTCGTAACCTGATTCATCACCCAGCACGATGACAGACAGTACTGCTGCCATACCGAAAGAGGCGGCAATAGCAAAAGAACGACGTGCAAACGCAATGTCGCGGCCTTTCAACAGGTAGTATGCGCTGATGCCTAGGATGAACATAGCACCTGTTGTGTAGCCTGCTGCCACAGTGTGTACGAATTTAACCTGAGCAACCGGGTTGAAGACGACTTCTGCAAAGCTCACCATTTCCATACGCATGGTTTCGAAGTTGAAGTCAGCACCAACCGGGTTCTGCATCCAGCCGTTCGCGATTAGGATCCACAAAGCAGAGAAGTTAGAACCCAGAGCCACCAGCCAGGTAACGGCTAAGTGTTGACGTTTTGACAGTCGGTCCCAACCAAAGAAGAACAAACCGACAAAGGTGGATTCCAAAAAGAAGGCCACAAGTGCTTCGATGGCAAGAGGGGCGCCAAAAATGTCGCCTACGTAATGTGAATAATATGACCAGTTGGTACCGAACTGGAACTCCATGGTCAGGCCGGTTGCCACACCAAGAGCAAAGTTAATACCGAAAAGCTTACCCCAGAACTTAGTCATGTCCTTGTAGATTTGCTTATCAGTCATTACATACAGAGACTCCATGATGGCAAGCAAGAACGCCATGCCCAGAGTCAATGGAACGAACAAGAAGTGATACATCGCTGTCATTGCGAACTGCAATCGCGACAGATCAACTACGTCAATCATGGTAACTCCTTTGTGTCGGCTGAATGACACTTTCGACATAAAGCAACAGAAAAAAGACAGGTTAATAACAACGAGAAGTTGTTAGTTTACCGCAGTAACTTGTTGCAATTATGTACCATTGTGGTTAGTTAATTGTTAAGCATCAGCTAATATAGCTGGGACTAATACTACTGCCAAAAACCAGTTGTTTCAAAAGGTTTATGGGAGAAAACCGCCTTGATTTACATCAAATTTTGCTTCCCAAAACTGTATAAAAAAACTACAAAATGATACAGATCAAGGAAAGATAAATTTTCTTGTTAGCATTAAGTAAAAAACACAATTAGATACGGAAAAACGAGAACAAAGGGTTAACAATTCATCGAAATTAGCTAACCCTTAAGCAGTAAGGGAATTTCAAAAAGTGTGATATCGATCCACAAATCAACTTTTTTACTTGAGGGGAAAATTAATTGTAACGTTATTTTTCTAAACCGAAGTGCAGATACGCTCGATCAGTGGCAATTCGCCCACGAGGGGTACGTTGCAGATAACCTTGTTGAATAAGGAATGGTTCTAATACATCTTCAATCGTATCTTTTTCTTCACCAATCGCGGCCGCCAGGTTATCCAGCCCTACCGGGCCACCACTAAATTTCTCCATAATCGCCAGCAGCAGCTTACGGTCCATGTAGTCAAATCCCTGATGGTCCACATCGAGCATGTTGAGCGCTTTATCCGCGATGTCAGCACAGATGTGTCCATTGCCTTTGACTTCCGCATAATCGCGGACACGGCGCAGCAGACGGTTGGCAATACGTGGCGTACCTCGGGCTCGGCGCGCCACTTCCAGCGCACCTTCAGCATCCATAGAGAGACCAAGACAGTCAGCACTGCGCTGCACGATATGTTGAAGATCGGCCACTTTATAGTATTCAAGACGCTGAACGATACCGAAACGATCACGCAGTGGCGAGGTTAGCGAACCTGCACGGGTTGTCGCACCAATCAACGTAAACGGAGGTAAGTCTATTTTAATGGAACGCGCTGCTGGCCCCTCTCCAATCATGATGTCTAACTGATAGTCTTCCATCGCTGGATAGAGCACTTCCTCAACCATCGGACTGAGGCGGTGAATTTCGTCGATGAACAGGACATCGTTCTCTTCCAGGTTGGTCAGCAGCGCAGCCAGATCACCCGCTTTTTCTAACACGGGACCAGAAGTGGTACGAATATTCACTTCCATCTCGTTGGCTACAATATTAGCCAACGTTGTTTTCCCCAAACCCGGTGGACCGAAAATCAATAAATGGTCGAGCGCTTCGCTGCGCTTTTGTGCGGCCTGAATAAAGATTTCCATTTGATCACGTACGTGATCCTGACCTCGGTAATCGGCCAGCTTTTTAGGGCGAATCGCACGATCGATCACCTCTTCATCTTTAAATGAAGGGTTGGTCGGAGCAATAAGGCGATCAGCTTCAATCATTCAACAATTCCTGTTCGTTTGCAGAGGTCTTCAACGTCGTTGCCCCGGGTATTCACACCAAAAGAGATACTCAGGATTGTGACGCGTTGCCATGATTCTGTTGGAGAAAAAACAAACGGCTAACTTAAGCCGCCTGTTTAGTTTAAACCATAGATTTGAGTGCTTCGCGAATCAGTTGTTCACTGCTCATATCCGGCTGAGCGACCTGAGATACGGCTTTCGATGCTTGAGCGGGTTTGTAACCCAAGGCCAACAACGCACTCACCGCTTCCTCTTCAGCATTCTGATCTTGAATGGCGGCAATCGAGTCAAGTGGCGCCGCATCGGTTGCAGGCGTAAATAAATCACCAGCCCCCCAGCCTTTCAAGCGGTCTTTCATTTCCACAACTAAACGTTCAGCGGTTTTTTTACCTACGCCAGGCAATTTTACCAAGGTTGAAATGTCTTCTCGTTCCACGCAAGCGACAAACTGGCTGGCTGTCATACCTGAAAGGATCGCCAGACCCATTTTAGGCCCAACACCATTGGCTTTAATCACTTCACGGAACAACGCACGTTCGTTCACGGTATTGAAACCATAAAGCAACTGCGCATCTTCACGTACGACAAAGTGTGTATAGATAATGGCTTCTTCACCGATATTGGCGAGTTCATAAAAACAGCTCATCGGCATTTGTACTTCATAGCCGATACCGCCGACTTCAATCAGAACTTGTGGGGGTAGCTTTTCAATCAGTGTGCCGCGAAGACGTCCAATCACTGGGAATCCTTGGTTTTGATGAGATGAGAATGACCAAGATGATAATCAATAACTGGATGGATAGCCAGTAAAAGATAGGCAATGCAGGAGGCACAACGCCTCCCGAGATTGGATCTAGCGGTAGCGGCCGCGTCTGGCGCTGGTTGCATGACCAGCGAGCGCGATCAGGGTCTTGTTAGTGTTGGCGTGACAGATAGCCACCCCAAGCGCATCAGCCGCATCGGCCTGCGGTTTGGCTGGCAACTTCAACATTTGCTGCACCATGTGTTGCACTTGAGTTTTATCTGCCCCACCAGTGCCCACCACAGCCTGCTTGATCAAACGCGCCGCGTACTCAAATACTGGCAGATCGGCATTCACTGCGGCAACAATTGCACTGCCCCTCGCCTGCCCAAGTTTGAGTGCAGAGTCGGCGTTTTTCGCCATAAAAACTTGCTCAATGGCGAACACATCCGGTTGAAACTGCGTGATGATTTCACTCACACCAGCATAAATTTGTTTCAAACGCAGCGGCAGCTCTTTCTCGGAGGTGCGGATACAACCACTCCCCAAATACTGAAGGTGACGACCTTGCTGACGAATAACGCCGTAACCAGTAATACGAGAGCCCGGGTCAATGCCCAGAATAATAGACATGAATGATCCTAATTTCTGATATCGCTATCGACAGCGATAACGCAGGTGCTTGCTAAAATGGCGTACAAAAAGAAAGTGGGCGACGCCGCCCACTTTACACAATCGTTATTTGCGACGCCATGTCGTACCGCTTGGGCCGTCTTCCAGCACGATACCCATCTCGTTGAGCTTGTCGCGAGCCATATCAGCATTTGCCCAATCTTTGGAAGCGCGAGAATCGTTACGCAGTTTGATCAGCGCTTCAATTTCTGCGACTTCATCATCATTGCCGGCGTCGCCTTTCAGGAACGCTTCAGGATCTTGATACAAGATACCAATCACATCTGCCAGTTCACGCATCAACGCGCCAAGAGAGCTTGCTTTATCGGCGTCTTCCGTTTTCAGACGGTTCACTTCACGCGCCATATCAAACAGAACAGAATAAGCTTCTGGCGTATTGAAGTCGTCATTCATCGCCGTCGTGAAACGAGTGAGATACTCTTCACCACCCGCCGCAGGAACGGTCATATCCAGACCGCGCAATGCCGTGTAGAGACGCTCCAGAGAAGCACGAGCCTGATTAAGGTTCTCTTCACTGTAGTTTAACTGGCTGCGGTAATGGCCAGACATCAGGAAGTAACGCACGGTTTCCGCATCGTAGTGATTCAACACATCGCGAATAGTGAAGAAGTTACCCAGAGACTTCGACATCTTCTCTTTGTCGACCATCACCATACCGCTGTGCATCCACGTGTTCACGTACTGCGTATCGTGCGCGCAGCAAGACTGAGCGATTTCATTTTCATGGTGTGGGAACTGCAGATCTGAACCGCCACCATGAATATCAAAATGGTTACCCAGAATCGAAGAATTCATTGCAGAACATTCAATGTGCCAGCCAGGACGACCCGGTCCCCAAGGTGATTCCCAAGTCGGCTCACCGGGCTTGGACATTTTCCACAGCACGAAATCTAGAGGACTACGTTTCGCCATGTCGATATCAACGCGAGCACCCGCTTGCAGTTGATCCAAGTCCTGCTTCGACAGCTTGCCGTAATCGTCGAACTTGTTCACTTCAAACATCACGTCGCCGTTGTCTGCAACATAAGCAAAACCACGATCAATCAGGCGCTGAACCAAATCAATGATTTCCTGAATGTAGGCTGTTGCGCGTGGCTCAACGTCCGGACGTTTGATGTTCAGCGCATCAAAATCAGCGTACATCTCTTGAATCAGACGTTCAGTCAAAGATTCGCAAGATTCCTGATTCTCCGCCGCACGTTTAATGATTTTGTCATCGATATCAGTAATGTTGCGTACGAAGGTCAAATCGTAGCCAAGGTAGCGCAGGTAACGGGCCACGACATCAAACGACACAAAAGTGCGGCCGTGACCGATATGACAGAGATCGTATATTGTGACTCCACAGACATACATGCCAACTTTACCAGCAGTAATGGGTTTGAATTCCTCTTTCTGTCTTGTGAGCGAGTTATAAATCTTCAACATGATCTCTATCTAATTACCGTTAAAACCAAAATAGTGGCACAGTATAACAACTCTGTTATCGCTAGGTCATCCATTTGATGTTTTGAATGAACAAAAAGTTAGGCTAAAATTCGGTATTCATACAAAACAAAGCAAAGGTAATGCACATGATCACCCTTCACACAAATTTTGGTGACATTAAAATTCAGCTGAACGAAGAAAAAGCGCCAGAAACCAGCGCAAACTTTCTGCAGTACTGCCGTGACGGTTTTTACGACAACACTCTGTTTCACCGTGTTATCGATGGCTTCATGATCCAAGGCGGCGGCATGACGTCTGGTCTGCGTGAAAAAGCAACCCGTTCACCGATCCGTAACGAAGCAAACAATGGCCTGAGCAACAAAGTGGGCACCATCGCGATGGCTCGTACCATGGAACCGCATTCAGCAAGTTCACAATTCTTCATCAACGTAAACAACAACACGTTCCTAGACTTCCGTTCAGAAAGCCGTGATGGTTGGGGCTACTGTGTATTCGGTGAGGTTGTCGAAGGCATGGACATCGTGAACAAGATTAAGGGCGTAAGCACTGGATCTTACGGCATGCACCAGGATGTACCGCTGGATGAAGTGGTGATCACTGGCACGACTATCGAAGAATAATCGATCAAAGGAGTGCGCTAGGCGCGCTCCTTGTTCCTGAACTTATGCATACATTATTTATTTCAGATCTCCACCTGACTCCCAATCGCCCCGACATCACTCACTGTTTTACTCAGTTTATGCGCAGCGAAGCCACCAAAGCGGACGCTCTGTATGTGTTGGGTGATCTGTTTGATTTCTGGATTGGCGACGACGATCCCACGTCATTTGCTGAACAGATAAAGCAAGAATTTAAACACCTGACGTCTAACGGTGTGCCTTGCTACTTTATTCACGGCAACCGCGATTTTCTGATTGGCCGCCGTTTTGCCAAAGAAACTGGCGTCACCTTGCTGGATGAAGAAGCCGTGGTTGATTTATACGGGACTTCAGCTGTGATTCTGCACGGCGATACGCTTTGCACGGAAGACGTACGATATCTGGCATTCCGCGAAAAAGTCCATCAACCTTGGTTACAGTGGATTTTTAACCGTCTGCCCTACTTCATTAAAAAACGAATTGTTGCCAAAATTCAAACCGATATTCGCTCTGACAAAAGCCAAAAGGCGATGGAAATCATGGATGTCACGCCAGACGAAGTGGCGCATGTTATGGATAAATATGGCGTAGATCTGATGATTCACGGTCATACTCATCGTCCTGCCATTCATCAGGTTAATGATGGTTCTCAAAAAACACGCATTGTTCTGGGTGACTGGTATACCCAAGGCTCAGTATTGGTCTATTCTAACAACGGTTATTCATTAGAAAATCGTCGTTTTGAATCGCAATTATGATTTGAATCGCAAACAACGGCCTGATCTTTTGAGATGATGCCAAGCAATGAACTCTGGTATTGATATTAATCACAATACAACAACGATAAGATTCAGCCTTGACGTACTCTTACATTGCACGACAACCCATTCTGGACAGTGACCGAAAAACCGTCGGTTATGAACTCCTGTTCAGAGATGGGCCCAAAAATACCTTTCCTGAAATCGACCCGGATCTTGCGACCAGTCGCTTGTTGTCCGATCACTTTCTTTCTACTCATTACAACACGCTTGGTAATCATCTGGGGTTTGTGAATTTCCCGTATCAGAGCCTGATAAATATGATTCCGACGCTATTTCCAACCAATAGTTTGGTTGTCGAGGTTCTGGAAGATTGTGAGCCTACAGGAGAGTTGCTAGAAGCTGTACGCAAGATGTCACACATGGGGTACAAAATTGCGCTGGATGACTTCGTACCGAGCCCTGAGTGGAAAGCATTTCTGCCTTATGTTTCTATCATCAAGTTTGATATTCGCATCGTACCGATTGAAAAAGCCCGCCTATTCATTAACAAATTGAAAGGCTCAAAAATCATCTTTCTTGCTGAGAAAGTTGAGACCTATGAAGAGTTTGAACAGGCAAAAGCCGCCGGCTTTCGCTATTTCCAAGGCTATTTCTTTAGTAAGCCAGAACTGATTCAACGCAAAGCATTGGAGCCTGCGTTCTTAACCGTAGTTCAACTGTGTAAAGAGATTGCCAAAGACGAAATAGATTACAAAGAGCTGGAAGCCTTGATCGCGAAAGACGTCACCTTGTCATACAAACTCCTGACATTTGTGAACTCATCTGCCGTTGTCAGCTCTAAAATTCAGTCCTTTAAACAAGCTTTGGTGTATCTGGGCGAAGAGCGTCTGCGTAAGTTTGTTTCGCTGGTCGCGATCGCCTCTACACACAGCGACAAGCCGGATTATCTCTATGGCTTATCCATTCAACGCGCGCGCTACTGTGAACTGGTGTACTCGCGCCTGAGTGAAAATCGAGATATGGGGAACGCGTTTCTGACGGGCATGTTTTCATTACTCGACAGCTTGCTTGATCAGTCTCTGGAATCCATCATCAATGAGATGCCCGTCGAAGAGAGTGTAAAGCAAGCTCTGGTAGCAGAAAGTGGCACTCTCGGCGATATCCTTGCCCTGACAAAAGCGTATGAGCAGGCGGAATGGGATAAAGTCTCTGTCTTTGCAACAAAACTGGCTATCAGTGATGAAGTCCTCAGTAGTTGCTACGATGAAGCTGTTAGCTGGACCGCAGATTTACTGAATCTCAATAGTTAAGTAATTCCGTTCTCGTGCTCGACACTCTGCGGCTAAGCTCATAGACTGTGCGCGTTTCAATCAAGTTTCAGAGAGCAACCCATGACTGCGTGTTATTGTGGTAGCGGTAAGACCTATACCGACTGCTGCCAACCTATTCATCAGGATCATAAACAAGCCCACACTCCGGAACAGCTGATGCGTTCACGCTATTGTGCTCATGTGCTCGGATTGGTGGATTTTGTCATCAATACTTACCACCCATCATGCAACGCCGAATCTGAACGCGAAGCGATTGCAGAATCGGTGCAAAGCGAATGGCAAAGACTTGAAGTGGTCAGTACTGCATCTGGTGCCCATGACGATGAAGGCTATGTGCATTTCAAAGCGTATCTATTGGACCAACATCAAGAATTTTGCTTGGAAGAGCGTTCACGTTTTTTACGTGAAAATGGTTTGTGGTACTACATTGATGGCGAATTTCCGCAACAAAGTGTTTCCCGCAAAGTAGGAAGAAATGATCCTTGCCCATGCGGCAGCGGCAAAAAATCCAAAAAGTGTTGTGGGCAATTTCAGTAGGCAATCACTTCGTTCCCATGCTCTAGCATGGGAACGCATATTTATAGCACCAGCGATACCAAATATCTGTTCCCACAGAGGGCCATGGGAACAAGAGTAAAGTAGTAAATATAAATATTTTGGGGAAAAAACGCCACCAGTGCGATTACTGCAGGTCAACCAACCACTTACGAAAGTCTTTACGCTCGTTTGGAGACAATTTCAAATACAGCATTTTTGCTCTTTGCATTTCTAGGCTATCCTGGCCAGCAGACTTCGTTGCCTGCTGCGTACCGTTTACACGACTCGTATCGACGATGGCACTGCCCGCAAAAGTAATACCGTTGGCTGCGTTATAAATAGCAAGTTGCTCGTCAAGGTTTGAATAAGGGAAAGTACCCTTTTTCCCCACCATTTTAACTTGCTCGTAGTCGATATTGATGCCATTGAGAATAACATTCCAATCAATCTTATCGTCCTCAAAAACTTTTTTAGCTTGTAATACATTATTCAGTTGTGGACCATCAATGTCCAGTTCGCCACCATTAACATCCAAGGTAAGAATGTAAGGCGCTGAAGTGAAGTTACCACGCTTTTCTCCTCGGCCTAACATTGTATTCATACGCAATACAATTTGATTCGCCCCCGCCGCAAGCGTAAATGGTTTATTCATCTGCTTTGCATCTTGGCTATTAATAAATAGAACCTCGACTCCTTGGTCTACATCCAGTTTCGTGGTCACCGCATCGACATTCGCATAAGCGGAACTCAAACTCAGCGCAGATAGCGCCATTAAAATCGAAGTCCAAATTGTACGTTTCATGATTTAACCCTTTTTTATCATTAAGTTTTATACCCAAATAATCTCAATGCTTTGATATCATCATACAATTGAAGCTCAGTTGGGTATAACGCTTACAGCTTCCCTATGTAATCAAAAAGGCCGCATAAATGCGACCTTTGGATTACATTTAACTTGATACCAAGTTATTAGAATGTGTAGTAGATACCTGCTACAACACCGTCACCTTCAACTTTGTTGTCGTTGTCTGTTTTGTCTTCAGCATCAGTGTATTCAACGAACGCTAGGATGTTACCAGAAACTGCGTAGTCTGCACCTACAGTGTAGTAAGTGATTTCTTTGTCGTTGTCACCGTCAGTGAAACCAAATGAAGTGTAAAGACGTGCTTTTTCGATTTGGTAGTCTAGAGCAGCAGAAACTGTTTCTAGATCTGAAGCGCCATCAATGTCTTCTGAAACGTAGTTCACTGCTGCACCGAAGCCAGCGACGTGCATACGTGCTGCCACACCCATGATTTTATGATCGTCGCCAAGGCCACGATTGCCTTGATCTTGGTAAGACGCGCCTACAGTGAACATTTCGTTAAATGCGTACTGAGCAGACACACCGTATGCTACATCTTTATCTTCATCAGAAGATAGGTAAGAATCAGCAATTAATTTAAGACCACCAGTTGTGTACTTCATTGACACAGCATGGCCAGCAGACTCAATAGAGTTAACGAAGTCATCCATGTAACCTAGGCCTTCGTTAGTGTTGTCGATTGTGATTGCGTCTAGAGAGTCACCGAAGTCACCAATTTCACCTGCAGCGATACCAAAGTTTTCACCGAAGTTGAAACCGAAGTAAAGGTCATCAGTCTTCATAGCGTTATCGTCTGACGACGTCAATTGGCTTTTCCAACCGTCGAAACCGTTGCCGTTTTCGATTTCGAAAGAACCGAATGCAGTTACGCTATCGTTCAGCTTATGTGTTGCATCGATCTGGATTTTTGCCCATAGGTCGATGTCAGCATCAGTACTGTTTTTAGTTGCTACACCACTAGTTGTTGTTTTAGTGTCAGCTGCACTTACGTAAGTATCGATTTCACCTTTCACGTTGAACGCTGTAGTACCGTCATCGTAGATGTTGCCGGCTGCAAGCGCAGAAGTAGAAATCGTTGCAACTGCCAATGCTAAAAGAGTCTTTTTCATATTAATCCACTGCCTTTTCTTAATTGGGAAGTCCGTTTCGATTCCCTTTTGTTTTTTAGATGATGGTTTCCCAACTCTGCGGTTGGTTGCCATCGCCCACTAAATTCGAGGTTTAGATTGCAAAAGATTATGCTGCGTGTCAAATGTGAAAAAAAATATTCCTAAAATAAGAACAAATTAAACAAAATCAATATTTTACATATAAATTTCATAATGCTTCGGCGAAGTTCTAATCAAAAAACTAAGAATAGGTAAATGTTAAAATTTTTAACATAATAGATTTTTATTTCTTATATACATAAAAAATAAAGCTATGTCAGAATAAAATATAGTAAAAATCACCTTTGTGGAGCTTTATATTTTTCATAAATCAAAATTAATTTAAGTGTATGAAGGTTCAGTTTTTTTTTGTGAACGAGATCTAGATTTGTTCTAAAAGCATACGATTTCGTGAACTACGTATCGCTTAGCAAACTGTGCTAACATCCGGGACCCGATACGCAGGTCACATTATGCTTACTACCAAAATTCAACAATCGATACGCAACAGCTACCAAAACCTCCAAAATCAGCTCGACAATTTTGTGCCTCGCCGAGCTCAGAATTACCTTGTTGCGGAAATTGCAAAGACACTTTGTGGCAGTTATCACAAGTCTACACGCATGCTTGTTGCTGAAGCTGGCACGGGCATCGGTAAATCCCTTTCCTATTTGATGGCCACGATTCCGGTCGCCGTGACTAATAACAGGAAAATCGTCATCTCTACGGCTACCGTGGCACTACAGGAACAGTTGGTGCACAAAGACCTGCCTCTTTACCGCCGTATCACCGATCAAAAATTTACTTTTATTCTGGCTAAAGGGCGTCAGCGCTATTGCTGTACCGAGAAACTGGCGGCAGCCTCTGGCACCGATGGTGGTCAGATGGCAATGTTTGAATCTAAGCCAGCAGAAAAAGACATCGAACAGCTCCAGCTGCTCTATACCGAGTTGTCGCAAGGCAACTGGGACGGCGATCGTGATTCTTGGCCAGAGCCGATATCCGATACCGTTTGGAATAGCATTGTGAGCGATAAGCACAGCTGCAACGGAAGTTTTGCCGCACATCGTCAATGTCCTTTCCAAAAAGCCCGTTCAGAGCTGGATAAAGCCGACGTGATCATTGCCAATCACAGTCTGGTTATGGCTGATGCAGATCTCGGCGGAGGCATTATCTTGCCGGAGCCAGAAAATACTATTTATGTGTTTGATGAAGCTCACCATTTACCGCATGTAGCACGGGAGCATGCTTCAGCCGCCGCGACAATGAAAGGCGCCGCTGCCTGGTTGGAAAAACTCAATCAGTCGCTCTCAAAACTGGCAAACCTTGCGGATGAAAAACGTGTATCGCGCTTTAGAAATGAAGCACAAGACGCACTCCAGGCATTGATTCCGGCTTTAAATCAAATGCCAAAGCACTTTGAAGCCAGTGCTTTTGAAGACAAGCGCTATCGTTTTGAGCATGGCGATTTACCAAGCTGGCTAGAGGAAGAAGCCAAAGATCTCAAACGTCAAAGCCAAAAGGCTAATCAGGCCGTTGCAAAGATTGCTGATCTGATTGCTGAGAGGGTTAAAGATGGTGAGTTAGCGCCTCGTCTCGCTGAGCCAGCACTTGCCGAACTGGGCTTCTTCATTCAGCGACTGGAAAATCTGGCTCAGGTGTGGCACCTGATGGCTGAACCTAAGCGGGAAAAAGGCGCGCCACTTGCTCGTTGGCTGGAAATCAGCCCAGAACGCGAAGGCGACTACGTAGTTAACGTCTCTCCATTGGAGATTGGTTGGCAACTTGACCAACAAATTTGGAGTCGCTGTGTCGGCGCAATATTGGTCTCAGCAACCATGCGAGCCCTTAACTCATTTAATTTTTTCTGTCGTCAGGCAGGCATCAGCGAAAAAGCGGAAGACGGTGTCCAATTCCTTGCGCTCGCGTCACCATTTGATTATCAAAATCAAGCAGAGTTGCTGATCCCTAAAATGCAATACGAGCCTCAAGCACCAGAATACACAGATCATCTTGCGAATAAGGTCGAAGAATACATTCAGGACGGTAAGGCGAATCTGGTTTTGTTTGCTTCCTACTGGCAAATGAAGGAAGTCGCTGAAAAAGTGGCTAAACTTTTTATAAAAAAAGGTTGGGCACTGCAGGTTCAAGGTGAAAAATCCAGAAAAGAAATTCTAAATAAACATAAAACGCTTGTTCAGTGTGGGAAAACGAGTGTGTTATTCGGTACTGGCAGCTTTTCTGAGGGTTTGGACCTACCGGGTGAGCTGCTGGAAAACCTCATCATCACCAAAATACCGTTTGCGGTCCCCACTTCCCCGGTGGAGCAAGCGCATGCAGAATATATCCAGCATCGTGGTGGCAATCCTTTTTTGCAAATTACGGTACCTGAAGCGAGCAAGAAACTGATTCAGTCTGCGGGCCGTCTACTGAGAAAGGAACGAGATTGTGGTAGAGTCGTGATCCTTGATCGACGTGTAGTCTCAAAACGTTACGGTAAAGCGCTGCTTGATTCGCTACCACCGTTCAAAAGGACGATTGAGTATTGATGTTTAAGACAAGCTAAGCCTACCCAGCGGTGAGATTATGAGTGATTTTGCAAGATTGACGACTCTGTTGGATGATTTGAAACGCAGTGCAGCGCAGATAGACCGCGTCCGCGGCGAACATCATCATCCACTTTTTGATGCCGTGCTGTTTCATTGCCATGGCAAACTGCTGACTCCTTGCGTTCAAGAGGCCGAAAGCACCCTGAGTGCGATTCTCCGAGAACAGCAAGCTGGCAAGCTCACTTCGCAACGGGCCGAGTACTTAACAGAGCGACTACTGGCACAGGTTGCGGCGATTCAGCGTGAACTCTCGACACAATCCATACGCAAAAGTGAACCCAAGCACAGCAGCTACTATCGTAAACCGATCAGCGACCTGTATCAGGACTTAGCGCAGCATCAGGATTGGGAACGGCGCCTCATGGAAATGGTGCGCGACAAACAATATGCGTTAGAGCAGGCCTCGGTATTTCAGAAGCAAGCAGCTCAACAAGCGTTACTTGCCGTCGAGCAGCGTCTCAAGCGCTGTCAGGAAGCCAAAGCGAAAATCGAGAAACAAATAACCTACAGAGAGAAACACCAATAAATGAGTCAGTCATCTGTTCCTTTAAACGATGCACCAGACGAGATCAAACTCGCGGTCGATCTGATTTATCTGCTCGAAAGCAATGAGGTGGATCCTCATGTCGCATTAGCCGCGCTGGAAATCGTCAAAGGTGACCTTTTGAACAAGCTAAAAGAAAAGAGCGCCTGAGCGCTCTTTTCTATCTTCATACCTTAAACTGAGAAACCAGTTGTTGCTGCCTTTGGCTCAATTCACTGATTTGAGCTCCGACCGTCTCCGACTCGCCTGCTTGCTCGAGAATTTGTGCGCTAAGATCGCGGATGTTAGCCACGCTCTGGTTAACCTCCGCAGAAACCGTCTGCTGCTCTTCAGCGGCTTTCACAATTTGCGAGTTCATATCGTTGATGGAAGCGATCGCTTCAAATACCTGACTCAATTCTGTGACCGCATTCTGAACTTGGTGTGCGGTGCCATTAGCCAATTGGTTGCCATCCTGAATGGCCGCCACCACATCACGAGTTCCTTTTTGCACTTTCTCTATCACCAAACGAATTTCACCCACCGAATCCTGCGTGCGACTGGCAAGATTTCTGACCTCATCCGCCACCACCGCAAAACCGCGACCTTGCTCACCGGCGCGGGCAGCTTCTATCGCTGCGTTAAGAGCCAGTAAGTTAGTCTGCTCCGAGATCCCTTCGATGACTTCCAGTATTTCCGTGATATTGGCATTGTTCTGCGCCAGTTCTTCTACCACAGGAACGGCTTCACTCATTTTCTGTACCAGTTTACGCATTTCTGCTTCTGATGCTTCAATGACGTTCTGGCCGAGCTGAGCTGAATGATTAGCCTGCTCTGCTGCTTTCACCGCGTTTTCTGCGTTGTGAACCACCAAGCTCGCCGTTTGCGTCATTTCCTCAGACGCTGTCGCAACCAAATCGACTTCTTTGAACTGCGACTCGCTGCTCAAGCGCGTTTGCGCAGCGGCGACTTTAGATTGCTCTGAGGTTGCAGCGACCGAGTGAGTGGCATCAACGACCTGGCGAATGATCGCCTGCAATTTATCTAAGAACTGGTTGAACCCCAGCGCCAACTGGCCGACCTCATCTTGAGATGAGACCGTAAGACGTTGTGTTAAGTCCCCTTCTCCGGACGCAATGTCTTTCAGGCGCACAACCACAGCCCGGATCGGTTTAACGATTCGGGAAGCTGTCAGCGCAATAATCAATAACCCCAACACAACGAACACGGCACCTGCCGCCAACTCTGTTTTGACGCCACTGGCCACTTGGCTTGAGATCACTTGATCCAACTCATTCGCATCGGCAAGCACACTGCTGCGCGGCATTTCAAAAATGACGCCCCAGGTTTGGTTAGCGACATGAATTGGTGCAAACACCGTTAGCCAGCGGCCATCTTGTGTCCATTGAGTTTTTACTGCATCGCCGAACAATAAGTCAGTCACTTGCTCACCACTGAGTGTCGAGCCCGAGAATTTCTGACCAATAGGCAATGACGTGTCATCGCTGGCGATTAGCGTACCATCCAGACTGATGATAAAAACTTTACCGCTTCCGCCAAACAAGCTGCGGTCAGAATCCTGAGCGATTTTCAGTAGCGGATTCAGTTTTAAATCGATGCCGTAGAAGCCGACTGGCGCATCATCAATTTTAATCGGAACAGAGATGGATGCCGCCAAAACGCCGCCATTTTCCTGTTCGATTAAGCGAGGAGTCGATACACAGGTATCCCCGCTGGTAAGCGGACAAGAGAAACGTTCTCCATCTTCTGATGCGGCTAACGCCTTTTCGCTCAACACATTGGCAATGACATTCTCGCCATTGGGCGTCGTCATCCAGTACGGTGCAAAACGTCCGGAGTCATTCGAGCCAACATAATCGGCATTGATGTAGTTGCCATCCTCGTTATCCAGCATGTTTGGCTTAAAAACCAAGTAAGCGCCATCGATGGTCGGAAAATTAAGTACAGACTTTCGGACCATCTCATCTAAAGAAGTACGAAGCTCTTCGCTCGCGCCAAAGTTCTCTTCGGCGTTAGTTTTCAGAAACAGCGCATTGGAGGCCAGCATTTCGGCACGGTAGGTGGCTTCATTGAGAAACTCGGCGATTTCGGTTGCGTTTAATTGAGCACGAGTTTGCAGCAGTTGCTGAGACTTGCTGATTACCGAATCTGCGCTCTGCTGTTTGATAATTTTTTGATTATTGACTGCGTTATAAACCGAGAAGCCAATAAGAGAAAGTGACGTTACGAGCAGACAGATACCTGCCATTAGCGTAATTTTCCACTGAACTGATAGTGTTCGCATACAACATCCTTATGCTTGCGCCATTTGCCCTTTAAATGAACAAGGAAGCCTGAAATTAGACCACAATCTATCGATTTATCAACCGAAAGTTTACATCGATTTTACAACTTTCTGACTAAGACAGTATTGCAGAGTTTTTTCGTCTTGTACTCGCATTCGAAGCTGGTAACATCAATCGCTAAGATCATAATAAAGGACAAACCATGAAAATTATTAGTTTTAATATCAATGGCTTGCGCGCTCGACTTCACCAACTCCAAGCCGTCATTGATAAGCATCAGCCTGATGTAATTGGCTTGCAGGAAATCAAAGTTCACGATGAGGCCTTTCCGCTCGAAGACGTAGAGGCGATGGGTTATAAAGTTTACTTTCACGGCCAGAAAGCACACTACGGCGTGGCGATGCTGTGCAAGCACGAACCATTAGAAGTTCGCAAAGGTTTTCCTTCCGACAATGATGACCATCAAAAGCGCATGATCATGGCGACCTTCCTTAATGAACAAGGTGAGAAAGTCACCGTCATGAACGGCTACTTCCCTCAGGGCGACAACGTGAGCCATGAGACAAAATTCCCCTACAAGCGCCAGTTCTATAAAGATCTGATGGGTTACCTCAACGAATATCACAGTCAGGATGAGCAGTTGATCGTCATGGGTGATATCAATATCAGTCCGATTGATCTCGACATCGGTATCGGTGAACCTAATCGCCAACGCTGGCTGAAAACGGGTAAGTGTTCTTTCCAACCAGAAGAGCGTGAATGGCTGAAAACGCTGCTGGATTGGGGTTTTGAAGATACGTTCCGCAAGTTGCACCCAACCGTTGACGATCAATTTTCGTGGTTTGATTACCGCTCGAAAGGCTTCGACGACAACCGGGGGCTGCGTATCGACGTGATTCTGGCGACACCATCGCTGGCAGCAAAATGTGTGGAAGCGGGGATCGATTACGAGCTGCGCGGCATCGATAAGCCGTCTGATCATGCGCCGATCTGGTCAGTATTCTCGGCGTAATCCTTTACCCAACTGATTTGCCGACAAAAAAGCCCCGTTGTACGGGGCTTTTTTAGCTATTTTGTACCGTCCTATCATTCAGCTCAGCGGACGAAGATACGCGAGGAAACGCTTTTCCGCTTTCTTAAAGCAGAAAATAATTATAAACGTCAGCGACATGTAGAATAGTCCAGCGGTCAGAAACGACTCAAACGGCGCATAGTATCGAGAGTTGACCAATCGCGCAGCGCCCGTCAGATCCATGATGGTAACAATACCCGCAACTGCACTGCCATGGAGCATGAAGATCACTTCGTTACTGTAGGCTGGCAGCGCACGGCGCAGTGCACTTGGCAATACCACTCGACGATAGGTTTTCCAAGTCCCCATGCCGTATGCTTTCGCAGCTTCAACTTCACCTTTTGGCAAACCATTGATGGCACCGCGAATAATTTCCGCAGTATAGGCCGACGTGTTCAATACGAAAGCGACCAGCGCACAGAACCAGGCGTTCTCCCATAATGTGCCTTTAACCGGAAAGAACTGATCCATACCGTAGTAGATCAGATACAACTGAACCAGCAGGGGTGTTCCACGGAAAAAGTAAATGTAGCCCCACGCAGGCGTACTGATTACGTAGTTGCGGCTGTTACGGGCAATGGCCAACGGAATGGCAATGCTCAGACCAATCACCAAAGACAGGCCAACCAGCCATACCGTGGTCCACAAACCACTGAAGTAGATTGGCAAGCTTCCGATAATTAAAGAAAAATCCATAGCGCTCTACCTCGTGTGAATACTGAATTTACGTTCAACGATCTTTAAAAGACCGGTTGAAACACTGGTAAACAGCAGGAAGATGATCGAGACCGCCATATAGAAGGTAAACGGCATTTTCGTTGAGCCCGCAGCCAGCGAGCTCATACGCACCATGTCTTCCAGGCCGATGATCGACACCAACGCAGTGGTTTTAAGCAGCACCAACCAGTTGTTACCAAAACCCGGTAACGCATGACGGATCATTTGTGGCAAAAGAATACGACGGAATGAAAGCGCAGCGCTCATGCCATAGGCTTTAGCGGCTTCCAGCTCACCTTTATCGACAGCCATGATCGCACCACGAAAGGTTTCTGCCATATAAGCACCAAAGATAAATCCGATGGTGAGTACGCCGGCGATGAACGGGCTGACATCAATATAGTCCGGCAGATATGAGACCCACTCATGGTTTGGATCGCTTGAAGCAAACCAGTTGTTGAGCCATTCATTGATGGCGTACAGACTGTTATTAAGAAGAATTTGGCCACCAAAGAAAATCAGCATCATCAGAACCAAGTCCGGAATGCCGCGAATAATCGTGGTGTAAAGTGTGGCAATGGCTCTTGCCCAACGGTAAGGCGCCAGTTTGGCTAGTGCGCCCAACATGCCCAACAACATCGCTAGTAACAGTGACAGCACGGCCACTTCGATGGTCAGCACGGCTCCTTTGAAAATGGAGGCTTCGTATCCATGTAAATCCAGCATAAAAATTTTCCTAGTCCCTTAGAGCCTGGTTGCTGGGTACTGCTACGAACTAGGAACCAGCAACCAGGAATGCCTTTTTGTTTTTTATACCAACGTGAATCGTTGGGTTGCGTCAGGCTTATTATTGGCCGTAAACGTCATACTTGAAGTATTTCGCTTCGATTTTCTGGTACTCGCCTTTCGCGCGCAGAGCATCGATCGCTGCGTTCAGTTTCTCAGTCAGATCTTTGTCTTGCTTACGTGTTGCGATACCAAAACCATCACCGAACCACTTAGGATCAGTCAGAGAAGGACCTACGAATTCGTAACCTTCACCACCTGGTTTGTTCAGAACGCCATCTTCCAACGCTGACGCATCGCCAAGAACCGCTGCGATACGGCCGTTCGCCAGATCCAGGTACGCTTCATCAAATGAACCGTAACGAACAATCTCAACGGCATCACCATAGTTATCAGTCAGGTATTTGTCGTGAGTCGTTGCGCGTTGCACACCAATTTTCACGCCTTTCAGGCCTTCTTTGGTGAAGTCCAGATTAGCCCCTTTCTTTGCGATAAATTTGTTCGGGATCAGAGCGTACTTGTGAGTGAAATCGACTTTCTTCTTACGCTCTTCAGTGATAGACATCGCCGCGATGATCGCATCGTATTTACGAGCTAGCAGAGAAGGAATGATGCCGTCCCAATCTTGAGGAACGATCTTACATTCAACCTGCATCTCTTTACACAATGCGTTCGCCATATCAACGTCGAAGCCTTTTAGAGAGCCATCAGCTTCCGTCCAGCTAAATGGAGGGTATGCGCCTTCAATACCAAAGCGAACGGTTTTCCATTCTTTCGCCTGGGCTACACCAGTTACTGCAGTTGCAGCTAAAGCCGTCACTAATAACCACTTTTTCATTTCCATACTCCTGTGATTGTATTGTTGTGTTTGTTAATTCTGTCAGCGAAGAGTCTGCATCACGGCACCAATCAAAGGGTGTCCGACTGCACAATCTTGGGCATTATCAGTAAATCGATGAAATAAACTGTTTGAGTCGCTCCGAGTCCGGATTGCTGAATAGTTTCGTCGGATCGCCTTGCTCTTCCACCAGGCCCTGATGTAGGAACATCACATGGTTAGACACATCGCGGGCAAAGGCCATTTCGTGTGTCACCACCAACATGGTTCGCCCTTCTTCTGCCAAATCTCTCATAACCCCAAGAACTTCACCAACCAGTTCCGGGTCGAGCGCAGAAGTCGGCTCATCGAACAGCATCACTTCAGGATCAACGGCTAATGCACGGGCGATAGCCGCACGCTGTTGCTGACCACCCGATAAGTGTCCTGGGTAGTAGTCACGACGCTCATAAAGGCCCACTTTCTTGAGCAGCATCTCTGCATTCTCAATGGCTTGAGCTTTAGGAACACCCAGAACATGAACTGGCGCTTCGATAACGTTCTCAAGCACCGTCATGTGTGACCATAAGTTGAATCCCTGAAAAACCATGGCCAGGCGCGAACGGATGCGCTGAACCTGTTTTTCGTTGGCAGGAGAAGATTCACCCTGACGGTTCTTCTTCATCTGGATCATTTCACCTTTCACCCAGATTTCACCTGCGGTTGGGGTTTCAAGTAAGTTAATGCATCTAAGAAAGGTACTTTTGCCTGAACCGGATGAGCCGATGATAGAAATCACGTCACCTTTGTGAGCCTGAAGTGAAATGCCCTTCAGTACTTCGTTCTGGCCAAATGTTTTGTGCAGGTTTTTTATATCCAGCGCTGGTACATCAGTCATGCGCTCTAACTCCCTGTATTTTTTATCACTGCCGAGCATTCCAGCCCAATTTCCGATACAAACTAGCACTCTCCCCAGGAACATGCAACAAATTATTAACCTATAAAAGCGGGATATTTAGTTGTTTTATCTGAGTATAAATTCATAATTTAGCCAATTCTTCTCCAAACAACGCATAGAATCACATTACATCAGAACAAAAACCCATCGAACTTTATTAACATTTTTATAAAAACAAGACCTGCCGCAAGATTTCTGGGCAACATTTGTCACCTAGTGACACATCTCTCAAACTGTACATTTTCCCGGTAGGAAACCTTACATTATGAAAAAAAATTTCATTCACATTTGCCGCTATCTGGCTGATTTTATTTACGTAATGTAGTTTTCTTTCATATCTATTCTTAAAGTGATCAAGATCAATCACCCTAAAGAGTTAGCACGTTAAACTCGCCAACAAATAAAAGAGTAAATAAAAACTCTGTATTCAATCAGTTGGTTATGCATTGTTGTTGCTAAAATGAACAGTTATGCAGTTTCAACCTTTTCGCTTCGGCAAGTTTTATAGAATTCAACAAAGAATTACTTACTTTTATAAATATGAGGAATCTATGTCAGACGTAGTCAATAAAGAGCGCTCAGACATCGAGACAAAGAGCTACAGTGAGCTCCACCGTCCATCATCTGAGTTTGCAAGCCGCTCCGATTACCTAGACCACGAACTGCAGATCATGAAGCCACGTCGCTTCGGTTTGAACCTGCCAGGTCGTGACTTCCGCTTTGAACTTGAAGACTTAGTTCCGGCACTGGCAGGGACCATCGGCATTATCGCGATGTACTCCGCTGTTATGATGTCTTGGGCCGACGGTCTGACGCAGGCGTGGGACCACATTACTCTGGGTAAAGAGTTTGCGATTGAAGTCGCGCGTGTAGAAATGCTATTCCCTGCTCTGTTCTTCTGTGTCATCGCGTCGGGCTTTTTAAACCCGCGTGCGAACTTGGCAGGCAACCATGGTCCAATGATTCCTCTTATCGGCTCAATTGCACTGGCCGGTGCTCACCCTCTTGCATTGGCAATTTTGCTTGGTGTGTTCGGCTTGCTGCTGAGCTATTTCAAAGGCGGCTCCAAGCTGGTCAACCTCACTTCGGAAGGGACCGCCGGGGGCTTACTGATTTTCCTCGGTTTTACCGGGACCATGAGCCAGATCACCTCCATTCAGGAATGGGCAACCAGCCTGCATTCTGCTGACGTTGTCGCGGGCAGTATGGGTTATGTCGGCCTTGTCGTTCTGGGCGTGAATATCGTGATTTATGCGATTCTGGCCAAGCTGAACCTGCGCTGGCTGGCCATTCCGGTGTGTGCATTCACTGGACTGATCATCGCTTTGTTATTCGGTGCAGGTTTCGACCTGCGTTTCGAAACGCAAATGGGTCTGCCTAACCTAAATCCGGTGTACTGGTGGGGATCAACCACTGAAGGCTGGATGCTAGGCATGCCAACGGTAGAACATTTTATTGCGTCACTGCCATTTGCCATTCTGGCGGTTGCGATGTGGTCACCAGACTTCCTGGGCCACCGTATCTTCCAAGAACTGAACTACCCTCGTAAAACTGAAAAAGTGCTGATGGATGTGGATGACACCATGACCATGTGTTCTATCCGTCAGATGGTGGGTACAGCTCTGGGTGGCGGTAACATCACCTCTTCTTGGGGTACGTACATGATCCCTGCAGCGATCGCGAAGCGTCCAATCCCTGGTGGTGCGATCATTCTTGGCCTGCTGGTGATGACCATTGCGATTCTGGGTTTCCCTATGGACGTCGCGGTCTGGCCTCCGGTGATGCGCTGTGCTCTGTTGGTGGGTGTATTCCTTCCTTTATTAGAAGCTGGTATGCAGATGGTTAAAGACACAAAAGATTCACAAGCCGCTGGTATCTGTATCTTTGGTTCTGCGGTCGTCAACCCGGTACTTGCGTGGGCATTGACCATGCTGCTGGATAACAACGGCCTGATCGGTGACAAAGAGCGCGCATCTAAACTTTCGTTTGTCGATAAAATCGTCATTCCTGGCGGTGTGTTGGTTATCTGTTTAATTGCTATGCTTGCAGTAGGTATGTTGGAAAGCCAATACGGTCTGAAAGCTTGGCTACACTAAGTAAGCCAGATTCAAAAAAATATTGGGTAGTGCATTGCACTACCCAAACTTTATTTTAATTTTTTAAGATTTATTGATTTAGTTTAAGGTTTGCGAGTTTTTTTTAGCTTAAATTGAAAATCAAGGGGAACAAATAACAATATCTATATTCAAACGGATGAGTATAATTTTCGAACATAGATTGAATATAGATATTGTTATTCAAAGAGTGTACTGACTCCTGTACTCATGCAGGATAGCTGGCTCAACGGCGAACAGTACGTGTTTTTTCTACTAAAAAGGTAGGTATGTCATGGCAGAGCAATTTGCTAAAGCTTGGGAAGGTTTTGCGGCAGGTGAGTGGCAAAACGAAGTAAACGTTCGTGATTTTATTCAAAAGAACTACACACCGTATGAAGGCGACGAATCTTTCCTAGTTTCTGAAGGTACCGAAGCAACGAACAAGCTTTGGGCACAAGTAATGGAAGGCATCAAACAAGAGAACTCTACTCACGCTCCTGTTGATTTCGACACTTCTGTTATCTCTACCATCACTGCTCACGATGCAGGCTACATCAACAAAGACCTGGAAAAAATCGTAGGTCTTCAAACTGAAAAACCTCTGAAACGTGCGATCATCCCTAACGGTGGTATCCGCATGGTTGAAAGTTCTTGCCAAGCTTACGGTCGCGAACTGGATCCTCAAGTTAAGAAAATCTTTACTGAATACCGTAAAACACACAACCAAGGCGTGTTTGACATCTACACTCCAGAAATCATGGCGTGTCGTAAATCAGGCGTACTGACTGGTCTTCCAGACGCATACGGCCGTGGCCGTATCATCGGTGACTACCGTCGTGTTGCACTGTACGGTATCGACTTCCTGATGGCAGACAAATTCGCTCAATTCACTTCTCTTCAAGAGAAATTTGAAAACGGCGAAGATCTGCAAATGACCATGCAACTGCGTGAAGAAATCGCAGAACAACACCGTGCGCTTGGCCAAATGAAAAAAATGGCAGCGAAATACGGTTGCGACATCGGTCGCCCAGCTGAAAACGCGCAAGAAGCAATTCAGTGGACTTACTTCGGCTACCTGGCTGCAGTGAAATCTCAAAACGGTGCTGCAATGTCTCTGGGTCGTACTTCGACTTTCCTAGACGTGTACATCGAACGCGACATGAAAGCTGGCAAGATCACCGAAGCAGAAGCTCAGGAAATGATCGACCATTTCGTCATGAAACTGCGTATGGTGCGTTTCCTGCGTACTCCTGAGTATGATGAACTGTTCTCTGGCGACCCAATTTGGGCAACTGAGTCTATCGGTGGTATGGGTCTTGACGGCCGTACTCTAGTTAGTAAATCTAACTTCCGCTTCCTGAACAGCCTGTACACCATGGGCCCTTCTCCAGAGCCAAACATCACTGTGCTTTGGTCTGAAAAACTGCCTGAAGGCTTCAAGAAATTCTGTGCAAAAGTATCTATCGACACGTCTTCTATTCAATACGAAAACGACGATCTGATGCGCCCAGACTTCAACTCTGATGACTACGCAATCGCATGTTGTGTATCACCAATGGTTGTTGGTAAACAAATGCAGTTCTTCGGTGCTCGTGCAAACTTGGCGAAAACTATGCTTTACACCATCAACGGTGGTGTTGATGAGAAATCTAAAGCACAAGTTGGTCCTAAAATGCCAAAAATCACTTCAGACGTTCTGGATTACAATGAAGTGTGGGAAAAAATGGACCACTTCATGGACTGGCTGGCAAAACAATACGTCACTGCATTGAACGCTATCCACTTCATGCATGACAAATACAGCTACGAAGCGTCTCTGATGGCTCTGCATGATCGTGACGTCACTCGTACTATGGCTTGTGGTATTGCTGGTCTGTCTGTAGCGGCTGACTCACTGTCTGCTATCAAGTACGCGAAAGTGAAACCAATCCGTGACGAAGATGGCGTTGCAGTCGATTTCGAAATCGAAGGTGACTACCCTAAATTCGGTAACAACGATTCACGCGTTGATGACATCGCATGCAAACTGGTTGAAGTATTCATGAACAAGATTCGTGAACTGAAAACTTACCGCAACGCGATTCCAACTCAGTCTATCCTGACTATCACGTCAAACGTGGTATACGGTAAGAAAACAGGTAACACTCCTGACGGTCGTCGTGCTGGCGCTCCATTCGGTCCTGGTGCAAACCCAATGCACGGCCGTGATGAGAAAGGTGCAGTCGCGTCTCTGACTTCAGTAGGTAAACTACCATTTGCTCACGCTAAAGACGGTATCTCTTACACCTTCTCTATCGTGCCAAATGCACTGGGTAAAGACGAAGGTTCACAACGCGCTAACCTTGCTGGTCTGATGGATGGTTACTTCCACCACGAGACTGGTATCGAAGGTGGTCAACACCTGAACGTGAACGTACTGAACCGTGACACTCTGCTAGATGCAGTGAAGAACCCAGAGAAGTACCCACAACTGACTATCCGTGTATCAGGTTACGCAGTTCGCTTTAACTCTCTGACTGCTGAACAGCAGCAAGATGTTATCGCACGTACTTTCACTGAATCTCTATAAGATTGAGTCTGAGTCGATAAAACCAATCCCCGCTCATTGAGCGGGGATTTTCATTTCAGTCCAAACCTATTGCAGGCCAATTAAATCGCTTGCATATCAACACAATCCCGCCCGCAAATTTGTCGTTCAAATATCACTTTTCCTCAATAATTCAGTAAATTGCGTTACTATCTTCGTTCAATGACGGAATGATGTAGCTACCTTATGAAGTTTTTTCGCCTGTTTCCTATTGCCCTGTTTTCAGGCGCTGCGATTGCCTCTTCTCAGGCAACGTTTTCACTCCATTTAGATAACGATGGTGTTTTTGGTGTTGACGAAGAATACACCAACGGGATTTTCCTGACTTACACCTCTCAAGGCATCACTCCATATTGGTGGGCTAAACCGCTCAGTCTTTCAGCCTGGGGCGCAAACAGCTTAGATAAATGGGAGATCAGCGTCGGCCATAAGATGTGGACACCGTCAGACATCACTCTCGAAACCCCGCAGCCCAACGAACGCCCATACGTCGGTTATTTGCATGCTGAGTTCAATTATCTGAGTTTGCATCCGCAGCAAGCGCAGCGATTCAACTTAACCATTGGCACCACAGGTGAAAACTCAATGGCAGAGAAAGCGCAGATACTGGTACACGGCATTACCAAATCAGACGACCCCAACGGTTGGGACTATCAGGTCGAAAACAAAATCGCCGGCAGCGTCGGCTATCTTGGCCACTTTAGCTGGATGCGCACCCGTTCTTTAGGAGGGCTCGAATGGGACATTGCTAATGTGTCAGAAGTGAATGTGGGCAACTTTCGCAGCGATGCATCGACCGGAGTGATGCTCAGATGGGGGCAAGATCTGGCTGGCAACTTTGGCAGTGCACAAATTTCCGCGGAAAAGCCTTTTCTTCCCGGCATGATTGGCGCTTCAACCCACGGCTGGTTCCTGTTTGGTGGTGTGGAAGGACGTTATCGGTTCAACGACCTTACCATTGAAGGCAATCGTCCGCTGAATGGGTTGGAACATGAAGCGAACTACTATGATGTGACTTTAGAACCTTGGCAGGCCACTGCGGTACTGGGTGCCGCCTGGTATGGGTCACTGATTGGCGCGAGTATCGCAACAACGGCCAATACCGCAGAGTACAAAGAAAGCTCTCGCAATATCCACGGTACTGGCTCATTTACGCTTTATGCGTTTTTCTGATCGGTCATCGCTAAATGGTGAATCGCTGACAATCGCTATTGAGGCTGGTTGAACGCTGATCCACCACTTGGCTGGTCGAGCGTAACTGCTCATTATTGTCTTCCAATTGTTTCATCGCCACCGAAATCTGAATCATACTGTCTGCCATGGACTGACTGGTGGTCGCTAACTCTTTCATCGACGCAAAAATCACTTCCGTCTGGTGCGCTGCTTGTTCAGCCTTTTCCGTAATATGAGTCAGCGCTTCCATTGCTTCGAGTCCACGCTCCTGTCCCACTTTCATACTGTGTTCAGATTGCCCGATAAACTGAATCACTTCGGCGCTCTCTTTTTTCATGGTTTCAATCGTTCCCGAAATTTCAGTCACCGCATTCACCGTGCGCACCGCCAAGCTGCGAACTTCATCCGCCACGACGGCAAAGCCGCGTCCCTGCTCACCTGCTCGCGCTGCTTCGATCGCAGCGTTGAGAGCCAGCAAGTTAGTTTGTTCAGCGATGCCATTGATGATTTCCATCACCGAATCAACTTTAGACGATGCCTGTTCTAACTGCTGAATATGACCTGCTGCGGAGTTAAGGATCTTACCCACCTCCTCCAGCGAACCGATCGCGGCGGCAATGACTTTCGAACCGTCTTCCGCAGCCTGAGTGGAAGATTTACTGACATCAGACACAAACTCCAGAGAGTTCGACACTTCTTGAGTCGTCACACTCACCTCTTCAGTCGCAGAAGCCAACAATTGCGTCTGACCAAGAATATCGGATTGGCTGCGTGCCAGGTTATCGATGCCTGAATTAAGCTCAGCTGCGTCACCAGACAAAGCTTGGCTGCGATCCTGAACCGCCTTGACCAGCTCGCCTAAGTTTTCGCAGCTCTGGTTAATGGCCACTGCCAGCTGGTTAAACTCATCATTGGTGTTGCGTGTAATCGCCAAACGCTGGGACAAATCACCGGCAGACAAACGTTCAAGAATCGCTTTGGTTTGCGCCAAAGAGCGTGAGAGTGAAAGGCTCAGCATGACAAAGATAGAGATAGTAATCACCGCCAGCGCTGCACAAGCCACCAGCACAGACCACAATGTCTTGTTACCAGAACTCTCCGCGGCATTGCGGAATTGCGTGCTCATGGACTCCAATTTTTCAGAAATCGTTTCAATCAATTCGCGAGCCTGAGTTTCGCTGCCGACTAATGCCGCTTCCTGCTCTTTAACCTGCTGGGATAACTCGCTCACACGCGCAAAGGTGGTTTTGAACTGTTCGATTTCTTTTTTATACAGCTCCAACATCGCATAGGAATTCGAGGAGCTGACAAATCCCGCCATCGCACGGTTAAAGAGTTTCAGATTTTGTTCGTTCGGTTGAAGTAAGTAATTCTGCTGAGTTTTGATCATCGCCTGAAAATCAGAATTGATGGTCACCATACCGGTTTCTTCAATTTTCTTTTCAATCGTTGTCGCCAATGATTTCAACTCGCCCAGTTTGCCTTCATCAACATTGAAACCCAACTCGGCTTTGATCGCCATCCATGGACGCAGTGCACCATCGAAAGACTGAATCGCCTGACCAAGCTGGTTGGCTTCATTGTCAAAACCAATGGATTTGAGGAACTGGACGTCTTTGTCCACTTCGGTCATCAGCTCTTTTAACTGGGTGGTTGTTTCACCAATTTGCGTGGCATTGAGGTCGTCACGCTCGGCGGCCAGCGTTAATAATTTGGCCTGAGTTGAATGGATTGCAACGGTACCAGAACTGATGTTACTGCTGTTTTGGTACTGACTGCTCATACTTTTCAGACTCGAGGCAGTATAGAGTCCTAAAGCGATGAAACCGATGCAAAGAACAACGATAAATACGCTGATTTTTTGTTTCTGAGAAAGATTAAGTACTTCCATGTAATGATTCCTTACCACTGTGCAAGTGACTATCGACATCAAGGAAAACGTGTGTGCTTTGTGTAAATATTCTTATAATTGGCAACATTCTTATAACACAGTTTTGTACAAAATCGATTGTTTTTCTACCAGTTGTAAGTAGCCCACAGATTGAGTAAGGAAAACCTATTTAAACCCTACCTTTTGTAATAAAATAACGAACACACTCAGCAAATGAGAGCAACTTATGTCTACTATTGGTCGTATCCATTCGTTTGAATCTTGCGGCACTGTCGATGGCCCCGGTATTCGATTTATTGTCTTCCTCCAAGGTTGCTTATTCCGTTGTAAGTACTGCCACAATCGCGATACATGGGACACTCATATTGGTAAAGAAGTGTCAGTGGATGAGATCATTGCAGAAGCGAAATCCTACCGCCATTTCATGAACGCGTCAGGCGGCGGCGTGACCTGTTCGGGTGGCGAATCTATGCTGCAACCAGAATTTGTGCGCGATTTTTTCCGCGCAGCGCAAGCGGAAGGGATTCATACCTGTCTTGACACCAACGGCTACATTCGCAAATACACCCCTGTTATTGATGAAGTACTGGAAGCCACTGATCTGGTGATGCTGGATATCAAACAGATGCAGGATGAAATTCATCAGGACCTGATTGGTGTTTCCAACAAACGCACTTTGGATTTTGCCCGTTACCTGCAAAAGTTGGGTAAGAAGACCTGGATTCGTTACGTAGTCGTTCCCGGCTATACCGATGATGATGAATCAGCGCATCTGCTTGGCCAGTTTATTCAGAACATGGACAACGTTGAGAAAATTGAGTTGTTGCCGTATCACAAACTTGGCGCACACAAGTGGGAAGCGATGGGTGAAGAATATCCTCTTGAGGGCGTGAACCCACCAAGCAAAGAAACCATGGACAAAATCGTTTCAATCCTTGAGCAGTATCACTCAAACGTAAAATACTGATTCAATCTGCTGCATGAATCGTAAAAAATACCAGCCGTCGTGCTGGTATTTTTTTGAGGATTTCATGTGCAGTTAGAAGAGTTGGCATCCCTGATCATTGTTTTAATCTTTCTCGCTCTGGCTTTACGCGATGTCAGGAGCACCTTCTGGCCCAAATTTACTCACGAGAAATCTTTCCAACATCTCACCTACTTCGTGATTTTTGCGCTGTTTTTGCTGTGGTCGGCTCAGGCCAGTGTCAAAGAAGGCTTGCAGATTCATTTTCTCGCACTGACAACGTTAACCATGATGTATGGCTGGCGCTGTGCATTTGTGTTAACACTACCTGTCACCGTCGCGCTGGTCGTTGTCGGCAAGCTTGGGCTCTATGATGTCCCCGAATATCTGCTACTGTCCGTCCTGCTGCCAATTTTGATCAGTTACGCCATTTTTGCCCTGAGTTATCATTACCTGCCACGGAACATTTTTGTGTTTATTTTTGTTGCAGGTTTCTTTAACGGCGGCATGACGGGGAGTTTACATCTGCTGCTCAACACGCTTTACCAACTCACGTTTGGCTCACACGACTGGCACACCATTTACGATAACTACCTCATCTTCGTCCCTTTGCTGGCCTTTCCTGAAGGGTTACTTAATGGCATGGCTCTGGCCATTTTGTCGGTATTTAAGCCTGAATGGTTGCGCGTTTTCTCTGACAGAGACTATATCTACAACCACTACCATAAGTAATGAGACTGATACGCACCAATCTCACATTGAAAGAGATATCACCGCTCAGATACTTCAGCGCGCGGGACTAAACTTTGATAAGAAAAGTTGCAGATATTTTGTACTTTCTCCATTAAATCCGTGTTGAGATCATGTTTCAGAGTTACCCAATGCTGTTAACCTTAACTCAGAAAAATTACACAGTTTAACTTTAGTGAGGCCAGCTATGGAAATGACAAACGCACAACGTCTGATCCTGTCTAACCAGTACACATTAATGTCTCAGCTTGATCCGGAAAATGCAGCCAAGTACCAACGCCTGCAAACGATCGTTGAGCGCGGTTATGAGCTGCAAATGTGCGAGCTCAACAAAGAATTCGGCTGCATCTCTGAAGCGCAATGCCGTGAAGTCATCGACATCATGGAGATGTACCACGCGATGCAAGAGTCCTTCAACATGCTTGAAGAGCATGAACGTAAAGACGTGGATGCTCGCCGCCTGAACTTCCTGGGCTACGACAACGCTTCAGAATCGCAATTGGTGAATTACGTCCGCTTCCTGACCAATTCTGAAGGTCTGTATCCGCAGTTTGACAAAGGCGACCATCACTTTAATAGCCAAACGCCAATGCAGGAAAAATACCGCCGCATGCTGACTACCTGGCGCAACTGCCCTCGTCAGTACCATTTGTCTGCGAGCGAGTTAAGACAAATTTTCAACGCATAAATCAATGAGAAAAGGCTGGTTAAACCAGCCTTTTTCATGCCTGACCTAGCAACGATCTTACGTTTAGAAGACGTAAGCAATACCCAGCGTTCCCATCGTGCTGGTGTCACGGCCAACGACCGGACTCGCCGACAGATCGCCGTCTAAGTTCGAATAACGAATGCCACCGCTGACGCGAATGCTTCGGGTCACTGACCAGTATGCCGTGGCACCAATAAAGTACTGACCATCCCAATCGGCTTCATACTCCGCCAAACCACTGCGCGCAGACTCTTCGGCCGAGACGCCATACAAGTGATTATTCAGTTTGTCAGAATTGTACGAGTAACCAATCGCCGGAGTAATGCCCCAGTTATCAAACCGCAGGGGTAAACGCCAGGCTATCTCCGCATACATACCGTCATGACGCCCAGCAACATCAGCGCCAACTGAGGCTTCCCACATACCCACGAAGGTGCGCATTTGATAACTCACACCACCCAGCACCGTTGACTTACGTTTATCCAGCAAACGAATTTGTGGATCATCCGAGTCATCTGGCTTCAGTGTCCGAGGATCATACGCCAAGCGAAACACGATATTGTGGTCTGAACCCATGGGAAACAAGCGATAGCCTGCGGTAAACCCGCGCAGGAACAGATGTTCTCCTTCGTAACCAATCAAGGGGATAACGGTGCGGTCTGATGGAGTGTCTTTGTACACTGCGGGTGAATACGCCGCCGCAACGCCCAGTGACCACTGAGACATTTCCGCGTGCGCAAAGGTAGATACAGCCAGGACAGGTAGTGCCCAGACTGCCTTAAAAATTGAATAACGCATACTGACCTTGTGAAATCGTTCTAATTAAAATTGGATTTTGATGATACGACGAGTGCGTTCCACTCACAATCTTTGCTCGGACTTTCACCGTTTTTCGCCATCGATTCTCGACCTATCTTCTGTTAACTCTCTTAATCATTCGAAAATCTTATTGAACGATCTGTGAACATTCACCGTAAAAATACACGTAAGAAAAGGCGCTAAATCAGTCACGATTTTGAAATAAACACATAATCTCTAAGCAAAATAGACAATTGCGAACTAGGCTTAGATCGTTAGGGATTTGTGTTTTTAAGCGGTTGTATGTCATCACGACATTTTCAGAGGGGAATCACTATGAGTATTTTTGACCACTTTCAGGCACGCTATGAAGCAGCCAAGGACGAAGAGCTTTCCATTCAGGAATTTCTAGCTCTGTGTAAAGAAGACAAAAGTGCTTACGCCAACGCAGCGGAGCGCTTGCTAATCGCTATCGGCGAACCCGAGTTTGTCGATACATCAAAACACCCGCGTCTCAGTCGAATTTTTTCAAACCGTGTGATTTCTCGCTACAAAACGTTCGAAGACTTCTACGGTATGGAAGACGCTATCGAACAAATCGTTTCTTACCTCAAACACGCTGCCCAAGGACTGGAAGAGCGTAAACAGATCTTGTATTTACTCGGCCCGGTGGGCGGCGGTAAATCATCGCTGGCAGAAAAGCTGAAAGCTCTGATGCAGCAAATGCCAATTTATGTGTTGTCAGTCAACGGGCAACGCAGCCCGGTAAACGATCATCCATTCTGTCTGTTTGACGTCAACGAAGACGGCGACCTGCTGAAACAGGAATACGGTATCGAGAAACGTTACCTGCGCTCTATCATGTCTCCTTGGGCGGCAAAACGCCTGCATGAATTCGGTGGTGATATTACTAAGTTCAAAGTCGTCAAAGTGCGTCCTTCCATTCTGGACCAAATCGCGGTTGCCAAAACGGAGCCGGGCGATGAGAACAACCAAGACATTTCATCACTGGTGGGTAAAGTCGACATTCGTAAACTGGAACATTTCTCTCAGGATGATCCGGATGCGTATAGCTACTCAGGTGCGCTATGCCGAGCCAACCAAGGCTTGATGGAATTCGTTGAGATGTTCAAAGCACCAATCAAAGTCCTCCACCCGTTGCTGACCGCAACGCAGGAAGGCAACTATAACGGTACTGAAGGCCTGTCTGCCCTGCCGTTTGATGGCATGATTCTGGCGCACTCGAACGAATCTGAATGGCAAACTTTCCGCAACAACAAAAACAATGAGGCCTTCCTTGACCGTGTGTACATCGTCAAAGTGCCTTACTGTCTGCGTGTATCGGAAGAAGTCAAAATTTATCAGAAACTGCTCGACCATAGTGAACTATCGCAAGCACCATGCGCGCCAAGTACATTGGATCTATTGGCCCAGTTCAGCGTGCTCTCTCGTCTGAAAACACCAGAAAACTCGTCCGTGTTCTCCAAAATGCGAGTCTACGATGGTGAAACACTCAAAGATACCGACCCGAAAGCAAAAAGCTATCAGGAGTATCGCGATTACGCCGGTGTGGATGAAGGGATGTCCGGTCTGTCGACCCGTTTCGCGTTCAAGATCCTGTCACGCGTGTTCAACTTCGACCACAGCGAAGTGGCCGCAAACCCGGTTCATCTGTTCTACGTTATTGAGCAACAAGTCGAGCGTGAGCAGTTCCCGCAAGAAACCGCCGATCGCTATCTGGAATTCCTCAAAGGCTATCTGGTTCCGCGTTATGTGGAATTTATTGGCAAAGAAATTCAGACCGCTTACCTCGAGTCTTACTCGGAGTACGGTCAGAATATTTTCGACCGTTATGTCACCTACGCTGACTTCTGGATTCAGGATCAGGAATACCGCGACCCTGAAACCGGCCAGCTGTTTGACCGTTCAGCCCTGAACAGTGAACTGGAGAAAATTGAGAAAACCGCAGGCATCAGTAACCCGAAAGATTTCCGCAACGAAATCGTCAATTTCGTGTTGCGTGCCCGTGCCAACAACAATGGTCAGAACCCGGTTTGGACCAGCTACGAAAAACTACGCACCGTGATCGAGAAAAAAATGTTCTCGAATACCGAAGAGTTACTTCCTGTTATCTCCTTCAATGCGAAAACCTCTTCTGATGATCAGAAGAAACACGACGACTTTGTCGCCCGTATGATGGAGAAGGGCTACACAGAGAAGCAAGTCCGATTGCTGTCTGAGTGGTATTTACGCGTTCGTAAATCCTCTTAACAGTCAATCAGCCCTGGCATAAGTGGCGGTGGCATTCGGATAGGATGCCACTTCTGCTGGTCTAACACTCAGGGCAGGCCCGAAGTCGTATGAGCGAACAACGCTCAATGGGGGACGTTTACAGGGAGAATCTCATGGCGCAATTTATCGACAGAAGGTTGAACGGCAAGAACAAGAGCGCAGTCAACAGACAGCGTTTCTTACGCCGTTACAAAGAGCAGATCAAGGAATCGGTCGCCGATGCCGTAAATCGTCGTTCCATCACCAACACAGAAACGGGCGAAGATGTTTCCATTCCGCATCGTGACATTAAGGAACCGGTTTTCCATCAAGGCAAAGGCGGCCTGCGTGAGCGCGTGCATCCGGGTAACGACCAATTCATTCGCGGCGACAAAATCGAACGCCCGAAAGGCGGTCAGGGAGGCGGATCCGGTGAAGGAGAAGCCAGTCCCGACGGCGAAGGTCAGGATGATTTTGTATTTCAGATTTCAAAAGACGAATATCTGGACATTCTGTTTGAAGACCTTGAACTACCCAACCTGAAGAAAAATCAGGTCAATAAAATCCGTGAATGGAAAACGCATCGCTCCGGTTTCCAGACCGCGGGGATTCCAGCCAACATTTCCGTGGTGCGCTCGCTACAGCAATCGCTCGCTCGCCGCACGGCCATGACGGCAGGTAAACGACGTCTCATGCATGAACTCGAAGCAGAACTCGAACGTATCCAGAATTCGGAGCCTGCTCAAATGCTGGAAGAACGTCGTATCAAACAAGAAATTGAAGAGCTGCGCAAAAAAATTGAAAGCGTACCTTTCATCGACACATTCGATTTACGCTTCAAAAACTATGAAAAAAGACCGGTGCCTTCCAGTCAGGCCGTCATGTTTTGTCTGATGGACGTTTCCGGCTCTATGGATCAGGCCACCAAAGACATCGCCAAACGTTTTTATGTCTTGCTGTATCTGTTCCTGACCCGAACCTATGAAAACGTTGAAGTGGTTTTCATTCGTCACCACACACAAGCCAAAGAAGTGGATGAACACGAGTTTTTCTATTCTCAGGAAACCGGGGGCACCATTGTCTCCAGTGCGCTCAAGCTGATGCATGAAATCATCGAGGCGCGTTATCCACTCGGAGAATGGAATATCTACGGCGCGCAAGCTTCCGACGGCGACAACTGGGCCGACGACTCACCTCGTTGTAAAGAGTTACTGACGAACAAACTCCTGCCCTACTGCCAGTACTATGCGTACATCGAAATTACTCGACGCTCGCATCAGACTCTGTGGCATGAATACGAAAAACTGCAGCCTTCATTCGATAATTTTGCAATGAAGAACATTCGTAATGTGGAAGACATTTTCCCTGTGTTCAGGGAGCTGTTCCATAAGGAAACGGCATAGGGGGAGCGCACATGACTACGAAAACCAAAGCAACACCAAAGCGCAAAGCGAAGAGCAAGATGCTGCCCGACGGGCCAGACTGGACTTTTGATTTGCTTGAGCGTTACCACGTTGAAATCAAACGGGTTGCCGAACATTACAAATTGGATACGTACCAGAATCAGATTGAAGTGATCACCTCTGAACAGATGATGGATGCCTATTCCAGTATCGGTATGCCGATTAATTACAATCACTGGTCGTTTGGTAAAAAATTCATTCAGACTGAGCAGAATTACAAGCACGGCCAGATGGGGCTCGCGTACGAAATCGTGATCAACTCGGACCCGTGTATTGCCTATCTGATGGAGGAGAACACCGTCACCATGCAGGCATTGGTGATGGCCCATGCGTGTTACGGACATAACTCGTTTTTTAAGGGCAACTACTTGTTCCAAACCTGGACAGATGCCAGTTCTATTATCGACTACTTGCTGTTTGCCAAAAACTACATCACCCAGTGTGAAGAGAAGTATGGCGTCGCCGAAGTAGAACAGCTACTGGACTCGTGCCATGCCCTGATGAATTATGGGGTTGACCGCTACAAACGGCCGGAGAAAATCTCGATCGCAGAAGAAAAGGCCCGTCAGGAAGAACGTGAAGCCTACCTGCAATCGCAGGTTAACGAACTGTGGCGCACCGTACCGAAGAAAGCCACCGAGACGGAGGGGCAACGTCATTTCCCGAGTGAGCCTCAGGAAAACATTCTCTACTTTATTGAAAAACATGCCCCACTGCTGGAACCTTGGCAGCGAGAAATCGTGCGTATCGTGCGTAAGGTCAGCCAGTATTTCTACCCGCAGAAACAGACGCAGGTCATGAATGAAGGCTGGGCCACCTTCTGGCACTACACTATTCTCAACCATCTTTACGATGAAGGGCTGGTGTCAGACAAATTCATTCTGGAATTCCTGCATAGTCATACCAGCGTTGTGGCTCAGCCCCCCTATAACAGCCAGTATTACAACGGCATTAACCCTTATGCGCTGGGTTTTGCGATGTTCCGCGACATCAAACGAATTTGTGAAGAACCGACTGATGAAGACCGGGAATGGTTCCCGGAACTGGCGGGATCCGACTGGTTGGAAGCGGTACATTTTGCCATGCATAACTTCAAAGACGAAAGCTTCATCAGCCAATACCTGTCACCGAAAATCATTCGTGACTTTAAACTGTTCGCCATCTCCGATGATGACCACAAAAACTTCATCGAAGTCAGTGCGATCCACGACGACCTGGGCTATCGCCAGATACGGGAGAAACTGGCCGCTCAGTACAACCTCAGCAACTTAGAACCAAACATTCAGGTCTACAGCGTTGACGTGCGTGGTGATCGTTCCATTACGCTACAGTACGTCCCACACGATCGTATTCCTTTAGATCCAAGCTATGAGGAGGTGCTGAAACACATGCACCGCCTGTGGGGTTTTGAAGTCAAACTAGAGGAGGTCAAGGAAACAGGAAGAAGAGAGATCCTCGCAACCTGCCCGAAGAGGAATGACTTCGAGAGTCATAATTAAACGGGCAAAACACAACATCTAACATTCTATTTGTAATAAAAAGCCCCGGGATTAACGGGGCTTTTCTTTATCTGTTGGTCACCATTAACCGACAATGCGGCGTACAGCGTCCAGATCTTCTGCCGTATCTACACCAGCAGGTGGCGCTTCCAATGCAACCGCAACATGGATTTTCTCACCATACCAAAGCACACGAAGCTGCTCGAGGCACTCAATTTTTTCCAACTGACTGGCAGGCCATTGAATATAAGTATTGATGAATCCTGCGCGATACGCGTAGATACCAATATGACGCATCAGAGGCTGAACGACGGTTTTGTCTTTGGCAAAGTTATCACGATCCCAAGGAATCGTTGCACGGCTGAAATAGAGCGCGTAGCCATCTTTGTCAGTGACCACTTTCACCGCATTCGGGTTAAACACTTCGTCTTCATGGCTGATTTCAACCGCCAGTGTCGCCATTGGTGCTTGGCTGGCAGCCAGATTATCGGCCACCTGACGAATGATACTCGGCGGGATTAACGGCTCGTCTCCCTGAACATTGACGATGATGTGGTCATCTTCGATACCCATCAATTTAACCACTTCAGCCAGACGTTCAGTGCCTGATTGATGATCCGGTGACGTCATACAGACTGTGCCACCAAACGCCAGCACCGCTTGCTCAACTCGCGCATCATCCGTTGCGATAATGACACGCTCAGCACCCGCTTGCATGGCTTGTTCATACACCCATTGCACCATAGGTTTGCCTGCGATATCCGCCAGCGGCTTACCCGGCAAGCGAGTTGACTGATAGCGCGCAGGAATGACGACCGTAAATGACATTAGCGTCCCTCATCCATCGACATAGTGCGAGCTTCGCTTTCCAGCAGCACTGGAATGCCCTCTTTGATCGGATAAGCAAGGCGATCCAACTTACAAATCAGCTCTTGGTTATCTTTATCGTAAGTCAGTTTGCCTTTACATACCGGGCAAGCCACGATCTCAAGCAGACGGTGATCCATACTGTTCCATTACCTCTTTAATTGTTTCCAGAATGCACTGTTTATCTTCGGCGGCAATCTCCGCTGAAACAGGTAAATACCACCAGTTTTTCTCGGCAAAGCCGGTGCATTTGACGGCATCTTTTTCTGTCATGATGACATGGTCCCCTTGGCTGGCTAACGCGCGCAGCTCAGAGACATCAAATTCTTTATGATCGGCAAAACCGTAAGTAACTACAGGTTTTGCACCTAACTCGTTGAGCGTATTAAAAAAACGAGGTGGATGACCAATGCCAGCCCAAGCGACCAGATTGGTCAGTTCGCTGACCGATATTTTTTCACCTGTCTGCAAATTGATCGCCAAACCGGGCTTTAGGCTCATTGCGATTTCGCCATCCTGAGCCACTCCACCATTGGTAATGATGAAGTCGACCTCTTTGAGCCTGGCAATCGGTTCACGCAGCGGGCCTAATGGAATCATCTGTTCGTTACCAAAACGGCGGGCGCCATCGATCACTACGAACTCAATATCTCGTTCCAGAGCGTAATGTTGCAACCCATCATCGGTGACAACGATATCAATTTGTTGATTTAGCAAAGCCTTGACTGCATTAGCACGAACCGGATCCACCGCGACCGGCACACCCGTGCGTTGATGGATAAGTTTCGGTTCGTCGCCACAATGAGCAGCTGGAGTTTGTCCATCGACTAACAGTGGGTAGCGCGGCGCTTTGGCACCATAACCACGAGAAACAACGCCAGGCTTGTAACCTAGTGATTGCAGCGTCTCCACCAGCCACACCACCACAGGTGTTTTACCATTTCCACCCGCGGTGATATTGCCAACCACAATGACTGGTACCGGAGCCTTGTAGCTGTGTTTTTTTCCGTTTTGGTAGCTTTCTCGGCGCGAGCGACTCACAGCCGAGAAGATCAAGCTCAGTGGCCACAAAATCGGCCACAGCAGGTAAAACATGGGATGGCGGTGAAACCAGATTTTCTCAATCACGTGTTATTCACCGAACTGAATACGGTGTAGCTGAGCGTATGCGCCATCTTTAGCCAGCAGCTCAGCATGTTTACCGCGCTCAATAATTTCACCTTCATCGACCACCAGAATCTCATCAGCCTGTTCGATCGTCGACAAACGGTGCGCAATAACCAGAACCGTTTTGTTCTTTTGCAGCTCATCCAGCGCAGCCTGAATTGCGCGTTCAGATTCCGTATCCAGCGCCGAGGTCGCTTCATCCAAGATCAGTACAGGGGCATCACGCAATAACGCACGCGCAATCGCGATACGTTGGCGTTGACCACCGGACAAGCTGGCGCCGTTTTCGCCAATCATCGTATCCAGACCATCTTCCATGTTCTGGATGAAATCCATCGCATGCGCGAGACGCGCCGCTTCTTCAATCTGCTCACGGGTAAAGTCGCCTTCTGCCGCATAAGCAATGTTGTTGGCGATGGTGTCGTTGAACAGATGCACGTTTTGCGATACCAGAGCGAAGTGCTGGCGCAGGTTCGTCAGTTTGTAATCGCGGATATCGTGATCATCCAGTGTGATCGACCCCGAATCAACGTCATAAAAACGCGTAAACAGATTTGCGATGGTCGATTTACCGGATCCAGAGCGGCCAACCAAAGCCACCGTTTTCCCTTGCGGGATGGTAAAACTCACATGCGACAGGGCTGGTTTTTCTTTGCCTTGGTAGGTGAACGTTACATCTTTAACAGCGATCTCACCACGTACTTTGTCCGTTTCAAACTTGCCGTTGTCGGTTTCGGTTTCCAGCGCCATCAGTTGGAACAGAGTCTGACTCGCTGCCATACCGCGCTGGAAGTCTGATGTCACGTTGGTCAGCGCCTTCAAAGGGCGCATCAGGCCAAACATCGCAGAGAAAATTACCGTGAACGTACCTGGGGTCAGTTGATCGCGCACAGAATCAAAGCTTGCCAGATATAAAACGGCAACCAAGGCCATTGAGGCAATCATCTGAATCACAGGGTTCGCAATGGATTGAGCGGACACCAGTTTCATCGTTTGTTGGCGCATTTTGTTGCTGACGGTTTCAAAACGCTTGGTTTCTACGTCCTGACCACCGTAGCTCAGTACCACTTTATGGCCTTTCAGCATCTGTTCCGCCGATGCAGTCACATGACCCATGGTGGTTTGCATGTTTTTCGAGATCTTGCGAAAACGCTTTGAGACGACGCGAATGCCCAAAGCAACAATCGGCGCGACGACCAGCAAGACCAGCGATAACTGCCAGCTGTTCCAGAACATCAGCACCAGCAAACCGACGATGCTTGCCCCTTCACGGACGATGCTGACCAATGCTTTGCTGGTAGCACCGGCAACCTGCTCGGTATCGTAAGTAATACGTGATAGCAAACCACCTGTCGATTCGCGGTCAAAGAAACTGACGGGCATATGCATGAACTGGTTGAAAATACGGCGGCGCATCAGCATCACCACGTTCCCGGAAACCCAGCTTAAGCAGTAAGAAGAGACGAATCCGCTGAGGCCCCGAAGAAACATCAGGCCAAGAATGATAAACGGCAGCGTTTTAAGGAAATTAGATTCCGCTTGACCAAACCCTTCATCCAATAAAGGTTTAAGTAGCGAGATCATATAGGTATCAGAAACGGCGTTGATAACCAGAGCGATAACGGCGACCACTAACCCAGATTTGTAAAGGCGGATATAAGTCCATAAACGCTTAAACGTTTTCCAGGTGGTTTCGTCAGAATTCAGTGACATAGATATGCTTTATTTTTATGACAATATTGCGCTCATTCTACCCCTTTACGTAGCATCTGCCTATACCATGAAGGATTTCCTATGTGGCGCAGAGTCGATAGCTGCCGGGATTGAGCTTGATAAGTCAGAGTGATTTGCCCCGCCTCGCCAGTATCAAGCCAGTCGGACCCCGCATCCACATAACGCGCCACCACACTGCGATGCGGCAACTGCCATTGATTCCCTTTCGCCAGAGACGCAATGGCCACTTGCGGGGAAACCCGCTCGATAAACTGACGCGTTGAGGACGTTTTACTGCCGTGATGAGGCACAATGATGACATCGCTCTGAATATCCATGGGTTGCCGACTGAGTAACCACTCACCGACTGCCGTAACATCGCCAGCCAGAAGTAGTGAATGACCGTATTCAGGATCGCTTAATCGAATCACGCACGACTGCAGATTATAAGCACGATTGACGGTTTGCGGCGGCCACAGTGCCGTCATCGTCAGTCCTTGCCATTCCCACTGTTCTCCCGCGTGGCAAGCCTGCCAATTTGGACCAGACTGACTCGCCACAACCCATTTCGGGGACAATAAGGTTTCGGCGTCTTTTAAACCACCAGCGTGGTCATTGTCTGTATGGCTGAGAATTAAACCATCCAGAGAGTCCATACCGCGCTGATTGAGTATTGGAACAATCAAAGAGCGAACGTAACTACCTTCAGGCCAGCCACTGCCGGTGTCGTACAACAGGGCGTTGTTATTCCGTTCAATCAACACTGCCAGACCGTGCCCGACATCAAGGATGTCAACTCGCCAACGCTCATCGTGTGGGGTAAAAAAGCCAAAGCCAAGTAACGCAATTCCCGCATAGAGTTGAGCTCGCCAGCTTAATACCGGGCGGCAAATCCAAAGGAGAAGTCCAACGCTAAATACGACCGTCGCCGTCTGACTTACAGCAATCCAGCTCGATCCCGCCCATTCCAGTGCCCGCTGCAGTGGCCAGAAGCTCAGGTCAATCCCACGCCACAGCCAGGTGATATCTCCGACAAAGTTAGTGAGAAACAGTGCAAGAAACAGCAGCGGCACGATGACAAAGCTGAAGTAAGGAATAAAAATCAGGTTATAGAGTGCCGACGAAACACTGAACCCGGAGAAAAAATACGCGGAAACTGGAATCATCATAATGACTAACGAGCATTGCATCGTCAGCCATTTTCGCCAGCCATGAGGTGTTGTTCGGTCTGCCAATTGATACAAAACCAACGCGACCGCCAAGAATGAGAGCCAGAAACTGTTGGAGAGCGGCGCAAACGGCGTCACGATTAATACCGCAGCAAGGGTGATAAGGATTCGCTGCACCGCCGTCACACGCACGCCACTCATCGTGAGAGCGACGTTGAGACCGCACATCAACAAAGCGCGCTGGGTCGGCAAGGTAAATCCTGCCAGCCATGCATAAATCGTGGCAATACACATCCCGCAAACGAAAGGCATCCACAGCAAACTGACATGCAGCCGCATCATCGCACTTCCAATCAGATAACCAATCGCGAACGCCATGCCAATATGCAAACCGGATATCGCCACCAGATGGATGAGTCCGCTATTTCTCAGTGCGCTCCATTCAGCTTCATGAATGCCGTTGCGGTCACCAAATGTCAGCGCCAAGAGCATGCCTTGAAAAGGGCTATTTTGCGTCCATGTTTTGATTTGGCGGTGCAACATACTGCGAAAATTCGGCGTTGAAACGACCTCAAATTTTGACTGAGGTTTAACGTTCACTCTCGCAACCCAACCCTGACTGAAGTAGTAAGCTTCTAAGTCAAAACCGGCCTCATTACGGCGGCCATAAACGGGTTTAACCATTACAGAAAACTCAAACTGATCGCCAATTTGCAGATCGACCGGAGCAATTAACCGCACTTTCGGCTGCCAAAAAGTGCGCAATTCTTGTCCATTGATTGATCTGACTACTACAGTCCCTTCATAACCATAACTAATTTGTTTAAAAAAGCTGTCAACTTCACCTTTTATGGTAATATCCTGCCCTGCTTGAAAAATAGTGTTGGATTGAGATCTCACAACGTTGCCGTGTGTTACTATCACTAACAAGGCAAGCGCGATCCCGCCAAAAACTCTGAATCGGCTCACCACGAGCGTGGTCATCAGAGCAGCAAGGCAAATGAATGCAAAATCCCACTCTGGCATCCACGGCCAAAGGGGCGCAGACAATACGGTGAGCGAGAACGAAGCGAGCATCCAGTAATTCGAATAGAGAGTCATGTTCCCCTATGCCAAGAAAATTCATTAAGCGGTTCATGCCTGACCATGATGTGATTAAGCGTCAAAAGGCATTAAAAGTTTTTGGCAATGTGCTGTATAACCCGAACTTGTGGTGTCTCAATCGACGCTCTGCTGCGGGCGCTTTCGCCGTTGGTCTGTTTATGGCGTTTGTTCCACTGCCAAGTCAGATGATCATGTCAGCCGGGCTTGCCATTTTATGTGGTGTGAACTTACCTCTTTCTGTGGCTCTGGTCTGGATTACTAACCCCATCACGATGCCAGTCATTTTTTACTTCTGTTACAAACTCGGCGCATGGCTGATGAATGTACCGCCGCAGCCGTTTCATTTTGAGCTGACCTGGGATTTCATCATGCAACAAATGAGTACCATCGGGCCTCCGTTCCTGCTAGGTTGTGGCGTATGTGGTGTGGTGGCTGCGTTTCTTGGCTATTTTGGTATTCGCGGCCTGTGGCGCTATTCCGTGGTTCGCAGCTGGCAAAAACGCCGCGTGACGAAAATGCCCTCCAAGATAATCTGAAGGCGTTAGCGCTGTGCAGCATTTAATTAGCGCTGAGAGCGATGACGAATTCTGGTTTGCAACACTTGCAAACCGAGTATGAAAAAAGGACCCATCGGGTCCTTTTTTGTTGTGCCTGATTCAGCTTAATAGTTACTTGCTACTCAGTACGCTCGCCGGATTGAGCTTGCTGGCGCGCGCTGCGGGATACCAGGTTGCGAGCAGGCTCAGCACGATTGCCGTGCCAGACACTAACAGCACATCACCACTTTCCACCTGTGAAGGCAGGAAATCCACAAAATAGATATCACCGGATAAAAAGTGATGGCCAATCAGCGTTTCCAGCCCTTTCACCAAAGGAGTGAGGTTAAACGCAATCACGACACCAAACACACTGCCGACGATACTGCCCAGCACACCAGAAAACACGCCCTGCCAGACGAAAATTCGCTTCACCAGACCATCCGTCGCGCCCATAGTACGCAGAATCGCGATCTCGCCAGCGCGGTCCTTAACCGCCATCATCAGCGTGGACACAATGTTAAAGCTCGCCACCCCTATCACCAGCACCATCACCAGATACATAATGGTGCGCACCATTTGAATGTCGCGATACAGAAAGCCAAACTTCTGCTGCCAGCTGCGCAGGTAAACATATTCATTCAGCGTGTTACCCACTGAGCGCACGATTTGATTCGCACTCAGCACATCAGCCACCTTGATAGATACGCCGCTCACGCCCTGCTCCAAACGCGCATATTGCTGCGCATCGGCTAACGGCAGCAGTGCCATGCTGTGGTCAATCTGGCCGTTCAGGGCCAACAGACCAGAAATCTGCACCCGAATTCGACGAGGAGCCTGTACGCGTGATGACCCGTCAGCAGTTGGGATCATCAACGTGACATAGTCACCGACCTTGGCCCCAAGCTGATCCGCTACACCTTTGCCCAGAATCACCTGCTGTTCACCGGGCGCAAACGTTGACCACGCGTTATTGGTCACGAACTGCGACAAACGAGATACCGCCTGTTCCATATCGGGATCCACACCGCGCACTTCAATGGCTTTTAGCTGCGTACCTTTTTCAGCCAGCGCAGTGAATTTGACATACGGCGCAGCAGCCAACACCTGCGGATTTTTGGTTGCTTGTTTCACCATCGACTGCCAGTTCTGAATAGGACCGCGCACACCTTCAAACTCGCCATGTGGGATAACCGACAGAACACGGTTTTGTAACTCGCGTTCAAATCCGTTCATCGCCGACAGACCAATGATGATCACCGCGACACCAACTGCAATACCGATGGTGGATGAGAGCGAAATAAACGACACCATTTTGTTGCGCTGCTTAGCGCGACTAAAACGGCCGCCGATGAAAAGAGACAATGAAGCCAGCACCTATGCTTCCCCCACATTCAGCAGCAGACCATCCTGCATGTGCAGTCGGCGATCCATCTTGGCGGCCAATTCACCGTCGTGCGTCACGACTAAAAAGGCGGTGCCCGACTCACGGTTCAATTCACGCATCAAATCGTAAATAGACAGCGCAGTTTTGTGGTCAAGGTTACCTGTCGGCTCATCTGCCAGAACTAAATCGGGTTTATTCACCAGCGCACGGGCAATCGCCACACGCTGACGTTCACCACCGGAAAGCTCAGAAGGTCGATGTTCCAGACGATGCGAGAGTCCAACCCGCTCCAGCAACGCCGCCGCGTCCTGTTTCGCCTGCGCCACTTTTTTACCACCAATCAGCAACGGCATCGCAACGTTCTCTAACGCACTGAAATCGGCGAGCAAGTGATGGAACTGGTAAACAAAGCCCAAATGTTGGTTGCGGATCTTAGCTTGTTTATTTGAACTCAGTGCGCTCAACTGTTGACCCAAAAACTCGACATGGCCCTGAGTCGCATCATCCAGCGCACCCAGAATGTGCAGCAAGGTGCTTTTACCTGAGCCTGATGAACCAATGATCGATGCCAGTTCCCCTTTCTGCAGTTCAAAGCTCACACCTTTAAGCACTTGCGTCTGAAGATCGCCTTCCTGATAAGTTTTGCAAACTTGATGACAACGTAAAAGGTTATTCATAACGTAGAGCCTCAGCGGGTTTAACAGAAGATGCGCGGTAAGACGGGAACAGGGTCGCCAGCAGGCTTAGCGCAATAGCCAGAACTACGACAACACAGATTTGCAGCGGATTAATCAGCACAGGCAGTTCACCGCCCATCGGGAACAAGGCCACGCCAAGGGCATCCATAATGGTATTGAGATTATCCGCCAGCAGCACGCCGAGCGCGCCCCCGACGATGGCGCCAATCACGCCGCTGCTGGCCCCCTGAACCATGAAAATAGCCAGCACTTGGCGATCCGTCATGCCCTGGGTTTTCAAAATCGCCACTTCCGCCTGTTTCTCCATCACCACCATGATCAGTGCAGAAATGATGTTGAACGCCGCAACACCAACAATCAGTCCCAGCATCAGACCCATCATGTTCTTTTCCATCCGCACGGCTTGGAAAAGCTCACCGCGTTGATCGCGCCAGTCGCTCCATTGCCAGCCATCCAGCAGTGGCGACTTTGATAGCTCACCAACCACAAACGGGTCGCTGAAGAACAAACGCCAGCCGGAAACGGTTTGGTCGTCAAAACGCAGTAATTTGCCTGCGTCGTGAATGTGCGTGATCATTAACTGACCATCCACATCCGAGCCCGTATTGAAAATACCAGCAACCGTGAAATTACGTTGGCTCGGAATACGGCCAAGCGGGGTAAACTGACTGGCACTGGTCACCATCAGGCGGACCTTATCGCCGACAGACACATTCAGATTACGCGCCAACGTGTGGCCGAGAAAGACGCGGTATTCACCTTCGGTGAGCGAAGACAAGCGCCCTGCAATCAGATAGTCGCCAATCGGGTCGTGTTGATTAGGTTCAATGCCAACCATTAATCCGGCAGAAAGCTGCGATGCGCTCTGAATCACCGCTTCGCTGCGAACAATCGGTTCAGGTTCGCGTTGAGTCGAGAGCGCACGAATAAATTGCGGCGCCTGATCGGTCAGCACCGTTTTGTCCTGAGCCTGAGAGACCACCGCTTGTGGCAACACGCCAAGAATGCGATTTTTAAGCTGCGCTTCAAAGCCATTCATGACCGAAAGCACCGTGACCAGCGCCATCACACCGATGGTGATGCCCGCCGTCGACATATAAGAAACGAAACGACTGAACCTGTCACCGGATCGCCCGCGCAGATAGCGTAACCCGATGAAGGTAGAAATCGGATGAAACATAATGAAAACCAATCAAATAGGATGGCGTTACTGTAGCGAGAATCCCGCCAAGGTTGTAGTTTTTCTTTGCTAATTCTCTGTTAGAGGCGCTTCAATTCACACCAATAACAATGACATACCTTGATTACTTGGTCTGTATAGCGATAATCAACACAGAGGTGAGAAGGAACACACTATGACAGATCAAGAATATTTCACGGTGCATCACGCACTGAACATCAACGTTGAGCCGATGCCGGCCGACTTTCTGCTGCCTTCTCCACTGGATTTTGAAGCTGAAATCCCGGCGCCGTTTGTTGTCGCCAGTGAATTCAGCCAGATGGATCAACTCAACGATGCAGCCAGGCTCGAACTGAAAAACAGCGACTTTAAACACGTGATTCAGTTGTTGGAAACACAGAACTCGAAACTGAATCTGCTACTGAGTTTCATGCTGTCACAACAAGACGATCCGACCTTGCGAACCTTCACCGTCAGCTTTGGCGCCAGCCAGTTCACCTACAAAGCGAAAAGTGCTTTGCAATCGGGTCAGCAAGTGCGAGCCAAGCTCTTTCTGGAACATCCCGCGGCCGCTATCTACTGTTACGGCCTGGTTGTTGCCTGTGAAGCAGAAGAAGGCCATTTCATCGTGACGGTACGTTACGAACTGCTGCGCGATACCGATCAGGATCTGCTAATTAAAGCCGCCCTTTATCAACAGCAGAAGCTGCTGCGACAACGCTCTTTAGACCGAGAAAAATCATAAGCGTTACCATGACTAAACAAACTTTACTCTCTCTGCCTGCCGCTACTGGAGCGGGAGACAAAAAACACGTTGGTAATCTTCATGGTGCCAGTCTGGCGCTGGCCATTGCCGAATTGGCCAACCAGCACAACGGCCATACTCTGCTCGCAGTGCCTGATCCACAAACGGCGCTTAAGCTGCTGCAGGAGATTGAGCAGTTCAGTCAGGCAGCGGTGGCTCTGTTTCCGGATTGGGAAACCCTGCCGTACGATAACTTTTCGCCGCACCAAGAAATCATTTCCGACCGAATTTCCCGGCTCTATCAACTGCCTTCGTTAACGCGCGGCATTACTATCGTGCCGGTGAGCACACTGTTGCAACGTCAAACACCGCGCGATTTTCTGTTACAACACACGTTGATGGTCAAACGCGGAGACCTGTTCTCGTTAGATAAGCTGCGAGTGCAGTTGGAGAACTCTGGTTACCGCCATGTCGATCAAGTCTTTGGTCCAGGCGAATACGCCAGCCGTGGCTCGATTCTCGATCTGTTCCCGATGGGGAGCGCCGATCCGTACCGGATTGACTTCTTCGATGATGAAATCGACACCATTCGTACTTTCGATCCGGAAAACCAGCGTTCGATTGAAGAAATCGGTGAAATCTGTCTGTTACCAGCACATGAGTTTCCGACCACCGAGCTGGCAATTGAAGAGTTCCGTACGCGATGGCGCGGCCGCTTTGAAGCGCGTCGCGAGCCCGAATCTGTCTATATGCAGGTTTCCAAAGGTACGTGGCCGGCGGGGATCGAATACTGGCAGCCGCTGTTTTTTGACCACACCGAAACGCTTTTTGACTATCTGCCTTCAGGCAGCCAGTTGTTGAGTGTCGGCCAACTCGAAAACGCCATCGATCATTTTCTTAAAGATGTGGATTACCGTTACGACCAACGCAAAATCGACCCGCTGCGCCCACTGCTGCCACCGGAGGAGCTGTGGCTGAAAAAAGACGAACTGTTTGCGCGTTTTAAAACCCTGCCTCAGGTGCTGCTGAGTGTTGAACCGGTGGAAGAAAAAGCCGGCCGAGTCAATCCACGTCTACAACCACTACCAGACTTGGCAGTTCAACATCAGAACAAAGAACCACTGGCCGCTCTGCGCCAGTTCTGCGAAAGTTTTGCCGGGAAAGTGATTTTCTCGGTGGAGTCTGAAGGTCGCCGCGAAGCACTACTGGAACTGCTGCAACGCATCAAACTTCGTCCGCAGAGCAAAGCCGACTTTATGCAGGCTTATCAGAATGACGATAAGTTTGCGTTGGTGTTGGGCTCGGCAGAGCGCGGCTTTATCTTTGGCGATCATCAGCTTGCGTTGATTTGCGAAAGCGATTTACTGGGTGATCGCGTTATTCAACGCCGCAAGAAAGAGCGCAAAGCGACCAACAGTGATGCCATCATCCGCAATCTGGCTGAACTCAAGCCAGGGCAGCCCGTGGTGCATATTGATCACGGTATCGGTCGTTATGTCGGCCTGCAAACCCTGGAAGCTGGCGGTATGACCACCGAATATGTGACGTTGGAGTATCAGAACGACGCCAAGCTTTACGTGCCGGTTTCGTCGTTGAATCTCATCAGCCGCTATTCCGGCGGTGCCGAAGAGAGTGCGCCACTGCATAAACTCGGTGGAGAAGCATGGGTAAAAGCGCGCCGCAAGGCAGCGGAGAAAGTGCGTGACGTTGCGGCGGAGCTGCTGGATGTATACGCCAAACGTGAACTGAAACCTGGCTATAAATTCCAACTCGATCGCGATCAGTACGCGACCTTCAAATCGGGCTTCCCATTCGAAGAAACCGACGATCAGGCAATGGCCATTAATGCGGTGATGTCGGATATGTGTCAGCCGAAAGCCATGGATCGTCTGGTGTGTGGTGACGTGGGCTTTGGCAAAACCGAAGTCGCCATGCGCGCCGCCTTTGTCGCCACCGACAACGGAAAACAAGTGGCGGTATTAGTGCCGACCACCCTGCTCGCTCAACAACATTTTGAAAACTTCCGCGACCGTTTTGCTAACCTACCGATTCGGGTAGAAGTGCTTTCTCGCTTTAAATCGGCCAAAGAACAGAAAGCCATTTTGCAAGACGTGGCGGACGGCAAAGTGGACATCGTTGTCGGCACTCATAAGCTGCTTTCGAGCGACATCAAGTTTGCCGATTTGGGCCTGCTTGTTGTCGACGAAGAACACCGTTTCGGCGTGCGCCAGAAAGAGAAGGTCAAAGCAATGCGCGCCGACGTCGATATTCTGACTTTGACCGCAACACCGATTCCGCGAACCCTCAATATGGCGATGAGTGGCATGCGCGATCTGTCGATCATCGCAACCCCACCGGCTCGTCGTATGGCGATCAAAACCTTTGTTCGTCAGAGTGAAGACAGCGTGATCCGCGAAGCCGTACTGCGTGAAATCATGCGTGGTGGTCAGGTTTACTTCCTGCATAATCAGGTGGAAAGCATCGATAAAGTGGCCGCCGATCTGGAAAAACTGATTCCGGAAGCACGCATTACCGTCGCGCATGGCCAGATGCGCGAGCGCGAATTGGAACGCGTGATGAACGATTTTTACCATCAGCGCTTCAACCTGCTGGTGTGTACCACCATCATTGAAACGGGCATCGACGTGCCGACCGCCAACACCATCATCATGGATCGCGCCGATTCATTAGGTCTGGCGCAGTTACACCAGTTACGTGGACGCGTCGGTCGTTCTCACCATCAGGCTTACGCCTACCTGCTGACGCCGCATCCGAAAGCAATGACCCAAGACGCGATAAAACGGCTTGAAGCCATTGCCTCGTTGGAAGATCTTGGCGCGGGCTTTACTCTGGCGACTCACGATCTGGAAATTCGCGGCGCGGGTGAATTGCTTGGCGATGAGCAGAGCGGTCAGATTCAGTCGATTGGTTTTACGCTGTACATGGAAATGCTGGAGCAAGCCGTCGAAGCCTTGAAGTCAGGCAAAGAGCCGTCCTTGGACGATCTCTTGCGTGAGCAAACCGAAATTGAAATGCGAATTCCTGCGTTGCTGCCCGATGACTACATTCCGGACATTAACACCCGCTTGTCGATGTACAAGCAGATCGCCAGCGTGGCTGACAGCGATGAACTGACGGAACTGAAAGTCGAGCTGATTGACCGCTTTGGCAAATTGCCGGACGCTGCGCTCAACCTGCTGGCGATTGCCGATCTCAAGCTCAACGCCGCACGACTCAAAATCCGCAAAATTGAGGCACATGAGAAAGGTGGTTACATTGAGTTCTATCCGAATGCTGACATTAACCCTATGTTTTTGGTTAAACTACTGCAATCGCAACCGAAGAAATTCGCTATGGAAGGGCCGACCAAGTTTAAATTTGCCTTACCTCTGGTCGATCGCAGAGAAAGAATTCAATTTGTTGCAGACATGTTGAGTGAATTCCAGCAAAATCTACTTCCAGCAGCCTGAGAGATACGTTCTCTTTTGATCTACCCATACAGCATGATGTGATTGTTTCATTGGTGTATGGGGACAAGAATAAAGTGCCGTCGCACTGAATAACGGAGTCATAATGAAAAAGCTGATCCCACTACTACTTTTGCTGGTATCCATGTCAAGCCTGGCACAGCGACAGTTCGACATTGAAGTGATTCTCTTCAAACGAGCGGTTGATGCTGAAAAAGTGAGTGAATCATGGCCAAACAGCCTGCCGGAAATCAATGTATCTCGCGCTGGCAGCTTCGGCGATGCGAATTATCGCCAGTCTAAAGGCGTGCAAATGCTGCCTTATTCTCAGTACCAACTAAACGATCAGGCCCAGAAACTGAAGAACCACGCCGGTTTCCAGGTACTGCTGCACACGGCTTGGCGTCAGGGTGATGAAGGCCGCGCTGCCGCGCCGATTTTTCACATTCAGGCGGGAAAAGATTATTCTGCCCAGTTTAAGCCGGATGGCAGCGAGATGACCAAAGCAGCCACCACCGACACGCCGATTAATGGTGTTGTAGAGCAGAGTATTGCCAAACCGCTGTATGAGCTCGATGGCACACTGCAAATCTACGTTCAGCACTATCTGTATGCTGAGGCAATGATGGATTTAAAAGAGCCAAGCGTGCGCGAAGTGGTGATGAAGGATACTCCACTGGATCTGACGGTGGCACCCGATGAGCAGAATGCCACCGTTCAGGCGGGTAATCTGGAATCCGTATCGCCAACCGTGGATGTGGAATCATTCCTGAAGAGCTACCGCATGGATCAGAAGCGCCGAATGCGCAGTGGCGAAACCCACTATTTAGATCATCCGTTAATGGGAATGATCATCCAGGTTCGCCGAGTCGACCAGAATTAAAGAAACGCCCTTTGTGGGCGTTTCTTTTATACTCAAACCTGATAAACCGTGCATAGGTGAATCACTTATGAGCCCTGATTTTCAGATAATTACCCAACGTCTGCAATTACGCTTGATTACTCTCGAAGAAGCCGCAGAGTTTGCTGACTGCGTTCGCCACTCTCCTTCTCTGCATCATTGGGTGGATTGGTGTTATGCGCAGTTCTCGACGCAGGAGGCTGAACGTTTCATCCTGGCGACTCGTCTGAACTGGGTAAAGGCCGACTCTTACGGATTTGGTGTGTTTGATAAGAAGCAACAGCAACTTGTGGGGATGGTGGCGATTAATGAGTTTTACCATACCTTCAATATGGCCAGCCTCGGTTACTGGGTTGCCGACCCCCATCAGCATCAGGGCATGGGAAAAGAAGCGCTTAGCGCGCTGATTGAGTTCTGTTTCAGCAGGCTGGAACTCACCCGGCTTGAGATCGTTTGCGATCCGGACAACGCAGCCAGTCAACGTCTCGCTATCGCCTGCGGTGCGATGCAAGAAACCATTGCCAGAAACCGCTTTCTGTTCGACGGTAAACCTAAAGATGGTATTGTCTATTCATTGATTCCAGAATAATAAAAAAGCCCCTGATGGGGCTTTTTTAATTCATCTTGCTTAGTGAAGCTTGAGGTTTGGACGCAATACGCGGTTGATTCGTCCCACCAGCATCATCAGGCCAGTTTTGAACATGCCGTGCAACGCCATCTGATGCATGCGGTATAGTGAAATATACACCACCCGTGCGATACGGCCTTCAACCATCATAGAGCCTTTAGTCAGGTTGCCCATCAGGCTACCAACGGTAGAGAATCGGCTCAGAGACACCAGAGAACCATGGTCTTTGTAGACGTAAGATTTCATCTCGCGACCAATCAGTTTTGCCACAATGTTTTTAAACGCAAGACTCGCCATCTGGTGCGCAGCTTGAGCACGTGGTGGAACGAATGAACCGTCAGCCTGAGTGCATTGTGCCAAATCGCCGATAACAAAAATATCGTCGTCACGTGTGGTTTGTAGAGTGTCTTTCACCACCAGTTGGTTAATGCGGTTGGTTTCTAGGCCAGCAATCTCTTTCATGAAATCCGGTGCTTTAATACCCGCCGCCCAAACCATGATTTGCGCAGAGATTTTTTCGCCGTCTTTCGTTGTCAGGCCATCCGATTCCGCTTTTGTGACCATCGTTGCGGTACGCACATTCACACCCAGTTTAGTCAGCTCACTGTGTGCAGCAGCTGAAATACGTGGTGGCAATGCTGGCAGAATACGTTCACCCGCTTCAATCAGGTTCACGTTCAGCTTGCTGGAATCCAAATCACCGAAGCCATAGGTATGCAGTTCTTTCACCGCGTTGTGCAGTTCAGCTGACAACTCCACGCCTGTCGCGCCCGCGCCGACAATAGCGATATCTACCGTACCGTTACCATTTTTCGCGTGCAGTTTCAGGAACTCGTTGTTCATCTCTGTACGGAAGCGGTTTGCCTGTTCAGGGCTATCCAGGAAGATACAGTGTTCACGAACACCAGGAGTGTTGAAATCGTTCGATGTGGAACCAATCGCCAGCACCAGAATGTCATAAGACAATTCACGTTTTGGCATCAGAAGCTCACCATGTTCATCTTTCAGTTCGCTCAGCATGATGGTTTTGCTGTCGCGGTCGATGGACTCAAGGCTGCCTAGTTGAAAGTCAAAGCTGTGGTTTTTGGCATGAGCACGGTAACTCAGAGCGTCCACCCCTTCATCCAGAGACCCGGTTGCAACTTCGTGCAACAAAGGTTTCCAAAGGTGGCTAGAGTTACGGTCTACCAGTGTGATTTCTGCGCGATGTTTACGGCCCAGTGTACGGCCCAGCTTGGTTGCAAGCTCAAGACCACCAGCGCCACCGCCTACTACGATAATGCGTGTCACAACAACAATCCTCAAAACAAATATCAATAACTATGGTTCGGCACGATGACTCATACCGAGAGAATTCTTTGCAAAACTGTCGTTTGGGTATCGATGTTTGTTTTCGGCTATTAATGCTCTATCGACACGTTCATTGGGCTAAAAGCGTGGTTAACGCAAAAATATCGGGCAAGTTTTCGTTCTTGCTCTTTCTGTTTTTTTGATATCTATCAAATTTTTTATGCGCAAGCCATTATATAGAGGTAAATTCCCCACGCAACCTAAGAATTCGCCGAATTCGCTGCTTTTTTGCGACAAAAAAACGGCCCGTATCGTGGGCCGCTGAAACTCATTTCATTTGTGCTGGTTATGCATTTTTGAAGGATTTGATCGTCTGTAAATGCTGCGAAATCTTTTTGAATTTGTGAGACTGCGCTTCATCCCAAACAATGTCATAGTAATCCTGTAGCTCTTTAGCAGTTTCCCGATTATCCAGAATCTCGTCGTTACGTGACAAAATAACTAGGCAACGGCCTTTATTCTTAACTCGGTACTGCTCGACGCATTTGGTGGCGATGTCTTCGTATTCTTCAGGGCGATCAATTCGCCCGACCATGTTGCGTTCAGGATGCAGATTAGGATTCATAATCACCTGCTTGATACCGCACAAGAAACCCACCCGCTCTGACCAATAGCCGCCTAAACCTACCCCACAAATGATAGGGTGTGGGTCGTTGGATTGCTCAATCACTTTATGAACTTCTTTGAGCAGATGCTGCATATCATGCTTAGGATGCAAAGTACTGTAGTTGATGAAACGAACGTCGTCGTCGATGAACTGAAGCTGCAGGACTTTCTCGTGGTTCCCTGGGCTAGTTGAGTCGAACCCGTGCAAATAAATAATCATAATGTCCCCCGATTCCCTTGAGGTTTTAATCTACCACGAACTGTATGGTTTTAAAGATATAGAAAACAATTTAACGCAACAAGGTGGATAAACAGTGATCCTAACTACAGAATGTTTCTTTGATGTGTAATGCCTGCTGATAGTAACTGTCGTCCCCCCACAACTGGAACGCCAGCAGATACCACAGCATGGCCATCATGGTCGTTCGCGGTAACCAGGCTTGCACACCATCCACCCACACATCAACATCATCAATGTCACGTAACTGGCAATAACGAAATACGGAATCGAGAATCTTCTCTCCGGCCACATTGATGCTCAGCGCTAAGTCCATCCTCGGGTCTGCGATTGCGGCATATTCCCAGTCGATGACTTTATTGCCCTGTGCGGTTTTCACCATATTGTAGCCCGCCAGATCAAAATGACACAGCGCAGGCAGGACATCCACCGTATTCGGAGTCGTTCTCCAAGCCTGATACAGCGACTGAATATCAGCGGTTTTGAACTCAGATTTGAGCTGCATCCAATAGTGATCGACCCTTGCCGCAAAGCTGAACGGGACTACCGGAATGCGGGAAACATTCAGTTCATGAATGCGGATTTGTGTGCGAAGCAGCGAATCGAACGGCAAATTATTGGTCAGCGATTCCCCTTCTATCCACTCCACCAGCAGGCCCTGATCGTTAACGGATACGGCTGCCGGACCGATATGACTGGATTCAATCGATTTAAGAATCTGATATTCCTGGAAACGAGAGATAGAAAACGCTTTGGTGATCGGGGTTGTCGGACGCCATACATAGGCTTTGCCTTGCGAGCAGACCACTTTCCAACAACGGTTGGTCAACCCTCCCGTCAGCGTTTGCGCGTATTCGGGAGGAAACGAGAAAAAGTGAGTAAGGGATTGCAACGTGGGATCTAACTGACACGCTTCACGCCAGGACATTCTCGCCATCACTCACCTCTTCATTTCAAAGCTTACAAACCAAACAAGCTTTTAGACTGCTGCTTACGAATTTCGGTTTCATCTGCCCATTCGATCAGGCCTGTTTTCAGGTCCATCAGACGCATGGTCATTTTGTAGTAAACGTCCGTGTCGCTACCTGCATTCTTCACGATGCTGGATAGGTTGCCATACAGCATGTACTCGGCGCCCACCATTTTACCAAACTGAATCGCTGTGCTTTGGTTCACCAGTTCATCGTTGTTCTGGAATTTCAGCTGTTCACGCACAGCCTCGACACGATCCATATCCACAAAGCGGAATTTACCCGAATTCAGCATTTTAGTACTGATGGTGTCGGTGATGGACTCGGTATCGATGTGTTCGCTGGTTTTGTTTTTGATGCGCTCAACAAATACGATTGGACGTGAGTCACGGGTGATTGCCGACACTGAACCAGACATCATCATGCTATCAATCATATCTGCAGCGATCTTTTGCAGATCCGTAGAACCAAAGTCGACAGTGACAGTTTCTACAGCTTGTGCATCCCCATAACTGACTTTGTTTGAACAGCCGCCCAGAATTACTGCCAGGCCAAGCAACGCGATGATACTTTTTTTCATTCTGAATCCTCTAAACTAACTCGATGAGCTTAATCATTTGATGCACGGATTTGTACGCGGAATTGAGTGCCATTCGGGTTCACCGACACTTCCGACAGCGATACTGTCTCTTCCCCACGTACAATAATTTGTTTCCAAGGTCCCGGCTGCGTGTTCACTTCCAGTCCTTCATTGTCGTACCAATAAAAACGGTACTGCAAATGTTGGTCACCGCTGTATTGACTCAACAGACGAACGACACCGCGGGTGTGGCCATCGAACGCACTAGTGGCGATATCTTCAACGCTCAGACGGCCCGCCAAAACGTTATCGCCTATCAGCACTCGCTGTGTGCTGCCATCAACTCGCAAGCCAGCGGTGTTGTCAGCACATCCCATCAGCGCTAACGCAGACAATAAACAGATTAACCATTTTTTCATTACAATCTTCCCAGTTGTTTATGCCATACGGTGGCATGATTTCCCTGACGCGACAGCCACACCAATGTTGTCCCGCGTTGCGGTACAGTAAAGGTGTAATTTTGACCATCCACCTGTAAGTTTTGTTGACCAGCATCGACCACGGAACTAGAGGCATTCACAGCTTCAGGTAACGTCAACCAACTGCGCGTATCGGGTTGCTCCGTTAACGTATTCAACACGTTAAAAATCAAGTTGCCGACATCGTCACCTTTGGTCGCTTCTTTGCGCAACTGATCTTTCGCCACCACTCGTAATGCCTGACGTATAACCAGTGCCGGCATTCGTTCTCGCAGATCGCGTTGCGCCATCAAATCCACATCCGTCAGGCGATCACTGTGCAACTCCGTATCATTGAGACGCAGAGGTGCAAACCGCGGCATTGTTTGCTTGGGATAGTAAGGCAACGCCAAAGAATACAACGCGGTATTCCCTCTGCTGTCAAAAAGCGGTAAAGATAACCGCCAACTCTCCAAAGCCTGCACAATACCTTGTTCGTCAATCACGATAACCCGCCCCTGCTGATCGTTTAGGGACTCACTCTGACCGTAACGCGTGGTGAGCTGCGTTAGGTCTTCGTTCATGCCAAGACGCTGTGCGACGCGAATCGTACCATCGATCACAGCACGGTTTTCCGGAGCCACCGTCAACGCGCGTCGATAATCAACATACGCGCTGTTCAAGTCATTCGAGGCTTCGTAAAGCAGTGCTGAAAGATAAAGCAGGTAACCGTTTTGCACCGCTTGCAGTGTCTGCCCGGCATCCGGATATCTGGCCAGAACACTGCCCAGATTCGGAGTGACGCCTTTTGACTGCATTTCCTGCTGCGCTTGCTCAAGTTCCGCTTCACGAGACTTTCTTGCCTGCTCTTGCACCTGATTTGCCCGGCGCATTTCCACCAACGCCCCTTCTAAACTATTGTTTTGAAGATAGTTCAAACCAAGATAAAGATGCAAAAAACCAAGTTCATAGTCTGCTGGCTGATAGTCATTGAGGTTATCGTTTACCGCCAATGAACCCACGCTGGTTGCCGTCGAGCTGAGAGAAATAACCGCTTGATCCTGCTGGCGACGAATCGCCGTATCCGACAACTCAAGTGCAGATTGGCTTTCAGCGTATTGGCGATTTAGAAAATAGACGCGGCCTTTTTCCAGATTGTCCAGAATGTCTCCGGCAACGTAATCAGAAAACTCTTCGGTGGCTTGTTGATAATCGCCCGCTTTAACCGATTGGTATAAGTCAGAATTCTGAGCACTGTAATGGCTGAAAAGATTACCAGCCGTGAAGTTTGCACAGGCGCTAAGCCACACACAGGTAAGCGAAATGGTCAGGTGTCGTAAGTTAAACTTCACTACAAACTCCGCTTGAGCATCAATAGAAGCGTCTGACCCGGGCAACGCCGGGCCAGACAAACGGTTAACTCATCAACAGAGGGCCTAGCGGACGGCCGCCCACCAGATGCATGTGGATATGGTAAACCTCTTGGCCGCCGTGTGAATTGCAGTTCACTAACAAACGGTAACCATCTTCAGCAATACCTTCCTGCTCAGCGATTTTCTTCGCCACGGTAAACATGCGGCCTAAAGCAAGTTCGTCTGCTTCTTGCACGTCATTTACGGTCGGAATCAGTTTGTTCGGAATGATCAGGACATGGCTTGGCGCACGTGGGTTAATATCACGAAATGCCGTTACCAGGTCATCTTGATACAGAATGTCAGCGGGAATTTCTTTGCGAATGATTTTACTAAAAATGGTTTCTTCAGACATGAAGCTCTCCATCAGAGGTATTTTGAAATGTCATTGTTTGAGTGAGTATGCGACAAGGCGTATTAAAGCTCAATAAAAAACACCGTTCACTTAACAGAAACAAAGTTTGGCGGCAGATAAAAAATGTTTTTGCAGTGTCCGTCATAAAATGCGCTTCTCACGCTCAATACAATAATGATTATTTTGTTAATTTTTTAAGACAAATTTGTCATTACTATTTTTATAAGAATTTTGAGTGTATCAAGGGAGAGATTTATGCAAGGTTCAGTGATCAGGCGTATGTACGCCGGCTTTGCGCTGATAATCATCATGTTCGCCGTGACGGTGGCCATCATGATGGGAGGTATGAGCCAAATTCATTCCAATTTTGAAGGGGTATCCAAAACCGCTTTACCACTAGTTTCACTGTCTAATAAAACCAGTGTTCAACTGCTCTCTGCAGACAAATCTTTCAAAGACTTTTTGACCACGCAGAATGTCGACCGTATGAACGTAATGCGCGGCGAATTCGCTCAGGCGAAAGATGATTTCAGCGCCGTATTGAGTCAACTGGCAGCGGCAAGCGTCTCACATCCTGATTTGCAAGAGCGTATTGACGCTCTTAAGCAGTTGGAAAGTCGCTATTTTAACGAAGCCAATGAAGCGATGAACAACTATCAGGCGATGTTCGACGCTCAGGCAAAAGTACAAAAATCCACGCGCGAATTTCAACGTCTGCATTTTGAACTCAATGTGGGCATGAAGAGTTTTGTTGATGACCAAAGTAGCATCTCCGTCAAAGTCATGGCCAAAAGCTATTTCATCAAGCTGAAGGACGCCGAAGTGATTACCTCGGATGCCCTGGCTAGCTCAGACGTGGATTTTGTTGAAAAGGCCGTGGCTAAGAACAAGAAAGCGGTTACTCATCTCAATTACGCCTATCGCGGTCTTGCCACGCAACTCCCTGAGTTAAAAGAAACCTTCGATGAACCCGTACAGAAGTTCACTCAAGATATCGGCCAGAAAGGCGGCGTACTGGATCAACACAACGAATACCTCAAAGCGCGTGCCGCGTTGTATGACAACATCGCGAACTTAGCGACCGAAGTTGACAATGCGATGAAGATCCTCGATTCGTTCAACCAAACAGCGACGCAAGATCTGGATAACTCACTTGCTGAAGCTGGCAACGTTTATCAACAGGGCGTGTACAAGGCGATCGGAATCGGACTGGTGGTCGTGCTGCTGGCCGCGGGTATTGGCTATCACATCGCGCACAGCGTCCGTTCACCATTGAAACGTATTCTTACTACACTGGAAAGCCTGACGCAGGGCGATATGACCCAGCGAATTGAAATCACTCATAACAATGAGTTTTCTCGCCTCAGCGGTCACATCAACTCACTGGCGGATAACCTGCACGATATTTTGCTCAAACTCAATCAAGCCTCAGATGATCTGACCTCAACAGCAAATCAGAACCAATCGACCTCACAAGGCGCGCAATCGCAATTGAACAGCCAACGCGAACAAACCGCTAACGTGGCGACCGCCATGACTGAAATGGCCCATTCTGTTCAGGAAGTGGCGCACAGTGCGCAAAACTCGTTGGAAATGGTACAACAGGTGGAAACGGCTTCGGAGTCTGGCCGCCATATCATGAGTAACAACATTACCACCATCAACCAACTGGAAACTCGCCTGAATGATTCTGTAGAAGCTGTGGGGCAACTGCGTAAAATGAGCAGTCAAATCGGTTCGATTCTGGATGTTATTCGCAACATCGCAGAACAAACCAATCTGCTGGCACTCAACGCAGCGATTGAGGCGGCACGTGCTGGCGAGCAGGGCCGAGGCTTTGCCGTGGTTGCTGATGAAGTGCGCGTACTGGCTCAGCGTACCACCGAATCAACGTCCGAGATTGAAACCATGATCAGCAATCTGCAGACCAGTTCAACGTCAGCCAGTAAAGTGATTGAAAGTTGTATGCAAGATATGGAGCAGTCGGTGGAGCAAGCTTCTCACGCCAACAGTGCGATGGAAGAGATTCAGGCATTGATCATCGAGATCAGCCAAATGAGTACTCACATTTCTCAGGCGGCAGCGGAGCAAAGTGAAACCACAACAGCGATTGCTCGCAGTATTGAAGACATCAACCATATTGCCGATGAAAGCTATCAGGCGATGAGTGAAATTGCCCAAACCAGTGCCAATCTGACTCAGTTAGCCAGTCAGCAGAGCCACCTGGTGCATCGCTTCAAATTGTAAAACCGCAACCAAACAGCCGCTTGCTTTGTTAGGGCGGCGTAAAATCTTGACTCAGGGTGACTTTTCTAAGCGGTCACCCTTGTTTTTTGTGCGCTGCGTCGTTATATGGATACTATGGCTTGCAACGCTCTTCTCAAATATCCCAATTTTTCGCAAGCCAAACATGAGGATAACGTATGGCCGTTCATGTTGGCATCATAGATCAGGATCCGGTTCGTCTGATCACTCCGCTACTGGATAATCGAACCGTCAGTCGCCACATTGTGTTTATCGGTGACCGTTCACAAGAATCAATGTATGTTCGTTTGCATACTGTTCTCAATCAGCGTGATATCACTTCTGAGTTTTTCGAGATTCCTGCGGGTTCAAACATCGCCGACATCAAAACCTCGATTCGCGAACTGGCTGAAGACCTCAAACAACGCAATCTCGACGTCAAACTAAATGCCAGCTGCGGTCTGCGTCACCGTTTGCTGTCGGTCTATGAAGTATTCCGCACATACCACTGGCCGATTTTTGTGGTTGAACCGAACAGTGATCGCCTGTGCTGGTTGTATCCGGATGGAAATAAAGATACTCAGGTTCAGGATCGCATCACCATTTCCGATTATCTGACCATTTTCGGTGCACGTGGCGAGTTCAGTGAGCAAAATCTGCCACCGCAACTGGATCAAAAGCTTTACGAATTGGGTGAACGCTGGGCAAGCAACGCTCTGGAGTTGGGCCCTGGTCTGGCGACACTGAACTATCTGGCAACCACTTGTCGTAAAGAACAGCGCCTGGATGTTGAGCTGTCCGACAAACAGCAAGGCTACCGAGAACTGAATCTACTCCTGAGTGATTTAGTGGAAGCTGACATCGCCACTTACGACAAAGGGATTCTCACGTTTGCTAATGAAGACGCGCGACGCTTCTCAAACGGTGAATGGTTAGAAACCTTGGTTCACAGCACCGTTCGTCAGATCCAGGACGATATGCCAACCATTCAAGACCGCTCGCTTAACGTGCAGGTTTATCGCCAACTGGGCGATCGTGAAGTGCGCAACGAGTTGGATGTTGCTTCGGTGGTGAACAATAAGCTTCACATCATTGAATGTAAAACTAAAGGCATGCGCGACGACGGCGATGATACGCTGTATAAACTGGAGTCATTGCGTGACTTATTGGGTGGGTTACAGGCCCGTGCCATGCTGGTGAGCTTCCGTCCGTTGCGTCACAACGACATTACTCGCGCCGAGGATCTCGGTTTAGCGCTCATCGGTCCGGATGAGCTCAAAGACTTGAAAACTCATCTTAAAAACTGGTTTGCCGCTGCCGGTGGTAGCGAAGAAATCTAATCCATTAAAAAAGCCCGCTCAGCGGGCTTTTTTATTTAATCAGTGATGGCTCGCTTAGCAATCATCTTCTGTAAAGTTCGATGGCAGCGTGGTCTTCATCTGGTTCCAGATATGCGCACTCGCAATACCGTACTGACGAATAATACCCGGCAACTGTTCACGATCGCCAGTTGAACATACATCCAACAATTCACGATAGAATTTCATCGCCAATTGGCGTGCTTCCGGGTTCGAGAAGTAGTAGCTACCAACGCGATCATACAGCTTTCTCAGACCATTAAAGATCAGACCGTAAATCTGGTTGCCAGAGTGGAACGCCAGACGTTGGAACAACATGTAATCGTAGAAATTAAACGTTTTCGCCAGTAACAGCTCCTGACGTTTCGCTTCATCTTTCTCACCATCGTCTTTCACCTGCTGCAGAATTTTCTCTGCGTAAGGGGAAGAGGCGATAAATGCGTCCCACGACTCAGCGTTCAACAACGACTCACACGAATCAATCACATTGGATATGGTGCGCTCACTGCTTTCTTTGTTTACCTTAAACGCATAACGCATAAAGATAGGACTGATGTTGGTACGCGCGGCCAGAAGATCCTCGACGATACTGGTTGCGTTTTCTGCATCCAGCGTCATCAGAGTATCCAAAATATGTAAACCGGAGGTTTCCATAAACTGGTTCACTTTGGTTGGCTTACCATGTTGAATGGTTAACCATCCATCACGAGCTAAACGCTGTAAAACTTCGCGAAGCGTTGTACGTGTTACACCAATCAGTTCGGAGAGCTCTCGCTCGGCAGGCAGAATGGAACCCGGAGGGAATCGACCATTCCAAATGCTTTCAATAATGTATTTCTCTGCAAAACCTGCTGGGCTTTTTGCCTTGATGACCATTAAGTACTTTTCCAGTTTTCTATTTTTTGGGTCGAATGGCACTCATCATACCACTAGTTTTCATTCAGCGGAAACAAACCATTGGGAAACTGGTAACAACCGCTCAGTTAGAGTTATAGCTCTATTTTTGGATTATCTTTTTGTTATTCGGAAATTTTATTGTGAAATAAACGTTTCAATGTGTTTCAAAATATTTCTTAATTAACCTTTCTTAGACCATAAATTTCCATTTAAAGAGATATTGCTCACATTATTATTTTTATATTCTTCAAAATTAACTTACCAATAAGAGGTATTTTTCAACACTAAACTTATATTTACTCCAATCTGCTGACATCCTCCCCTTCTGAATGAAATTTTTATAACTTTTGTGCTATGCTAGCGCCACTTTGATCGCGTTTCTCTACGAAAGTGCAGTGAGCCATTTATCAACAGATGGTTTGATATTGACTAAATTACGTCTCACTGTATTGTGGCGTTCAAAGTACAGAGTGCTTATTTTCCTCAGGGAGTGACTTAGTAAGTCGGTCGGATAGCTTCCACTTATTGATTTACTAAGCCATTGTTAAAAAAGAAATTTGTATAGACTTACGTCTGATTATATTGAATTGATTCAAAAACAGGCACATAACTTAAGTCTATTCATCACTAAAGTGAGAGTGATCACCATGCCGATGTCGCTTGGAAGCGCATTTATCAAAAACTTCTTAGGTAAAGCGCCAGATTGGTACAAAGTTGCCATTATTGCCTTCCTTATTATCAACCCAATTGTTTTCTTTTTAATTAATCCGTTTGTTGCGGGCTGGCTATTAGTCATTGAATTTATTTTCACTCTGGCTATGGCATTGAAATGCTATCCGTTACAACCTGGTGGATTATTAGCTATTGAAGCTATCGCAATTGGCATGACCAGCCCAGCACAGGTAAAACATGAATTAGTCGCAAATATCGAAGTATTATTACTTTTGGTATTTATGGTGGCTGGTATTTACTTCATGAAGCATTTGCTGCTGTACATTTTTACCAAAATTTTACTTGGCATTCGCTCGAAGCCTCTGCTTTCCGTCGCATTCTGCGTCGCGGCGGCATTTTTGTCTGCGTTCCTAGATGCGTTAACCGTGATCGCGGTCATTATCAGTGTTGCTGTCGGTTTCTATTCGATTTACCACAAAGTGGCTTCGGGACAGTCATTCCATTCAGCCCATGACCACACACAAGATGAACACATTCCAGAGCTGACACGCGATGACTTAGAAAACTACCGTTCGTTCCTGCGGTCGCTGCTGATGCATGCTGGTGTCGGTACAGCCTTAGGCGGCGTGACCACGATGGTAGGCGAACCACAAAACCTGATCATTGCCGATCAGGCAGGCTGGTTCTTTGGGGAATTCTTGGTGCGCATGTCACCAGTAACACTACCCGTCTTCCTCTGCGGTATTCTGACCTGTGTTCTGGTTGAGAAACTGAAAGTATTCGGATACGGCTCAGAGCTGCCACCGAATGTGCGCCAGATTCTTATCGATTTTGATACTGAAGAACGTAAGACCCGTACCAACCAAGATGTGGCAAAACTCTGGATTCAGGGCGCTATCGCAATCTGGCTGATTGCTGGATTAGCATTGCACTTGGCGGCAGTGGGTCTGATTGGTCTCTCGGTTATCATTCTCGCGACGGCCTTTACGGGTGTGATTGAAGAGCATTCACTGGGGAAAGCGTTTGAAGAGGCGCTGCCGTTTACCGCTCTTTTGGCTGTGTTCTTCTCCATCGTTGCAGTCATTATTGATCAGGAGCTGTTCAAACCGATCATCGATGCCGTTCTGCACATCGAAGACAACGAAACTCAGTTGGCTCTGTTCTATGTCGCGAACGGCCTGTTGTCTATGGTGTCAGACAACGTATTCGTAGGCACGGTGTATATCAACGAAGTGAAAACCGCCATGATGGAAGGTATCATCACTCGTGACCAATTTGACTTGCTTGCTGTGGCCATTAACACCGGGACAAACCTGCCTTCAGTCGCGACACCGAACGGCCAAGCTGCTTTCCTATTCCTGCTGACATCGGCTCTGGCTCCACTGATTCGTCTCTCCTATGGACGCATGGTAGTGATGGCTCTACCGTACACTGTAGTGCTGACGCTGGTTGGTTTAGTCGGCATCATTTTCTTCGTCGACCCTATGACCAGCTATTTCTACGACATGGGCTGGATTAGTCATCACAGCGTTCCAACAATGGAGAGCGTTGTGTCGAGCGCTCACTAAAAATGTATTGAATAGGAAACTATTCCGAGATAAAAAGCTCTGAGTTATCAGAGCTTTTTTATTTGAACAAGTAAGGACTGTTACGTGAACTTTTTATCCGGCTTGAAATCTTTTTCACAGTCTCGTCTATCCTGGGGACTACTATTCGCCTTCATCATTTTCTTTGAAGCCTGCGCATTATTTTTTCAGCACGTCATGATGCTTGCTCCATGCGTGATGTGTATTTATGAACGTATCGCGATGCTGGGAATTGGCGGTGCAGCGGTGATCGGTCTTATCGCTCCCCAAAACCCTCTATTTCGCTGGATTGGGCTGATCGCTTGGGGTGGCAGTGCTTACAAGGGGTTGACTCTGGCAATGCAACATGTGGATTACCAATTTAACCCTTCACCGTTTGCGACTTGTGACCTGTTTGTTATGTTGCCAAGTTGGGCACCGTTGAATCAATGGTTCCCATGGATGTTCGAAGCTTACGGCGACTGCAGTAAAGTCGTTTGGCAATTCCTGTCTCTCTCCATGCCCCAATGGCTGGTCATTATCTTTGCTGCAAATCTCGTTGCTCTGGCAGTGATCATTTTAGCTCAGTTTGCTAAGTCAAAACGTTGATATTTTGGCTATAAAAAAGGCGCCCTTTTGGCGCCTTTTTCATTTGTCGTTTAGTCTCGCACGGGAGCGGGAGCTAATACTTCTCGGTTCCCGTTGTGTCCCGGAGCACTGACTATACCTTGTGCTTCAAGCTGTTCGACAATTCGTGCTGCTCGGTTGTAACCAATCTTAAAACGGCGCTGAACGCCGGACACAGAGCCTCGGCGGGTTTCTACGACGTGTTCGACTACTTGATCAAACAGCGGATCCATTTCTTCATCGCTTTCCATCTTCTCACCCGGCAGCAGAGCGTCAGGCCCTTGATCACCGTTAGTGATCTCGCTGATGTAGTTTGGCTTACCACGCGCTTTCCAGTTGTTCACAACAGCATGCACGTCATCATCGGAAGCAAACGCACCATGCACACGAATCGTATGGCTTGAGCCTGGCGGAAGATAAAGCATGTCACCCATACCCAACAATGATTCTGCGCCACCTTGGTCGAGAATGGTTCGTGAGTCCGTTTTGGTTGAAACCGTAAACGCCACGCGAGTTGGGATGTTGGCTTTAATTAAGCCGGTGATTACATCGACTGACGGACGCTGAGTCGCCAGAATCAGGTGAATCCCCGCGGCGCGCGCCTTTTGGGCCAGACGCGCAATCAGCTCTTCCACTTTCTTACCAACCACCATCATCAGGTCGGCAAATTCATCCACCACGACTACGATGTAAGGCAGTTTTTCCAACAGCGGTGGTTCAGGGTCCATACTGTCCCCTTCCTGCCACAACGGATCGTGAATCGGGTGACCAGCTTCCGCTGCCATTTTCAACTTATCGTTGAAGCCTTTAATGTTCCGCACGCCCAGCACTGACATCAGTTTGTAGCGACGTTCCATTTCTCCCACACACCAACGAAGAGCATTGGAGGCATCTTTCATGTCGGTTACCACTTCAGACAGCAGATGGGGGATCCCTTCATAAACGGACAGTTCCAGCATTTTCGGGTCAATCATGATGAAACGAACATCCTCCGGAGTCGACTTGTACAGCATACTCAGAATCATGACGTTCACACCCACGGACTTACCGGAACCCGTGGTACCAGCCACCAGCACGTGCGGCATTTTCGACAGATCGGCGACCACGGCATCACCTGCGATATCCTGGCCCAATACGATGGTTGTCGGTGATTTAGACTCTTTGAACTGCGGACTGCTGATAACATCCGACAGATAAACCGTCTGACGGCTCATATTTGGCAGTTCCAGCCCCACATAAGGCTTACCCGGGATCACCTCAACCACGCGTACCGCCATCGCTGACAGTGAACGGGCAAGGTCCATCGACAAGCTAGAAATACGGCTAACTTTCACGCCAGGAGCCAAATCCAGCTCAAAACGGGTAATCACCGGTCCTGGGAAAATATCCACGACCTGCGCCTGAATTTTGTAATCGGCCAGTTTCGATTCAACCAAACGTGCAATCTCTTCCAGCGCTTCACGATCGATAAAATTTTCACGTTTCTCTGGATGATACAACAGCTCCAACGTCGGCATCGGCTCCGTCGGTTTAGGCAGATTCGCATCTTTTTGAATCAAGAACGGATTCTGTTTGGCCGCCATATTTGCCTGAGCCTCAGAGACTAAGCTCTGGAATGCTTTCACATCCTGATCGTCGTCCTCGTCGAATTCGTCATCAATGTATTGAAGCTCATCATCCACTTCGTCTGTTATCACGTTATTCGAGACGCTCGGTTCGTCGCTGTCGTCGTCATCCAGGATGTCAAAGTTGGAAATAGTCGGCTCAATATGAACGTGATCCTCTTCAACATCATCAATCGTATGACTAAAGGCAATCGGATCCACCTGCGGTTGAACGGGTTCTGAAACGGCAAAAGTGGGATCACTGATAGACGCATTCTCAATCTGCGGCACTGCTTCATCCCATGGTAGCGTATCATCGGCGAAATCATCTTCTTCGCGGGCTACCATTTCCAGCTCTTCAATCGTGGCGCCCAATTGGCGACTGCGTGAACTTTCTAAGGTTTCTTCGTCTTCTTCAAAGCTGTACAACGGAGCGGATGTCGGTGTTACCTCGGGTGCTTTATTTGGCTGAGGTTGAGCCACCGTCTCCTTGCGTTCAGGCATGTGAATGTTAAAGCGTCGTTCTTCTGATGCGGGTAGCGTGTCCGCTTCACGGACAGGCTCTTCAAACGACATTGTTGGCGCTTCTGCACATGCAGTTTGTTGCGCTAATGAGTTGGTCACAAGCTCAGTAACCATAGGAGTCACCAGTTGCGGTGCAACAATCTCTTCTTTCTCACCGCGCAGTCGATTAATCAGCCAGTGGAAACCACGAATACTGGATTCACCCAATCTCTCTACGATATTCAGCCAAGAGATCCCCGTCAGCAGGGTAAATCCGGCTCCCCACAGAAACAGCAGTGCCAGAGTGGTTCCCAACACGTTTAGGGTTGGTAAGGCGAGGCTGGTGAGCACATCACCGACAACACCACCGGAAGAGAAATACCAGATATCATCAAAGTTGATGTCGGCTAAGCCACAGCTGGTCAGCAATAACACCACTAAGCCCAGAAGGCGTGTTCCCCAGAGCATAAGATCAATGGATTCATCTTCGTCACGATTGCGCAGCAAAATCCAGGAGATTACCGTCAGAATGACAGGCAGCGGATAGGCAAGCGAGCCAAAGACAAAAAACAGAGTATCGGCGACCCAGGCACCAACAATGCCACCTGCATTCTGAATATCAGATCCCCACGCCGTTTGCGACCAGGATGGATCAGCAGGATTAAAAGTCAGCAGAGCGACCGCTAAAAGAATGGATGCCAGTACAGCCAGAATCAGCCCGCACTCGCGAAGACGTTGTACACCACTTAAACGAGAAGACTGAGGCTCTTCACTCGTTTTGATAATGGTTTCGACTTTATTGTTGTTCTCTTTGAACATAAACCAACTTGAATATGATTATGGCCAATGGGGGTATCACTATACGCACATTGGTAGGGTGAAAACAGTCCGAGCGGCAAAAGCCGCTCGGTTTGTTCGAAGATTTAACCATATCAAGGTCAAAAACCCAATTAGCGAAAGTCAGAATGTGGAAAGAAGTACCACTATTCCGACGAATTCTAATTAACGAGTCTTGATGACCAATTGGTTGGTCTGCTTCACTTCTTCCATCACCACGTAAGTACGAGTGTCGTTTACACCCGGTAAGCGCAACAAAGTATCCCCTAGCAGCTTACGGTATGCACCCATATCAGATACACGTGTTTTGAGCAGATAGTCGAAGTCACCAGATACCAGATGACATTCCTGAATATCATCCAGCTTTTGAACCGCTGTATTAAACTGTTCAAATACATCCGGAGCACCACGGTTTAGCGTGATCTCTACAAACACCAAAAGCGAAGCATCAAGATACTGCGGATTCAACAACGCGGTGTAACCCGTAATGTAGCCCTGACGCTCTAATCGACGAACACGTTCCAAACATGGAGTTGGAGAAAGACCCACACGCTTAGACAATTCAACATTCGAAATACGACCGTCTTTCTGCAACTCATTCAAAATGTTGCGGTCGATACGGTCTAAATCCTTGGACGGCCTTTTATAGTTGTCTGCCATTTTTTATTCCACCTTATTACTTCCTTGCAAAAATATATACTACAACTTTTTAATATTCAGTATCAAATATCATATTGTACTAACTATACTAGCCATAAATTCGATACAAAAACCCTACAATAGTCAATACAACCACATAAATATAAGGAGTCAGGATGATCATTGGCGTACCAAAGGAAATCAAAAACCACGAATACCGTGTGGGTATGATTCCAGCAAGCGTGAGAGAGCTTGCCTCACATGGCCACCAAGTCTTTGTTGAAACAAATGCCGGTGCCGGTATCGGCTTTTCAGACGATGATTACATCGCTGTAGGCGCATCCATTCTTCCTACTGCTGCAGACGTATTTGCGAAAGCAGACATGATTGTAAAGGTTAAGGAACCTCAAGCTGTCGAACGAGCTATGCTCCGAGAGGGACAAATTTTATTTACGTATTTGCACCTCGCTCCAGATTTTCCACAAACTGAAGAGCTAATCAAGAGCAAAGCTGTCTGCATAGCCTATGAGACTGTAACAGATAATATGGGTCGCTTGCCACTATTAGCACCAATGTCTGAAGTTGCTGGTCGTATGTCTATTCAAGCAGGTGCACTTACGCTGGAAAAATCACACGGTGGCAGCGGGCTGTTGCTGGGTGGAGTACCGGGAGTAGCACCAGCCAAAGTCGTCGTTATTGGCGGCGGCGTCGTCGGCGCAAATGCCGCACGCATGGCGATTGGCTTACGTGCTGATGTCACCATTCTTGACCGTAATGTCGATACGCTACGTAAACTCGATGAGGAGTTTCAAGGCCGTGCAAAAGTCGTTTACTCCACAGAAGATGCGATTGAAAAATATGTACTGGATGCAGATTTGGTGATTGGCGCCGTTCTTATTCCGGGTGCTGCCGCGCCGAAACTGGTGACCAAAGACCATATTCGTCGCATGAAACCAGGTTCTGCCGTTGTGGATGTGGCGATTGACCAAGGAGGTTGCTTTGAAACCTCGCACGCCACCACACATGCCAACCCGACTTATATTGTGGATGACGTCGTGCACTACTGCGTGGCGAACATGCCTGGCGCTGTGGCTCGTACTTCAACCTTTGCGCTCAACAATGCAACCCTGCCTTACATTGTTAAATTGGCGAATAAAGGCTATCAAGCTGCACTAGCATCAGATCCAGGCTTTATGAAAGGACTGAATGTCATTCATGGCCATGTGACCTGTAAAGAGGTCGCTGACAACTTCGATTTGGCATACGTTGCACCGGGCGAAGCCATCGCCATGTTCAATTAACCCAGACCGCTTGCAATAGCCGGGCTAATGCCCGGTTATCATTGTTTGCAGGCGTGAACCAGAATGTTTCTGGGCGTCACATCCCGCTTGCAAAACTCTGACAACGTCACCTGGTAGCCACGCTCTTCCAAATACATCGCCTTATCCAACACCAACCACAGCTCTAGTAATCGGCGAAAGCCTGACTGCACCAGACTCAATCTCTCCATGGTCCAGAATCGCAGCTCACCGCAATGCTGAAAGTGCGCATAGTCCACACCCGGCAACTCAATCCCTTTCTGCTGAGCCGCCCATTGGCAAAATGCAACGAACCCCTCGCTCAATTGGGACTTTTTAATACTGGGTACGGGCAGATATTCCATCAGTCCCAATTCCGCCCTCAACAATTCATCAAAACCTAATCGATAACTCATCTCTGCAAAGCGATGACGCCGTACACGTTCTCCCCCCGTTACCGTTTCCTGTAGGGGAATGCGCAGTTCCTGACGAGTCAAACTCAAAGCAGACGCCAGAGCAGGCTGCGACAAGCACTGATAGCGATCAGATTGCACCAGATGATAACAGCATGGCGAAAAGCTTATGGCCTGTAACGACGCATCCGTCGCGTATTGCATCAAACGGACATGCAGATCACCGCATGCATGTAACGCAATCGCATGTTGAACCGACGAAAAGCAGCATCGACTCCGTTCATCAAATGCATCGCCCTGAACAAACTGTATCGGTAAGCCCAGAGCATCCGCATCCGACTGACCAGATTCACACAGCGCATGTTGGAACTCAAAACTGGTAACCTTTTGCCCAGTCGCACTGGCCAAAACACGCCCCAGATAACCTTTCCCAGAGCACCATTCCAGCCATTCTTGGGCTTGGTGGCAAGTTATCGCTGCTCCACCAATTAGACGGATCTGCTCCAGCTTTCGACCTGGAATACCCGTTTCTATTGCTGCTGTATCTATTGCTTGGCAAGACGCTGATGGTAGTTGCAACGAACGGTGAATATTCTCCAACCCTTCAATAAATTTACCGATCTGGGGAAGAAGAGTGGCAGGTGATGCCTTAAACTGCTCAATTTGGTGTTCAGAAAGCGACATCAGCCAACGTTGCAGATCCGGATGGCTATCAGTCCAGGGGGCATGGGGTTGAGCACTAAGATGAAAAGACTCAAACCGCCAAAGAGGCTGAGTTTGAGTCAAAAATTGATCGAGATGTAGAAAAAGTTCACGCATGCCTGTCCCCTGTTTGAAGCGCTATTGTAGGAGGAAGGCATTGAAGGTCAATGATTTGTCTCAGCGCACAGGTAGCTCAATGTCGCGGAACATTTCTTCAATTTCATGATTGGATTTTAGCGATATCGCTTGTTCAACTACAGGGCGCGTCAAGTGCGGAGCAAAACGTTCCATAAAATCATACATATACGAACGAAGGAAAGTCCCACGACGAAAACCAATACTGGTCGTACTGGCACCAAAGATGTGGCTGGCATTAATCGCTACTAAATCTTTGTCCTGATTAACATCCATCGCCATACTCGCAATCACACCGACACCAATTCCCATGCGTACATAAGTTTTAATCACATCCGCGTCAGTTGCGGTAAACACGACTCGAGGCGAGAGCCCTACGCGATTAAAGGCGCTATCTAACTCAGAACGCCCGGTAAAACCAAATACGTACGTGACCAACGGGTACGGCGCCAGATCTTCCACACTTACGTGTTCTTTCTTGGCCAACGGGTGATCCTTAGGTACCACAATTGAACGGTTCCAGTGATAACAAGGCAACATAATCGCGTCTTGGTACAAATGCAGAGCTTCTGTCGCAATAGCAAAACTGGCCGAACCTTTGGCGATCGCTTCCGACATTTGCGCCGGAGTTCCTTGGTGCATGTGTAGTGACACTTTCGGATAACGGGCCGTAAAACCCTTAATGACCTCAGGCAATGCATATCGAGCCTGAGTGTGGGTGGTGGAGATGTTCAGCGTCCCCATCTCAGGATGCGTGTGTTCCCCCGCCACAGATTTGATACTCTCAACCCGTGACAAAATTTCCGTCGCAATCCGTACTATGTCTTCACCAGCTTGAGTGACCTGAGTGAGATGTTTACCACTGCGCTCAAATATCTGAATTCCCAGCTCATCTTCCAGTAAACGAACCTGCTTACTAATACCAGGTTGGGAGGTGTAAAGACTTTCGGCGGTAGCAGAAACATTTAAGTTGTGGTTCACCACTTCAACGATGTATCTAAGCTGCTGCAACTTCATAATTGACCTGTATTTCCTTGCGGAGTGCTACATCACGAGTTTATATTTTATAATTATTAGTTATAACGCTTTGAGAACATAATTCAAAGCACAACCAATAAATTGTTTTTGAAATGACCCATCGTTTTGCGTAATTGAACAAATTTTTGCCACAGACGACCCAATCTCAACATTCTATTGCAGTTTTTTATTGGCAAAACGGGAATAATCAAATTAATAAAATTGTAGGTGTAGTGGAAAGTTAGGATAGTGTATCCTTTATCATTAGGCCTTTGAAAATGAAGACACGGATTATATGAATATCGGTTTAATTATTGCTCTGATTGCCATTTTGCTGGTTTTAGTTCTGGGCTATAACATCATGCTTCAGTACAAAGTCAAAGTAGAAACCGCGAAGAAACAGGAATCCTCGCGTTACCTAGCGATTATCGACGCAACAGAAGATCTGATTGGCAATGCTCATCACATGCCATTTAGCAAAGATCTGTTGGTCTGCCTCAATAATCGCATTCTGGACGCTTTGCAGAACATGTATGAGCTGGATCCAAAGAATAAACAGCTACAGCAGCGCATTGAAAACATGAACGCGCAAATCAAAAACCTGCAAGATAACCATCCGGGTAATGAGAGCACCAGTTTCAAAGTACCAAGTAGCGATAAACAAGCGATCATGATGCTAAAACTGGTTAAACGCCTGCGTGATACTATTCGTAGCGAGCACAATAAAGGTCGTTTTGATACACAAGCGTATGTTACAGAGAATGCACGCTTAGAGACGATTCAGATTCGTATCAACATCGAAAACGTGATTAAACGTTCTAATGATGCGATTGTGCGTGGTCAACCTGGCACTGCGGTACAACTGCTGCGCAAAGGCCTGGAAGTGCTGAGCACGAAAAATGACAGCTATTCAAACCAGGCACGCGAGAAGCTTCAGTCTATGTTTGATGAACTGCAACAGCGCCGCCAGTCTAAAAGTGCCGCTGAGTTACAACAAATCGAAGAGAACGAGCGTAATAGTGATATGGAAGCTCTCTTTGGTGAAAAGAAAAAATGGTAATATACTCGCCCAACGAGTACCGATTGAATTAAACAAAGGTCGCTTGAGCGACCTTTGTTATTGTTAACGACATGACCAATACGCCTGCAATTCAACAACTTCTGGAACCAATTAATCAGTTCCTCCATTGCCAAACTCCTAATGCCTGGATTGAAGAAGCCCGCAAGCCAGAGAATCTGCCAACAATTTTGCTCGACCACTTGATGTGTGAGCTCAAAGCTGGCCAGTCAGCGATGTATCTCATTCGCAAGTATGCCGTTGACCATGAGAGTCAACACTCTCTGTTGGACTGGTTTAAACCATACGAAGATTTTGCGTATCGCAACATCGGTTCGATGGAAACGTTAAAAGGCAAAAGTCAGATTTCCAAAGCAATCATGGCCAAATCAACCTCACCTTACAGTCAGGATTTAATTGATAAGATGGTATTACTGATCAAAGAAGAGTTACACCATTTCTATCAAGTTCTGGAAGTGATGGAAAGCCGCGGCATTGCTTACGAGTCGACTCCGGCCAGCCGCTATGCGAAAGGTCTGTTGGCTCACATGAAAACTCATGAACCACAAACACTCATCGATAAGCTGATCATCGGCGCTTACATTGAAGCGCGCTCCTGTGAGCGATTTGCTCGCCTTGCACCGCATCTTGATGAAGACATCGCTAAATTTTATGTCTCACTGCTACGTTCTGAAGCACGCCATTATCAAGACTATCTGACACTGGCCGAGCAAATTGCCGGACAGGACATCAGCGAGCGTATTGCCTACTTTGGCCACGTGGAAGCTGAATTGATATCGTCCCCCGATGACGACTTCAAATTTCACAGCGGTGTTCCAGCAAATCACCTATAAAAAAGGTCAGCTTAAGCTGACCTTTTCCATTCAATTATGACCTCAAACCAGAGACGCATTGATCGCAGCAAGCACTTTTGCAGGCTCAGCAGCTTGCGTAATCGGACGACCAATCACGAGGTAATCTGAACCTGCCTGAACCGCTTCGTATGGCGTCATAATACGGCGTTGATCGCCCACTTCCGAGCCAGCCGGGCGAATGCCCGGTGTTACCAGCTTAAACTCCTGACCAAGGCTCGATTTCAGCATGCTCGCTTCTTGTGCCGAGCAGACAACACCATCCAAACCGGAGTTTTTAGTCAGTGTTGCTAAACGCATGACTTGCTGTTGCGGTTCCACATCCAAACCGATGCCTGCCAGGTCACTTTGCTCCATGCTGGTCAATACGGTCACGCCGATCAACCATGGACGGTCTTTACCATATGGTTCAAGGATCTCGCGTGACGCCGTCATCATGCGTTCGCCGCCGCTGGCATGGACGTTAACCATCCACACACCAAGTTCAGCCGCGGCTCTCACTGCTTTTGAGCAGGTATTGGGAATATCATGAAACTTGAGGTCTAAGAAGACTGAGAAACCGCGTTTGTGCAGCTCACGTACAAATTCAGGACCAAACAACGTAAACATCTCTTTACCGACTTTCAATCGACAACTCGCTGGGTCGATTCTATCGACAAATGCCAGCGCATCCGCCTGATTGTCATAATCCAGTGCAACGATCACTTTTTGGTCGTTCATTTCTACTCCTAAGATACGCGTTGAGCCTAAAAAAATGCAGCCTATCCAGCTGCATGTCTTATTTAATCGGCGTCTAGCCAATTTCTACTATTATTCGCCATCTAAGCCGCGAATCGGCTTGATCGAGCCCCACCCTTTACACGATGGACAGTGCCAGTAAAGGGAATGGGTCGAAAAACCACATCGGCGGCAGCGATAATGTGGTTTGACTTTCATTTGCTCACCAACCAGTTTCTGAAGTGTTGACAAGCTCTCTTTCGCTCGGCCCTCTTCCGCTTCAGCAATATGGTAATCAATCAGACGATAGAAGCCTTTCATGGTTGGATTTTTGACCAGCTGACGGGTCAGCAGTTCTTGAGCCGAGGCAACACCATCATGTTGAGCAACCATCTGAGCCAGCATCAATTCAGCCGATACCCCGGCCTTGTTAGAGATACACTGACGCAGGAACTGCACAAGTTCTTGCTCTTGACCCAAATGGTGGTAACACTCTGCCAGTGTTGGCAATACCTCACCAATAAAATCAATATCCTGTTCTAAGACCATCTCCATATATTGGATGGTCTTGCGATAATCTTCATTTTCCAGATACAACTTGCCGAGCGAGATGCTGGCACGAACACATTTGGGGTCTTCTTGAAGCGCTTTCTTAAATAGTTGAATCGCTTTGCTATCATGACCGTCAGCTTTCTCTTGCATCGCTAGTTCACACCAGAAATGGGCAATACTCGTTTTCACGCGTTTGCGGCCCATCTTAACTAATGCCTGTGCACAATCGATCGCCTTGTGCCATTCACGTGTTTGTTGGTAGATAGCAGTCAATTGTTGCAGAGCTGACTCACGATGTTCTGGTTCGTCGACAAGCTGCTCAAATATGCGTTCGGCGCGGTCGAGAAAACCCGAAACCATATAATCTTTCGCCAGCTGTTGCAGCGCAAGGTTCTTCTGGTCAATGGTCAGGCCTGAACGAGAGATAAGGTTCTGGTGAATACGAATAGCGCGGTCAACTTCGCCTCGGGAACGGAAAAGATTACCCAGCGCCAAGTGGGTATCGATGGTCTCGTTATCCACTTGTAATAGTTCGATAAAGTGATCAACCGCTTTGTCCGATTGATCAGACAATAGCAAGTTCAGCCCCGTTACGTACTGACGGGAGATTTGATGGGAATGCTTCTGCTTGTCTTGCTGGGCACTACGATTACCCATATACCACCCGTATGCGGCGGCGATTGGCAATAACAAGAAGAGAATTTCTAACATCTAAAAACAGCCTTATCCGATATTCGCTTTTTGTTCTGAAACAGAATGGGATGAGGTTTGTTTTTTCAGCTTTCTGTTCAACTTACGGATTTCAAGTTGCGATTTTAGATGCATGCTTCCAAAAATGATCCAGGCTATGAGAAAACCTACCACAAAAACCGACCCGAGTAGCGTCGATAGATGGAATTCGCCCTGAGCCAGCAGATAGTTGAACGTTACGATCTCCTGATTTTGAGACCCTAACGCCAATGCGATCAGGAAGAGAGCAAGTAACACAACGATTTTTATTATTTTCATAATCCATTACCTATTCACGAATTGGCTTCCTGATTATGCAGGAAAACAGCGCGACAAACCATGGCTATTCGAGTTTGCGCCCGCAAAAAAGCGGCACACTGAAACAGTATGCCGCTTTATACAAGAATCTTTACGTAAATCAAATGTTTTCGTTTACACGTTCACGAAGTTCTTTACCTGGTTTGAAGTGTGGAACGTATTTACCTTCCAACTCCACTTTTTCACCAGTTTTAGGGTTACGCCCTACTCTAGGCTCGCGATAGTGTAGGGAGAAACTGCCGAAACCACGAATTTCGATACGCTCTCCTGCCTCTAAAGTATTCGCCATGTGCTCAAGAATATCTTTTACTGCGTCTTCGATCTCTTTTGCAGACAGGTGTGTTTGCTCAGCACAGAGTCTTTCAATCAATTCAGACTTAGTCATAGTTTCCCTCATCGAGTTTTTATCCTGATTATAGTCAGTAATATCAATTCCAACAAACACTTGCTTAATATTGTAGAAAAAATCTACAGCTTCGCTAAATCTTTTTTGCACTCAAAAGATTTATTTTATTTGGCAGTTCGACATCACAAGCCAGAGGAAGGATAAGAGAAGTGTTTAACGAAAGATAAAAAAAGGAGCCTTACGGCTCCTTTTTATTTAGCGATACGGAATTATTCGCCTTTAGCAGCTTTGAAAGCGTCTGCCATTGCGTTACCGAATGCAGCGTCATCTTGCTTGTTGATAGATGCCATTGCTTCTTGCTCTTCAGCTTCGTCTTTCGCTTTGATAGACAGGTTGATTACGCGGTTCTTACGGTCAACGCCAGTAAATTTCGCTTCAACTTTGTCGCCAACGCTCAGGATCAGAGTCGCGTCTTCTACGCGGTCACGAGAAACTTCAGAAGCGCGGATGTAACCTTCAACGCCGTCTTCTAGCTCGATAGTTGCGCCTTTAGCATCAACTGCAGTTACAGTACCGTTAACCAGAACGCCTTTCTTGTTGTCTGCAACGTAAGCATTGAATGGGTCATTTTCCATTTGCTTAACGCCTAGAGAAATACGCTCACGCTCTGCATCTACAGCTAGAACAACTGCAGAGATCTCGTCGCCTTTTTTGTACTCACGTACAGCTTCTTCGCCTGGAACGTTCCAAGAGATGTCAGACAGGTGAACAAGACCGTCGATGCCGCCTTCTAGACCGATGAAGATACCGAAGTCAGTGATTGACTTGATCTTACCAGTAACTTTGTCGCCTTTAGCTTGTGCTTCAGCGAATGACTGCCATGGGTTAGCTTTACACTGTTTCAGGCCTAGAGAGATACGACGACGTTCTTCGTCGATATCAAGAACCATAACCTCAACTTCGTCGCCAACATTAACAACTTTAGATGGGTGGATGTTCTTGTTAGTCCAATCCATTTCTGAAACGTGTACCAGACCTTCAACGCCTTCTTCGATTTCAACGAAGCAGCCGTAATCAGTCAGGTTAGTTACACGACCAGTCAGTTTGTGACCTTCTGGGTAACGTTTAGCGATTGCTACCCATGGATCTTCGCCAAGCTGTTTCAGACCTAGTGATACGCGAGTGCGGTCACGGTCGAACTTAAGAACTTTAACTAGGATCTCGTCACCAACGTTAACGATCTCAGATGGGTGTTTAACACGTTTCCACGCCATATCAGTGATGTGCAGAAGACCGTCAACACCGCCAAGATCAACGAATGCACCGTAGTCAGTAAGGTTCTTAACGATACCTTTAACTTCAGTACCTTCTTGTAGAGTCTCAAGAAGTTCGTCACGCTCAACGCTGCTTTCTGATTCGATAACAGCACGACGAGAAACAACAACGTTGTTACGTTTCTGGTCTAGCTTGATTACTTTGAACTCTAGCTCTTTGTTTTCTAGGTGAGCTGTGTCACGGATAGGACGTACATCAACCAGTGAACCTGGTAGGAATGCACGGATACCGTTTAGTTCAACAGTGAAACCGCCTTTAACTTTACCGTTGATGATACCAACAACAGTTTCAGCTTCTTCGTAAGCTTTCTCAAGAACGATCCAAGCTTCGTGACGTTTCGCTTTCTCACGAGAAAGTTGAGTTTCACCGAAACCGTCTTCTACAGCGTCTAGAGCTACGTCTACTTCAGAACCAACTTCAACTTCAAGTTCGCCAGCAGCGTTCTTGAACTGTTCAGCAGGGATTGCAGACTCAGACTTAAGACCAGCATCAACAAGAACGTAACCGTTCTCGATCGCTACTACAGTACCTTTAACGATGGTACCTTGTTGGAATTCAGTCTCGTTTAGAAACTCTTCAAAGAGTTGAGCAAAAGATTCAGTCATTTAATTAATCTTCAATAAGTAAACGTCCACGGGTGTCCTACCACATGGGGTTATTAAATTCGCCAGTCATCATCCATGCGACCAACGCTCTTAACTGACGTGGTTTATTCCGCCAGCTTCGATTCGATATATTGTAGTGCCTTAACCACCACTTCGTCGATAGACATTTCGGTGGAATCTAGCAATAGCGCATCCTCTGCAGGGCGCAATGGCGCCACTGGGCGGTTACGATCTCGGTCGTCACGCTCTTGGATTTCGCTCAAAAGGGCGTCAAATTTAACATCAAGCCCCTTTAGTTGCAACTGCTTGAAACGTCTACGTGCACGTTCCTCAGCACTCGCATCAAGGAAAATTTTGGCTTCTGCCTGTGGAAACACCACAGTTCCCATATCACGGCCATCAGCAACTAACCCCTGGCCTTCCGCAAAAGCACGCTGTCTGCGCAGCAATGCTTCACGAACGCGTGGTAAAGCCGCCACTTTTGACGCTGCCATACCCGTTTCTTCTTTACGCAGTTCTTTGGAAACGTCTTCACCTTCGAGGATAACTTTTACCAAGTCTCCTTCTGCGATGAACTGCACATCCAAATGGGTGGCCAGCGGTACGAGTGCGTCTTCAGATTCGATGTCAACACCGTGGTGAATTGCAGCAAGAGCTAGCACGCGATAGATCGCACCAGAGTCTAATAGATGAAAACCGAGTTTGTTAGCCAACAGCATGCAAAGCGTGCCTTTTCCCGCTCCGCTTGGTCCATCAACGGTAATCACCGGTGTATGAGAGGACATGTTTTACTCCACTTTATTTTTGTTCGTGACTGACTTTGTCAGCGATTTACCGGCGGCAAATTATAAATTGATTCGGAGTCAGGTGCTAGGAAGGATTCAAGAAAGCGGCGATTTAAAGTCAAAATTTCAGGAGAAAAACTCAGATCTGAGACCTGAGTTTTTGATGTCAAAAACCTCAGTTATAACAAGATACGTTTGTCATTCTGAGCAACGATAGCTGGCCCAATGCCTTTCACTTGCGTCAGATCTTCTTTAGATTTGAACGCACCATTGGCCTCACGATAGTCAACTATTGCTTGGGCTTTTTTCAGGCCGATACCTTTGAGTAAAGTTGCCAACTCTTCCGCTGGTGCCGTATTGATATTGACAGTTATCTCGACCCCTTCTGTAGCAGAAACATTTTCTTCCGCCCAACTGTGAGATACTGGCCAAGTGACAGCCAGGAGAATCGCCAACCAAAATTTGTGAATTTTCATACTGTATGTTCCTTGTAAAGTAAAAACGCCGCCGATCATAGGCCGGTGTGGCTTTACGGCATACCAAGAGAAATCAGAAATAAAATGGGCTGCAAACGCAGCCCATTTTGTTAAACATATCAGTTACAAGAAACTCAACTACTGGCTCACAGCATAGTACTTAATGTCGGTGTTCTGACGCAGCACGCTCAACACTCCGGCAAGATCTTGCTGAACACCAATACGTGCTAATTGCGCACCAATTTGGTCGTGGTATTCAGTATTCACTTTTGCTTCCACCTTATCCAGCTCCACGACAATGATGTTGCCATCGAAGTCTTTCGCTTGTGCGTAAGTTACTGCACCTTCAACGGGTTTAGGCATCGCGTACACGGTTCCTGCTAGAGGAGAGCTGCGATCAATCATGTTCAAATCGCCAAACGCCAGATTATGCTGTTGCAACAGAGATTTATCACCTTGTTTCAAACCATCGACAAGTTTGCTTGCCAGCTCCAGAGCTTGCTGTTCGCCTTTCACTTTCGACAGTTGAGCAACCACTTGATCTTTTACTTCTGTCAGTGGCAAAACCACTTCCGGACGAGACTCCTCCACTCGTACCACCACCACATGCTCTGGGGCAACTTCAATGGCTTCAGAGTTCAAACCATCGTCTTTCACTTCTGGAGTCTGGATCGCTTTGAGAACATCTGCATTGTTCAGCGTCGCCGGAAGTTGCTGCTCAGAGACAAAATCCGTTTTCTGTACTGTTGCTGAAATCGCTTTCGCAGCCTCGTCCAGAGAATCTGGAGATTCAAACGCTACTTTTTCTAGTTCTGTTTGCAACTCGTAGAATTTATCTACGGCTTGCTGATCTTTCAGCTCTGCTTTGATATCTGCCGCGACATCAGCATATGGCTTCGCGATTGGCGCTTTCACTTCGTCCAATTTGATGATGTGGTAGCCAAAATCTGACTTCACCAGACCACTAATATCACCTGCTTGTTTCAAGGCAAATGCAGCACTTTCGAACGCGGGATCCATGGTGTCATGTTCGATCCAGCCCAGCGAACCGCCTTCTTCAGCACTACCGATATCCTGCGATTTTTCTTTTGCCAGCGTTGAAAAATCCGCGCCCGCTTTTAGTTCATCAAGAATTGCCTGCGCCGCTTTTTCATCATCACCCTGAATCAGAATATGGCTGACTTTGCGCTGTTCAGCAGAAGAGTACTTGTCCAGATGATCTTGGTAGTATTGCTGTGCCTGATCATCACTGATAGTGACCGCGCTTTTCAGCTGCTCTGCCGACAATTCGATGTACGAAAGTTTTACCTGCTCTGGACGGGTATAACGCTCTGGGTTTTGTTTGTAGTACTGCTCGATTTCGTCATCGCTCAGCTCAACATTCTTAGCAAATTCTGCTGGTGACAGCGTGATGGTACGAATATCACGAGTTTGAGAAATTAGTTCCCCCTGAGCTTCAACTTCGCCTTTCAGAGTGAATTCGCTGCCTTGTAGCGCGCTCATCAATTGGTTACGCACCAAATCACGGCGCATATACTCTGCAAACGAGTCTGGTGAGAAACCAGCTCGACGCAGTGCAGACTGGTAAATTTCCTGATCAAACTTGCCTTCGCTTTGGAACTGAGGCATGTCCAGAATCATTTGACGAATCTGATCATCACTCACACGCAGGCCCAGTGATTGTGCGTGTTGTTCCAATAACAGGTCGTTGATCATACGATCCAGCACCGATTTACGGAAAGACGCCACGTACTCAGGATCTGCAAGCAAGTTAGCAAAGTAATCGCCTAGCTGGGCTTGCATGCGGTTACGTTCATTCTGGTACGCTTGTTCAAATTCACCACGGCCGATTTCGGTTCCGCCGACTTTGGCTGCTGCATTATTACTGCCGCTGATCAGGTAGTTACCTACCCCTGCGAAGATAAAAGAAAGGATGATTAGTCCTAGGATAATTTTTACCGCGATGCTGTTCACGCCCTCGCGTAATCGATCCATCATAATTTTACTGCTCTCCGGGTTTGAAGTGACACACTTCAGCCAAAATTTTGAATAGCGCAATAGTATCAGAAAAAGAAATGCGCATCAGTATGATGCGCATAATTTCAAAAGGTTCGAATTAATTTTGCCTGAAAGGGGCAAAAGGATAATTCTGATTAGTTACAAGCGTCTTTAAGAGCTTTGCCTGCTTTGAACGCAGGAACTTTTGCTTCTGCGATTTGGATTTCTTCACCAGTCTTAGGGTTACGGCCTGTGCGAGCTGCGCGAGTACGTACTGCAAATGTACCAAAGCCAACTAGAGCCACCTGATCACCAGATTGAAGCGTGTCGCTCACTGCTTCAATGAATGCATCTAGTGCACGACCAGCTGAAGCTTTAGAGATATCAGCGTTAGCTGCGATTTGTTCTACTAATTGTGTTTTATTCACTGTGAATTCCCCTTCGGTCACCAATTATTATTTTGTTCGGTGCCTATTTCGTTCCATTAATGTTAAAAACTGGTCTAAAGCCTTGTTACAACTGGGCTGAAGGCCTAGTGAGTAACGTTAGCGCCCAAAAAAAACGCTGACAAGCCTTTTTCGACCTATCAGCGTAAACTTTTACTTATTTTTGCTGCACATCACTATTTTTTAGCGTCAAACTCGACACCAGTCGGGTCATTTTCAAGTGCAACCTTCAGTACTTCGTCAATCCAGCGAACTGGAATAACTTTCAGATCTGCAATCACATTCTGTGGAATCTCTTCCAGATCACGTTCGTTGTCCTTTGGAATCAGTACGGTTTTGATACCACCACGATGTGCAGCCAGCAATTTCTCTTTTAGGCCACCGATAGGCAGAACTTCACCACGTAGTGTGATTTCGCCCGTCATCGCCACTTCTGCTTTAACCGGGTTACCCGTCAGACAAGAAACCAACGCTGTACACATTGCCGTACCCGCACTTGGCCCATCTTTTGGTGTAGCCCCTTCAGGTACGTGCACGTGGATATCACGTTTCTCGTAGAAATCCGGGTTAATACCCAGTTTCTCGGCCCGAGAGCGTACCACAGTCATGGCCGCCTGAATCGATTCCTGCATGACATCGCCCAGTGAACCTGTTTGAGTCAGCTTACCTTTACCTGGCATAGACTGTGTTTCGATGGTCAGCAGATCACCGCCCACTTCGGTCCAAGCAAGACCAGTAACTTGACCGATTCGGTTGAATTCATCCGCCTTACCAAAATCAAAACGTTGCACGCCCAGAAACTCTTTCAAGTTTTCCTGATTCACAGTGACCGTTTTCGTGCCACCGTTCAGCAGAATTTTCTTCACGGCTTTGCGGCAGATCTTAGAGATTTCACGCTCCAGGCTACGCACACCCGCTTCGCGCGTGTAGTAACGAATAATGCCAATGATGGCTGAATCCTCGATCACGATCTCGCTTGGTTTCAGGCCATTGCGTTCGATCTGTTTATTCACCAAGTGGCGTTTCGCGATGTTCAGTTTCTCATCTTCGGTGTAACCCGACAAACGAATCACTTCCATACGGTCTAGCAATGGGCCTGGAATGTTCATTGAGTTTGAGGTAGCAACAAACATGACATCCGACAAATCGTAGTCCACTTCCAGGTAGTGGTCGTTAAACGAGTTGTTCTGCTCTGGGTCAAGCACTTCCAGCAGTGCAGAAGCTGGATCGCCACGCATATCAGACGACATCTTGTCGATTTCATCCAACAGGAACAGTGGGTTTTTCACCCCAACTTTCGCCATTTTCTGAATCAGTTTACCTGGCAGCGAGCCAATGTACGTACGACGGTGACCGCGGATTTCCGCTTCATCACGTACACCGCCCAGCGCCATACGTACGTATTTACGACCCGTTGCCGCCGCAATTGAGCGGCCCAGCGAGGTTTTACCTACACCTGGAGGGCCAACCAAGCACAGGATAGGACCTTTCAGCTTATTGATGCGGCTTTGTACTGCGAGATATTCAAGAATACGTTCTTTCACGCGCTCTAGGCCGTAATGATCGGCATTGAGGATCTCTTCTGCTTTCGAGAGATCTTTTTTCACTTTGGAACGTTTGTTCCAAGGCACGCTGACCATCCAATCGATATAGCTGCGCACAACCGTTGCTTCTGCTGACATCGGAGACATCATCTTCAGCTTTTGCAGTTCCTGTTCAGTTTTCTCGCGAGCCTCTTTCGGCATCTTCGATTCTTCGATTTTCTGTTTCAGCGCTTCGAACTCATCCGGCGCATCATCCATCTCACCCAGCTCTTTCTGAATCGCCTTCATTTGCTCATTCAGATAGTACTCGCGCTGAGATTTCTCCATCTGCTTTTTCACACGGTTGCGAATGCGCTTCTCAACTTGCAACAGATCGATTTCAGATTCCATCTGGCCCATCAAGAATTCCAAACGCTCAGAGACGTCCAAAATTTCCAGCACTTTTTGCTTGTCGATGAGTTTCAAAGGCATGTGTGCTGCGATGGTATCGGCAAGGCGCGCCGCCTCATCGATGCCGTTCAGAGACGTCAGCACTTCCGGTGGAATTTTCTTGTTCAGTTTGATGAAGCCTTCGAACTGATTGATCGCGCTGCGAACAATCACTTCTTGCTCTTTTTCATCAAGTTCAGGCGTAAGCAGGTACTCAGCTTCTGCTGAGAAAAACTCGCCTTCATGGAATTGGTTAATTTTTGCGCGCTGCTGACCTTCGACAAGCACTTTCACAGTGCCATCTGGCAGTTTCAGTAGCTGGAGGATGGTTGCAACTGTACCGACATCAAATAGATCGGTGATTTTCGGTTCGTCGGTTTCCGGCTGTTTTTGCGCGACCAGAAGAACCTGTTTGTTGTTGTCCATCGCTGCTTCTAGGCATTGAATCGACTTTTCACGACCAACAAACAGAGGAATTACCATATGTGGATACACCACCACATCGCGCAGAGGTAGTACAGGGATCTCGATACGCTCGGAACGTTCCAAGTTCATATTTATCTCTCTTCCGCTTTTCTATATATCGCAGTATATGGGGGCTAACTAACTGGATTCAATGACAGAATAAAAAAAAGGAGGTATTAAATACCTCCTTTGATGTTTTAACATTCTGTTTTACTCAGCGCCAGCGGCTTGACTTTCACTTCCGGTGTAAATCAGCAGTGGTTCTGACTCACCGTTAATCACGGATTCGTCAATCACCACTTTCTCTACTTCAGTCATTGAAGGCAGTTCGTACATGGTCTCAAGCAATACGTTCTCAAGAATCGAACGTAGGCCACGAGCCCCTGTTTTGCGCTTCATAGCGCGTGCTGCGATAGCGCGAAGTGCATCTTCACGGAACTCGAGATCTACATTTTCCAGCTCAAACAGAGCCGCATACTGCTTGGTCAATGCATTCTTAGGTTCACACAGAATCTGAATCAGAGCTTCTTCGTCGAGTTCTGTCAGTGTTGCTGTCACAGGTAGACGACCGATGAATTCCGGGATCAAACCGTATTTCACCAAATCTTCTGGTTCCACTTGAGTAAACAGTTCACTCAGTGATTTGCTTTCGTCTTTTGAACGAACTTCTGCGCCGAAACCGATACCAGTACCAGTTGCAACACGTTGTTCAATCACTTTATCCAAGCCAGCAAATGCACCGCCACAGATAAAGAGGATCTTAGAAGTATCTACCTGCAGAAACTCTTGTTGAGGGTGCTTACGGCCACCTTGTGGTGGTACAGAAGCCACTGTGCCTTCAACCAGTTTCAAAAGCGCTTGCTGAACCCCTTCGCCTGACACGTCACGCGTGATCGACGGGTTTTCAGCTTTACGGGAAATCTTATCGATTTCATCGATGTAGACAATACCACGTTCAGCTTTTGCGACGTCATAGTCACACTTCTGTAGCAGTTTCTGGATGATGTTTTCTACATCTTCACCCACATAACCAGCTTCAGTTAGTGTAGTCGCGTCCGCCATTGTGAACGGTACGTCAAGGAAACGAGCCAGTGTTTCCGCCAGCAGTGTTTTACCACTACCCGTCGGACCGATAAGAAGAATATTACTCTTACCCAGTTCCACACCTTCACTCGTTGTATCACCGTTACGTAAACGCTTGTAGTGGTTATATACTGCAACCGCGAGCACTTTTTTCGCGTGTTCTTGGCCAATCACATAGTCATCAAGATGCTCACGAATCTGACGTGGCGTCGGCAGTGCCGAAGACTCTTTCTTCGGTAAAACATCTTTGATTTCTTCACGGATAATGTCGTTACATAAGTCGACGCATTCGTCGCAAATGTAAACAGATGGACCTGCGATTAGCTTGCGAACTTCGTGCTGGCTTTTGCCACAGAAAGAGCAGTACAGCAGTTTACTACTACCACCCTCTTTGCTTTTGTCTGTCATTCGCTAACCTCTTAGCCTTTACTCGTTATGGTTTGAGTGTATAACAATTTGAACCAAATTGCGTTAAACAATTCCCGCTCGATTACTCGCCGCGATGGGTCAAAAGTCCGTCCACCAGACCATAGTCTACTGCTTGTTGTGCCGACATAAAATTGTCTCGGTCGGTATCACGTTCGATCACATCAAGAGGCTGACCTGTGTGGTCTGCCAACAAGCGATTCAGCTTGTTTTTGATGGTCAGGATTTCCTGAGCATGGATCTGAATGTCTGATGCCTGGCCTTGGAAACCGCCCAGAGGCTGGTGAATCATGACACGTGAGTTAGGCAGAACATAACGCTTACCTGGTGCACCACCAGCCAGCAGAAATGCGCCCATTGAACAAGCTTGTCCGATACACAGTGTGCTCACGTTTGGTTTGATGAACTGCATGGTATCGTAAATCGACATACCCGCAGTCACACTGCCACCCGGAGAGTTGATGTACAGGAAAATATCTTTATCAGGGTTTTCAGATTCTAAGAAAAGCAGCTGAGCCACGACAAGGTTTGCCATGTGATCTTCTACTTGCCCCGTTAAAAAAATCACGCGGTCTTTTAACAAGCGAGAATAGATGTCGTAAGAACGCTCACCACGAGAAGTTTGTTCCACCACCATGGGTACTAGCGCGTCAATGATTGGCGACATTGCATTTTTTTCTTGGTAGCTCATAGTCTTATGTCCCTAAAATAAATGGCCCGGATGATGGGTAATCACACGGACCATTGTTAGCAGAATAGGCGACGTGTCGTCAACCTTTCTACGTTACAACTTGCTTATTAAGCAGCAACTTGTGGGTTCATTAGCTCATTGAAGCTAATGGCTTTCTCAGTTACTTGCGCTTTAGCAATGATCGCGTCGATCGCTTGCTCTTCAAGAGCAACGTTACGCATATTGTTCATCATTTGCTCGTTTTGCTCGTAGTAAGCAATCACTTCAGTTGGATCTTCGTAAGCAGTCGCCATCTCTTCGATCAGCGCTTTAACTTTCTCTTCATCCGCTTTCAGTTCTTCAGCTTTGATCACTTCACCCAGCAGAAGGCCAACAACTACACGGCGTTTTGCTTGCTCTTCGAACAGTTCACGTGGCAGCTGGCTAGCCGCTTCAATGTTACCGCCGAAACGTTGTGCCGCTTGCTGACGCAGAACGTTGATCTCTTGGTCGATCAGTGCAGAAGGAACATCGATGTCGTTCTCTTTTACCAGACCTTCAATCGCTTGCTCTTTGATACGCGCTTTGATTGCTTGCTTCAGTTCGCGATCCATGTTCTTACGAACTTCTGCTTTCAGTGCGTCTACGCCGCCTTCAGCAACACCGAACTTAGCAACGAATTCGTCGTTCAGTTCTGGCAGTTCACGAGCTTCTACTTTGTTTACTTTGATTGCGAATTTCGCCGCTTTACCTTTCAGGTTTTCAGCGTGGTAATCTTCTGGGAAAGTCACTTCGATTTCGAATTCCATACCTTTGGTTTTACCCACGATACCGTCTTCAAAACCTGGGATCATGCGGCCTGCGCCCATTTCCAGAGGGAAGTTCTCAGCTTTACCACCTTCGAACTCAACACCGTCGATAGAACCAACGAAGTCGATAGAAACGCGTTTGCCTTCTTCCGCAGCTTCATCAACTTCTTTCCAAGTTGCTTGTTGCTTACGCAGAGTTTCCAGCATCTCAGCTACGTCTGCTTCAGTGATTTCTGCAGCTGGTTTTTCAACAGTGATGTTTTCCAGACCTTTCAGTTCAACTTCTGGGTAAACTTCGAAAGTTGCTGTAAAGACTAGATCTGCGCCTTCTTTCACTTCTACTGGTACGAACGTTGGTGCGCCAGCTGGGTTGATCTTTTCTTTTACGATAGCTTCGATGAAGTGACGTTGCATAACTTCACCAAGAACATCTTGACGCACTGCTTTGCCGTACATCTTAGCAACCATCTTCATTGGCACTTTGCCTTTGCGGAAACCATCGAAACGACGGTTTTTCGCGATGTTGCGTAGTTCAGCTGACACGGCATCTTCGATGTTTGCAGCTGGAACAGTAATATTCAGACGGCGCTCTAGGCCTTCTAGCGTTTCAACAGTAACTTGCATTGTTTATAAACCTCAAAACTGGCTCAGGGTTCCTGAGCGTCATGAGCCAAAACCAGGTTTCGGCTGCATCCTTGTGTTGCACTCAAAAGAGCACTTAACTGTAAATATTGAGCATCGATATTCAAAAGCTCAGTCGGCCTGAATACCGGACTAATGAGTGATATCTTTGACGATTTTGGCCGAAGAAAGGTATCTCTGATTAGTCTCAGGACAAAAATTTAGACGCAACATTCTACCGACCTGAGGATTCGCTGTCGAGCTAATCCCCCGTCAGGGAAAGGTCAATGTCCTAAAAACTCAACCAAGTGCTAAAAAATCCACCAAACACAAAGTGTCGATGGCTCTGAAATGGGGACAATATAGGCTTTTTCAAGGGAATCGAGGCTTTTTTTTCCTCAAAAGCTCAAAAAGAGATCTTGCTCTTGTTTTGCACTCTCATTTTGTCATCTTTTTAAGCACGGCAAGCGGAACTCCCAGTATCATGAAGCGGTGTCAGGGATTTGGATGAGTTGAGAGATCAGGATGTGGTCGATTCGCAGGCTTAGCGTACTGTTTTTTATTGTCTTTGTCGTCGTCACGGTCATGTCGGCGCATCTGGTTTGGCGTTATCAATATCAGAGTTTGCTGCTCGATCATCAATCTCAGCTGGATAAGTTCTCCAGCCTGATTACCGCGAAGCTGGACAAATACGCCCACATCCCGCGCCTGCTTTCTAAAGATAAGGAATTGGTTGACGCTCTGCTGCATCCGGCCAACACGGCGCAAATCGAAGTAACGAACCGCTATCTGGAACAAGTGAACGATGTGATTCAGGCCGCGGACACCTATCTGCTCGATCAATACGGTAATACGCTCGCCGCCAGTAACTGGAACTTAGACCGCTCCTTTATCGGTCGTAACTTTGCTTGGCGCCCCTACTTCTATCAGTCGATAGCGGGGGCTGACAGCCAGTACTTTGCCCTCGGTTCGACTTCCGGTCAGCGCGGCTATTATTACGCCTACCCAGTGGTTTACGCGGCAGAAATTCTCGGGGTCGTGGTCGTCAAAATGGATCTGTCCGCTATCGAGGAGAACTGGCAAAGCCAGAGCAGTTATTTTGTCGCCACCGACACCAATCAGGTGGTGTTTATGTCCAGCCAACCCTCATGGCTATTTAAAAGCGTCGGTAATCTGAGTGATACCACCCGGGATCAAATTCGCAGCAGTTTGCAATACCTCGACAAACCTATCGCCTCGCTCGGACTCACTGGCGATTTTTCCGCGCAGGAAACCGAGTGGTTCAATCATCGAATGGGCTGGATTAAGGGCGACTTTATTGTGTCCAGTCGCCAACTCAGTATGCCCGATCTGACTATTCGGGTACTCTCTCCGAAGATGAACGTATTTTGGGATGTATTCGGCTTTGTCATGATCCTCACCATGGTATTTGCCATCGTTTATCTGGCGATACTGCTCGCCCATCATCGCCAGGTTCGTCAGCGCCAGATCGAACAGTTGCAAGTGGAAGCCAAACAAAAGCTGGAATTCCTGGTGATGGAACGTACCGCCAAACTGCACGCCGAAATTGACGAGCGAATTCGCACTGAACAGGCATTGCGCCAAACACAAAATGAGTTGATTCAGGCGGCCAAACTGGCGGTACTCGGTCAGATGTCCGCCAGTATCAGCCATGAACTGAATAATCCGTTGGCCGCAATTCGCAGTTTTGCTGATAACGGCCGACGTTTTCTTGCCAATGGCAAATCAGAACGTACAGACGAGAACCTTGCCCGCATCTCAGCCCTGACTGAACGTATGGCCAAAATCAGTGAGCAGCTTAAGTCTTTTGCGCGCAAAAGTAGCAGCGATGAGAAAGCGGACGTTCAGATCTATCCGATTGTGGTGTATGCCAAAGAACTGATGCAGCCACAGTTTAAGTCGCACTATATCGAGCTCAACATTCAGACGCCGCAGGAACCTGTGTGGGCCAGCGTCAACCCGATTCAGTTGGAACAGGTACTGATCAATCTGCTGACCAACGCGATGCAGGCGCTTGATGGCCAAGAGTCGCGTAAAGTGGCCATGACATTACTCAGTGATAGCGATGGCACATTGATTCATGTCGACGATAATGGCCCGGGCATTGGTCAGGATAAAATGGCGCATCTGTTCGAACCGTTTTTCACCACCAAGCAAAATGGTCTGGGACTGGGCTTGTCCATTTCCCAACAAATTATACAAAGTATGAATGGCGACCTGACTGCGTCGGTTTCGCCACTCGGCGGCGCGCGCTTTACCATTCATTTGCCTCCATTGACCGCGCCGGCAACAGAAATAATGCAAGGAAAGTAGTATGTGCGACGTTTTTTTTATCGATGATGAGTCCGATATTCGCATCGCCATTGAACAAAGCTTCGAACTGGCTGAGATCAACGCACGCTTTTTTGCCAGCGCAGAAGAGGCCTTATTGGCGATAAAGCAGGATGGTTTGCCTTTGGTCGTGGTGACTGACATCTGTCTGCCCGGGTTGAGTGGCCAGAATCTGCTGTCCACCATTCGTCATCAGGATGCGGATGTCCCTGTCATACTCATCACGGGGCACGGCGATATTTCGATGGCCGTACAGGCGATGCACGATGGTGCGTATGACTTTATCGAAAAGCCCTTTGCCCCGGAGCGTTTGATGGAAACCGTCAGCCGGGCGATGGAAAAACGCAAGTTGATGCTGGAAAACCAGCAGCTCAAACGCAGTCTGAAAGCCAGTCAGACACTCGGCCCCCGCATCATTGGTGAAACCGCCAGCATTCAGGAGTTGCGTGACACCATCGCCCATATCGCCGATACCGATGCTGACATTCTGTTGTTTGGCGAAACAGGCACGGGTAAGGAATTGATCGCCCGCTCTCTGCATGAACAGAGCTCGCGCCGTGAGCAGAATTTTGTCGCCGTGAACTGCGGCGCGGTACCGGAAAACCTGATTGAAAGTGAACTTTATGGTCATGAGAAAGGCGCATTTACCGGTGCCGATGCCAAACGCATCGGTAAGTTTGAACATGCACAAGGCGGCACACTGTTCCTTGATGAAATCGAATCGATGCCGATGCAAGCACAAATCCGTTTACTGCGTGTGCTGCAAGAGCGCGTCATTGAACGGGTCGGTTCGAACGAGCTGATCCCTCTCAACATACGTGTGATTGCCGCCACCAAAGTCGATCTGAGGCAAGCGGCGATGGAAGGCACTTTTCGTCAGGATCTCTACTATCGTCTCAACATCGTCACGCTCGATTTACCACCACTGCGTGAACGTAAAGAGGACATTCCAACGCTATTCCATCATTTTCTCCTTGTGGCAGCGGCACGCTATGGCAAAGCCGCCACATCGCTTGCCAGCCAGGATTTACAGACGCTGATGAATCATGACTGGCCGGGAAATGTGCGAGAACTGCGCAATGTCGCGGAGCGTTTTGTGCTGCTGGGCAAACTCGCTCAGTTGGATGACGCCCCTGCCGCCGCTTCGCTCAGCCTGGCAGATCAGGTGGCTGAATTTGAAAAAGTCGCCATCGAAAAAGCCCTGGTCGAGTGCAATGGCAGTATCAAACACACCATGGAAGTGTTGGCGATCCCGCGCAAAACGCTGTACGACAAAATGCAGAAATACCGCATTGATAAAGAGATGTACAAAGCCTGAGCATACCTGCCCTTTTTCCCTTCCTTGCTCGTATAAACTTGATGGGCATCTGTGCAACAAGGATGTGGGAAATGAGTAGGAAACTTCGCTTACCCTGTGTAACAGAAACAATACTGATCGACGGCGTGTATTGTGAAGAACAACGCGTCAGCGTTGATCGACGGGTAAAACAAATCAAATGGCGCTTCTATGAACGAAGAACAGGCTTGGCGGATTCACGTAGAAACCCGGGCAAGCCTGTGAGAGAGGTAGTCTGACTTTTCTTAAATCACAGCAACATGCTGTTATTTGGTAATGATTTCCGGCCCCATCAGCATGGTCGGTAACCAGGTTGATACCCATGGCACGTACGTCACGATGATGAGGAACAGGAACATAACGCCAACCCATGGCAGAGCCGCCTTGACCACGTTCATCATCGACATCTTCGCCACCCCGGCGGTCACAAACAAGTTGAGCCCGACCGGCGGAGTTATCATGCCGATCTCCATGTTCACCACCATCATGATGCCAAGGTGAATCGGGTCGATGCCCAGAGCGATTGCGATTGGGAAGACCAACGGTGCCACGATGATCAGCAGGCCTGATGGCTCCATAAACTGGCCACCAATCAGCAGCAACACGTTCACCACGATCAGGAAGGTAATCGGGCCTAAGCCTGCCGACAGCATCGATTCCGTGATCATCTGCGGTACGCGTTCTTCAGTCAGTACGTGTTTCAGAATCAGCGCGTTGGCGATGATGAACAGCAGCATGATGGTCAGCTTACCGGCATCAAACAACGTGGCTTTGGTATCTTTGTGAATGAGCGACTCAAACACTTTGACGATCGCTGGTTTGGTGTTGGTCTTGTCGGCAAACGGTCCCATGTCGCGGTAGATAAAGTTGGCGATCAGGAATGAGTACACCGCCGCGACCGCCGCCGCTTCGGTTGGCGTAAAGATACCACCGTAAATCCCCCCCAGAATGATGACCACCAGCAGCAACCCCCAGCTCGCATCTTTCGCGGCCGCCATCGCTTCTTTCCAGCCAACAAACGGCTGCTTAGGCAGATTTTTCACACGGGCAGTGATGTAAATCGCGATGATCAGCATCAGACCCGCCAGCAGGCCCGGAATCACGCCGCCGAGGAACATACGGCCAACCGACACGTTGGTTGCCGCCGAGTAGACCACCATCACAATCGAGGGCGGAATCAGAATACCCAGCGTACCCGCGTTACAAATCACGCCTGCGGCGAATTCTTTGGTGTAGCCATTTTTCACCATCCCCGCGATAACAATACTACCGATCGCCACCACGGTAGCCGGTGAAGAACCCGACAGTGCCGCAAACATCATACATGCGACGACTGAAGCGACCGCCAAACCACCACGGAACCAACCCACCATCGCAATCGCAAAGCGGATAATACGTTTTGCCACACCACCGGTAGACATAAAGCTGGATGCAAGAATGAAGAAAGGGATGGCCAGCAGTGTGTAGTGCCCTTCAAAGGCGTTAAACAGGGTTTGTGCCACCGAAGCCAGTGAAGCTTCAGAGTGCCACATCAGAAACAGAATACTGGACAGACCCAGTGAAACCGCGATCGGCACGCCCGCAAGCATGAAGCCAACCACCATCAAAAATAACAGCAAAATCGCCATGGTTTACTTCTCCTTACCGTTGTCTCGCGATTCAGGCGTTGCCATCATGGCTTCACCCGCACCTTTCAGCTCTTCTTTCAGTGCTTCAAGATCTTCTTCTGCTTCGTGACCCGCAATGATGCGGTCCAGTTCGCCCGTCAGCACCTGATAACCCACTTGCAGAAAACGGAAAGTCAGCAGCGCCATACCCAACGGCAGCGCCATATAAGGAATGAAGCGCGGCATTTTTTCGTAAGCTTCACCCTCGTTAAACCAATCGGCTAAAAACTGCAGCATGTCCGGCATCGGAATATCGTCCGTTTCGTACCAGGCACGCTCGCTAACAAACGGATACCAGTAATTCCAGGAGCCAATCAGCAGCAGAATAGAGAAAGCAAGACAACACCCCACCGCAAACAGTGCCAGCAACTTGCGTCCGCCCTCTGGCGCGAGGTTAATCATCACATCGACACCGATGTGGAAGTGCTTTTTCACGCCGTAGGACGCGCCCACCAGCACCATCCATGCGAACATGAAAACGGTAAGCTCAAGGGCCCAAAGAATATTGTCGTTGAATAGATAACGCATAATAACGTTGACGAAAGTTAACAACGTCATTGCACCGAGGAAGAAGGCGATTAACGTCTCTTCGACCTTATCGGTCCAGTTGCCGACTTTAGAAAAGAATGACTGTTCCATGTGATACATCGCTCTATAAGGCTTTAATTATGGTGAGAAATGGCCTCATTGCCCGATACAATGAGGCCCACTTCTATTACTTGTTGTTCGAAGCTAGAGCGGCTTCGATCAAGTCTGAACCGATGTCTTTCTCGAATTTCTTCCACACTGGTTTCAGAGCATCAACCCAAAGCTGGCGCTGCTCAGGAGTCAGTTCACGCACCACACCACCCGCTTCGATGACGTATTGCTTGTTCTGCTCTTCCACTTTGTTGGATTCCGCGTTACGAGTTTCGGTGACTTCCTTCAGAATCGTCGCCAGTTGGTCACGCACGTCTGCTGGCAGGCCGTCCCACCACTTGGTTGACGTAACCACCAGGTAATCCAGGATACCGTGATTGGTTTCAGTAATGCCGTCCTGTACTTCAAAGAACTTCTGACCGTAGATGTTCGACCAAGTGTTTTCCTGTCCATCGATAACTTTGGTCTGCAGGCCGCCATACACTTCGGCAAACGACATTTTCTGTGGGTTGGCACCCAACTGTTCGAACTGAGCAACCAGCACATCCGACGCCTGAACACGGAACTTCAGACCTTTCGCGTCTGCAGGCACCAGAATTGGCTTGTTGGCCGAAATCTGCTTCATACCGTTGTGCCAGAATTCCAGACCTTTCACGCCACGACGGTTCATCGCATTTTTCAGCTTCTCACCCGCATCAGAGTTCTGGAAACGGTCTACAGCATCAACATCATCAAAAAGGAACGGAAGGTCGAAAAGGCGGAACTTTTTGGTGAATTTTTCAAACTTAGACAGAGACGGAGCAGCCAGTTGAACGTCGCCATTCAGCAATGCTTCCAGTACTTTGTCATCATCGTACAGCGTTGAGTTAGGGAACACCTGCATACAGGCTTTGCCGTTCATCTCTTCGTTAACGCGCTTTTCCAGCAGTGAGGCAGCAATCCCTTTCGGGTGTTTGTCTGTGTTGGTCACGTGGCTGAACTTGATCACGATTTCACCCGGATCACAACTGTTCGCAGCAGCATTGAAGCTAGTGACAGCAAGAATAGAGGCAGTTAACAGGGTAAGAGGCTTTAACATTATAATTCTCCTTGGTTGGATTCATCAGTCCCGTCGCTGGGTACTGGATGAACTGTAGGAGCAATTAGTAAGCCAACTTGCTACAAACTGTTAACATTTTATATTTTACAAAGAGTTACAGCTATTGAGCATGCAAATGAGTACAAGAGTTTCAATTCATACCCTTAAAAATGGGTGGAAATTGACCCATGAGAAAATGGCGTTTGGGTCAGTTTCCACCCGTTTTCGAATCAGTTGAGTTATTGTTGTTGCTCGCCTGATATGCCGTATTCTTTATCACCAATCGTAATCAGTTGGTTGGCTTCATCTGGTAAATAGCCTGCCAACACCATGCCGCAGAAATGGGGGGCAGCCATCGACGTCCCGCTTTTGCTGGTGACTCCGCCCCCAAGCTGCGTCGACACAATATTAACCCCTGGCATGGCGTATTCAACGTAAGTCGGAATCGTTACGCCACCGACCGTGTATGAACTTACCGATGTGTTGTAGTTTGACCAGTATGGCGGAATGGAGCTGCTATCAATGGCTGCGATGGTATAAACATTAGTTCTTTGCACCTGCGCGGGCGTGTAGTTGGAGATATCCGTCCCACTGTTCCCCGCCGCAATCGAGAAAATAATGCCTTTACTAGCTACATCATTTATCGCGCTGTCCAGCGCTTGAGAAGTGCCTGAACCACCCAAGCTCATGTTGACACAGTCACCAGCATGCGCATTATCGTCCGTCCACTGCTGGCCGACAAAATCCACACCAGCAATCACCCCCGACATGCTGCCACTGCCGTTGTTATCCAGCACTCGCACTGGCACGACTGTCACGCCAGCGGCGATGCCGACCACATCAATTTGGTTGTTGATCGCACCGATCGTTCCCGCCACATGGGTGCCATGTCCGTTCCCATCGGATGTTTGGTTGGGTTTGCCGCGCGCGTAGTTAATGCCCAGACTGGCATCCACATTTAAGTCGGGATGGCTGGCATCAATACCCGTGTCGATAATCCATGCCTTATTAGCTGAGTTAAGCGTTCTTGGTCCTCCCACGAAAGTTACACCCCAAGGGGTTACCTGAGGAGGCTCAGTTGACGATCCGGTATCGCCGCCGTTGCTTGGTTTTCCACCTCTGGGCATCGCCTGAACCAGCATATCCGGTTCAATGTAATCAATATCCGGAAAGCGATGTTGCAGTCCCTGTAACGCGGTCAGCGGCATATGCACCGCAAAACCCTGAATCGCATTCTGGTAACGAAACAGCACTGCGCCTCTCTGGTTCTCAATCGCGGCTAAAACTTCTTCAGCTTTTGAGGGAGAGACATCATTCTTCAGAATCACGATGTAACGGTCGGACAAATCAATCCCCTGATTGATCACAGACCAGGCCAGTGGTGAGACGAGAGTTGCGACAAGAGTGAGAGAAAGTGTGGTTGAGCGCATAACTAAGTTCACTTTTTATTGGTTAGGTGGCTTAATTATAGATGCTATTGATAGATTGGTTATTTAGTGACGGACTTTGAAAAAGGTAAGTGCACCCTCCTCTGAGCCACTCGCTGACTCAGTCGCACCCCCGTGCTATTCACCCAAGCCTCCCCCGAGTACCTGAGTATTGGCGGAGAGTGCACTTAATCCGGAACCATCGTGGTAAACCCTATCGACAAAAAAGATCAAGGGTTCACCATGATGTGTTAACAACCAACAATTTTAGCCCAAAAATCACATGCCAGTAGCCACAATTGTCCTCTCGTCAGGATGTAAATCTCTTTGTGCAGGACACGCGTTTATACATCAACTTTCACCAACACTACATGGCGGCTTTGACTGCCTTTGCCAATTTCTGCGCTGCTTCATGCGGATCGGCATCGCTATCGTTAAAGAAGTTACTGACTACGTCAAACATCGCTGCCTGAGCATAACTTGTGGTTGCCATACCGTGTGCCATGCTCGGCACCAGTGCCCCCGTCTTCGCGGAAGACTTAAACTCGCGCATTGAATCTATCGCACATTGGTCAAACTTTGACATATCCATGTCGGTTCGAACCGGAATCGAACCTTTGTTCAGGTTAAACACCTCCTGAAATTCCGGATCCAGAATGGTTTTTGCCAGCGCTTTCTGCGCTTCAATGTTCTCTTTGTCGCTCAGTTCGAAAAACACAAAGCTGTCGACGTTATAAATAAACTCTCCGGCAGTACCGAGTGCTGGCAGGCAGAGATAATCCTTGCCAGGTTGTTTTCCCGTCGCAGAGAACTCACCTTTTGCCCAGTCACCCATAATCTGCATCGCCGCTTGGCCATTAATCACCATTGAAGTAGCGACGTTCCAATCCCGCCCCGGTGCCGCCGCATCGATATAGCGGTGAAATTGTTTAAATCGGGTGAACACTTGAACCATCTTGTCACCCGACAATGTCGCCATATCCAGATCAACAAATGCTTTGACGTAATCCTGCGCACCCAGAATATCCAGCGCCAAGGTTTCAAATACCGTGACGTCCTGCCAAGGCTGACCACCATAGGCGAGCGGAATAAACCCAGCGGCTTTAATTTTCTCTGCCGCAGCAAAGAACTCGTCGAGATTTTTCGGGATATCCGCACCAGACTTTTTGAACACATCAGGGTTTGCCCAAATCCAGTTCACCCGGTGGACGTTCACCGGCACAGCCACATATTCATGGTTGTATTTCATCACATTGGTGATCATCGGCGGGATGATGTTATCCCAGTCTCCGGCTTCAGCTACATCATTCAGGTTGGTCAGAAAGCCCAAGCTCGCCCACTCCTGAATATCATGCCCTTTTATCTGGGCAGCGGACGGAGGATTGCCGGAAACAGCCCGGGTTTTGAGCACCGTCATTGCGCTCTCTCCCCCGCCCCCTGCGACAGCAAAATCCTTCCAGGTATGGCCTTGCTTTTCCAGCATCTCTTTGAGTACTGCGTTGGACTTCGCCTCGCCACCGGAAGTCCACCAGTGCAGAACTTCCACTTCGCCGCCATAAGCCAGCGAGGCAGAAAACAGTAAACTGGCCGCGAGTAAGGTTTTTGATAGCTTCATGGTTAGGTCCAACTCGGTTTTATGATTCAAGGCTGACGTTAGGAACGCTTGATACAGTCCATTTCGAAGCGATTTGTCACACTTCGATGGTCGGTGGAATAAAGACTTGGACAATCAAACCACCTTGCAGTGAATTGCTGATGATCAGATCGCCACCGTGGCCGTGAAGAATATTGCGGCAGATACCCAGTCCAAGGCCATGCCCTTCGCCGTCATCCGACAAGCGGAAATACGGTTCAAACACCGCTTCCAGTTTGTTCTCCGGAATGCCGGGGCCCTGATCATGAATGGTGATCACCACCCACTCAGCGGTCTCATTGATGCTGACGGTAACTTCATCACCATATTTGACGCCATTACCAATCAGATTGGTCAGTACCCGTTTCATCGCCAGCGGCTTCGCCACCAAAGGTTCAATGTTCACCGGGGTAAAATGCACAGTTTCACGTTCGAAGTTATACCCTTCCGCGATATTCTGAATCAGCTCATTGAGATCGATATAGTCGTTATTTTCATGCAGCTCAGTGTCACGCACACATTGCAGCGCGCCTTTGACCATCATTTCCAGCTCGTCGAGATCGCGGTTAAATTTCTCGCGTTTGACGTCACTTTCCAACAGCTCAGCCCGCAATCGCAGACGCGTGATCGGCGTTTTCAGATCGTGCGAAATAGCAGCGAAGAGATGCTCGCGATCCGACACGTAGCGGCGAATGCGCTGCTGCATGCGGTTAAAAGCGCGGGTTGCAGTCACCAGCTCACTCGCGCCTTCTTCACGCAACGGGCGCTGGGCAATATCCATACTGAGATCATTCGCCGCGCGGGCCAGATTCTTCAACGGGCGAACCTGACGTCGCATCAGCAGATAAGTCAGCAGCAACAAAATAGTCGTCGAGAAGAACAGGAACAAAATCTGCTCACGACCAAGAATGTTGTCATCAAGTTTGACGTAGGGCGCGGGTAGCAGCGCGGCGACGTAAATCCACTCATGTTCACCGAGCTCTATCTGCACCACCAGCACTGGTGGATTAAGTGGTTCCAGCGTCAGGGTATGGTAGGCCCAGGATTTCGGCAGATCGCTGAGGAAAATATCGTTTTTCAGCAAGCGCAACTTCTCCGGGCGGGTGAAATCCACCAGAATATTGCCGACATTAGTCAGTTTTTGATGCAGCACTTCCTGCACCGCATCAACCGAAGCGACTTTCAGACTGGTCTCTTCAATCGGTTCGACAATGAGCTGTTCCTTGTTAAACGAAACAAAAAAGCGCGTGCCGCCCATATTACGGATCTGGTCGAGCACGATATGACGATACTTTACGGGCAGAGACTGAAAAAAGGTTACCGTTGAGGCAAACATCCCCGCCATACTGGCGGAGGCGGAGCGGATCCCTTCAAGTTCATTGGCTTTGGACTGGCTGTACCAAATCGAGGTTGCCACACCCTGAGCCAACATCACCGCCAGCAGCGTCAACAACAAAGTTCGGGCCACCAGCGAAGTGGGCTTAATGCGTTTCCATACGCGCTGAATGGGCATGTTAATACTCGAACTGAACCGGAACCGATAAAATATAGCCATTGCCGCGCATGGTTTTGATGTAGTTCGGGTACTGCGCACTTTCGCCAAGTCGTTGGCGCAGGCGACTCAGCTGCACATCAATACCACGTTCAAACGGTAAGGCTTCACGCCCGCGCGTTGCAAAGGAAATGGTGTCACGATCCAGCACATCATTAGGGCGATTGAGAAACAACATCAGCAGCACATAGTCACTGCCCGACAACTCATGCTCCTCTTCCCGTTCCAAATGCGCGATGCGGTGAGTCAACGTATTCAGACGCCAATCACCAAAGACAATGTGTGTCGGCGTTTGTTCTTCAGGCTTCTCTTCGCTCACCTGTACTCGGCGCAGCAGTGCTTTAATGCGCGCCATCAACTGGCGTGGGCTGAACGGTTTAGCGATGTAATCATCAGCACCAATTTCCAAACCAATGATTTGATCCGTTTCATCCGACACAGCGGTCAGCATGATGATCGGTACATTGGAATCACGCCGAATCTTCTGGCACAGCGTGAAGCCATCATCGCCCGGTAACATCACATCCAACAGCACAAGATCCGGATAACCTTGCTGATCAAGGTATTGCGCCAGAGCCCGTCCATCGGAAACCGTTGATACACTGAATCCGGATTTAGTCAGATACTCATCCAACAACTCACAGATTTCCTTGTCATCATCAACGACTAAAATGTGCGTGTTTCCCATTCCCCACCTATTGAAACCACGATTTTGGATAGTGTATCCATCAAGCTCTCACTTGATTATTGATATTTATGTAAAGTTTGACCTCATCCTAGACCGGGATCACATTTCCTTCGCCTCACGACGAACAGCTGATTTCGAGCTTTTTACCCCATTCTGGCGGTAGTTTGGCGTAATCTTCTGCATCCGGTTGTTCATGGAACGGATGTTTGAGCAACTCTGCCAGACGCAACACTTCGCTGTAATCACCCTCTTCGGCCTTATCAATCGCAATTTGGGCCAGGTAATTACGTAAAATGTACTTGGGATTGATCTGACGCATCTTAGCGCAGCGTGCTTCAGCACTCAGCGTCAGCCCTTGCTCATCCAACTCCTGATCACAACGCAGCAAGTAGCGGTCAAGCCAGGCCAGCGCGGCGTCGCGGTCAAGAAACAGATCCGCCACACTTTGCGCGGATTGCGTATCGAGATGAGACATCTGACGCATAAAACGGGTGTAATCCACACGATTCGCTTCGAGCAATTCGAACAGATCATTGAACAGCTCACCATCTTCCGTCTGACGGCTGACAAGACCAAGTTTGTCACGCATTAATGTGCTGAAATAGCCGTTGAGTTGGGTTTCATACGCATTGAGAGATGCTTCAAGTTGCTCTCTGGCGATAAGCGGCGACAACGCATGTGCCAGTGCCGATAGGTTCCACAGCGCAATACGTGGCTGTTGGTCAAACGCATAGCGTCCTTGGTAATCGGAATGATTGCAGATGTATCCCGGCTCATAGTCATCTAAAAAGCCGTATGGACCATAATCGAAAGTCTGACCGAGGATCGACATGTTATCGGTATTCATTACGCCATGGGCGAAACCAACCGACTGCCAGTGGGCAATCATCTGAGCGGTGCGATCGACGATATGACCGAACATAGCGGCATAGGGTTGGTCTTCATTCACGCAATGCGGGAAATACCACTCGATAACTTTATCTGCCAACAGTTTGAGTTCTTCATGCTGTTCGGTATAAAAGAAATGTTCAAAGTGACCAAAACGGACATGGCTCTGCGCAACACGCACCAACAACGCGCCACGTTCCTGCTTTTCTCGGTACACCGGTGTGTCACTGCTCATCAGAGCCAGTGCCCGGGTCGTCGCGATACCTAAACCCGCCATCGCTTCGCTGCACAAGTATTCGCGGATCGACGAGCGCAGTACAGCCCGGCCATCGCCCATACGAGAATAAGGTGTCAGGCCTGCGCCTTTAAGATGAATGTCAAAAACTTCGCCTTGCTGCGTCGCCATTTCGGCCAGCAGTAAACCACGGCCATCACCGAGATCCGGATTGTAGACACCAAATTGGTGTCCGGCGTACTTCATGGCTAACGGCGAAAAGGCAGCCGGAGGATGCTGACCGGACAAGCTTAACAGCAGCTCTTCATTCGGCGTTTGCGGCAAGCCAAACTGCTCAGCCAGATCGCGATTCCACGCCACCCAGCGAACGTTGCTCAGCGGTTGCGGTTGCACCGGGGTATAAAAGGCCGCGGGCAATGCGCTGAAGCGGGTGGATAAAGTGACGCTGTCCCAAACCGACATAAAACCATCTCTCATTCGACTATTTGCCTGCAAGTTAGCAAATACCTGAGTCAAATACTAGGTTTTAGCCTGAACGACAACGATAAGAAAAACCCCAGCTTCAAGCTGGGGCTTTCTCCATTACACTAGGCAGAATACGCCGACTAAAGCAACCAGGGAGAACACAAGCGTTCTGCCTATCACTCCCAACAAACTCGGTTGAATCATTTCTACGTGCATTTGGCTCTCCCCTCTGAATATGACAACGTAATGACAATATGATGAAATTTAAGGAAACTCTCAATAGCCAAAAATATTAATTTTTTGTTACATCCCGCATGACAAAAGGCATCACAGCCGATGGTTAGCGTCTACGCTTTAAGAAAGCACTAAGCTGTTTTGTGACTGAATCCAAATGCAGGTGACCCTATGTTGTCGATTTTCGATATTTTTAAAATTGGCGTTGGCCCGTCAAGTTCCCATACCAACGGACCAATGATTGCGGGCTTTCAATTCCTCTCCGTTATCCCGGATATCAATCAAGTGGCGCGTATCCAAATCGATCTGTTCGGATCGTTATCGCTGACGGGAAAAGGACACCACACCGACCGCGCGGTAGTGCTCGGTTTGCTGGGAAATCAGCCCGACACCATCAAAATGACCAGCGCGACACAGGCGATGCAGCGCGCGATTGACGAGGGGGTGCTGCTGTTAGGTGGCCGCAACGAAATCCCGTTTCATTACTCCAGCGACCTGTTATTCCACAGTGAAAATCTGCCACTGCACGAGAACGGCATGACCCTTTCTGCTTTCGATGCTAAAGGCTTAATCGTCGCTTTTGAAACGTATTACTCGATTGGCGGCGGATTTATCGCCACCGCAAAAGAGCTCGAGCATGGCACCGCGGAATCGTCCATTAAAGTCGAATTCCCGTTCAACTCCGCCGAAGAACTGCTGAAAAAGGCCGAACGTAATGGCTTAAGCCTCGGCGGTTTAGTCCTGCGCAACGAACTGGCATTTCGCGACATCGACACCATCGATCAAAAAACCGAGCAGATCTGGAAAGTGATGTCGCTGTGCATGCAACGCGGGTTTGATACTGAAGGGATTTTGGAAGGCGGCCTCAACGTAACCCGCCGCGCGCCAGCGCTGCTCAAAAAACTCGAAGCCAACGCGGCGATAGAAAATGATCCGATGGAGATCATGGACTGGATTAACCTGTTCGCCTTCGCAGTCAGTGAAGAAAATGCGGCGGGAGGCCAAGTCGTCACATCGCCGACAAATGGCGCTGCTGGCGTCATTCCCGCTGTGTTGATGTACTATCATCGCTTCATTCGTCCACTCGACACCAAACAGCTCAAAGATTTTCTCGCTGTCGCTGGCGCGATTGGCATTCTGTACAAAACCAATGCGTCCATATCCGGAGCCGAGGTGGGATGTCAGGGTGAAATCGGGGTGTCATCATCGATGGCCGCCGCAGGGCTGACATCGCTGCGTGGTGGCAGCAATGAGCAAATGTGTATTGCAGCTGAAATTGCCATGGAACACTCGCTAGGCATGACCTGTGACCCGATTGGCGGCTTAGTGCAGGTGCCTTGCATAGAACGCAATGCGATGGGCGCAATGAAAGCGATTAACGCATCGCGCATGGCATTAAAACGCACCAGCAAGTGTCTAATCTCATTGGATAAAGTGATTGATACTATGTATCAGACAGGTAAAGACATGAACAAGAAGTATCGCGAAACTTCATTAGGTGGCCTTGCGCTGATTCATCTGGCTCCACCGTGCGAATAACGCTCAATTCTTCTCATGAGCCTGACGGTGCAAGCCGTCAGGCCGCCAATTTAAGATGAGACTGTTGCAGCATCTTATCGATTGTCTGCCGTTGAACAATCCACTGATAACTCAGCGATAAAATACAAATTTCGTACGCCCAGGCCAGGTAGGAAAAGAGGCCGAACCCCAACGCAATCGCCCAATTGCCATCAGCTGGCAGGCTGCTGATCAGTAGACCTGAGCTCATCGGGATAATGCCTGTCAGAATAAAGAGCGCGCCTTTGTGTTCCTGAGACAAACGCCAGGCGAAACGCAGACCTCGCGGTTCATCATCAATCGCGGTGGCCGGAATCACCAACCCCCAGCGAGAGACCAGCCAAATCATCGGCAATGTGCCCACCGCACCGACCAAAATCTGAATCCACACACCACTTCTCTCATGTATCAGGCCAATTGCGCTGCTTAACACGACCCACCCAAACACCACCACCATGATGGCAATAAACATCATCAGCCAATAACCAAGAATACGCATTTCACGTAAACCAGAAGGCGGCGAATCAGCCGGAGAACTTTGCCGATTCAACAGAATTTCCCGATGCAAACGTACCGTCGCCCACGCCATGGCGACCATCACCATCAGGCAGTATAAAAACAACAGGGGTACTGAATCCGTTTCATCAGAATGGGATTGCAACACTTGAGTCGCGACGGTGACAGCCAGATAAGGCCAGGAGAGCGCCAAAAAGGCTCGCCATTTATCTCTCATTAACCGTGCCGAACTGACTAAAGTGTACAAAATGGGTAAGGGGTATTTTTTCATTGTCCTAGCTCAACGCATTGCTCCCTTACAATATGACTCAAATTGCGTACATTCGCAGCGATAACTGCGTGACATAAATCATGGGAAGATGACGAGTTAGTAATACATTGCTTATTAATTCATCAAACCAATGTATGCAAACCTCTGGTCAAAAATCGGGCTAAGCCTTGAATTGACGGATTAAGTTGTCCAGTATGGATAAAAGAAGGAAGCCACTGAGGACACGAAGTGTATGAGTAGTGATACACCGCGTTTGACACTGCGCGTGATAGAAAAAAGTGATTATCCCGAACTAGCAGAACTGATGGATCTGGTTTTTCACGATGTTGGTGGTGCCTGGCCACGCATGACCATCATGGATTTAATTCATCAGTTTCCCGATGGCCAGATTTGTATTGAAGACAACGGAAAAATCGTCGGTGCCGCACTGACCATCAAAGTCGATTACAACCGCTTCTCCCTCCCCCATGTCTACACCGACATCATCAACGAAAATAACGTCATTCAGCATAAAGCCAACGGTGATGCCCTGTATGGGCTCGATGTATTCGTCCATCCGGATTATCGCGGTCTGCGTCTGGGTCGCCGTTTGTACGCCGCCCGCAAAGACTTATGCCGTAGCGCTAACCTGAAAGCGATTCTCGCGGGAGGCCGTATTCCCGGCTATGGCCGTTATGCCGATACGATGGAGGTGCCGGAATATATTGAGAAAATTAAGCGCCGTGAGCTGTACGATCCGATCCTCTCTTTTCAGCTCTCCAACGATTTCGACGTCAAACGTATCATGCGCCACTATCTGCCGGAAGACGACAGTTCCCGCGGCTATGCGACTCTACTTGAATGGGATAACTTCTTTTACGAGGAAGACATCAACTCCATTCACGACATCGAAAAAACGCTGGTTCGCATTGGCATTGTGCAATGGCAGATGCGTGCCATGCTCAGTGTGGAGGACTTGATTGAACAAGCGGAATTCTTTGTTGATTCCCTGTCCAATTATCATGCCGATTTCGCTCTGTTTCCGGAGTTCTTCAACGCACCATTGATGGGACTGAAAAACGATCAGAATACCGTGGAAGCAATTCGCTTTCTGGCCTCGTTCAGCGAAGAAATCAAACTGCGTTTTTCCAAACTGGCGGTCACCTACAACATCAACATTATCGCGGGTAGCATGCCTGTGCTCGAAGATGGTCAGTTGTATAACGTCGCTTACCTGTTGCATCGCGACGGCACCATTGATGAGCAGTACAAAATTCACATCACGCCTCACGAAAAACGCGATTGGGTCATCGACGGGGGTAATCAGGTGCAAGTGTTCGAAACCGATGCCGGCCGAGTGGGGATTTTGATCTGTTACGACAGTGAATTCCCCGAACTGGGCCGCATGTTGGCCGAACAAGGGGTGCAAATTATCTTTGTACCATTCTGGACGGACACCAAAAATGGCTACCAACGCGTTCGACTCTGCTCACAAGCACGTGCCATCGAGAACGAATGTTACGTCGCGATTGGCGGCAGCGTCGGTAATCTGCCTCGAGTGGATAACGTCGACATTCAATACGCCCAATCTGCTGTATTCTCGCCATCCGATGTGTTTTTTCCTCACGACGCGACGATTGCGGAAGCCAGTCCCAACACCGAGATGATCATTTTTGCCGATGTGGATCTTGATAAACTAAAGCAATTGAATACTGAGGGTTCGGTGACCAATCTGCGCCACAGGCGCATGGATTTATATGGCGGATTTACCCAAACAAAGTGACGAAAGTTATTGATATCCATCACATTAACTAGTCTGACCAGAATGCGTTCCCCCATTTCGGTGGAACGCATTCTTTTTCAATTTGGAAATTTCATCGCCTTGTCGATCATGGAGTTATCGTTTTCACGCTGCGGAGTGCAACTAGCGTCGCAATTTGCAAATCACTAATTCGATTAAATTCATACAGTTAAACACATTACCCCTTTGGTATTAGCCACTTATGCCCCCTCTTGCAGTTCGTCCTTAATCTTTTTATATCTATGGGTAGCGCGCAACGTTTTGCGAGCAATATCCCACTTTGCGTACCCGACTACTGATGAGGAATGCCCCATGTTTAACGCCCTGATCTCTCGCAAAACTGCTGTTTTACTGGTGTGGTTTGCCTCGATGTCTGGTTTTGCCAGCACCGATACCATTCTCACCGTCGACAACCATGGTCGAAAGGCCCAATTCAGCCTTGAACAATTGCTGGCACACGCTGACAAAGAGATTGTCACTAACACCCCTTGGACCGACGACAACACCAAGTTTGTCGGCGTCTCAGCCAAACAACTGCTGAACATGATTGGCGTTTCAAAAGCCGATTTAAAAGTCACTGCGCTGAATAATTATTGGTCGACCATCCCTTACGACGACATTGAAAAGTACAACCCGCTGTTTGCCGTGAAAAAGAACGATGACGTTATGAGCATTCGCGACAAAGGCCCAATCTGGGTGATTTATCCGCTCAGCGAATTTAATGAAGTAAATAACGAGGTGCTGCACAGCCGTATGGTGTGGCAGGTCAGCCAAGTAGAAACGTTGCAGTAATCAAAACGCTGAGTGTGTAGGTATCTATGAGCCGCCATATTGCCATTTTCATCATGTTTGTGTTTGGACTGTTTATCTTCTCCATCTGGACGTTGGTAAAGTTCAACGACACTTATAACATGCTGACCAAGCACACTCAGTTGTCTGCCTGGGCACTGGCTCAGTTGGAGATCGAAACACTGGAGTTTTCTTCCCAGCTTGAAACCTACCTGATCAACGACACCCGTTCGTCACGCAAACTCAATCTCAAATACGACATTCTATGGAACCGTTATGATACGTTTCTCAACAGCGACGAAACACGCGAGATCCGTTCGCAGTACGGTTCTGGTGAAGTGATCGCGAAGGCGTTTAATGTGCTGCGCAAGTACGAAAATGCCGTGCTCAAATCCAATCTCAGCGAACTGAAGGCGTTTTCTGGTGAGCTGAAAAGCCTGATGCCCGGCATTCGCAACCTGATGATCGTCAATTTCACAGGGGAAGAATCGGCCAAGAACAGAGCCATCATCGCGGACAATAAACAAACCGTGTTGTACGACATGCTGTTGATCTTATTGGTGCTTGGCTACATCTCGCTGCGCGTATACAAAGATGCCAAATACCAACAGTTTATGGCCTGGCATGATCCGCTCACTCAGCTGAAAAACCGTAACTATCTGCTGCAACAAATTAAAAATCTGAGTAAGCGTGAAGACGACTACGCGTTGATTTTGCTGGATATCAGCCACTTCAAAGAGATCAATGATATCGTCAGCTACGAGTACGGCGATAAAATCCTGACCGAAATCAGTGAACGGCTCAAAGCGAAGTGCGATCAGTTCCACTTTTTGTGCGCGCGTGTCGGTGCCGACGAGTTCGCGATCCTCATTAACCGCTGTGATTTCAATTTCGAATTTTTCGTCAAGGCGTTATTGAGCGATCTTGGTGCTGTTTTAAATCGTCTCGACCCTTCCAAACGTATGACGCTCGCAACCGGGATTGCGATGAGTAAAGAGATGAGCGAGCACACCAAACGTTACCTCAAAAAATCGTCGGCGATCCTGAATAACGCCGACCTGGCACTTAACATCGCCAAGAAAATTCCGGCCGATCCTGTGGTCTACTACAGCAAAGAGATTGAGATAGCGCACCGCAAAAAGCGCAAACTGTCCGAAGAGCTGGAAGGTCTGATCAAAACCGACGATCAGCAGCAGCTTTACATGGCCTTTCAGCCGATTATTTCTCCGCAAAGCGAACGCCTTGGTTGCGAAGCACTGATTCGCTGGAACCATCCGCAACACGGTTTCGTGAATCCGGAATATCTGATCGCGATTGCGGAAGAATCGGGGCTGGCTAAAGAACTGGGACGCTGGATCATGCGACAGGTTTATCAGGCCCTGTCTGTCGACTGGAGCGCTTTCCATTCGCGGATTGAAGTCGCCATTAACCTGTCAGATTCGCTGTTTGACGAAGAGTTACCCGCGTTGGTGTCGGATATCTTCGCCACCGACATCAACTACCTTGACGCCATCGTGCTGGAAATCACCGAAACCATGACGCTGGATGAAATCGAGCGCAGCGTCAGCATCATTCGCCAGCTCGAAGACATCAATATTCGTCTGTCGCTGGACGATTTCGGTACCGGTTGGTCGTCACTCTACAACCTCAACCACCTGCGCTTTAACAAGCTGAAAATCGACAAGTCGTTTGTTCGCGACCTGAACAGTTTGGACCAACAGAAGTTCTTTATTTCGGCGATCGTAACCTTATCACATCAGCTTGGCATTAAGGTCGTTGCTGAAGGGGTCGAAGATGAAATTCAGCTCCATCGCCTACAGGAGCTGGGCGTCGATGAATTTCAGGGCTACTACTTTTCTAAACCCATCACCAAAGAAGAATTTGCCCATTTCAGCCATCAGTACTTTGCCCACCGAAAGCCAGCGCTCAGTGCAGTGGAATGATCCCGAGTGTTCACGGTTAAATCTCGTTAACTTGTCCCAGAACCCACGTGACAACGCTTCAAAAACTCAGCAATAAATGCTAATACTTCGCCTCTTATACAACTTGTTTAATAATTGATTTATCACTAAAACAACACACTATCGTCAGAGGCTTTATGAATACCCCAACCCCGGATGAGGCTAATCGCCGACCATTGGCCGTCCGCGAACTCAAACTCACCAAACGCATCGCCATCTGGCTTAGCCAGAAGAATGTCACCCCAAATCAAATCTCTTTGCTCAGCATCCTCTTCGCCCTGGCAGGGTTTGTCAGTTTACTGCTCTATTACTTTTACCCTGCCGCTTCGTTGCTGTTACTCGCCGCTGCCAGCATTCAGTTGCGCCTGCTGTGTAACTTATTTGATGGCATGGTCGCTGTTGAGGGCGGAAAAAAGACGCCTGCCGGAGAGCTGTTTAACGATGTACCGGATCGCATTGCCGATCCGCTGTTTATCGTCGCTGCCGGCTTTGCCACGCAATCGTTGGTGGGTATGGATCTGGCCTGGATTTGCGCCATTCTCGCGGTCTTGACGGCCTACGTCCGCGTGCTGGGCGTGAGCATGAACGGGCCAGCGGATTTTTGCGGCCCGATGGCGAAGCAGCATCGCATGGCTCTGCTGACGGCTTCACTGTTGATATTGTGCGTTTACCAATGGCTACAACTGCCGCTGCATTTTTTGGGTTACACCTTAGATTGCGCCCTCGCGCTGATGTTGTGTGGCTTGGTGATCACCACCTGGCGACGTCTGGAACATATCTATCACTACCATCAGGCGCAATTCGCCCAGCAACAGGAAACTCAGCGAGATGTTTAATATTCCCGTTCACTCTCAACATGTCATGCTGGCGATCGTCGCTGTGCTGGTCGTCGGCACTGTGTGCTATTTGTGGTTGTCACGCCGTCACACAGATCGTGACTATCTCGAGCTGAAACTGCGCATTCGCTCCTGGTGGTGGATGGTGGCCATCGCATTTGTCGTGTTGGCACTACCACTCAACTACACACTGTTTTTCATGGGGTTTCTCAGCTTTTTAGCACTGAAAGAATTTCTGTCTATCGTTCCGACCCGTATGACCGACCGCCGCGTCATTTTCTGGGCGTACCTCTCCATTCCTTTTCAGTTTTACTGGCTGTCGATCGGTTGGTACGGCATGTTCATCATCTTTATTCCGGTGTACATCTTCTTGTACCTGCCCATGGTGATGGTGTTGATTGGCGATACCAAAGGCTTTATTCGCTCTGCGGGCGTGATTCACTGGGCAATGATGCTGACGGTGTTCTGTATCAGCCACATGGCGTATCTATTGGTGCTGCCCAGCCTTAACCCGAATGCAGGTTCATTAGGCATGCTGCTGTTTTTGCTGGTAATGACCCAATTCAACGATGTTTGTCAGTACGTATGGGGTAAGAGTTTTGGCAAGCACAAAATCGTGCCGAAAGTCAGTCCGAACAAAACCTGGCAAGGTTTTATCGGTGGCAGTGCGACAGTGATTGTGGTGTCCTATTTCGCCGCGCCGTACCTGACGCCACTCAACCCGATACAAGGCTTGGTGGCCGGAGTGATCATCGCTTTCAGCGGCTTCATCGGCGATTTGGTGATTTCATCGGTCAAGCGAGATTTGCGTATCAAGGACACCAGCCAGTTTATCCCTGGCCACGGCGGCATTCTGGATCGAATTGATAGCCTGATGTTCACCGCACCGCTGTTCTTCCATTACATCTACTATCTCTATTACTGAGGCCACCATGGCAAGATTACTCAAACTGTTGTTTGTGCTGCTGATCGTCAAGCCACTGGTGTTTATTGGCTTGGGGCTCAATATCTTACAGCGACAAAACCTCCCCGAGCACGGGCCGATGATCATCGCCGCCAATCACAACAGTCATCTTGATACGCTGGTGTTGCTGGCGCTGTTTCCGATTCATATGGTGCATCGCGTGCGCCCGGTTGCAGCGGCCGATTACTTTCTCGCCAATCGCTTTGTGGCGTGGTTGTCCCTCAATATCATTGGCATCATTCCGATTCGCCGTGCACCATCCGCTTCCCAGCGTGACGCCGTCTTTGATGCCTGTCATGCGGCATTAAGTAACGATGAAATTCTGATTATTTTCCCCGAGGGCAGCCGCGGTGAACCGGAGATCATGAGCGGCCTGAAAAAAGGCATCTACCATTTGGTGAAAGATCACTCAGGCGTCTCCGTGCTGCCTGTGGTCATGCGGGGTCTCGGGCGCTCACTGCCTAAAGGGACGGCGATGCTGGTACCGTTTAACTGCGATGTGGTGATCGGAGAGCCGCAAGCGGGATTTACCAGCGCCCAGCACTTTATCGACACCATGCAGACACAATATCAGCAACTTGCGCAGCACTGCATTACGCAGACCGCCAACGCAGAACAACTCGATATTGAAGAGTAAAGAAAACGCGGCGATTGCCGCGTTTTCTTTACCAGTAACGTTCATGGATATAGTTGCCACCCGTCGCCTGACGAAATGGCGGCAAGCCTTTTTCGCGTAAGGTACTGGCGGTGTCTTTAATCATGTCAGGGTTACCACACATCATCACAAAACTGTGCTCTGGCGTTAACTCTAACTCACTTACAGTTTGCAACTCACCTGACTCAATCAAGGCCGGAATACGTCCACTCATCGCATCGCTAAGCGCTTCGCGGCTGACCACAGTGTGATAGCGTAAGCGCCCCTGATATTGCTCCACCAGCGTCTGAATATCGTCGCGATACACGCGGTCACGACCATAGCGCACGCCGTGCACCAGCACGATATTCGGTTGGGTCAGGCGTTGGTCGGCGAGCAGTGACAGAAATGGACCAATTCCCGTCCCGGTTGCCAATAACCATAAATCTTGCGTGAAATCAGGAATCGAAGGCTGAATCAGATCGCCGTAGGCCGAATTACCCATCCACACGGTATCACCAGCGGAGAGTGATTGCAGGCGCGGAGAAAGCTTGCCTTGTGGATGAGCCACAATCAAAAATTCATGTTCATCCGCTGTAGCCCCTGGCGCATTAACCAGAGAATAGGCTCGGCTCACCAGATTGCCTGCATCATCTTCGAGCCCCAACTTGGTAAACTGCCCGGCCGAAAATGGCAACTCGGCGCCGCTCACTCGCAGTGAGAACTGCTCCGGCGTCCAGTCGATACGTTCAATCACCTGCACTGGGTTAAAACCTGCGAATAGACTCATGATCTTTTCTCCTCACCGATTATCTTTGAGTGACGTTACGCCCCTTTACGCCTTAAGTAAAGTTTTTACCTTACTTATTAAGTTAATGTTTTGTTAACGCACTCACCGACAACTCTATCCGATAACGACTAGAATAATTAGTCTAATCACAGCTCAACCAAGGAATGAAAGAAGATGGAAAACTTACTGCAGGACTTTCCGGTCGTGACTGAAATCCCGGTCGCATGGGGCGAAATGGATGCCTTACAACACGTCAACAACGTGGTCTATTTCCGCTATTTTGAAACGGCGCGCATCGATTACTTTCGTCACATTCAACTGATGGAAGATTTGGCGATCACACAGGTCGGCCCGGTGCTGAGCGAAACGCAAAGTCGCTACAAAATTCCGGTCACCTTCCCTGATACGTTGCTGATCGGATCGCGCGTGAGCGATGTGCAAGAAGATCGCTTCACCATGGAGTATCAGGTGGTGAGCAAAAAACTGGGCAAAGTGACCACCACAGGCAGCGCCACTGTGGTGATGTTTGATTTTAAAAACGGCACCAAAGCCAAACTGTCAGAGCGTATTCTCGACGCCATTCAAACCCTTCAGGATCTGCCTTCCTGATACGGTTCGACACCGACCTTCAGGCTGCTATCCACAAGGCAGCCTGAAATACTGCATTCGTGCCGATGTGAGCCATGGCGGCATATACACAAACAACTTGGAGTTGCAGGTAGGCGCAAATGAGTGAGTCCCCATGAGCATAGATACGCTATGTAATTGGGGTGAATGAATGCAGCCAACACCGCGCAGCTTCAAGCAGGAAGGGTATAGTGGCTATAACTAATTCTCATGTTACCAGCGTGTGAATCATATTGCGCATTCGTGCGGCTGGGCTTATTGTTGGGGCTCCGCAGTCCTCTTTTCATTTGGAACCTTTCATGAACACCGCACTTCTGGGCATGTTTATTCCCACTTTCTTCTTAGTCTCAATTACGCCGGGTATGTGTATGACACTTGCCCTTACCCTGGGTATGAACATTGGTTACAAACGCACACTGTGGATGATGATTGGCGAACTGATTGGCGTGGCATTGGTTGCCGTCGCGGCCGTGGTGGGGATTGCAGCCGTCATGCTCAACTACCCTTGGTTATTTACCGCTTTCAAGACCGTCGGTGCCTGTTATCTGTTTTACCTTGGTGTGCAAATGTGGCGATCAAAAGGCAAGTTGGCGCTCACTTCCGAGTCCGACACGCACTATCAGGGCAGCGATTGGGGCTTAATTGTTCAGGGTTTTGTCACCGCGATCGCCAACCCGAAAGGCTGGGCGTTTATGATCTCGTTGCTACCGCCATTTATCGACCAATCGACCAGCCTGACACCACAATTAATTTTCCTGGTGTCGATCATCATGGTGTCCGAATTTGTCTGTATGACGCTCTACGCCACTGGCGGTAAAGGGTTAAAACGCGCCTTGGGCAAATCGCAAAATGTTCGCGTGATGAATCGCGTTTCCGGTTCCCTGATGATGGCCGTAGGCATTTGGCTGTTTGTAAGCTAAACGTTGTGAGCTAAACGTTTCTTTTTGATTTATGACCTATCGAAGCGGCCTTGCGCCGCTTTCTTTACATGGCTTTACACTCCTAACAATCCCCATTAAATTCAACAATTAATGTAAAAATTAGCACTAAACCGAAAACTCCATTGGTTCATTTGGTGTTTACAACAGAGTTCAAGCGCGTATATTTATGAGCCATAACATCAAATAAACCAAAAGGTGATGAAATGACTATCTATACCTACTCGCGCTTCTCGCCACGCAACCCAGATTTCCAGCAAGATATGGAAGCGCTAAAAGCGGCCTTCCCCGACGCCACACACATTGAAGATTCCGCTCGCGGCCGCATGCCGGCTATGGAACGCCCAGACTTTGTCGCCTTAGTCGACACACTGCAAAGCGGCGACACGCTGGCCGTCAACTGGCTGAGCAGCATCAGCAAAGATTTCCAGCAGTGCCAACACGTATTGCAACTGCTGATGGAGAAAAACGTCACGCTCAAAACCACCAAACCCGCCATGACAGTGGCTCCGGACAGCGAAACCGCCGCGGCAATTGCACTGGTGCTGGAAGGGTATGGACAAGCGGACACGCGCCATCGCTTACATGCCGCAGAAATGGGCCGCCGCGCCCTGCGCGAAGATGGCCGCGCGTGGAAAGAGAAATTCCGCGGCCGCCCGGCCAACAAAGAGAAACACATGAAAATCGCTGGCCTGCTGCTGGAAGGCAAAACACTGGAAGAAGTCGCACAAATCTGCGATTGCAGCCTGTCGACGGTTAAACGCGTCAAAAGCCGGGTCAGCGAACACGATGACGAAGGCGCGCTGCGTCGCCGTGGTCATGGCCGCCACGGCCACCACCGTCATGGGATGCATCGCGGTGATCACCGTGGCGAAGGGCGTGGCGAAGGGCGTGGCGAAGGTCGTCGACACCGAGGCCGCCCAACGGACAGCGATGAATAAGATTCCGACAAACGTCTGGAGACAAAACGGCGCCTGATGGTGCCGTTTTTTATTCAAGTCATGCCATTCAAAGAAGGAGCATTAACTCATCCGCAGCGACGCGGTTTCGGTGAACGTTGCCGCGTCAAGTTGCGCTTCAGTAAAGGGAATGTCGTGCAGTTGTTTATTGGCAAACTGCTGCAACTGCGTTGTTCTTCCCAGAGATTCAACGCCATCGCGCTGGCCGTGACTGAGGATACCTTGGACGGTAATGCCCTGCTCATCCCACGTCGCCAACTGCACATACGCACTGCCGAACAAAATATGCGGGAAACCGTTTTTATCAAGCGGTGCAGGCATTTCACCATTGAGAAGCCCTTCCTGATACGAGCCGCCATGCAAGGCGATTTTGGTGTTATCCGCCGTCTCAAACAGCGCCTCGCCCCACGCAGTATCGAGCGCAAACCCCAACGCGTTTAGCTCATCAACCGTTGCGGCCAACGCCTGCGTGATCACCGGTCCATTCGCCTCACGGGTATCCAGTTGAGAGCCCAGTGTCGGATCGCCACTGCTGGGAACGTTCAACACATTGAGCTGCACCATACGGTTCCAGAACAGATGGAATAACAGCGCACCTTGGCTGGTCGCATTGTTTTTGCGATCCCATCGACTCAGCACTTCGCACGCTTGGCACACCGCGGCGGAAGCAGAAACACGCCCAACGCTTAAGAGCTGATCAAGAAACGTTTCTGCGGCGTAGTTGCGGTTATCAAAGATGATCGGTAAGACCTTGTCTGGCGTGATGGAACCTTCGGCCGTAAGTTCATCCAGTCGGCGCGTTGACATGATCAACCTTGGGTCATAACGCAGCCCGGCAGCAATGTGTTTCCCGACTTGATACGCCGCCTTATGCTGGCCAAATACCGACGGAAAGTCCGGTTGAACTGCCCCAAATTCGGAAAATTTATAGCTGTTGTTGGTGTTTTGGATAATGCCGCGCGAGATGACCGTCGGGTAGAACGAGGCAGGTGCAAGCAACGGCTGGCCGTCGCTACCGCGCAAAAAGGCATCGGAGCACGTACCATCCAACACATTAAACGCCGATTCCGCATCGCCAACATGGCGCTGGGCCATGGCGTCATCAGTCAGCGGCGGCACGTTGCCCGCAACCACATAAGCCACTTCGCCGTGGCGGTCGGCCACCACCAACTGGCACAAAATCCCCCGCTGCGATTCGATGGCCGCAACAAAGTCCCGGGTCGACGTGGTTTTCGCTGCTGCCATGAACTGATCCAGCCCGCGCGCATTCTGCTCTCCGGGGTTGGTGATGGCATACCAACCTTGCGGTTTGCCCACGCGATGCGGCAGGTGATAGAGCACCCCGAGTTCTGATTCAAGAAACTCATAATGGCGTGTCGCGATCTCGCCGGACGCTTCTAACACCTCGACCGCCACGGCGCGAATCGATAATGGACGGTTTTCACTATCGACTCGATAGCTCAGTGTATTGCCTGACGTGTGAATCGCCATTTTCTGCAACACAAACGGCGTCACCGACGCCGCATCTAAAATGCTCCACGCCACATCGGCGTTATAGCCAGTCATCGGCAGCGGGAAACCAAGAAATGAGGTACCTGCAACGTCTAGCTCGCCGGGAATAGTCAAATGGTACTGATGCATGTAAATGCGTTGCTGATGCGGCGTTCTTTTCCAGGCCGAATGGGGGTTGCCAAGCAAGATCGCACGCTCTCCGGCGACAACATCGCCACCAAATGCCCAGGCGTTACTGCCAAAGCCACCCTCCACTTCAACCGGTGTCGCATGCGGTGAATCGACCGTGTCAGGTGCGGATTCCGAGCGCCATTGCTGCGCCGACGAAACAAGGTGCGGGCCAATTTCCACCAGCTCTTTCATGATGCCAAAGCGCATCGCGGCCCTTACCACGTCTTGCTCGGTAAAGGTCACCAGCGGCTCATCGGCGCGCCAACGCTGTTTCTCGTCTGCCGGCATCTGATCCACATAGTGATTCAATCCGCGCACGTAGCCTTGCACGTACTCACGCGTTTGCGTGCTGAGCTTTGCCAGTTCATTTTCAACCCACTCAGGCGGCAGACGTAAACGAAACATCAGATCGGAATTCAGGTTGGTGGTTTTGAGAAAACCAATGGTGGATAAGCGCTCCGCACCATAATGTTTTGAGCGCTCACCCCGCAAGGTGATCACCTGACCGGATAGCTCACACAAGCGGTCGCGCGCATGCACGTAACCGTAGCCAAAACCCAAACTTGCGTAATTCTGCGCTTCGATGTGCGGAACATCATGATCCGTCCAACGAATATTAACCTGATCCCATTCGTGTTGATTCATACCGTTAAAGCCTGCCTGTCGTATCGCATTGTCTTAGAAAATTTAACGATAATGATAACACATATCATTTACATAAAATCCCCTGTGCAGATCAACTTTAGGTGCTTTGTTGAGTACGCTTTTCAGTGAGAAACGGTGCGAGAGGGACAGTCAGTGACTTACACAACCCGAATGGTCAAATAATCGTGCTGTGCAGTACCTCTCGATAACGCAACGCAATACCCGATAGACTGCCAATCATTATTGAGAGTGTTCACAAAAGCTTCATAAATAAACAACAATGATAAAAATAGCTCTGATTGACGACCATACCATCGTACGTTCCGGATTCGCTCAGTTACTGAATCTGGAGCAAGACATTGCTGTTGCCGGCGAATTTGACAGCGCCAGCGACGCCTTTCGCGGATTAACTCAAACGCCTGTGGATGTGGCGGTCATCGACATCTCGATGCCGGACGAAAATGGCTTGAGCCTGTTGGAAAGGCTTCGCCAACGCGATCCGGCGTTCAAAGCCATCATTCTCAGCATCTACGATTCCGCCTCTTTTGTGAAAAAGGCGCTCGATGCTGGCGCTCAAGGCTATCTGTCTAAACGGTGTGGCCCGAGTGAACTGGCGAGCGCCATTCGCACCGTGGCGGCAGGCAAGCGCTATTTGTGTGCCGATGCGCTGGTCAATCTCAGCAACCCGGACATCAACAATGTGCTGGTCGATCTGACCAAACGCGAGCTGGAAGTGTTTGACCAGTTGATACAAGGTAAAGAAGTTAAAGAAATTGCGCAGGCGCTGTTTCTCAGCCACAAGACGGTGCATGTGCACCGCGCAAACATCCTCAGCAAACTCAACCTGACCAATAATGTCGACCTGATTCGTTTTGCCATACAGCACCATCTGTTAGCGGAAGGCTAAGTATGCCGGGACTCCTGTTTACGCTGACCTTCAGCTTTCTGCTCTACAGCATCAGTCAGTTCAGTTTGTGGAACATCAGCCAATATCTGAGTCAGGCCCCACTGCACGCGTATCTCTTATTTCCCACGGGCCTGAGATTAGCGGTTTATCTGCTGGTGAAGCCCGCTTACCTCTGGGTACTGATCCTCAGCGATCTGCTACTGGCGGGTGCGATTCTGGTGTATCTGCCCACCGAGGCGGATTCGGTGTTGTTGCTGATGCCGTTTGTCGCCTGGTTTGCGACCTCTTTTGCCCGCAAGCGCTGGCAACACCTCACTCTCTATTGGCAAAAACTGCTGTTGATTGTCGCACTGGTCATCGTGCACAGCGCAGCCACCGGACTGACGTTCGTGCTGCTCGGCAAGCCACTTCGCATCAACGCCGACACCATCACCGCCGTCACGGTCGCATCGTTGACTGGCGGAATTGTGTTGACGCCGTTTCTCTATCTGGTCGCTGACTACCTGCGCCATCAGACCTGGTCGCCCCTGACACCGCAACTCATCCATCAGGATGTAAAACTGAAGCCGAAAATGCTGGTCTGGAGCCTGTTTTTCTTCGCCTTAGGGTTGCTGGCTGAACTGACTCTGCTGGACCAAATGAAGCCATTTGCGCTGCTGATCATCATGTTGCCAACCATATTCATGGCCTACCGCTATGGCTGGCAAGGAGGGGTACTGGCGAGCAGCTTGAACTGCATCCTGCTCGCAACTGCACGTCAGATCAGCGGCTCATTTGACTCCGATCAGGAGCTGCTGATTTTCATGTCCAGCCAGGCGTTGGTTGGTCTGGGACTGGGGATCGCAATCAGTCGTCAGCATCAGTTGGCACTGCTGGTGCAGAAGGTCAACCTCCGGCTGGCACGGGAACTGGAAGAAAAGCAGAATCTGGCTCGCCAGTTGGTTTCTGTCGAGGAGCAAATTCGCAAATCGGTAGCCAGAGAACTGCACGATGAAATCGGTCAGAACATCACAGCGATACAGATCCAATCCATGCTAGCGCAGCGGCTGGCCGAAGATGAACAGGCTCGGAACGCCGCCGCAAGTATTCAGTCTCTGGCGATGCGAATCCACCATTCCACCCGCCAACTGTTAAAGCAGTTGCGACCCCATATCCTTGATGAGCTTGGGCTGGAACATGCCATTCGTCAGTTGATCCAAGAGATGCGTTTCAGCGAACAAGGCATTCAGGTTGGCCTCAATATGGGTGTGGATCCGCAAAAACTTGACGATACCACCAGCGTGACGCTGTTTCGCATCGTGCAGGAGCTGCTCAACAACGTCTCCAAACACGCCAAAGCACGCACTGTTAATATCAGCCTGTTCCCCGGCAGCGATATGGTATTGGAAGTGAAAGACGACGGCGTTGGCCTGCCGTCGGACTGGCGCATTCGTGGTCAGGGTCTGAAAGGATTGGCTGAGCGGGTGTCCGCGCTGGGTGGCAGCCTCAACGTCACCACGCCATCTTCGCCTAAGGGCGGTACGCGCATAATTGTTAACCTGCCCACAAAATCATCACCTACTGACTAAAAACTAGGAATATTTCCTAGATGAATACAACTCCTTCTCATGTTTTTCCTGCTCCTTCTCTCTAGGATCAGATTCAACAAGGACAAACAAGCATGAAGATTGTGCCGACACTCAACAACAGCACAAACATGGACACCAATCAGGCTTACCGCTACTGGCGCATTCAATTGATGGTTTCCATGTATGTCGGATACGCCGTCTTTTACCTGACCCGTAAAAGCTTCAACTTCGCGCTGCCGGGCATGCTGACAGATTTAGGCCTCGACTATTCCGATCTTGGTCTGTTAGGCACCCTGTTTTACCTCACGTACGGCGTCTCCAAGTTTGTGTCCGGGCTGATGATAGACCATTCGCGCTCACGCTACTTTATGGGGCTGGGTTTGCTGGCTACCGGCATCGTCAATATCGCCTTTGGCTTCAGTTCATCCTTGCTGGCGTTTACGTTGCTGTGGACAGTCAACGCGTTCTTTCAGGGTTGGGGCTGGCCAGCCTGTGCCAAGATCCTGACCAGTTGGTACTCGCGCAGTGAGCGGGGCTTCTGGTGGTCCATTTGGAATACCTGCCACAACTTGAGTGGCGCGCTGATCCCGGTTGCGATTGGCTTTATCAGCCTGAATTTTGGCTGGCGTTACGGGTTCATCGTGCCCGGCTGTGTGGCGGTACTGGTTGGCATCTGGCTCTGCTATCGCATTCAGGAAAAGCCGACTGAAATGGGATTGCCCTCGGTCGGACAATGGCGCAACGACGCACTGGAACTTGAGCATGAAAAGGAAGGGCAAGACCTGCCCTTTAATGCTGCGGTCTATCGCTATGTACTGACCAATCGCTACATCTGGTTGCTGTGTGGATCTTATCTGTTGGTGTATGTCGTGCGCATCGCGATCAACGATTGGGGTGCTCTGTATCTGGTTGAGCGCCATTCCTTTGATGTGCTGAGCGCCAACAGCGCCGTTTCGATGTTTGAAGTGGGCGGATTTCTGGGCTCACTGTTTGGCGGCTGGGGTTCGGACCGATATTTTCATGGTAACCGTGCGCCAATGAATCTGATTTTTGCATTAGGCATTTTTGCTTCGGTCGCGGCGCTGTGGCTGACCCCCGTCGACCACATTGGCTTTCTGGCCGGATGTTTTTTCTGTATCGGCTTTTTCGTCTTCGGCCCACAAATGATGATCGGCATGGCCGCTGCCGAATGTGCCAGAAAAGACCTGGCAGGCACCGCCACCGGATTTATCGGCTTGTTCAGTTATCTGGGCGCCGCACTGGCGAGTTACCCGATGTCTCTGGCTATCGAACATTGGGGCTGGGAAGGCTTTTTCTGTTTGATTACCGCGGCAGCAGCCGTGATCAGTTTGCAACTGCTGCCGTTTATAAAAGCTCAGCAACCGAACTCGGACGATGAGCTACCAATATGATGAAAACTCTACCATCCAACAACGTGACAATGCTTCGCTTGGTGACCTGATTGGCATTTTTGCCTGATCGGGGATTCTGGCAGGCATAAACAAGAGGGAAAACCCAATGATTGTTAACGCAAAACGTACGCTGCTCGCACTAAGTATCCTCGGTTCGGTGATGGCCGCGCCCGCTGCTCAGGCGGCCGGGCGTCTGGTTGTCTACTGCAGCGCCACCAACGCCATGTGTGAAGCTGAAACCAAAGCGTTTGCCGACAAATATGATGTGAAAACATCCTTTGTTCGCAACGGCTCAGGCAGCACGCTGGCTAAAATCGATGCTGAGAAAAATAACCCGCGTGCCGATGTCTGGTACGGCGGCACACTCGACCCTCAATCTCAAGCGGGTGAAATGGACTTGCTGCAAGCCTATCAGTCTCCTCAGCTTGATAACATCATGACCAACTTCCGCGATCCAGCCAAACGCAAAGGGAACTACTCGTCCGCCGTCTACATGGGCATTCTGGGCTTTGGTGTTAACACCGAGCGTCTGGCTCAAAAAGGCATTCCGGTTCCTCGCTGCTGGAGCGATCTGACCAAACCGGAGTATCAGGGCGAAATTCAGATTGCTGATCCACAAAGTTCGGGCACAGCCTACACAGCGCTGGCCACCTTCATTCAGCTTTGGGATGAGCCAACGGCTTTTGAATACTTCAAACAACTCGACAAAAACGTCTCTCAGTACACCAAATCAGGCGTGACTCCGTCACGTAACTCTGCGCGCGGCGAAATCGCCATCGGCATTGGCTTCCTTCATGACTATTCGCTAGAACAAGCCAAAGGTGCGCCACTGGAGCTGATTTCTCCTTGTGAAGGCACTGGCTACGAAATTGGCGGTGTGAGCATTATCAAAGGTGCCCGTAACCTGGACAATGCCAAACTGTTCGTTGACTGGGTGCTATCGAAAGAAGGTCAGGAACTGGCATGGCAACAAGGCGAATCGTTCCAAATCCTGACCAACACCTTGGCAGAGCAATCGCCGAATGCCCTCAATCCGAAAGACCTCAAATTGATTAATTACGACATGGAAACCTACGGTTCTTCCGACGAGCGTAAGCGTTTGATCACCAAATGGGTGAACGACGTCAAGATGGGCAACTAATCCATCAGTTCTTTCTGACCGTCCTATGACGGCTTTCATCACCTGACACTCAGTCTGCTGGTTCTGGCGGGCAGGCTGAGTGCAGCTCAAAAAAAGGTTCCAACATGAACGAGCGAATTCAGGCTTTGAACCTCACGACCAGCCAGCCACGGCGCATCGATGCCGTTTTTTACTGGCTTGGCGTGATGGTGTTTAGCTTTATCCTTCTGCCATCCTTTGCTTTGGACTATGGTTTGTTTGAATCGACCGCAGACGAGTTTTACGACGCGATGGGCTGGAGCTCTGTCAATATTTCCTGGCTCTGGTTCAGCCTGCCTCTGTTTCTGATTGTTCGCCCACTTCAACCCGCAGGACGTCAGCACAAAGTCCGCCATTATCTGGATATCGGCTATTCCGCGCTGTGCATGCTGGTGATACTGATCAGCTCCTGGCTGACGCATCAGGGTTTGGGTTATTCCACCATCTTGCTGTTTATTGCGCTTGGCGCTGTCATGACCACGGCTTTCGCCCGCCTTGAATATTTGGGCGGCGACCATTTTGTGATTGGGTCGCTCATCAGCATTATTTTGCTGATTGCCATTTTCATTATTTTTCCAAGCATCGCGATTTTCCTGCCGATGTTCAAAGATGAGATGGGCCAATGGACCGCGTGGCAATTTATGGAGATTCTCTCGCAATCTCATACCCTGTCGGTGATCCGCAACTCCATCGTTCTGGGTATTGCGGTGGGGGTGGGTGCCACGTTCTTTGGTTTGATCTTCGCCATTTACACCACGCGCATCGCCAAACGGTCGGCGTTTATTGCCCGCGTGTTTTCCATTCTGCCCATCGTGACCCCGCCGTTCATCGTCGGACTCGGCGTGACCTTAATGCTGGGTCGCTCTGGTTACATCACTGAATTGATGGTGGACTGGTTCGGGCTGCAAAAAACCAACTGGTTATATGGTTTTACCGGCATTTGGCTGGCTCAGGTTCTCGCGTTTGCGCCAATGTCGTTCATGATTCTGGATGGCGCCCTCAAATCCCTCCATCCGTCACTGGAAGAGGCGTCTTACACGCTGAAAGCCAACCGTTATCAGACATTCTTTGGCATCATTATTCCGCTCTTGAAACCGGCGCTCGCTAACTCGTTCCTGATTATTTTCGTGCAGTCGTTGGCCGATTTCAGTAACCCGTTGGTGCTGGGCGGAAGCTTTGACGTTCTGGCGACCCAAATCTACTTCTACATCGCCGGAGCACAGCTCGATTATGCCTCTGCCAGTACGCTGGGTTCTGTCCTGCTGCTGTTCTCTCTGGCCATCTTTGTCGTCCAGTATCTGTGGATTGGGCAACGTTCCTACGTCACGATTTCCGGCAAAGCCTATCGTGGCGACGTGCAGGATATGCCAGCGTCACTCAAACTGGGCGTCACCTTGACGTTGTATGTCTGGATGGTGTTTAACGTGCTTCTGTACGGCAGCATCTTCTTTGGTAGTTTCACCGTGAACTGGGGGGTGGATTACACGCTCACACTGCAAAACTACCTCAACCTGTTTGGCAACGGCATGTCTGATGGTGCCTGGCCGTCACTGATCACGACCATGATTTACGCGGGTGTCGCGGCGCCAATCACCGCCCTGTTCGGCTTGCTGATTGCGTATGTAGTGGTTCGTCAGCAGTTCTACGGTAAAAAGGTCATCGAATTCTCAACCATGCTCTGCTTTGCCGTTCCGGGCACCGTGGCGGGGGTGTCGTATATTCTGGCGTTTAACGATGCGCCTATTTACCTGACGGGCACCGCGGCAATTGTGGTGATCTCGATGGTGATGCGTAACGTGCCGGTGGGCATTCGCTCCGGTATCGCCGGACTTGGTCAGCTCGATAAATCACTTGATGAAGCGTCATTGAGCCTGCGCGCCAGTTCCCTGCAAACCATTCGTCACATCATCCTGCCACTGCTGCGCCCGGCGATTCTGTCGACACTGGTCTACAGCTTTGTGCGTGCGATGACGACGGTAAGCGCGATTATCTTTCTGGTTACCCCGGAAACCCGTGTTGCCACGTCGTACATACTGAACCGCGTCGAAGACGGTGAATACGGGATTGCCATTGCGTATGGCTCTGTCCTGATTGTGGTGATGTTAGCCATCATTCTGTTGTTTGATTTATTGGTCGGTGAAGCTCGTATTTCCCGCTCCAAAGCCACCAACCAAGATTCCTAGGAGACGTCACCATGGAAAAACAAAACTTCGTTGTACTGAAAAACATCTGCAAGCGATTCGGTAACAATACCGTGATCGGTAATCTGGATTTGGAAATTAAGAAAGGCAGCCTGGTGACCCTGCTCGGTCCATCGGGTTGCGGTAAAACGACTGTGCTGCGTTTGGTGGCCGGACTGGAAAAACCCACCAGCGGCCAAATCTTTATCGACGGTGAGGATGTGACGGAACGTTCCATTCAGCAGCGCGATATCTGTATGGTGTTTCAGTCGTACGCCCTTTTCCCGCATATGTCCTTGTATGAGAACGTGGCATATGGGCTAAAAATGCTCAAACTCCCGGCCGAAGAAATTCGCCAGCGGGTCGATGAAGCGTTGAAAATCGTCGACTTAGAAGGCATGGGTGAGCGCTTTGTCGATCAGATCTCCGGTGGCCAGCAGCAACGCGTTGCCCTCGCCCGGGCTCTGGTACTCAAACCCAAAGTGCTGTTATTCGACGAACCCTTAAGTAACCTGGACGCCAACCTGCGCCGCAGCATGCGTGAAACCATTCGCGAGTTGCAACAACGTTTCGACATTACCTCGCTGTATGTCACGCACGATCAGGCTGAAGCCTTTGCGGTATCGGATACGGTGATCGTGATGAAAAGCGGAGAGATCATGCAGATTGGATCGCCGCAAGAGCTCTACAAGTCGCCGAAATCGATGTTTATGGCGAACTTTATGGGTGAAGCCAACCTGTTTCAGGGCCATTTCGACGGTGAACGTATTCACATTCATGGTTACGCGATTGATGCCGACCCAGAGGCGACGCAAGGCAAAGCGAAGGGAGAATATCAGATTGGTGTTCGCCCGGAAGCCATTACCCTGAGTACGCAGGGCGAAAACAGCCAGGCATGTGAGGTACTCAAATACGCGTACATGGGTTCAATGTATGAAGTCACGGTCAAATGGCACGATCAGGAGCTGCTGCTACAACTCAACTCAGCCCAATTTCGCCAGGAGCTGACCAAACACGCTTATCTCGAGTTCAACCCGAGAGGGCTGTTCTTGCTCCCTGCCGACGAGGCCTAGTTCATTTTCGGTAAATCAGACTAACCCCACCTCGGTGGGGTTTCTTGTTTCTATCACTCAGTGGAGCGCCAGAAACGAAAAAGCCCCAGCAGAAACTGCTGAGGCTTAGAATAAATGGCACGCCCTGTAGGATTCGAACCTACGACCACATCCTTAGAAGGGACGTGCTCTTTTAACCCCCTAAATAAGAGTTACCACATATTACTACTAATGCTTAAATTTTGTCTAGTTTTATTCAAATTGTCATATTTTGTAGCTCTTACTTTTACTGCCTCCACCTTGCGTAACCCCCAGCTAACAATTACCATTAAATCATAACACATGGAAGTATAGGTCAACTATGAACGAGTTTGCTCCAATAGGCAGGTATCATTTCATCGTAAAGCAAAAGGTAGGGACAGTGCCTGCGACCGCATTCCCAGTGCTATATCTCGAATCTAATGATGGTTTTACAGTTATGTGGTCACTGGTTCACTACTTCCTTGCTCACACATCAAGAAGTGATACTTGGATGCGTGATACAGCTCGTGCAGTTGGGCTATTTTATGATTATTGTACTGCTTGCAACATCACCAGTGTTAATCAACGTACACAACTCCGTAAATTCATGTTTAGCCTCGAAAACGGCACAATAGATACTAATGAGAAAGATCCTACAGGCTTGTACTGGTCACCAACAGGCTTAACTAAAGCAAAAAGATTAATAGGATCTCTTTCAAAATTCATTTACTGGGTGAATCAGGAAGAATCACTGTCTAATGGTTCCACAACATTCGTAGCACCTACAAAAAATAGTGAAAAATTGACCTTATCTTTATTGAAAACGGCTAAAAAGGTTATTAGCAATAGTTTTATGGAACACGCCAAAGACCCAACGTTAATAGCAGAGAAACTCCTATTGGCTCGTGAGACTTTTGGCTATGAATTTGAAGATGATCCAAAGGCTTATATAAATGCACAACGTGAAGTTAAGAGCTTTCCTCATGAATTGATAGCTCCACTTTTCGAATATGGATTCGTAAAAAACCCTCTAGCAACAAAACCGTTTGAACGTGAAGATATCACAGCAAAAATGATCACTTTATTGCTACTATTTGGCGGACTTAGAAAAAGTGAGCCATTTCACCTTTGGTATAACGATGTCACCCCACTACTAGAGTTCAAGTGTCAAGTAACGCTGTATCACCCTAGCGTGGCAAAAACAAACTTAATCGGTGAAAAAGATAAGACTAGAAAACACTATCTCAAAGAGCGGGGACTACTCCCTCGGCATGACAAGGCAAACCCAAAGTCACTTAAGGCTGGCTGGAAAAAACTTGCCGTAGATAAAACCTCTTATCATGCCGACGTACACTGGCTACATAGTTCAGCAGAAGCTATTTTCTCATCTCTTTATCCGCATTATCTAGCCTATAGAAGTAAACTCATGGAGACCTATGAAGAGCTTCATGGGCATGACCACCCATTCTTGTTTGTATCTATAGGTGAAGACAGAAATACTGGAGAGAGTTACGTCGGTGCTCCTTATTCAATCAGTCAATTTATGAAAAGCTATAATAAAGCGTTAGATAGGCTTGAACTGCATCTTGGATTCAAAATCCACCGAGGTAGAGAAGCTGCTACAAACCCTCATAGTCATCGACATTGCTATGTGGAAGCACTCAAAGAAATGGGAGTAAACCCCAAGATTATACAGAAATGTCTGCACCAACGGACTATTAAGGCACAGGAAGCATACCAAGGGATCTCATATCAGAAAATCCAAGAAACATTATCCAAATATTCTCCTAGCCTTCCAAAAGACCTTTCCCTACAAGACACGAGTTACCTACACATATGATGACATCCGATAACCCTCATAACCTTAAAGGTATCCAATTCAGCGCCTCTGTTACTGATGAAGAACTCGCCAAAATCAGTGAGATGTTTACCTCTCCACAAAGCTTTGTCAGCTTAGCATCTCAAAGAGCATACCAGTCTGGAATGGATACATTAGAACAACTGATAGATAATGGTGACATCACAATCAATAGCTTGTTTTTCTACCAAAAATTTGGGACAGAAAAGCGTTTCAATGCACCTGAGTTAGCAAAAAGACAGGCATCTAACTTATACAAAGAGCTATCAGTACTTGCAGACAAACTGCTTCTTAACGCCAAGGTAAAAACCGAAGATGGTCGAAGATCTGCTGAAAAACGATTTGAACAATGCGTTGAGATTTTTCAATATGCTACAAAGGTTAGAACTCTCTCTGATATAACTCTCGATAAATTTAAGGAATTTATTCGCCCCCTTAGAACAGAGAAAGATAGATGGCACCACGATACAACGCCACATCATCATAAAGCACTAAGAGGGTTTGCTCTCTGCCTTGATCATCATTTCAACAGTGCCGATTTCGTAAAGTGTACTGAAGTCCAACGAAGTGATACCAGAAACAAAACCAAGGATCTGTTCGCACAGCCAGAAAAGCACATGAAAAAGTGGGTTAGCTCTTGGTTCGAATTCTTAGACGCAAAAAAAGCATTTTCAACGAAAGCATTCAAAGATGCGGCTGCGAAATTCCGCGATTTCCTTGAAGAAACATATGCATCAAACAGCTCTCCATTTCCTAACGAGCCAAGTCTATACTTTTCTAAATATCGCGGAGAAGAGTTCTACGAATGGTTAAATGAACAACAAGAGAGTAATGGACTCAGCAATAAAGTATTGATTAAAACACTCACTGCCATCAATACTTACAGCAATTGGTTTATAGCCAAATATATGTCTGATGTAGATGAGAATGGTGAACTAACAACCCTTGCCTATCCTCTCATGCCGAACCACAGAATTGATCAAATCATACAACAACATGGAGGAGAAGATAATGGTGAAATATATCCAAGCGAATCACCCAAACCCTGTCCCCCGCTTTGGATGGTTCTAAGCCTTAAAGAAATATTGACTGAGAATGATTATGCCTGGGCAAAGTCTTTAACCTCCCAGTATAACGAAAGCATTCTTGATGAAAATGGCCGCCCTGTCTGGATACCTGTAATCACGTATTTGTATCTTGTTATGCTTGAAATACCCATCCGTAAAATTCAAGTCTTACGCCTTGACTCAGGTGAAGGAGACATCTGGAGATACGATGCTCAAGCAGACATGTGGGTAAAAAACGATCATCAATTAGCAAACTACTGGAAGAATACTGGTGCAAAAGTCCAAAATAGAGGCGTTTTTAGGCGAAAATTCTTCAATGGCGTTTTAAATCCGCAATTTGTTTTATATATCAACTCAAATAAAATTTCTGATAAAAAAGTTGGCTTTAACGAGTTTTCGGGTTACGAAATACCTTGGAAAAACCCCAATGTAATCAAATATCTAGATGAATTAAGGGTGTGGCAGGAAAAGTACAATCCAGCAGTAGCTCCAGTGAAGTTCAAAGATATTCCGACATCCATTTTTGAAGGTGAACCTACAAAACAAGTTATTGATTCGATTCCTGATCGCTTCTATTTGTTTCGTTCAGCTAAAGAAGTCAAGAACGGAAATCGTCAGATGCCACCATCAAATCGTATGTTGCATGAGTTCTGGGTCAAATTAATGGATGAACTAGAGAAGCGACTACATGATGAAGGTATAGATTGCCAACTAATTCTAACTCGTAACAAAAATACAGGAGCACCCCAACAAGCACTTTACAATCCTCATGGGTTGCGGCTTGCGGGATTAACTTCCCTTGCTCAGCAAGGTGTCCCTATCGAAGTTTTGAGTAAAATTGTGGCAGGACACAAAAGTATCCTGATGACAATTCACTATTTGAAATATCATCCAAGCCATATTAGCGAATTACTTAGTGAAGCTAGTCGAGATTTAGAGCTTAAATATCAAAAGAGCTTTCAGAGCTGGCTCAAAGAAGCAGCATGGGATCAAGTTGCCAAATACGCAGCTTATAACTCCGAAGATGCAATTGAGGGGGTTATGTCTGATGTTTCTCGTTGTACCTCCTCCTTGTGGAACACAACAACTTTAGGATTGTGCCCATACAATGGAACCAGATGTCACGACGGTGGTATTTGTGTTCGCAAGAATGGCAAAGGTAGAAACATTTACTTACCCGTTGAGGAAAAAAACTGCGTGATATGCAGACACTTCATTACAGGGCTTCCTTGGTTAACTGAACTTTGGGTGCATGGAAATGCGCTTCTACTCAAATCCGAAAAAACCTCAAAAGAGTTAAGCGAGAGTTTAGAAGATATCAAAACACTAAAAGTCAAACGCAAAGATCTTCAAAAGAATGGCGGAGAAGTACCACCACAACTTGTAACAAAGATTAAAAAAGCTGAAACCCTTCACGAAAAGAAATCAGTCGAACTAGACAAAGTTTTTCAAGAGTTGCATGCGACTCACAACCTAATTGAGAAGATAAAACATCTACCTAAACATCCTATTATTGATGAACAAAATGACCATCAGGACAACCTTCCTGCATTATTAATACGTAGTGATTCAGAATTCGAGTTTGACTACAAAGAATCACCAAATAACTTCCAAAACTTGGATTTTGTTATTCAAGCTAGTCGTTTCTATCAGTATGAAAGAAATGAAGATTTTGAACGGGAACGTGATCAGTTTATCGACACAATTTTGCTGAGAAATGAACTAAAGCCATTGATGTTAATGAATTTAACACCCGAGGAAAAAAGGCAGGCTGCTGACGCATTTGCAAAATTTCTGGTGACAAAAGTTGATGCCGAGACACTTCAACTTCTAAAAGATGGTCGCGTTTACCTGAATGAGCTAGGGCTTGAGCAAGAATTACTTAAGTCTGTACCAATTAATATTCTACAAAAACCTACTACATAAGCAGTGGAGCGCTAGAGTTAAGCACATGAAAGAAAAAGACATTCTCACAACATCTGATACCCAAAAGCTCTACGATGAACTTTACGAAGATGCAACAAAAGCTAACGTTAAAGCAACTTTGAGTGCGATAAACAAAGCTTGTGAAAAAATGGTAGAGGTTAACGCTATCCCATCCGTCCCAGCAATAGTAAAAGCTCTCGCCAGTAAAGGAATGCTCGTTTCGGAGCGTACGATTTACAACAGAAGGGAGGGTAAGAATCCATATCCCATTCTAATTGATTGTTGGATTAAGGTAGCGCAGAGTAAACAACTTGGCATTTCAGCATTGGTTGAGGCAACCACACAAAACAACGCTGATACGGTTGTTTCCTCTCACCAATCAAACTCCTTAATTACTGAAGAAGACTTGATGAAGATTACCGATCCTGTGCTGCGGTACAAAATCTCGGTTCTCTACGGTCAGATGACTTCGCTAACAAAGCAGAATGCAGCATTACGCGGACTTCGCGAATTGCCCGCAGTGTATCCCGACTATCATTCGCAGCCATCAACAACTAATTGTGATATCAATCCAAGCCAGCCAACAGCTCAACTAGATAGCTTGGATGTAGAGATTCTAAGAAACTTCTTAAATGGCCAGAATAAACAACTATACTTCGATGATGAAGGGGTTCTATACGCTGCTAGACCAATAAAAACACATACGCCTATATCTGATCCTGGTTTCAAAGAAGTAATAGAGAAAATTCTACCTCAGAAATTACTCCTGTAATTTCTATCTTATTGAAGCGATAGTATTTGAAAGTAATGTAATAGCTGAAAGTGACAATAACAATAGCCTGTGTGAGTCCATGTTGGATGAGAATTTAGAAAACTGAATCAGCGCATACTTGGCTTGTAGTAGCTCATACTCGAACTTACATACTCGCTGGTAACTCACGACTAGATTGTACAGTCGGCCTGCTTGTATCGTAACCCACAAATGGACATGTTTTGCCGCAATTGATAATTTAGCAAAGTATTGATTATTTGAAGTACTACAAAACTCGCTTAAGTCGGTGTCCAGTCTTACAAGAGCAGATCAAACCGAGTTCGCTATATACCTCCAGTAATCGCTGACACTCGCCTATCCCCTTATCGGATAAGTTGTCCCAAGCTCACTAGAAGGTGATGAACTTAACTGATATTGAGGCACGCCAAGAGCTATCAATTTATCTCGGGTGTATAATATGCCATCATCATAATTCCAGTTCTCCCAAATAGCATCAGGGTAAGCTTCCAAGATGCATCTAAAGTACGGAACGTCAATATCATTGACCGAATGACCTATCACAATGATTTTTGTAACATCTCCGTAGCCTTCTAGTTGAGCACGATGACGTTCTAGTATCTCAGCTACTGGCTTGTGAAACCTATCTGTTACTGAAGCAACTGTTCTTTGGGATTCATCAAACCAAGGCTCGTCTTCATTCCATGGCATCGATGTAGATTGGTTGCCGTTCCCGATTCCATGACCAAAAATGACATTCGATCTGGCTTTACCATGAATATGCAGAACATCTTCGTCAGGAACTGAATATATGTCTTGGAGAGTAGATGTATAGTTGAAGTTAATGAACTTAGATCCATTAGGAAATTCAAATAATTGCGTGGCTGTGGTTACGTCTATTGCTCTTATCCAAGTTTTGAACGTATCTGTTACTGCATCCACCAATTCATCTACTTTTATTGTCATCTCATCTTCATAGCCATACAGTAAGCTACTTGAAGAGTCCGCCAACTCATCTAAGCTTGGCTGTAATACGGCTTGTTCGCTGAAATCATCCTCATTGAAAACACCTAAGTTTTCTTCAAAGTTAGACCACTCTTGATCATCGTAAAACTCAGGAAAAAAGACAAAATGCTCGTTTAGAGCATCATGATGGTTTTGATGGAAATGCCAATAACTTGTAGGTAATCCGTTCTGAATATCAAAACCATTACCGATTATGACTAAAGTTGTCACGCCAATACCCCTACAGATAATATCTCAAAGTTACAAGTTGCATAATATAACAAGCAATAATCGCATAATCTTATGATTAGTCTACGAAATTCCAGAGTAAGGAATGCGTTCATTCGCCCCAATTTTGCCTTTCACTTTAGGAGACAGTTTATCCCTGAACTTACACGAATCCTCATTCTCCTCACCTTTGTAACCAGAACAAGCTACATACACACCATACCTGCCTAGTCTTGTAATTTTGGGTGATTTGCAACGAGGGCATAGCTGGAACTTAGCCTTACAAGTTAAACACTCACCATACCTCAATTTCTTAACCGCTAGACCATCAGCACAGCATTCGCATTCAACAGCTTCCGACAGACAGCCTAATCCTGTAGAACACACGTAAGTACCACGCACACCTTTCTTTGGCTTGAGGTATCCTGTTTTACAGTTGGGGCATTTCCTTGCAGCCAATTTTTCAGGAGTAAAGTGTTCTGACACTATATTGATTTTATATTCAGGACTAAGTAACTCAAGGACAAATTCAGACGGTTCTTTCGGGTCAGCAACCAAATAGCAACGCTTCTTTGAACGAGTGATTGCTACATAAAACAAACGTCGTTCTTCAGCATGCGGATACATATCAACTGTTGGCATCAACGCACTTACAACCTCGTTCTCTTTTCTTTCAGTCGGGAAGCCGAAGTATCCTTGGTTTAAATCTAAAACAAAGCAGTAATCCGCCTCTAAACCTTTCGAACCATGCAACGTCCAAAACTTCATATTCTTGAACCCACGTTTCTTCGTGAAACGCTGAGCTGCTGCTGTTTTACTCTTACGGTAACGGGTCAGGATACCAATTGAAGCATCAGCATCATCTGCATAGATTTCCTTTATCGCTTTCTCAACAGCATTCAAAGTAGCTTCAGTAGGATCTTTTTCATTGGCATCATGGTTATCAATCAGAAAGACTTCTGATGAATCAACTTGAGTATGCGTGACGATCTGCTTCTGGTATTGCTCTGGGTTCTTCATTACAAAGCCGCCAGCAGTGTCAGCAATACTATTGTTGTATCGAAAGGTCTTTTGCAATTTGGTTAGGGCATGATTACCAACGTTATTTTGGAATCGTGTCGTGTATTCGAGCTTACCACCAACAAACGCATAGATAGCCTGCCAGTCATCCCCCACCACAGTGAGACTTGTTCCTGACGCTTTCAACAGCTCCATCAAGAAATTCCACCTAGAAACGGAGATATCTTGAAATTCATCAACAAGAATGTACTTCCACTCAGGCTTAAACATGCCCTCTTTCAAGTAGTGAGTTGCCAAAAGGATCATGTCATCGAAATCAAGGTGGTTTCGGCTACGCAACTCACCAACATAGGCTTGTCTTAATCCCTCAATCAATTCCATATGACTGCGTGCATTTTGGATATCTGCTACTTCCAAACGACGCTGGATTTCATAACCCTCAATCGCCTCTGAACGAACGGCTGATAGCGTTTCGGAAAGCTCATTAACAGCATTTTTGATGAAGTCTTGCTTTCTTACAGCCTCAAGAATCTCTTCCTTCGATATTGGCTTAGGCACTACATTTAATGCCCTCAACTTAGCTTCTAATACGGCTTCAAGATTGCCCTCACACCAGTCATAGTGATAAGTATCAACCAGCTCAGTATCCATCTGTTCGTGAAGAGCTTTTTTGTCTTTGATTCCCTGATTGTATTTAGCTTTATTGATATCAGCTCTTGTGTTTTCCTCTCTATCGATACCAAAGTGCTCAATGTAAATCTGATCGCTTATTGCTCCCTCAACAGGTTTCACATAGAAATCTGGACGGTATGGAAAACCAATATTGATACCAAGACGATTGCTATAATCAGGCTCATACACATATTCAATGCCATTCTTGAATAGCCAGTTGCCAATCAATACCTCTTGATAGCCTTTTACCTCAACACCATTCAACGTGATGTACTTCTTACCTTTCAAAGCTTCTTGGTGGGCTTCTTCAGACTCAGATAGGAATGGGTTGTATGCGTAATATACCGTCTCAATGAAAGTGTTAAGATTTTCCTCACTCTCTTCGATGAAAGTAACGAGCCAATTATTGATAAATTCAAGCAATGCTGGCTTTTTTACCAACCAACTCATGTTCAATTTACGGAACTCTTCCACAGATTGCTTCTGAGCTGCGGCGATAACTTGGAAGCCACGGCTATGAAACGTGGAGATCTGCTTGTCGAGGTCATAATGGTGGATATTCGCAGCTTTCAGTCGTTCTTTGGAGCGAATACGAAGTTCTTCGGCAGCGGCATTACCATATGCCAACACCATTACTTCTTCAGGCTTAGCCAATTGTCTTTCAAGAATATCCGTTGTTTTTGCGACCATAACAGATGTTTTGCCTGTTCCTGCGGCAGCAAGAACCATATTGAAGTCATCGTGCTGAACTACTGATAATCGTTGTTCTTCAGTAAGTGGATTGCTCTCAATGCTATCGTAGAAGTTTTTACGGGCATTTAGCACTCTACCAACGTGCAACTCTCTCAGATAGTTTGCAGAGCTTGAGATTGGGCTTAACTCAGATAGCTTCTTAATCTTTTGTAGCGGTTCGCCTGATAGGTAGATTTCCCAAGCATCAGGTGTCTTGTTAAATAACCGAACCATTGGTTCAATGATCGCTTGAACGTCAGGGATAGCCGACTCACGCAGATATTGACCAACTGCGGCTTTTGAAAATCGAGTGTATGTGTCTGTTATTTTGGATTCGATTGCTACTTGAATTGATCGATTAATTGCGTGGAATTGTGGAATGATCTTTCTATGACTCAGACCACTAATAACAACCTCCCCGTTATCAGTAGTGACTTGAAGGTTGTGACCAAAAATAGAACGTTTTATGGTGCAGAAACTAAGTATGTTAGAGTACTTGATTGTTCTAGAGGATGACTTATCTACCACCTTTAGGGAGTGCTTCCCGAGCACAACCCCTTTGTACTTACCAAGTAGGCTGATTCTTGATTTTATGATCTTCTGAGGCATTTAATATTCTTGCATCGCTACACAGTAACTATGATGCCATAGAAGAGATAAGCAATGAACAAAAACTCATACACATCCAAGTTAATATAAGTGGTAAGGCTACGTTATACGGCGAGGCTCGCACAAAGTACTTGGTCATTAGCTAAAATATCCCAACATAGAATTCTCATTATTTCCTCTGAAAAAGGCTTCGACGCATTTTGGGGCAAAGGTGAATTTGCCGTGATCGGCGCAGACACCCTTATGGACATTTCCGTGTTACGATTTCTGGTGAATGTAGGACTCTCAGCTAAATTTTGCTGGGGCCAAAAGAAAGACCTGACCCGAGTATTATTAGCCTTTATGTCATAGATAACATTAGCAGTTAATATTAAGGTCAAACGTTACTATTTGACCTTAGTAAAATTATATCAACTTTTGACCATTTGAAGACCATCTATATCTAACATACTGATCAAACTCAGGTTCATCTGCATGTTCTAAAACTATAATCTGTGGCTTAAATCCAATTTTTGGATCTCTTTCAAGTTCATTTAAGAACCGCTCAAAAACCTTGAATATATTTATTACTTGTTTAATATTCTCATCAACTTCTTCTTCACCCAATAACTCTTTTTTATTATTAGAAGAAAATCTTCTTGTTACTTTTGGGAAATATACCTGACTAGGTTGATCCAGAAATAATATTGCTGGTATTACAGAGTTTGAGCTTGAGGTTAATTTTAAAATTGACAAGAAAACCGCTAGATGGCAAGCTAACCAGTTCGCACCACTGCCCATTTCTGATAGTAGTATTTCTTGTTTGTTAAAGTAATAAGCAAATGTGAAATCTTCTGTTTTGAATTTCATTTCACCATTTCGTAAATCATCTTCAAAATCTAAGTCTTTTTTAAGCTCATTCATTGTCTCATTGATAAGTGCATTGGCCTCAGAAAATTTATGTTCAAGACCATAGCCTCGAATCTGTCTGATACAGGTTTCCAACTCCTCTTTCATAGCTGAAAGATCGTGGTTATCTTTTTCTAACTTTTGCCCTTCAATAAAGAACTCTAAGGTGTTCTCTATTCTTCCACGAATATTATTTAGTGAGTCCCTTATATCTAGATTATTTTTAACTCTGAATAATTTTCTTAATTGTCTTATTTCATTATCTATATTAGCTACGACCTGTTTTTGCTTGTCTCGCTTTAAAAGTAATGAGTTAAGAGACTTAGAACTGTCCTGTTTGTAACTACCAATTCGGGACAGTTCATCAAGAAGTAGCGCTCTAGAGCGCTTAACCTCTTCCACTTTAGAAACAACACTAGTTACTGGTGTGCTACATAACGGGCAACTAACACTGTTTTTAGGTATAGACTCATCTTGCGATACTTCTGCAAGGCGTGCCATCGAGTTGGAGTAATCTATTGACTCCTCCTCGTTTGCCTTAATAAGACTTATCAATTGATTACATTCATATAAAGACGTTAGCTCTTTATCTTTTGCTTTCTCTAAGGCATTTAGCTGTTTATTGAAATCAACATTTTGCTCTACATTCAATGGTACAGAAGGCAGGTTTCTCGCTAAACTTTTCAGCTTTTCCAGTGATGCATCTTCATCCAGAAATTTAAGATTTAACACTCTATAATACTGCCTAATTGGTATGAGTAATTTTTCTCTTTTTTCTTGAATACCTAGCAAAGCTTTCTTTTCTTCTGCCTCTATCTTTTTTATCTGCTTTTCTAAATCTTCAGATCTTTTCTTCAATCTGTAGTATCTGTTATCAACCCAGCCCATAAATATAGGAAATTGATCAATTACTATTCTACTTTTAATGAAGTTATCAAACCTGTAAAACAAACTATGCTTGTTAGCTATTAAATTTTGATGCTGAAAGAATAGTGAAGTAGCATTCCGAATTGAGACTTTCCCTTTATTAAGATTATAATCGTCATCATCATTCAATGATGTATCTTCAACCGATAATCCTAAGTGCTCTTCGAAATCCTTTTGAACCTCGAATCTAGTTCTAGTTTTCTTGGACTTAAAATAGTGAGAGTTAATTTCATTATCAACATTGAAACCAACCGAATATTCAACAGAAAAATAACACTTTGTTGGTTGATTATTTGAGCGTCCAATGATTATCTTTTTATTATTGTGTTCAAATACACAACAGAATATATCTGTGAAATCAGTAACTTTTCCCACAGGGATTGTAGAGCGCTTTGAAAACAAACAAAAATCTACAATCTCTATTAAAGCACTTTTCCCTGTTTTTGAGTCACCTGTTATTATGTTTAACCCTCGGTCAAAGCCAAGACGTTTCAAATCACCATCATGACCAATGAGAATTATATTTTTCAAATAAGCTTTCATATATTTGTGACCCTGGATTTAAGAAGAACATTAACATATCCTTCTTTCGCAAAAATAATACCTAAGTTATAAGATGCCTTTATAAACTCTTTTTTATAATCATTTGTTATTGACGTTTTTTCTAAATTATTCCCATTCAAAATGAAAGAACTAATTATAATTTCACAAATTGAACTGAGGTAGATTACCCCACAATTTGTCACAGACTTTGAGTATTGAACTTTATCATTTATAAAAAACAATCGTTCTTTAATTTCATCATCTTTTAGAAACGCCGTTTGAAATGTACTACTAGCATTAGACCTATTTAGTTTATCCCTTAAAACATCATCCATAACAAAAGGAACAACAAGATAAATCAACTCAAACTTCGCGCCTCGCTCATCAACTCGCCTAGCTCCTTGAATAAATGAATATAGTATTTCAGCAACAAAAGAGGGAGAATACTTCAAATCTCTAATAACCTGAGGATTCATTAGTCAATATCCTCTTCATTATATTTCCAAGTATAAGCGGTGTTATTAATAGCCTCGTGTACTTTACCTCTCATGAAGTAAGGTTTCGTACCACTTACCTCAGGCAATTCTAACACCGAACTATTATGAAATTCAAAATATGCTTTACAAGCTGCCTTGTTAGATTTAGATGAACCTAAATCTTCATAATCTATTTCGTAAGAATATTGTCTTTTATATCCTGTAGCTTTCTCTACCGCATCTAATAAATAGTTATCAATAATTTCGGGCATAATGTCTGGTTTAAGATCTACAAGGCTCTCTTCACTGTTTTTAGCTTTGAAGTAATCATTGAGAGCAACACCTCTATCTCTGCCTTTCAAACCAATATCTCTATACTCTAATAAAAACAAGTAACCGTCAGCATGCTGCTCCGTATCATACTCCGTGCGGTCTACAGGGAAAGGAATGCTATCTCCACTCCACCTGTTAACCTGAAACTGGAAAGCATCATCAAAATCATTGATATTAACCTTCCAATGTCGGTGGTCTACGATTGCATTTTTATTAACGTATGAGTATATCCAATGGAAAATGCTTTCTCTGTATGGCTCTAACACGCACTTCAATTTGCGAGCTTCCAATAAGCTCTTCCATTTCTCTTCTACATGTTCCCGAGATTGATCAATTGTAAATCTAGACAATATGCTCAATAGCTCGGTATCCGATGCATCTTCAAAAATTTTCTCATAGAGAGGCTTAATTGAGGATGATGGTACGTGAGACTTTATGATGTTGAGTTTTTCAAGGGCACTTCGTGTGTTCCAACCATGAAATATTGAACTCTCGGAAATGAAAGATGTCGTGTGTAACACAATTTGCTCAAACATAGAGGAGTCTTCAACCACCAAGTTCTTCAAAGTGTTCCAGAAATCTTTTGAGTTACTAGCTAAATTATGCTCTTCTACATGGTGTTTTACCTCTGTGAATGTCTTACCATCATAGACATCCCCAAAGCACTCTATCCAGATAGTCTCATTGGGTTTTGCTTCAAAGCACTTCTCAATGGCGATTAAAACTTGGTAAACATAGCCTAAATACTTTGGTGTAGCGTTGTTGGCAAAACCTTCTGTCATCGTGTCGATTACTCCTAGATTCACTCTACATTAACTTCGCGCACTGGGAAAAACTCGCGATCTCGGTATGTTCTCGAAATCAATTTCACCACCATGTTAGGTCGAAGCAAATAAAATCACCATAGTTACCATACGGTTAGAATGGATTAATTCTGTACAAATACTCCATGAATGCAAGTAAAACCTGTTGAATATTGAGCGGTGTAGTTATGAGACTTTGTAAAAAGGGTTACGCTTGTACAATTTTTACACCACTGAAGGGAAAGCTATTAAAACTCACGGGGGCAGGTCTTGTCTTTTGTCTCTTATTACTTTTTGTATATCAAAGTTGCCTGAGCATCATTTTGTAATTTGGAGGCGCAACTCACTTGGGGCAGAAATGTTTCAGCCCGAACAAATATGCATGGTCAATTGCGAAAGACGTTCATCATGGAAGTTACTTCACGCTGCTTGCGTGATGAGTTTGTCAAACGGAAAGGGGTAAGAACTGATTTAGCCACTCCAAATGCCCCAGCATAAGGCAAAGTTTAGTCATTAGCAGTATCGAAGCTTTTGATTAAAATTGCGAGACATATGATAACATAAGCGCATAAAGCCATTGCATAACCACAATGAATTAACACAAATCAATACTGAGACATGAAGAGCATGAAGTTAGATATAGAAACTATTAGAAGCGCATATCTTTCACTCAAGAGCTACGCTTATCAAGATAATCTCAACCTATTTTTGAAACAAAGAGTAGCTGCTTTCGAAAGTAAAGATCTTGACACATCTCTTCAAAAGATACTTTCCGTTCTAAAAAGCAAAAATCCAGTGGTTACTAATGATTTTAAAGATTGGTTGGACGAAATTTCCTATCATTTGTTACCGAAGTCAGTATCAAGAACTGAAGATATCAAACAAAACCAGCATAATGAGAGAAATGGCCTGTTCATTTCAAACATTACATCTTCACCTCAGTATCAAGTTGAAAAAGTAAACTACTTTATCAATGCCCCAGTTGAGCTTCATGTTATAGAGATGTTGTGGTGTACCGTAGTTGGCTCTGTAATGGATAGTAAACTGTCTGATGACTGTTATGGGAATAGACTCAAAAGCTTCCTGACCAGCAATGACACTGAGGATAAGCCTTCACATTACACTAAAGATATCTTTAAGCGTTATGTAGACCAATACAATCAGTGGCGAGATCAAGCTATTGAAATAGCATCAAACCTCGCGGACAAGGAAGAAGATGTTGCTCTTCTATCTCTCGACTTGAAATCATACTTCTATCATGTTGATTTCGATTTCAACTTAATATCTGACTTCATTGAACAAAATAAGGATAGTTTTGCCGACCTAGAATTGGCTAAGTTATTGACCGAAGCCTTGGAAAAAGTCCACGATACATACAATTATATTACTTATAAGTCCGCAACACTGACTCACCCTGATTGCCAGGAAAAATTTTGGCTACCTATAGGCATGGCTTCGTCCGCCATCATCGCCAACTGGTATCTATCTGAGTTTGATAAGGATATCTCTAATAAAGTTAGACCTTCTTACTATGGCCGTTACGTAGACGATATCCTGCTAGTTTTTAGACGCCCAAACTTTGAACAGCAAAACCCAATTGAAAGCTTTATTGAACACTATTTCAACAACCTATTGAAACGAGATAAAGGCCCAAAAGCTGACTATTTCATTACTATCGATCAGAACAAGCTTCCGATTCAAAGGGATAAACTAATACTCCAGTACTTCGACAAAAACCACAGTAAAGCTGGACTAGACATATTCAAACAAGAGCTAGAAGAAAGAAGTAGTGCTTTTAAGTTTTTACCTACAGAGCACATTGACAAAGAACTGGATAAATTTGCTTATGATATTCTGTATGATGGTTCAGCTAATAAGCTGAGGAGTATCGTTGGCCTGGCTGAAAATGAAACTGAGTTATCGAAGTATTTATCGAGCCATATAACTGCGCATAGACTCTGTAAGTTAGACTACAACAGCACTGTCATACCTGACATTCAACTTTTCTTTAGAGGAGCTAATGCCCTTCAATTCAACCGTCTTTGGGAAAAAGTCTACCAATATGCTCTGGTAACCAAAAGATATGATTTTATATTTAGATTCGTGAACACATTAGAATCTGAAATCAAGAAGATTCGGGTTATCCATCCTACAAGTAAAAGGGTTAGAAAAAGATTGACGACTAAACTCCACAAAGATATGGAGTTATATAACCATCTATCTCTATCTCTTACGGTCGCCTTGCTAGATATTGCTGAACCGCCAGAAGAAGGTACTGATGAGGCGTATAAAGTATTTCTAAGCAGCGGCAAAGACAAACTAGCGGCCTTCATATTTGAAAAGCAACTAGCCCATTACTCATGGTCATTTAGAAAATCAAATTTGCTTCGACATCATTTAGTTTCATGGCCATTAGCCAATTTTGCTGATTTCAACGGAGACCTTACGAACGAAGACTCGTTTCTAGAGATTGAAAAAGTTGCTTTGTGTGCTGAGAAAATAAAAATGTCACCTAGATTTATCCACTTAGATGAGTGGCAACTATTCAAACTACCCGATGCTCTTCACGCAGGAAAACAGCTAGTAGAATGGCAAAAAAGTTCCCTAATATCCTACGAGGAAAAGATTTTTTCCCAGAAACTACCTGTTGATTTTGAGCCACTAAACGATAAGAGCAACGTTAAGTCTACTTTTACTGTCGGGAGTAGTAAGAGCAAGCAAAGCATAAGACTTGCGTTAGCCAACATGGTTGTAGATGAGCGAGATATAGATTCATCTTTAAGGAAGGACAAGCGCTCCAATGTGAGCTACGAACGCCAAAAGAGGTTATATCAGCTACTAAACTCAGCGCTCAAAGAGCAGGCAGAACTCTTAATCATGCCCGAAGTAGCTATACCAGTCACTTGGCTTCCTTTTATGGTAGCTCACTCTCGCAGACATCAGATAGGGTTGATATTTGGGTTAGAGCATTGGGTCGTAGGCAACCAAGTTTATAATTTAATCATTGAAGTACTTCCATTCAAAACTTCGAACAAATATAAATCGTGCGCAATCTCCGTTAGGCTTAAAAACCACTACGCTCCTAGTGAATTAGAGCTTATTGATTCACTAAGACTTACACCCGCAAACATGCTGCATAAACCAAAGAACTATTACCATAAAGTAAATTGGAACGGAGTAAGTTTTACCACATACAACTGTTTCGAGTTATCTGACATAGAACACAGAACTCTATTCAAATCTGAAGTTGATATGATCTTCGCGTGTGTATGGAACAAAGATACTAACTACTACCAACATATCTTGGAATCTGCTGTCAGAGACCTTCATTGCTATGTAGTTCAATCCAATACGTCTCAATATGGCGGGTCTTGCGTACTTAGACCAAGTAAAACATTCAATAAAACAATGCTTTATGTCAAAGGTGGAAACAATGCTTGTGTTTTAACGACCGATATAGATATACAAAAGCTAAGGGAGTTTCAGTATAAATCTAGACCAGGTGCAGGGGACTCATTCAAGCACTTACCCCCAGGCTACGATTGCGAAAAGGTAATAAGTCGTTGAGATATTGAATAAAACACTTTTAGGAGATAAGTATGTGTTTTGATTTTGGTGCAGCACAATTTTTAAGTTTTGATTTCTGGGATGCACGAGCCGATATATTCGTCATGATAATCGCTTTCTTCGCACTTGTATTTGCCATCATCCAGATATTGTCTTCACGCAATGAAGCGAGAAGAGCTACAGCATACGCTTCATATCAAAGTTACTTAAATCTATGTTTTGAGCACCCACAGCTAGCCAGAGGTACTAAGGTGGATATAACGAGCGATCCAGCCACTTATTCAAAGTACCGTTGGTTTATCGCTCAGATGCTCTTTTGTTTTGAACAAGTGTTAGATGCTGAACCTAATAGCGATACATGGAACGAAGCTATCAAATCGCAGCTTAAAAGACATGTATGGCATCTTGAAGTATCAAAATCAGTGACTAGAAAAGAATGGAGTTCTCGGTTAAGAAAGCACTTACCAGAACCAAGAGAGCAAGCCACGGCGGAACTCATCTCAGACTAGTAACTAACTGTTGTGAGTTTATTCTAGGAAGCATCATGGACAGGAACTTATGGGCCCGTTGTAAAGACTCATGCATGATTTGGTAGTTTTGATTATATAGTGTCGATTACCTTCATTTTTCAATTCAATACCTACACAGTTCACTTTTTGACAAAAGTATGTCGGAGGCTTTACTCAATTAACAACTTTTGGATTACCTGTAGAATGGTATAAAGCATTAAGTAAAACCACGCGGAGATATGCTGAGTTCGGATAACTTCTAGTAGGGGCAAACGCATGCCCTAGATTTTGTAGATCATGTGCTTTAAACAATTTTGGGGCAAATGTTTATCAACGGTTTTCCTAAATTAGTGTGATCACCAAGCGATTATGTCGCACCTTAACTACCAACCGATTTTGTCTGTTGACTAATTACCAAGGGAAAATGACGTATCCGTTTCTATACCTAACCCTTTGAATAGGTCACAACAGCATATTTTATTCGCTAACCCATTGAGTATAAAGCTAAATAATTACGGCAATAACTCCTTCACATCACAGCCTAACGTGTCTGCAATCTGATACAACTTTTCAAGAGTGATATTGATTTTACCGCGTTCGATGCGGCTCATATAACTTCTATCTATCTCAGCGAGGAGGGCTAGCTTCTCTTGAGGTAAACCTTTGGATCTTCTCATTTGTACAATACGTTGGCCTACAGCTTCGGCAAGTTTCGTGTTCATGTTTTTTATTTATGAAATTAATTTCCTGAACAATGCACACTTGCGGACTATATGACCACGGATTATAATCCTCAAAATCAACACAATCGGTCATTTTTTATGCAAACGAAGGTAAAAATTAGAAAAGAGCTATTTCTCGCCATTTATTACAATGAACACTTCTCTGCCAACGACCTAAAATCCTTTCCATTAGATAGTGATGAAAAAGAATACTTATCGGATGAATACGTCGAAAAAAAATTGAAGGAAATGTCGTTGATCGGAGCAGTCCTCTCGTGCGGTTTCGATAAGCATGGTGATGAAGAATTTTCCAAAGGTTTTATGTTTAACCATATCGACTGGGAAGTCGTGGATTACGACAACTACAGTGAGGACTCCAACTACCTTTCTTTCAAAAGAGAAAGTCTTTTGACGATTTTGCAAGATAAACAGTCAGAGCTGTCAGAGTCCTATTCTCTTCATAAAAGGACATGGAAGCATTTCACTCAGTTGTGTACTCAACACTCAGAACTTCGGACGTGTTTAGATGAGTATATATCCGAGTATGACAATCGTAGATTGGATCTCAAAGCCGAAATGCTGGCAGTAGAAAACGCAATTACCTTCTACAAAAACACAACCCACCCAGTAGAAAGTGGGAGTTAACTTGCACAATCCTATACTTTACGCTCATGCCACAAACAACATGCTCGTGGGGCAGTTTGTCCAACAGTCGAAGACCTACTGGTCATTCTCATACTCTGATGAGTGGTTAGCATATGATTCAGCTTTCCCGATCTCGTTAAGCCTACCGCTCGTAAAGGGAGAATGCTCATCATTTAATGCACTGAATTTCATTCACAACCTGCTTCCTGACTTGAAAGAAGAACGATTAAGCCTTGCTCACTCGGTAGGTGTGCAATCCAACGATGCATTCAATTTACTCTCCAAGATTGGTCATGATAGCACGGGCGGCATTTCATTTACTGAGAGCAGGCAGGCACCAAATATAGGGCGGGAATATCGAGAGATCTCGGCAAGCGAATTAAATGAACTCGTTACTCAGCGTAAGTCATTTCTTCCTTTTTTTGGGGAATATCGACCTTGTATTTCAGGCACTCAACGAAAAACAACGCTAACTAGGTTGAACGGTAAATGGTACGTACCTCAAGAGAAATCAATCAGTAGCCACATTATCAAATATCCGATGGATGCGATTGTGCAAAGCAACTCAGTACTAGATATGAGCAGCAGTGTTGAGAATGAATTCATCTGCAATCAAATTGCTAAGGAGCTTGGTTTCAGTGTTCCCGATATAGAGATAATAACGACAGAATCAGGAGCGAAAGCCCTTGCTGTGGAAAGGTTCGACCGATGTTTTGTTGACGGAGTTGTGTCTCGTAGGCACCAAGAAGATTTCTGCCAGATTTTTGGTGTCCCTGAACATCAAAAATATCAATCGGAGAACAACCTCGGAGTCTCCAAAATTGTTGATGTTTTGTGTCTCTCAGCAGAAAGAAAGGCGAACAATCATGACTTTTTTAAGTTCATGGTGTTGCAGTGTCTCCTTGGTGCCACTGACGGTCATCTCAAGAACTTTTCCGTGCATATTGCTCCTGGCGGATACTATCAGCTCGCTCCGTTCTACGATTTGCTATCAGCTTATCCTGCCATCGGTGCCACTGGGTTAAATAAGCGAAAGTTAAAGCTAGCTATGGGACTGAAAGCATCGCGAGGATACAAATACCATATCAACAAAATTTGCTTACGCCATATAGAGCAGACAGCTAATCAGTTCGGTATCAGCAATGCGAACTGCCACGAAATCATCTCGGCCTTTCTCGCTCAATTCAGTAGCGCACTTAGCTCTATAGACAATCGATTTCCTGAAAAGGAGTTTTCGCTAGTGAAGGACGCAATATTTCAACATGCCACTAAGATCGTCGAAAAGTTAAACAAATCAATTAAGTAAACATCTCGGGTAACAATTATTGCCCATTTTGTAAACATACTCGTTAGCAGTGAGGGGAAAGATGGCTGAAACCACAACCAATGGAACTAACACGACTCTTGATTTGAAGCAGTCTTTCGCTCTACTAAGTGTCGATAAGAACGGTATCGTAACAATGAAGTTTGGTGATGAAGTAATGGTTTTTATGAACGACAAATGCCCAGCAATAGCTACAGATTTATTAAAAGTGATTGCGTCAATAAAAAACGGGAACAGCTATCAATGAAACGTGAGAAAGAGAAGATCAGTGGTCTAACAGAAACTTCGCGTGACAACCAGGATATTGATCGCTTGCTAGACTTACTCGAAAAAGACATAGAGCAACATCCTGGTAAGTTGATTGCTCCTTCTCAATAAATGGAAGAAGAATTAGATAAGATCGTCGGTGATTATTCAGTCGATTTAGATCGTGACTATTAAAATTGAGGATGGTATGAAGGCAAAAATCGGTATTCTATCAGAAGAGTTGGCTCGTAAGCGCATGATTCGCATTGCAGAAGGAAAAGTGATAGCTGAAGAACCTTACCCTCAATTTTTGTTTGAGTCACTGGCTGCGCTTTCACTACTGCTGTCTAACGAAAATGTTGAACTACTGAATTTGATTGCTCGCGAAAAGCCAAATAGTCTCGATGACCTTGCTGAAATAAGTGGGCGCAGTATCAAGGATGTTACTGATACCTTTGAAGCTCTGTCATCTAAGGGCTTTGCTTATCTGGATGTGAGGGGAAGTGAATCTCGACCAATAGCGTTGTTTACGACATTCGAGATCGTTATGGGCAGATCCCTTTTACTTTGAATCGCTAACTCACAACTGGACAGAAACGTTTTAGAATTGATGATCTACAGCGTTTCTGTCAGATTAGGAAAAGTATGTGAGGCCTTAGACGTTTGTATGATTTCAGTACCGCGTAGATCTCGGGCTTATAACTCAACGACCTTGAACAAGGGTGATAATTTTTCTTTATCTTTGTTCTTTAGAGTCGGAACTGATATAAACAATCTGTCCTTTGCTCGACTTACAGCTACGTAATAAATCCTATGTTCTTCATTGCTTTCGAGGTCTGGATTTATTAAAAACTCAAGGTCTTTTTCATCTGGTAAGTGGACTAACACATTATCAAAATCATCGCCTTTAGTTTTATGTATAGTTTTTATATCCCCCGACTCGCCGACTGTACATAGTTGGTTTATAATGTCTTTGTACAAAATACGTTCATATAAAGGTTTTTGCTTTCCTTTATCTGTGAGTTTTGAAATGGAATTGTGTATATTTTCCTTAATGAAAACAAAAAAATCATAAATACTTTTTTCTTCAAATTCACTTCGATTCGCCGTAAGTACAAAAAGACTATCTAATGCTTTTTTTCTTCTTATATCTTCATCTAAAATTTCACGGAAATTTTTTTCAATTTCGGCAACTGCTTCTTTAAACCTAAAGTTATTAGCGAAAAATAGCGCTGTAATACAGTTTATTACTTTATTTTTTCGTTCTGTATTTGAGTCGACATTTCTAATCTCATCTACGGGATTTACATCTGATACTCCGCCGTTAAAAACTCTGTTTAAATAGTATACAGAGATGTTACTCCTTGATATTACTTTAATTTCCCCGTCAACAACACTTTCCTTTAAATACTCATAAGCGTCGCAAATATTTCCCACCAGTAAATGTGGTAATACCCCTTTTTCTTGCCTATATGGGGTTTGCTCAATATCTTTTCTTATATGATTTAAAACATCAATAATTGAATTTGTACTACGTCTGTTTTGAGAAATAGTGTATTGGGTTGTCCTAGGTGAAATAAAGTTATCAAAATCGTTTGGTGTAGCACCTTGAAAACCATAAATTGACTGTGCTTTATCTCCAATAACACCAACTATAACACCTATTTCTTTAATTTTACTTATTATTTTAGACTGAATAGGGTTTGTGTCTTGAAATTCGTCGATGAATATATAGGGAAATTTAGATTTTATTACAGTCATAATAAATGGATTTTCTTCTATTAGCTTATAGCTAAAATAAAGTATATCATCATGGTGTAATATCCCTTTTCTCCAGAAAATCTTTTTGTATGTAATTAAGTCTTCTGATAAAGTATCTATGATTTTATTTGATATATACTTACGTTTCCCTGACTCACTATAATATGCTTCTTTGCTTTTGCACTTTAGTTCAAGGTTTAATTCCTGATCCATCGACCAATAAATTGTTCTTATCCAATTACTTAAGGCATCTTGATTGTTCTTTAGTTTTTGAAGCTGATTTATTGTATAAGGGTGTTTAAACTTAGCCTTACTTTTATGATTACTTAACCAATCATTGATTCTTTTAAGGCTAACGTAATGATCATCGTGGCCATCTATTTTTTCGAAGCTAAGTTCATACTCGGATGGCAAGAAGGATGCATAGGGCTTAATTATGTGTCTGTATAGGAAGCTATGAAGCGTACTTACTTCCGTATGTTGTGATGAGTTACCTAATCTACTATTGATTGTGTCAGCGGCAATGTTTGTATAAGTAATACACGCAACTTTACCAAATTTACCTAAACGAGTTGAATTTGATACTACATTACTAATATGACTTATTAGCCAATGAGTTTTTCCAGCTCCTGGACCTGCCGAAATCCTAAATTCATCATCAATGGCATTAATGATTGATTCAGATGTTATCGTATTTATGCACATAGAAAATCAATCCCATCCTTAATATATTGAGGTACTACAAATTCTTGGTATTCATCCGTACCTATTTTCTCAAGGTTTCTTTCTAATACGTCAGATAGTAATAGTGCATTTTCACCTTTACCCACGGAGTTCAAGTATCTGGATGCTAATATAGCTTTCTTTTTACTATACTCATCCCATGAACAGCTCTGAATGGACTCGATGATTCGATTGTTTTCTGCATGTGGTTTTTTCTCAGTTCCCTTATTCAATAGCTTAATGAACTCTTCAATTGGTAGTTCGTCAATTGAGTCCATTAATTTTTCCAGTTCTTTCTTATTACTAATGGAATCCGTTAACAGAAGTTTAAGTTTTGGGTTTTCTAAAACAAGCTCATATTCAAAGGTTTTACTCTTCTCTCCTTGGCTAAAGTATCTTATGTTTTTATGACTTTTATATTTATCAATCAATTGTGATGAGTTGTTAGAATAATCATAATTTTCGTTATCGGTTCCTAACTCAAAGGGATAACACTTCTCATAATTACCGCTTTCTACTTTTCTTACAGGGTCTCTATCAGTTAGACATACAACCTTTTTAGGAATAGCATTTTCATCATTTGTATCGAAAATTTTCAAGAAATGCTCGAAGTATCGACCACCAACATTAATTACGGAAATATGGTTATCTTCTAAGCATTTGGAAAGATCTGGCTGTGTTTTTTTGACTTCATTGTCATAATATTTTGCAAAAGTCGATATTAGTAACTGTTCAGCAATCCCTTCAACAAAGATAACTTTTTGAGCAAACAGCATGTCCGATTTAGTTGCATCTAAGAATCGCTGAACATACCTTTTACTATCATCATTCCCTAATGCTTTTGAAGGGTAGGAAACTGTATATTCTTCATCATCTGAATACAGATTGATTATATTTTCCAATTTACATGATGACGTTATATGTGTTGAGTGAGTTGTGATAAAAACTTGTCTAGCTTTATTATTCTTGTCACTTAAGAACTTCAATAGTTTGTGTTGCATAGATGGATGAAGATGTGACTCTGGTTCTTCAATTACTAACATTGGGAATATCTTAGCGTTACTTCCCATATAGCTACCATCAGAATTAACTTGCATTTTTGCCAAGAGAAGAGACATGTATATTAAGTTATTGTAGCCTAAACCATTATGAGTCGCGGGTACCGTTATTCCCGTTTTCTTTTTTATTATAAGTTGCAAAGCAAAAAGCATATCTTTTTCAGAAATACTACCATCAAAGTCAGGAAACGAATCATTAAAATCTGCACCAGTTTTGTTAGCATAGCCTAGTATTTCACCCTTTCCCTCTGATATTCTTTCATGCAGTTGCGCTAATACGCCTTCAGAGGATGCCTTAAACTTACTTTCTCTAGTCCTGATTTCTTGTACTTTTTGTTCTATTTCATCTGGTTTAAGAGTATTGATATTTTTCTTAAGATCATAGTCCATAAAAAACTGAAATACATCTTTGAGTAAATTATTTTTTCCGCTGAGCATGTCTCTTTCGACATCTCTAATCGCATCCAAGAACTGAAAATCAAATTTACTGATGGTTTCGCTACTAACAGGTTCTTTATTTTCAACTTTGCCAGCCCAAATTTTATACTTATATTTTCTTAAAAAGCTAGACTCAATGATCTTCCATATATCCTCTTTTGAAGTAGTATCTTTTACCTTATCTATCTCTTTTAAATAATTAGTTTGTTCTTTTTCTGGCAAAAATAGCTCGTAGGTTAGTTTAGCTTCATAATCCTCCTCAAGCTTAGTCAGGCAACTAGCAATCGCAGCTAAATCATCTGGAGTGTGGTCGTTCCCTTTTTTAAAGGTAACAGCTATCGAGACTTTTGGTGCTTCAATCTTTAACTCATCCAAAGGGATATTTTTGTTAAAATCGTCAATAGATAAACTCTTTGAAGATGAGTTATCTAGTACTACAGCTAATGCACGTAAAAGGTTTGTTTTACCTGCATTGTTATGCCCAACGATAACGTTAATATCATTTTTAAATTCTATTTTTTGACTTCTGAAGCTTCTGTAATTTGAGATATCGATGCTAGAAATGTACACGTTTTAATCACCCATGCAAAATTATACATATCTTAAGCGCAATGAATGTACCTACAAACCAATCACTCATTGCGATAATGAGAAACTCCTAGCATAACATCTTCAGCTATACGAACGGGTGAAGTGGATTATAAATTTGGTCACATAGTTTAAAGTTCTGGACATAAACAAAAACTAATTCAAATTGCGAGGGTTGAAGCCTGGTTCAATCCCGCTCTAGCTCGCTATGGGACAGTTCCGAGCTAGCCATAGGAACTAGCTCAATATTTGACAAAACCTTGTTACTATTTTTGGCGAGCGAGCTGTTTGTTTAGCTCTCTTCGGAGGGTATTTTAACTCGGCACAATTCTCAAAAACATTTCACATCGCACTTTTTCAAACAAACTAAAACACAGCTTGACACTGATAGAACAACTGGAAATATTTAGTTAAAACAAAAAATCAAGAGATTGAGATGATGAATATTTGTACACGCTATGAATGTGACACCTGCGAAACTTTGATTGATTGCCGTATAGGCTTTTCCAACCGAAAAGTTCAACCACTCCAATTTGCGTGCCCCGAATGTGGGGAACGTATTAGCTTCACATTAGGCTTTAATGACCTTGAGGGAGCAACGGAAATAAAGGAGTTTAAAGCTCCTTTCACTGGAGAAAACGTCTTCGTTGACTTGCATCTTGATTTCCCCACCACGTTTGGTGAGTACAAACAAGGTGACACTACGTTTATGCGTGTGATTAGCGAAATTGGACAAGAGTCTTTTGCCGATCTATCTAGACGCTTGGAACTTCTAAACCAGCTAGGAGAACATCACCGAACACTAAAACGTCTAGTGTCCCAATACAAGAAAGGTAATATAAAAGGATTTGAAAAAGTCATTAAGAGCCTTGAGAAGTTAGAGTTCATAAAGCTGAAATCACATAAACCTCAGGATGTAATTGCTGCTCTGTATTCCGCTACTTCAGTTATGTCTTCTCCATTGACCGTTTATGAGCATAGTCAAGAACTTAGTAAAGAAATGCCGAAAGTACTTCTAAGTCTTTACAATGAGCATCACAAGAACTTAAATGAGTTCTTTGATAGTTTACTAAGCACTGGCTTCTTGAAGAACGTTCACCATGAAACTTTGAGCTTGTACCCTAAGTTAATCAAGCTTGAAGTTCCTCTACGACCAGCTTTGTACTATGACTACAAAGCCGAAGAATTAGGCAATGTCCCTGCTAGGGTATCAACAACTAACTTCGAGTCTTGCAACAACGTCTATAAGGACTTAGCAGAGGTTTACTCTAGACAACTGGTACTAGTAGCAGGGTTGAACAATCTAATCAAACGCGGTGACTTTAACAAGTTTTCAGAAAAAGTACTCTTGAATAAGAAAGATAAACCTATTAAGGATTTCACATCGCTTGATAGGTACGCAGATGTTGATTTAGGCAGGAAGCTCGCTGCACTAGATGACTGTTTCTTCAAACTTGACGAAGAAGCGATTGATAACCAGCTTAGAAATGGTATCGCACACTACAAGTATAGCTATGATGAAGCAACGCAAATCATTACATATAACTCTGCCAAGGAAGGACTTACTAGAGACAAAACCATAGAAGTTAGTCTTATGGAATTCCTACGGAAGATGTTGCTTCTGTTCCGAGAAGTTCATTGTCTTAACCACATCATCAAAGCATTGCTTTTCCACAGCGTGTTGATTTTGAAGAAGCCCGTGTAACCATTCCTCATAGATGCGCTAAAAGCGCTTATTCATCTCTGTCAAGTTTATAGCATAACGAAGCACAAGCTATAACGTAATGTCTGCCTCAAAACCCGCAGGGGCAAAATCGTGTTTTGGGAAATGTTACATTAACACTTCAGGAACTAGTCGCAGTTTCTAAGGACTATCAACCACTCGATACTAGCTTAGTTGCACTTAAAACCAAATACAAAGGACGTAAACGTATCTTAACTTGAGATGATATATGAGAAGCTGTTTTTTTGATAAAAGAACCTAACTTTATCAAATCACGATTTAAAGATTTTAGATATGCTCTACGCAAAGAGCGAAGAACTACTTCAAAAAAAAAACGGTGCAGCAAAGATTTGCTGCACCGTCATATGTATGGCGTCCCCAGTAGGATTCGAACCTACGACCACATGCTTAGCTTACCACTACAGTTTTCACTGCCGCCTTAAGGCGTTTGTAGTCTGGACTATATCTTCACCTTAGTAACCTATTCCTAGGAAATCCGAAGATTTTATACCTTAGATGGAGGGCGCTTATGGTGTCTTACGCAATGAGTTCGCATTGCTCCACCTAGTCTCTGCACCTTCTCTACACGCTTGTAGAGCTAGGCTCAAGATTGCCACCGCCATTACGCGCTGAGGTTTCCTTGAATTCACCCTCTGCACTGTAAAGGTTTCCCAATACAGGCTCCAAATTTAAAGGCACGTGCTCTATCCAACTGAGCTATGGGGACTATATTCTTTAAACACTACCACTTTTTAAGTAAAGTGGTAACTAAAAATGCTTTGTGGTAACTCTCTAAAACCCTAAGTAGTAAACTTACCACCAACTAAACCCTTTCAAATCAATTACTCTCTTAACGAATGGTAATCTTTAGGGGGTTAGTTTTGCTCTATCCAGCTGAGCTAAGGGCGCGCTACAGGGAGAGGATTATACGAGTTAGAGAGGGTAAATCAACGGCTTTGTCTAACATTATGTTTCAAATGACCAAAATTTTGTCACTCAGACAATAAGTGCTGAAAAACAGAACAAAGCAAACGTTTGCTTATAGATGTTCTTCAAAATATCTGCGACAATGCGCGCAAAAATTTTCACTACGAATGTGTAAGGAAAGTCATGACTGCTCAAAATATTGATGGAACACTCATTTCTCAGACAGTACGTTCCGAGGTTGCGGCCCGTGTTAAGGCTCGCACTCAAGCAGGGCTGCGCGCACCTGGTCTGGCTGTGGTTTTAGTGGGTGAAGACCCGGCTTCTCAGGTCTACGTGGGCAGTAAACGCCGCGCTTGTGAAGAAGTGGGATTTGTTTCTAAGTCGTTTGACTTACCGGCAACCGCCACCGAAAACGAACTGTTGGCTCTGGTTGATCAACTGAATAACGATCCGGAAATCGACGGCATTCTGGTTCAGCTGCCTCTGCCTGCCGGCATTGACTCCACTCAGGTGCTGGAGCGCATCGTTCCGGAAAAAGACGTCGATGGTTTCCATCCTTACAACGTCGGTCGTTTGGCTCAGCGCATTCCTAAACTGCGCTCTTGCACACCAAAAGGCATCATCACCCTGCTGGATCGCTACAACATTCCGCTGCGCGGCAAACACGCGGTCATCGTGGGCGCTTCGAACATTGTCGGTCGCCCAATGACACTAGAACTGCTGCTGGCCGGCTGTACGACGACAACTTGTCACCGCTTTACCAAAGATCTGGAACATCACGTCCGTCAGGCTGACGTACTGGTGGTTGCGGTCGGTAAGCCGAATTTCATTCCGGGCGCGTGGATCAAAGAAGGCGCGATCGTGGTCGATGTCGGTATCAACCGTCTCGACACTGGTAAACTGGTTGGCGATGTGGAATACGATGTAGCTCGTACTCGCGCCAGCTTCATTACGCCGGTTCCGGGTGGTGTTGGCCCAATGACCGTTGCCAGCCTGATTGAAAACACCATGCTGGCCTGCGAGCAGTACCACACCAATAAGTGATGCTGTTTAGCAAGTTCCAAAAGCAAAAACCCCAGCCTAGGCTGGGGTTCTTTTTAGCTTAAGAAAGCACTTACAGTGACAGAATCACGCCGGCAATCGAAGCGCTCATCAGGTTCGCCAGAACGCCAGCGGCGATCGCGCGAAAACCGTATTTGGAGATGAAGCTACGACGCTCAGGGACCAGACTGCCCAAACCACCAATCAGAATTGCCATGCTTGAGATATTGGCAAAGCCACACAGCGCGAAGGTTACGATAGCCTGCGAATGTGCACTCAGCTGGGATTTCACATCCATCAATTGGATAAAGGCGACAAACTCGTTCACCACGATCTTGTTACCGATCAGCGAACCTGCCGTGATGGCTTCGTTCCATGGAATACCAATCAGCCAAGCCAGTGGTGCGAACAGATAGCCCAGAATCAGTTGGAAACTCAGTTCGATACCAAACAGTCCGCCAACCCAGCCCAACATGCCGTTCAGCAGCGCAATCACACTGACAAACGCCAGCAAAGTCCCGCCCACCGCTACGGCAATACGCACACCGGACATCGCACCGTCAGCCACAGCTTCCACCACGTTAGTCGCTTGCGGCAGATCCAGTTCGTGCGATTCAACCTGAACGTCGACCGTACCCTGCTCTGGTACCAGCAGTTTGGCCATCAGCAAACCCGCTGGTGCAGACATAAACGCGGCCGCAATCAGATAGCTCAAATCCACACCCAGCGATGCATAGCCCACCAGCGTGCCACCCGCAACCGATGCCAAACCACAGGTCATCACTGCGAAGAATTGCGAATCGCTCATTTGCTTCAGGTAAGGTTTTACCACCAGCGGCGCTTCGACCATGCCGACGAAAATGTTCGCAGTCGCTGACAGTGACTCAGCACGGCCAGTACCCAGCAGTTTCTGAATGCCGCCGCCAATCAGATTGATCACTTTCGGCATCAGGCCGATGTGATACAAACCGGAGATCAGCGCCGAGAAGAAGATGATGATACCCAGCACGTTTACGGCAAACACAAAACCAACACTGCCGGTTGCAATGCCGCCAAAGATAAATGCAATGCCTTCCTGACCATAGTTGATCAGCTTCGACACACTTTCGGTCACCGCATGCAGCACTTCTTTACCCGCGGGTACGTACAGCACCAACAAGGCAAAAATCACTTGCAGAGCAAACGCCAGCGCCACTGTGCGCAGCTGAATATTTTTTCTATCTGTAGAAAGTAACCAGGCAATGACCAGAATTGCCACAACACCAATAAGAGAAGACATAACGCCATCCAAATAAAAGGGGAACAGGAAAGGCGTCGGATTGTATAGCAGGAAAACGTGTGCGCAACTCGGGTTTGTTAATCAGCTGTGTTCAGAAACGCATTCCATCCCACGTTACTCATAACCCATTGATTTAACGCTGACTAAACGTTTGCTATTGAGTTATTTTTCCAAATGGAAAAAATGTTTTGAAAACGAGAAACAATCCATCACAACGATGGCAGGCGAACATAGGGTTCCAGTTGGGTATCCCAGTAACACGGTTCACCAATTTTCTGTTTGAGAAACTCGATCACGGCCGAGGTTTTTTTAGGCAGATGTTGGCGACTGGGATAAACGGCATAGAAGGGCATATTCTGGCTGGCCTGCCAGTCCGGCAGCAGTTGAATAAGTTTGCCACTGCGAAATTCATCGCGGATCAGATAGGTGGCCAGATACGCAATCCCCCACCCTGACACCGCGGCATCACGCACCGCTTCAGCCAAGTCGACCGAATAGTTGCCGGAGACTTTGATGCTCAGTTGCTGCTCACGGTTACGGAACGCCCAGCGCGTGTAGTCTCGATCCCAGCTGCGATAGATGAGGCAGTTGTGATCCAACAGATCGTTCGGTGTCTGCGGTGTGGAGTGATGCAACAGATAATCCGGGGAGGCGGCCACTACAAACTTGCAGTCCGCGAGGCGCTGGGCAATATAGCCTTCCGGCAGATGTTCGTTACTGGTGATCCACAAATCGAGCCCTTCGCTCAGCATATCGATTTTGTAGTCGAACAGATGTACTTCGACCTGCAAGTTCGGATACTGCTGACGCAGCTCTTCAAGCGCAGGCAATACATGCAGCGAGCCAAAGGATTGCGACAACCCCAGACGCAGCAGGCCAGAGACTTCCTCACGCTGGTTAATCAACTCATTATCGGCATCGCTGACCAAATCAACCAACTGCTCACAATGGCGATAGAACGACTCACCGGCTTCCGTCACCGTAAAACTGCGCGTGGTGCGCTGAACCAGCTTGATGCCCACCGAGGCTTCGAGTTGCGCCAGCTGTTTACTGACGTGCGACACCGACACGCCTAAATTGCGCGCAGCGGCGGTAAAGCTCTGATGTTTGATCAGCGCAGCGAACATCACCATCTGACTGGCCCGGTCTGCTAACACAGCAACTCCTGATTTGGCTTAATACACCGCAAATTAATCCTCTTGCAGTGTGGGGGGATATAATTAAGGGCTCTGCAGAGCCCTTAGTGGTTAAAATTTGATTCGGTCGGCTAAGTGACTGACCGCGAGCGCAAAGTAATACGAGCGGTTCCACTTCATCAGTACATTGTAGTTGTTGTACACCAGATAAATACGGCCACTTTCGTCGTCCGGCATGATCAACCAGGCTTTGATGTCGTCATCCAGCTTGGGCAGCGGTTTACCGTCGTAGCGGGTAACACCGAGTTTGCTCCACTCTTGCAGGAACTTGCCTTTCTCGGCCTGGCGACCTTCCAGCGCGTGATCAAACCCTTTCGGGATTTTCACCTGGCGTCCCCAGGTGTACTTGTCATCCCACCCGGACTGGCTCAGATAGTTGGCCGTGGAAGCAAACACATCTTCTTTGCTACCCCAAATGTCTTTCTTGCCATCGCCATTACCATCGGCGGCGAACGCCAAAAAGGAACTTGGCATAAACTGGCACTGACCCATCGCACCAGCCCATGAACCTTTCATTTCATCGGCTTTGATGTGGCCCTGCTGCAGAATTTGTAGTGCGGCCATGGTTTCCTTACGGAAAAACTCTTCACGGCGACCTTCGTAGGACATGGTCGACAACGCATCAATCACGCTATAACGACCCATGTGCGCGCCAAAGTTACTTTCCACGCCCCATAACGCCACAATAAAGCGCGGCTGCACGCCGTACTCTTTGCCGATGCGTTGCAGTTCATCGTAATGCTTTTCGTACAGTGCCTGCGCCTGGTTCACTTTCCACTCAGGCACAGCACGCGGAATGTATTCATCCAGAGTGAGCTTTTTCTCTGGCTGATTGCGATCCGCCACCACGGCACGAGGTTTGTATTCCACATAGGAAAAGGCATCGGTCAGCACTTGTTCAGAAATCCCTTCCTGACGCGCTTGTTGTTTTAGGCCTTCCACGTACTGTTCAAAGCTGATTTCATTCGCCAGAACCGGCGTTGAAAGGGTTAATCCCAGAATAACTGACAATAATTTTTTCAAGATGCCCTCCCCGAGTCATCCCGCTCAGGATTTGCGCTGAGCTTTTTCTTCTTTGTATTTCTCTAACAGATTCTCTGGAGGCGGCGGCAATTGCAAGAAGAAACCCTGTTCTTCCAGCGACGCTTTGACGTTATCCACATTAACCTGCGCTAACTGACGCTTTTCCAGATTCACCAGCATAACGAACACAGGTTTACCGAACATCTGCATCAGAGTGTCAGGGACCTGTGAAAAATCATCGCGTTTCGGGATGTAGAGATAGGTACCGTCTTTCTTAGAACTTTTGTAGATAGAACAAAGCATGAGAAGCCTTTTGTTGTCTTTAATCCGCCTTCCGGCTGAATTTGTCTATAAATGGTCAACTTTTACTAAAATTGAGCCTAAATCACTCATTTGACCGCAAGATAACTTGCTGCGCCTAGGCGCTGAATATAACATGACTTCCCTAGTCTCGGGCAACGCTCTTTCTTATGCAGCCAAGAGTTTATTGAGGTCAACGTTACGATGTCTAATACACCTGACCTGAAAGGTAGTAGTTTTACTTTGTCAGTTTTACACCTTTCTGACAATCAAATCGCCAGTACTGTCGAGTTTCTGAAACAGAAAGTCTCGCAGGCTCCGGCGTTCTTCGCCAACGCTCCGGTGGTGATCAATATTTCGAAAGTGGATGGCGACATCGACTTTCTGGCCCTGAAAAATGGCATCAGCGACGCGGGATTGATCCCGGTCGGTGTCACGGGTTGCAAAGATAAACGCTGTCAGTCGCTGGCATCAGAAGCGGGTTTTGCCGTCATGACCGCCAGCAACAGCCCGACCAAAGCGCCTGCGAAAATGGCGCCAACCAAAATCGTTCGTACACCGATCCGCTCCGGGCAGCAGGTGTACGCCAAAGATGGCGATTTGGTGATCCTCAATCACGTCAGCCCGGGAGCGGAAGTGATTGCCGATGGTTCCATTCATATTCACGGCACACTGCGCGGCCGGGCGATTGCCGGTGCCAGTGGTCAAAAAGAAGCAAGAATTATCTGTCATGATTTACAAGCTGAGCTGGTATCCATCGCTGGAAACTACTGGCTAAGCGATCAGATTGAAAGTGAGTTCTGGCAGAAGAAAGTGATGCTCAGCATGACTGAAGAGTCACTCCATTTTGAAATACTCACAATTTAAAATTCGAAAGGAAATTATTAAATGGCACGCATCATTGTCGTTACGTCAGGAAAAGGCGGTGTAGGTAAAACGACCTCCAGCGCCGCAATCGCGTCAGGCTTAGCGCTGAAAGGTAAGAAAACTGCGGTGATCGATTTCGATATCGGTCTGCGTAACCTTGATCTCATCATGGGCTGTGAACGCCGCGTCGTGTACGACTTCGTAAACGTCATCAATGGTGAAGCAACACTGAACCAGGCGTTGATCAAAGACAAACGCAACGAAAACCTGTTCATTCTTCCGGCTTCGCAGACCCGCGATAAAGATGCACTGACCAAAGATGGTGTGCAGCGCGTGCTGAATGAACTAAAAGAGATGAACTTCGATTTCATCATCTGTGACTCACCAGCAGGTATCGAGCAAGGCGCGCTGATGGCGCTGTACTACGCCGATGAAGCGATTGTGACAACCAACCCTGAAGTCTCTTCCGTGCGCGACTCTGACCGTATCCTTGGCATTCTGGATTCGAAATCGCTGCGCGCTGAGCAAGGTATGGAACCTGTGAAACAGCACCTGCTGCTGACCCGCTACAGCCCGGCTCGCGTTACTCAGGGTGACATGCTGAGCGTACAAGATGTTGAAGAAATTCTGCATGTGCCGCTGCTAGGTGTCATTCCGGAAAGCCAGGCCGTACTGAACGCATCCAACAAAGGCGTGCCGGTCATCTTTGACGAACAGTCCGATGCAGGCCAAGCTTACGACGACACCGTTGAACGCCTATTGGGCCAAACCGTGGAGTTCCGCTTCCTGACCGAGCCGAAGAAAGGCATCTTTAAACGACTTTTTGGGGGCTAGAGATTAATGTCATTACTTGAGTTTTTCCGACCACAAAAGAAAACATCAGCCAGCCTCGCCAAAGAGCGTTTGCAAATCATCGTTGCAGAACGTCGCAGCCAGAACGATCCGGCACCGACTTACCTGCCTCAGTTGAAAGAAGACATTCTGAAAGTGATTGCCAAGTATGTCGCGATTGACCCGAGCATGGTTGAGTTGTCATTCGAACACAAAGATGACGACATCTCCGTGCTGGAGCTGAACGTCAAGCTACCGGACGACGAAAAGTAAAAAAAAAGAGCCGACTCAGTCGGCTCTTTTTCGTTGTGAGAGTGCGTGATTTCGTTAACAGCCGTAGTGCTCAGCGATGAACGCCTCAAACTGCTCACACATCTGCTCGTCAGACTCTTGGTTGCTCGCCAGCTCCTTCGCACCATCCACGACGCGAATGGTCGCATTGAGTGACGCGACGGGTGCCTGCTGACGCGCAGACAATCCTTCAATTTTCTTCAGCTGACTTTGCCACGCCTGCTCTGCAGACTGGTTACACATGTCGGCTAAATACTTGGCGTTAAACCCTTCACCCGTCAGGCGAACAATGGTTTCATTGTGCGACACCTGGTTGCCATCATGCCAGTAATGCTTCGCCAGCAGCGGACCTATGTGCGGGTTATCGGTCAGATAACCAAACTTATCGAGGAAGTACGCACGTGTCTGGTAAACCGCCATGTGTGCCAACAAATAACCGTGATAGGCACACGCGGCTTCATCTGACAACAAGTGTGGGATCGCCAGCAGCGGGCGCGGGCTGCACTCAAGGCCGATAATGCGCTGCTCAGTGGCACGCATCAACGCTGTAATGCGCTCAGGCGTAAGTTCATCGTCGCTCAAATCATACAAAGCACGTTCAAAGTAAGGCACCAGCAAAATACTGCGCTCTTCGTAAGCTTTGAATGGCTGACGGCTGTAGACCATGGCTTTGATGACGTCATCCGGCACCACATCACCTTGAGCATTGAAGGCATACGTTTTCAGCCAGTCGGCATCGGTCAGCAGGCTGTCGCAGAACATGGATTGCGTTTCGGCGTACGCCATCGAAGTTGGGGCAAACTCCTGAGAGAAGCACGGTGCATTCAGTTTCACGTTGGCAAAGTGCGCCGCGTGGCCGCCTTCGTGGAAGAGTGTATTGATACCATCGTAGCCACTGCCGATCTGATCCGGTTTCGCGTTACTGGTGAAATTCACCTTAGCCGCCACCCACTGACCTTGATCGTAAAACGACGGGATCGGGCCATGACAGAACCCGTTCGGGTATTTGCCTTTACGATCAAGCAGATCCAGTGTCAGCTCTGCACCAGAATAATCGATATTCAGGCGGCCAAAAGACTCTACCCAACGGCGCAGCGAACGAGAAAACGGCACATACGGATCTAAGTCGCGCATTACATCGCCGGCAAACGAGAAGATGAAGTTATAGCCCGTGAGCGCTTGCTCCCCTTTCTCTGCCGCGAGCGCACTTAGACTGCGTTGATGGCTGTCACGTGTGCGCACTTCAAAATCATCCAGAATGGCAAACAGCTCATCGCTGGTCATCTTCTCTTTCTTCGCTACTGAGTAGTCAAAGAAAGTGCGATAACCGAGCGTACGGGCAAATTCGTTGCGCATCTTCACCAGTTCGATAAAGCCGTTATGCAGCAACCACTGCTCTAAATCCAGTAGCGCCTGATGTGCGCTTTGACGCACTGCTTCCACATCACTGGTGCGGATGGTCGCCGCCAGCGTCACCAGAGAGGCTTCGATCTGTTCACCTTGCTCATTGGTGTAATACAGTGGGTGCTTCTGTTTTTTCTCAAACAGATCCGCTTCAAACTGAATCAGCTTGGCTTTTAGTTGCTGCGCGGCTGTCGATTCCAGCGCGTGCGATTCAAACATCGCCAGCCAGCCTTCCAACCCGGCCAGAGTGCTGCGCTTTTCCTGCTCGTCGGTAATCGCCTGCGCAACGGTAATTTGGTCGCGAATGGCCTGAATTTGTTCACCGGCGCTGAGAAATTGCGTCCACTCGGTTTGCGCCTGAGTCGAACCGTCATGGTCATCGCTGATGCCCATGTACGTATCCCAGAAAAAGTCTTCTTTAACGCGATGAAGATGAAGATAACGATGGTTTAAATCGTTGAGATATTGCGTCGCTGTCATTGGATTCCTTTTATGACGTTGTCCGTTACCAGCCCCCATTATGGCATGCCTCCCCGGAGACAAATAATAATCAACCAGATTCATACCAAAAACGGATGTAAACTCACATTTACTGATTTTTCCTGCAAGCTGACAACAAAAAACCGGCCTGATGACCGGTTTTGCAGATTAAACAAGTTTTTCCAGCTTTTCGCCCAGTAGAGGCAGGCGCCAGCCTTGCATCACATCCGGCAATTTTTCCGGATCTTTATCTTTGTTCCATACCCAGTTCAACAATTGGTTGAGCTGCTTCTTGGAAGCCAGAAACTCCGTCGCCAATCCGGATGATTGCGAGACATTTTTCACTTCATCTTTCAGCTTTTTAAACAGCTGTTTGTAACCCGGATAGTCCATCAGCGGCACGATTTTCTCCGGGTACTGCTCTGGCGGGGTCTGCTGCGCGGCTTTAACGATGTTGATCATCTTGGTGCTGTGACGACGAATCGCATGCGGATCGATGCCTTCTTCTTCCATGCGTTTCGGACTACGCAGAGCCAGACGAGCGATGGTCAGCAGATCGTTTTCACGAATGACGAAATTAAGTGCCAGATCGCGGTTCACCGCTTCCTGATAACGCCAGGTCGCGAGTGGCTTGAGTACCGCCAGTTCCTTCGGTTTCAGCTGCCACGCTCCTTTGATATCAAGGTACGCCAGCTCTGGGTTGGAAGTGCGGGTACGCTTTTCCACTTGCAGTTCAGATTCTTGCTGCGCCGCTTCCCACCAGCCTGCCTGAATCACTTTCTCCAGCAACTGTTCGTACATTGGCATCAGATAAAACACATCCGCTGCGGCGTATTCAAGCTGCTTCTGCGACAGGGGGCGCGCCAGCCAGTCGGTGCGTGACTCGCTTTTGTCCAGTTCCACATTCAGCAGATCATTGGCCAGCGAAGCAAAGCCTGTGGACAGGCCGTAACCAAGAAACGCCGCCATAATTTGCGTATCCACCATTGGGAACGGCACACAACCAAAGCTGGTCTTAAATACTTCGATATCTTCGCCGCACGCGTGCAGCACTTTGAGAACCGAAGTGTCTTGCATCAGCTCGACAAACGGTGACATCTCATCGAGCGCCAACGGGTCGATCAGCGACAGGTTTTCACCGTCAAACAGCTGAATCAGGCCCAGTTGCGGATAGAAGGTACGGGTGCGGACAAACTCGGTGTCCAGCATGACAACGTCTGCGTCTCGCGCCAGAGCACACACACGTTCTAAATCGTTGAGTTGATCAATTATCTGATAATTCACAAAAGGCTCACTTTGTGTCTCCCTTACGGGTATCGGTGACCCTTGGGAATAAAAAATGCCGACGGTTAGGCCGGCATTGTAGCATCATTTTGATTTGATGTGCGTTATGCGCTTTTCTTCTGCTCAGCCAGCTGAGCATCGTTCTCTTCGCGCAGTACGCGACGCAGAATTTTACCCACGTTGGTTTTTGGCAGTTCTTCGCGGAACTCAATCAGTTTTGGTACTTTGTAACCGGTCAGGTGTTTACGGCAGTGCGTGATCAGTTCATCTTTGGTCAAGCTCGGATCGCGCTTGACCACGTAGATTTTCACCACTTCGCCCGACACTTCGTGTGGCTGGCCAATCGCGGCCACTTCCAGCACTTTGCCATGCAGTGCCACCACATCTTCAATCTCGTTCGGATACACGTTGAAGCCCGACACCAGAATCATGTCTTTCTTACGATCGACGATGTAAATCATGCCGTTTTCGTCAAAGCGCACAATGTCGCCCGTCGACAACCAACCCTCTTCATTGATGACTTCTTTGGTCGCTTCCGGACGCTGCCAGTAACCCTGCATCACTTGCGGGCCACGCACTTGCAGTTCGCCAGTTTGGTCGTAGTTCAACACATTGCCTTCGTCATCGACGATACGCACTTCGGTTGAAGGCACCGGTAAACCAATAGCACCGGAGTAATCAGCCAGATCGTACGGGTTACCCGTGACGAGTGGTGAACATTCGGTCAGGCCATAGCCTTCGAGCAAATGGACACCAGTGATCTTTTTCCATTTTTCTGCCACCGCGCGTTGTACGGCCATACCGCCGCCCACAGAGAGTTTCATGTTGGCGAAATTCAGCTCATGGAAATCTTCGTTGTTCACCAGAGCGTTAAACAGCGTGTTTACGCCAGTGATGGCTGTAAACGGATGTTTCTGCAACTCTTTGACAAAGCCTGGAATATCGCGCGGGTTGGTAATCAAGAGGTTGCTGCCACCCATTTCGATAAACAGCAGACAGTTCACGGTCAGCGCAAATACGTGATACAGCGGCAGTGCTGTCACCACCAGTTCACGGCCTTCGCGTAGCACAGGACCGTATGCACCTTTGGCTTGCAGCACGTTGGCAACCATGTTGCGGTGAGTCAGAATCGCTCCTTTCGCCACACCCGTTGTGCCACCAGTGTACTGCAGAAACGCAATGTCCTCGCCTGACATAAACGGCTTCACGTATTGCAGGCGACGACCTTTGTGCAGCGCTTTACGCATCGAGATTGCGCCCGGCAGGTCATACTTTGGTACCATGCCTTTGACGTATTTCACCACAAAGTCCACCAGCGTACCTTTAGCACGCGGCAGCATCTGGCCCAGACTGGTCAGAACGACGTGCTTAACCTGCGTGTTGGCAACGATCTGCTCCAGAGTATTGGCGAAGTTAGAGACGATCACGATGGCGCGAGCATCAGCATCGTTGAGCTGATGTTCCAGTTCGCGAGGAGTGTATAGCGGGTTAACGTTCACGGCGATCATACCCGCGCGCAGAATACCAAAGAGCGCCACCGGATATTGCAGTAGGTTCGGCATCATCAATGCCACGCGGTCGCCTTTTTTCAGTTTCAGTTCATTCTGCAGGTAAGCCGCAAACGCTCGGCTACGTTCCTCCAGTTTGCGAAACGTCATCACCGAGCCCATGTTGATGAAGGCTGGCTGGTCGGCGTATTTGTGCACTGACTGTTCGAACATTTCAACCAATGACAGATATTGGTCGGGATTAATGGTTTCCGGTACATCGCTTGGATAACGTGAGAGCCAAGGTTTATCCACAGTAATACTCCTCGTAATTGACTGGCGTATCTTGTTGTCATTATTAGAATGAACGCTATTACAGCACAGCCGACGTGCTTGAGCACGAAAGACCCAAACACTTGTTTAAATTTTGTTAACTAAGCCAAAAATTAGTTCTGCGACGAGTGAAGGCTGCTCAAGATGGCAATGATGACCACCAGAAATGGTAAACATCTCTAAACGATCGTTAGGCGAAATGTGGCGATCTTGCTTCAAATGGTGAAAACCCTGATCGCCCAATATAATCCGTTGCGGGCAGCGAATATGCTCCAACACTGCCTGTGCGTGTTCCCACGACATTCGGTACAACGATTCACTCTTAAGCTTGCTGTCGTGCCGCCAGCGCCATTGGTCGTCCACGCACTCAATACCCCGCTCAACAATCGGTGCGAGTAACTCAGCCGCAACTTGATTGACCGCGACACGGCGCTCAAGTGCTTGTTCAAAGCTGGTATAACCGCGTTCTGGTTTGCGTCGGATGCGTTGACGACTCATCACACCGTGACGTAATCGCTCAACACTGAGGGCTGGAGATTCCGCGAGTGGGCCGAAGCCTTCGATCTGAACTAATCCTGCGACTTGGTCAGGAAAGGCGGCACTATAGCAACTTGAAATCAAAGCACCAAGAGAGTGGCCGACTAACACCAGTCTGTTTGATGAAAAGTTAGCCAAAAGTTGGTAAATATCGTCAATATAGTCGTGAAATGGATAGAAACTGTGGCCAGATTTATGGTCTGATAGCCCATGTCCTGGTAAATCGATTGCGCAGAGGTGCCAATCGGGATTGAGATGATGCAAAGATTGCATAACCGTTTGAAAACTGGCGGCATTATCCAACCAGCCATGTAAAAAAACGACCGATATCTCGGCCGCTTCTGGATTGCCGACTTCGATCGCCGCCAGGCGTCCTTCGGCTAAAACATAACTTTGCGACTGCAGCATTATTTAACTTCTTGGATCACCCGGCCATCGCGTGGAAAATCATCGAAATGGCGGCAGTAGAAGTTGCGACAGGGAAACATGTAAGGTCCGGTATCGTCGATCACCACACGTTCCGTGACACGCCACAGATAGTAACCGTTGGCATTCATCACCGGGAACTGATGCTCAAAGTCGCCGACTTTGCCGCTTTCGGGCTCAGCCGTTGTACCGACCAGCGTGATCAGGCGGCCTTCTCCGAATGTGACCGGATCCAGGAAACCTTTCACGTAAGCGACAAAGCGCCCCTGCGGTTCGCTGGTTAAGCTTGGCCGTCCCGCGTCATCAATTGGTAAATTGACGATTTCTAAGCGGGTTTTGTCGGTTAAATTCTTGGTACTGGCGATCACACCACCGAGGCGAACCTCGCCTTTCTGAGCGGGATCTGCCTGAGTCCAGATCGTGTAATCGGTCACTACCGATTCACTTTGCGATGTTAACTGTTCAGGGAGGGACGCACACGCCGACAGCAATAATGCCGCCAGTCCGGTCAATGCTAATTTAAAATGATAGATTTTCATCGTTTACGTCCCATTAAATCAGATATAAATATCGACCCCAAGCATTTGAGCAAGTTCCTCTTTTCTCGCCTGGTTCATCACGTCCATATACTCTTCTAACGCTTTACGCGATCGGCCTTCCGGCAGATCATACTGCACCTGCGCACGATGGATATCGGACGGATCCATTTGACGAATGGAATTAGAAACAGCGGTCGCGACTTTGGTGGTTTGCGCCACCTCCGACGATCCCTTACTTACCTCATTCTTCTTTTTCGCTTTAGATGCCCGGTTAGCACCGGGTATCCGCGCGGGAGGCAATCCATTAATTGAAACCATGCTGTTCCTGCTCATTCAAGGCGGACGAACACGCCCAGCCTTTGCCTATGATCGTCCGGGATTATTCACGGCCCGGCAGCTTTTTCCACGCTACCGTGTCACGCAGATAAACCGGGCTGGCATTTTCCACTGCAACGGTGTTGCCTTTTTCCAGCTCATGCTTAGCCAGCACCACCATATCCTGCGCCTGTGGATACAGTACACCGCTGTCCTGACGCTCGATTGGCAGACTCGCCAGCGCTTCACTGTAGGCATCCCAACCCGTACCGGCAGTGCCCCAGATTTCGCTGCTTGCGCTGATTTTCTCACTCAGCGCTTGTGGCGGAATAACACACTCTTCATCTGTCGTTAGCCAAGTGCCATCTTCCTGACGCTCATAACGGCCCCAGTACACTTCGCTCATACGCGCGTCAATCGCACTGGCCACACGAGTCATACCGTGTTCACGGTATGCACCTTGTGCCAACGCAGCCAGCGTCGAAATGCCAATCATTGGTAAGTCAGCGCCGAACGCTAAACCTTGTGCAATTCCGATGCCAATACGCACACCAGTAAAGCTGCCCGGGCCACGGCCAAACGCCAGCGCATCCAACTCTTGCAACGTGACTCCGGCTTCTTTCAACACCTCGTCCACCATTGGCAGGATCTTTTTGGTGTGATCGCGCGGCGCCACTTCACTACGGCTGTACAGTTTGTCGCCTACCATCAAAGCAACCGAACAGGCTTCTGTTGCGGTATCTAAGGCAAGAATTTTTGCGCTCATGTATATCTCTAATTTATTGCTGTTTCTGATAAATGTTGCAGAAAGTCTTTCACCACATCCAGATCCCGCGTACGCGGAATCGGCGGTAAACTGGCCAGGAAAATGCCGCCATAGTCGCGGGTCACCAAGCGGTTATCGCAGATGATCAGCGCTCCTTTGTCTTTCTGGTCTCGAATAAGTCGTCCCACACCCTGCTTTAAGGTGATCACCGCTTCAGGCAGTTGTACCTGCGCAAACGGATCGCCACCACGTAGCTTGCAGTCTTCAATACGCGCTTTGAGCAGCGGGTCATCAGGTGCGGTAAACGGAAGTTTGTCGATGATAACACAGCTTAGTGTGTCGCCTCTAACATCTATACCTTCCCAGAAGGCCCCTGTCGCCACCAGCAGCGCGTTGCCGAGTTCCATAAACTCAGCCAGAGTTTTCTGCTTGCTGGTTTCCCCCTGCATCAACACTGGCAGCGTCAGTTGCTCACGAAACCGCTCTCCCAGTTCGCGCATCATGCTGTGCGAAGTACAAAGAAAAAAGCAGCGCCCCTGGTTCTGCTCAATCACCGGAGCCAGCATGCGTACTAGTTTATCGGCAAGTCCGGGACTGTTAGGTTCAGGCAGATAACGTGGCACGCACAGTTTGGCCTGCTGCTCATAATCGAACGGGCTGGGCAGAGAAAACTGCGCGGTCGGGGTCAAGCCCAAGCGATGGGTAAAATGGCCGAAGTCGTCGTTCACCGCCAGCGTTGCTGAGGTAAAAATCCACGCCCCTTGCTTCATTTCCATTTGTTCATGGAACTTATCGGCCACCGTCAGCGGTGTGATGTGCAGGCTGAAATGGCGCGGCGTGGTGTCATACCAGTAGGAATAACCGGTGATCGACACATCGCATACTCGCTCGATGCGTCCTTTGATGAGATTCGCACGCTCAAACGCGGTATCGAGCAGTTGGCTGCGACCCAGCGCCAGTTTAAGGACATCAATGGCGAAGTTGAGGCTATCAAGCACCCGTTCAATCTCGCGCGAAATAGACGGCGACTGCATCGCTTCGCGCCAGTTACCGCGATAACCCGGTTCACCCAACACAATGCGCAAATCCATCGCCGATTGCACTAACTTGTCGCCCACTTTTTGCAGTTGACGCATGTCTTTGGCTTCGGTGCGATAACCAATCTCGATGTCTTTCGCCAGCTCCTGAATCTGGCGGCTTGAAACCAACTGACCAAAATACTGGCTGGCAATATCCGGCAGTTGATGCGCTTCATCGAAAATAAACACGTCCGCCTCTGGGATCAATTCGCCAAAGCCGGTCTCTTTGATGGCTAAATCAGCCAAAAACAGGTGATGGTTGACCACCACCACATCGGCCTCCATCGCTTTGCGGCGCGCTTTCGAAACGAAACAGTCCTGATAACTCGGGCACTCTTTGCCAAGGCAGTTATCGTTGGTCGAGGTGATCGTTGGGATCACCAGGCTGTCTTCAGGCAAATCGTCGCACTCACCCAAATCGCCGGTTTTGGTTTCCGATGCCCAGCTGCGCACTTTGACCAACTGAGTCAGTAACGTCGGATCCGCTTCGTTGGTATGGCTCTCCACCATCTGGCGACTGAGGCGATCGAGACATAAGTAGTTCGCCCGCCCTTTGAGCAGTGCCACATTGCCATGAAAACCGAGCGCGCCAACCATCAATGGCAGATCGCGATGGAACAGCTGCTCTTGTAGGTTCTTGGAGCCGGTACTGATGATCACCTTTTTACCGCTCAGCAGTGCTGGAACCAGATAGGCGTAGGTTTTGCCCGTACCCGTTCCGGCCTCGACCACCAGCTGCGAGCTATGTTTAATGGCATTAGCGACCGCCTCGGCCATATCAATTTGCGCCTGACGAGCCTGAAAACCCGGAATGGCTTTGCCGAGTGCGCCTTGCTGAGAGAAGGTTTTTGCGATCATCCTGAGAGCTGACGGAAAATAGAATGTCGCGATTATGGCAGGTTTCCGCACAAGGCGCGAATCGGATTACGCTCGCGCCAACGTGCAGGAAAAAGAGGCAAAGCTAACCAAGTAGAGTTAACGCCGGTTCAGATACCGGGCCATCCAGGGCGGTGCATCATAACCCGTCCCGATTTCACACATCACTCTTGCCGCTTCAGCTGGCGAGGCTTTGTTTTCCCAAAGAGTATCAAGCAAAGCCTGATTGATGGGTTGATCCCCCATCAGAGCGGAAACACGTTCGACATACAACTTACGCGCAAGAAGTTCTTTATCCATAAAACACCACCTTGAATGCACACTAAAATGCCCGAATTTACTGAAGAATAAACCCGTAGCAGACCGTGATAGTTGTTGAAACCGATGTGAGAATAGATTAATTATAGACGCTATATTTTGGACTGCCCGACCGTTCCGGCACGTCCATCTTGTTATACATCCCAGGTCATTGGACTCCGTTATCCCACCTTCTTGTTCTTGCCGCCAATCTGGCTGCCACCTCAAGTTGATGGGTTACACCGCTTCAACTAAACACGGGATTCCAAAATAAAAGAAATGCACGGAAGTTGTATTAATGGAAAAGAAAACGCTCCTCACGCATTGTACAGATGCCCCGGGTTTGATCTCTAAAATCACCAATATTTGTTACAAGCACCAACTCAACATCATTCACAACAATGAATACGTGGACAACACCAGCGGCCATTTTTTCATGCGCACCGAGCTGGAAGGGTACTTCAACGATGAAACCCTGCTGGCGGATTTAGACCACGCCCTGCCACAGGGTGCCAAGCGTAAGCTCATCAGCTCAAGCCGTAAGCGGGTTGTGATTCTGGTGACCAAAGAAGCCCACTGTCTGGGCGACATTCTGATGAAAAACTTTGATGGCAGTCTGGACGTCGATATCGCCGCCGTCGTGGGTAACTACGATACGCTGCAAGGCCTGACCGAGAAGTTTGAAATCCCGTATCACTGCGTGTCTCACGAAGGTCTGAACCGTCAGGAACACGAGCAGAAGATTCTGGAAGTGATTGACAAGTACCAGCCGGATTACGTCGTGCTGGCAAAATACATGCGTGTTCTGACGCCGGGTTTTGTTGAAAAGTACCATCACAAAATCATCAACATTCACCACAGCTTCCTGCCAGCGTTCATTGGTGCGAAACCTTACCAGCAAGCTTATGAGCGCGGCGTGAAAATCATCGGTGCGACTGCGCACTTCGTGACCAACGATCTCGACGAAGGACCAATCATCAAGCAGGACGTGATTCCGGTCGATCACACGTTCAGCGCGCAAGATATGGCGCAGGCTGGCCGTGACGTTGAAAAAAACGTACTGAGCAAAGCATTAGCCAAGGTGCTCAACGATCATGTGTTTGTATACGGCAACAAGACGGTGATTCTGTAATCCACTCGGTTGCTGGGACGAAAAAGGCGCTTAATCGCGCCTTTTTTATTGTTCGCATGAGCGGTTAATTTACAGCTTAACGGCCAGCGTGACACCCTGGCGAATTGCGCGCACCGCATCCAGTTCACCTGCATGATCGGCGCCACCAATGACGTGCAGCTTGTCGCCCAATTGCTCCCATTTGTCTTCAAACGGACGTACTGACTCCTGCCCCGCACAAATCACTACTTTGTCGACTTCCAACAACTTATGCTGTTCATCAATTGAGATGTGCAAGCCATGAGGGTCAATCCTGTCGTAACTCACACCACCGAGTAAGTGAACGCCGCGTTTTTCCAGTGTGCGTTTATGGATCCAGCCAGTGGTTTTGCCCGGACCACGGCCGACACGCCCTTTACGACGCTGCAACAGCCACACTTCTTTGTCGCTGACCGAATCCGGATGCGGGTACAAACCACCAGGATGCGCGATATCGGTGTCGATGCCCCACTCATGCAACCAGTCTTGGAGATTGTGACCTTGCGGTTCGGTGATCATAGTCGCCACATCCACACCGATGCCGCCGGCACCGACGATCGCCACCTTGTCACCGACTGGTGTCTTTTCGCGGATCAGCGTTTGGTAATCGACGACTTTCTCAGGGTTATCCACGCCTTCAATTTTTACTCTGCGTGGCTCAACGCCTGACGCCATGACCACTTCGTCGTAGCCAGACAACATGTCGTAAGTCACTTCAGTATCAAGATGCAAACGCACGCCCGTTTCTTCCAAACGGTTGGCAAAATAGCGAATGGTTTCACGGAACTCTTCCTTGCCCGGGATCTGCATCGCGAGGCGGAACTGGCCACCAATACGGTCATTACGTTCAAACAGATCGACCTCGTGACCACGCTCTGCAAGCGTCGTCGCACTGGCAAGACCTGCGGGGCCGGCACCAATCACCGCCACCTTTTTCTTCACGCTTGCGGGTTGCACCACGATTTCTGTTTCATAACAGGCACGCGGGTTGACCATGCAGCTTGCCCGTTTGCCACGGAACACGTTGTCGAGGCAGGCTTGGTTACAGCCGATGCAGGTATTGATAAAAGCGGCTTTGCCTTGTTCTGCTTTAGCGACAAACTCTGCGTCAGCCAGGAACGGACGCGCCATCGACACCATATCTGCCTGACCGCTGGCAATAATTTTTTCTGCCTGTTCCGGCGTGTTAATACGGTTGCAGGTGACCACGGGCACCTTAAGGTGCGGTTTGATTTTTTCGGTTACCCAGGCAAACGCAGCTCGCGGCACCTGAGTCGCAATCGTCGGAATACGGGCTTCATGCCAGCCGATCCCCGTATTGATGATCGTCACGCCCGCGTCTTCTAACGCTTTGGCCAGCATCAGCACTTCTTCAAAAGTGCTGCCTTCTTCGACCAGATCGAGCATCGACAGACGGAAGATGATGATAAATTCTTTACCGACGGCTTCGCGAATAGCGCGCACCACTTCAAGCGGAAAACGGATACGGTTTTCGTAGCTGCCCCCCCAGTCGTCGTAACGCATGTTGGTGCGTTTACAGATAAATTGGTTGAGCAAATAGCCTTCCGAGCCCATCACTTCTACACCATCGTAGCCAGCCAGCTGCGCCAGTTCGGCGCTGTTGGCAAACGCCGCAATGGTTTTCCGGATTTGACGCGGGCTCATTTCGCTGGGTGCAAATTTAGCGATCGGTGCTTTAATTGAAGAGGCGCTCTGGGCAAATGGGTGCATGGCGTAGCGGCCTGCGTGAAGCAGTTGCAGCGCTATCTTGCCCCCGTGACGATGTACCGCTTCGGTCACTACCTGGTGCGCTTTAGCGTGTTTGGTTTTGCTGAATTCAGCGCTGAATGGGTGAAGGCGCCCACGCAGATTCGGTGAAAAACCGCCGGTAACGATAAGACCAACGCCACCTTTGGCGCGCTCTTCGTAAAAGGCAGCAAGTTTGTGGAGTCCTTCCTTTTGTTCTTCAAGACCGGTATGCATCGATCCCATCAGTACGCGGTTACGTAACTGAGTAAATCCAAGGTCTAAAGGCTGTAGCAGATGTGGGTACATGGTGACATCACTTTTATTTTTATCCTTTGGTCCGACCAGAATATGTATGTCATTACTAAAAATCAAACACGTGTTTACATATTTGTAACACCGATCAACCTTGCAGTTGTTTGGGTATAATGAATAACGTAGGATGTAACTCATTAATATCTCTCGGGAACTTGACCGAGCTATCCTCGACAAGCCACTCACTTGTTGCGCTGGAGACACAATGAAACAATTATTTCGATTTATCGGACTGATTTTTAAAGGTATTTGGAAAGTTATCACCTTTATTCGTCTGGCCCTCACCAACCTGATTTTCCTTCTCAGCCTGGCGATTATTTACTTCGTCTATATCCACGCTGAATCTCCAACGCCAACTGTCGACAAAGCGTCTGCGTTAGTGCTCAACTTGTCTGGCCCGATCGTGGAGCAAAGCACCTACGTCAACCCGATGGACTCCTTTGCCGGTTCAGTATTGGGGCAGGATTTACCGAAAGAAAACGTGCTGTTCGACATCGTCGATACACTGCGTCATGCCAAGGATGATGAGAAAGTCAGTGGCCTGGTTCTGGCGCTTCGCGACATGCCAGAAACCAACCTGACGAAACTGCGTTACATTGCCAAAGCGATCAATGAGTTCAAGGCGTCCGGTAAACCGGTCTACGCCGTTGGTGATTTCTACAATCAGAGTCAGTACTACCTAGCCAGCTACGCCAACAAGATTTTCCTGTCACCGGATGGTGCGGTGATGCTGCGTGGCTACAGTGCCTACAATCTGTATTACAAAACCCTGCTGGAAAAACTTGATGTAAACACGCACGTCTTCCGCGTCGGCACATATAAGTCAGCGATCGAACCTTTCATTCGTGATGACATGTCGGATGCTGCGCGTGAATCAGCATCTCGCTGGTTAACACAGCTGTGGGGGGCGTATGTGGATGATGTGGCGACGAACCGCCAGATCGATGCAAAGACGCTGACTCCAAGCATGGATGAGTTCCTGGCTCTGCTGAAACAGTCATCCGGTAATCTGGCAGACCTGTCCCTTAAAGTCGGCTTGGTCGATGAATTGGCAACACGCCAGCAAATCCGCAAAGAGTTGGCCGATATCTTTGGCAGTGATGGCGATGACAGCTACAACGCTGTGAGCTACTACGATTACCGACCAACGGTCACGCCAAAGTTTGACATGGCGAACGACGATATCGCGGTCGTGGTCGCAAGCGGTGCGATCATGGATGGCTCACAACCACGCGGTACCGTGGGCGGTGACACCTTAGCCTCACTACTTCGTCAGGCTCGTAACGACGACAAAGTGAAAGCCGTGGTGCTGCGTGTCGACAGTCCGGGAGGCAGCGCATTTGCGTCGGAAGTGATTCGCAACGAAATTGAAGCGATCAAAGCGGCTGGCAAACCGGTAGTGATCTCAATGTCGAGCCTGGCTGCGTCTGGCGGTTATTGGATCTCCATGAGCGGTGACCAAATCGTAGCGCAACCAACCACACTAACGGGCTCTATTGGTATTTTCAGCGTCATTACCACCTTTGAAAAAGGATTGAATAAGCTCGGCGTGTACACCGATGGCGTTGGTACTTCACCTTTCTCTGGCGTTGGCGTGACGACGGGGCTGACGGACGGCGTGAAAGATGCACTGCAAATGGGTATCGAGCATGGTTACCACCGTTTCATTTCTTTGGTTGCCGAAAACCGCCACATGTCTGAACAGGACGTCGACAAGGTGGCTCAGGGCCGCGTCTGGACTGCGCAAGATGCGCAGAAACTCGGGTTAGTAGACAAACTGGGTGACTTCGATGACGCAGTGGCGTTGGCTGCCAGTTTGGCCAAACTGGAGACATACAACCTGTACTGGGTGGAAGAACCACTGAGCCCGGCGCAGCAGTTCCTGCAGGATCTGTTCGGTCAGGTACGTGCTGGCTTGGGGCTTGATGTTTCCAGCCTGATGCCAGAAGCATTAAAACCTGCCACCAAACAGCTCGTGTCCGACGCCAGTCTGCTAAGCAGCTTCAATGATCCGAAAGGCTATTACGCGTTCTGTTTGACCTGTCAGGTTGAATAACGGCGTTAAGCCTTATAACTACTGCTCTTACCAGCATGATATCAAGAGGCGCTTTGTTATAAGCGCCTCTTTTTATTGCAGTGGTTTTCGCTATAATCCGCGTTCTGTTCCCCTACAAAAAGTGATGTCCCCCATGACAAGAAAACATATCTATATCGCCTACACTGGCGGCACCATCGGTATGAAAAAATCCGATCATGGTTACGTGCCGGTTGAAGGCTTTATGGAGAAGCAGCTGGCGAGTATGCCGGAATTCCACCGTCCGGAAATGCCACAGTTCACCATTCATGAATACGAACCGCTGATCGACTCTTCCGATATGACGCCAGAGGACTGGCAGAAAATTGCGGACGACATTCGCGACAACTACGACAAATACGATGGTTTTGTGATTCTGCATGGCACTGACACCATGGCTTATACCGCCTCTGCACTGTCGTTCATGCTGGAAAACCTGGGTAAGCCAGTCATCGTAACAGGCTCACAGATCCCGCTGGCAGAGCTGCGTTCAGACGGTCAAGCAAACCTGCTCAACGCGTTGCACATTGCGGCGAACTACCCGATCAACGAAGTGACGCTGTTCTTCAACAATCAGCTGATGCGCGGAAACCGCAGCACCAAATCCCATGCGGATGGTTTTAACGCTTTCACCTCACCTAACCTGCCACCCCTGCTGGAAGCGGGTATTAACATTCAGGTGAGCAACAACGTGAAACTGGGCGTGCAACCGGAAGGTGAATTCCGTGTACAGAACATCACTCCACAGCCAATCGGCGTGATCACTATGTATCCGGGTATCTCACACGAAGTGATTCGCAACACGCTGTTGCAACCTGTGAACGCGATGATTCTGCTGACGTTCGGTGTCGGTAACGCACCACAAAAACCAGAGCTACTGGCGCAGTTGAAAGATGCCTCTGAACGCGGCGTGATCGTAGTGAACCTGACCCAATGTCTGGCGGGTAAAGTCAACATGGGCGGTTATGCGACAGGCTGTGCGCTGGCAGACGCCGGCGTGATCAGCGGTTTTGATATGACTCCGGAAGCGGCATTGGCAAAACTGCATTACCTATTGAGCCAGAACTTATCGTACGAAGAAGTGAAAGTGCGCATGCAACAAGTTCTGCGTGGCGAAATGAGCCTGTAACGCGACGAATAGAGAGACAAAACCCCGCCAAAGCGGGGTTTTTTATATGACTTTCTGCACTCATCCACAGAGCTGACGATTTACTCTTGGTTTGGGTTGATGCGAACAATGTCTTCCTGACCCTGCTGAAAACGCTTTTTCAGCTCCGCTTTTGATTTAAACACCACATCGCCCCCCACACCGACACTCATGTGGTCGGCATTCAGATTGTGTTTTGACTGATACAACATCACAGCTTGCATACAGTAATCTCGCTGCTCCTGAGAAAGTGTTGTACCCTCAGGCCACTTACCCGTTTCCACAGCGAACACTAAACGCTCATACGCTTCGGGTGTGATTGCATCGATTAATTGATTTGCATCCATGATTGTTTCCTATTTAACACAGCTGATAAAAACAGTTCGCGTCACCTTAACTGGCTGGCATATCGAGTCAAGACCAGCTAAATAAATAAGTGTATCGGATCACAAGCCAACATTATGAACTGCGTAAAAACCTTAGTTATTTTGTCTCTACCGTTGTTACTCAGCGGATGTTTTGAGAATCGTAAGAACACAGAAAAGCTCTGCGCTGATAACCCTAACCTGCGTTGCGAACACCTCAACATGGACGACGGCCAGTGCCGTATTCCGCGTACCGATCTTATCTGGCACCGCTATGAGGTGCTCAAAAATCCGAGTGTGGACAACAAAATTCAGGAATATTCCTTCGTTAGTGCCTACCGCAAGTGCTTGGAGCTGGCATCACAGATCCAGCCGATTGATCAATCGGCGCTGAAGGAAAGGCGTTTTGATGCGCTAATTCATACCGGCAAAGAGCAAGAACGCCTGGTTAGCGAGCTGCGTCAAATGCGTACCCCGCATTCGCTCTATTTCTTGTGGAGCCAGACTGGTGATAATCAGGCGCGCCGTGAATTCCTGCAAATGGAAGGCAAGCCCGAGCTGGAAACCGCCGAACTGCAATACGCTTTGGCGACATTCTACACGTCGCGGGATCGTGAAAAGACCATCCGCCTGCTGAACCATGCGTTGGAACTCAGTAATGGTCAAACCGTCAACACAGAGATTTTTAAATCACTCGCGAGCACTTACCAAGCGCTGAATGACAAAGAACATGCCTATGTATGGGCCATGGTAGGCAAATCATTTGGTGTACCGCTGGCAACCCCAGCCGAACTGGAATTGCTCTACGGATTCAGTCAGGACAAATTTAAGCGGCTGGAAGGTTTGGCAGACGAAGTCATCAAAGCGATTAACACAGGTCAATTCTCCAGCCACATGATTCCTAACATCTTGGAATGATGTAAAGTTTCAACAACCAGCGGTGAAAGTTTCACCGCTTTTTTTAAATTTTGTTGAAAATTAACGACACAGAATTTACACAAAATCGTTCGCCAGTCGTCACCGGGCCATCGGGAAAAACATGCCCTAAGTGGCTGTCACAAGCTGCACAACGGATTTCAGTACGCACCATTCCGTGACTACGATCATCTAAATAACGAATAGCTTCATCGTTAAGCGGTGCGTCAAAACTCGGCCAACCGCACCCAGAATCATACTTGTTTTCAGAGCGGAAAAGTGGCGCTTCACAGCATGTACAGTGGTAAATCCCTGTCTCTTTATTATGCAAAAGTTTGCCAGTGAAAGGAGCCTCCGTCCCTCGCTCACGGCATACATAGTATTCTTCTTCACTCAGGCGTTCACGCCAGTATTCATCAGGTTTTGTTACTTTTTCTTCTTTCAGAACCACGTTACTTTCTTTCCTTTCTTATAGCGTATTCATGTGCATTTTTTGGATAAAAACTTGCGTACATCGCGCTTTGTAGCACATACTTTCTCACCATGACACGGTGGATTTTCGTTTTCTAAATTACCTAAGATAACTCGGGTATTTTACGTCAATTGGTAGAGATAATAAGCAGTGTCGAGTTTAAAAATTAACCATTTGCAACCGATTGTTAAAAAAAGCGTCGCTTTTTTTTGACTTTAAACAAGTTAAGTCCGATTATCTGTTGCAGACTTTTACTGGATTCTGTAATTTTACTACCAGTTATCTTTAATCAGAAATTAAGTTGTGGAGCAACTATAATGACTATCAAAGTAGGTATTAACGGTTTTGGCCGTATCGGTCGTTTCGTATTCCGTGCAGCACAAGAGCGCAATGACATCGAAGTTGTAGGTATCAACGACCTGATCGACGTAGATTACATGGCATACATGCTAAAATACGACTCAACTCACGGCCGTTTCAACGGTACTGTTGAAGTTGAAGGTGGTAACCTGATCGTAAACGGTAAGACTGTACGTGTTACTGCAGAACGTAACCCAGAAGACCTGAAATGGGACGCAATCGGTGTTGACGTTGTAGCTGAAGCAACTGGTCTGTTCCTGACTGACGAGACTGCACGTAAGCACATCACTGCTGGTGCGAAGAAAGTTGTTCTGACTGGTCCTTCTAAAGACGCAACTCCAATGTTCGTTAACGGCGTAAACTTCGACACTTACGCAGGTCAAGACATCGTTTCTAACGCTTCTTGTACTACTAACTGTCTGGCTCCAATCGCTAAAGTTCTTAACGACAAGTTCGGTATCGTGTCTGGTCTTATGACTACAGTTCACGCTACTACTGCAACTCAAAAAACTGTTGACGGTCCTTCTGCGAAAGACTGGCGCGGTGGTCGTGGTGCTTCTCAGAACATCATCCCATCTTCAACTGGTGCAGCTAAAGCAGTAGGCGTTGTTCTTCCAGAACTGAACGGCAAACTGACTGGTATGGCTTTCCGCGTACCAACTGCTAACGTTTCTGTAGTTGACCTGACTGTTAACCTAGACAAAGCAGCTTCTTACGCAGACATCTGTAAAGCAATGAAAGAAGCTTCTGAAGGCGAACTGAAAGGCGTTCTAGGCTACACTGAAGACGCAGTAGTTTCTCAAGACTTCATCGGCGAAACTTGTACTTCTGTATTCGATGCAGCAGCTGGTATCGCACTGACTGACAAATTCGTTAAAGTTGTATCTTGGTACGACAACGAAATCGGTTACTCAAACAAAGTTCTAGACCTGATCGCTCACATCTCTAAATAATGTAAGCGTTTAGCGAAGCTTAATCTTATTGATAAAGCGCAGAACGAAAGGCGACTCTAGGGTCGCCTTTTTAGTCTCTGACTTTTATCGGCGGCATGTTTGTTGCCGATGTACAAGGCGTTCCCCGCATACCCACGGCGGTCATTTTGAGTCGCTCGTCCTGCATCGCTGGACGGTCCACCGAAAGACATAAGAGATAGTAGCCGCAAGGTATTCAGGCCCGGAGCGCAATACTCAGGAGCGTTACTTATGGATTTACAGTCTCTTTCTGCCCTCACCGTTTTATCCGACTGCGTGACTGTAGTCGAGTACCAACAGGTTAAAATCGTCCGCGTGATTCATGAAAAAGCCACAGCAGGTATTGCTCTGCATGGCGGCCACGTGGTCTCATTCCAACCCGCCGGACAACCTGATCTCATTTGGATGAGTGATGCGGCAATTTTTGATGGCAAAACCGCTCTGCGCGGTGGCATTCCGGTTTGCTGGCCCTGGTTTGGCCGTTTAGCGAATCCTGGTCACGGTTTTGCCCGCAGCAACGAATGGCGACTCGTTGAGCATCGCGAAAACGAACAGGGCGTGATAGTGACCCTTGGCCTGAACGCAAACGACGCCACTCTGGCAATCTGGCCATATCAGTTTGACGTTCTGCTGCATGTCGAAGTGTCCGAGCAGCTAAAAGTCTCTCTGGAAATCCACAATACAGATGAAAAAGCCTGGACCTTCTCCGGTGCACTGCATACGTACCTGAACGTGGGCGACATCACTCAGGTACAAACCACAGGCATGGGCGCGGAATACATCGACAGCCTGCAAGACGCCAAAGTTTGTCAAGGTGGTGAAACTCTGGTTCTGACTGACACAATTGATCGCGTCTACACTCAACCGGAAGTACAAATCGAAGTGCAGGACCCGGTATTAAAACGCACGTTGGTGGTCGAAAATAGCGGCCACAACTCGGCAGTGTTGTGGAACCCTTGGTCACAAGGCGCCGCATCGATTGGTGATATGACTGACGATGGCTACAAAACTATGCTGTGTGTAGAGTCGACTCTCCATGCGCCTTGCCTATCGGCAGGCAAAACCCTTCAACCGGGCGAGCAGTATTTACTGACAACCACATTGTCCGTGAAATAATGTTAAGGGCAGCTTCGGCTGTCCTTTTTATTTTGTGTGCTTGCCGCTAAACTTACGCCTCAATTTTTAACGTGAGATCACCATGGCTTACCAGTGTCCCCTATGTCAGCAACCTTTATCTTTAACCGAACGGACTTACGCCTGTGAAAACCGTCACCAGTTTGATGTCGCCAAAGAAGGTTACGTCAACCTGATGCCAGCCCATCACAAGCGCTCCAAAGATCCCGGTGATAATAAAGAGATGATGCAGGCCAGACGCCGTTTTCTGGAAGCGGGCCATTATGACCCTATGCGTGACCAAATCGCGGTACTGTGTGCTCAGGCGCTGCAAGGCAGCCAACATCAACTGCTGGACATTGGTTGTGGCGAAGGCTACTACACCACTTACGTCGCCAACGCGCTTCAAGCTCAAAACCCACAAGCACAAACTTACGGACTAGATATCTCCAAAATTGCGGTTCGATACGCAGCCAAACGTTACACCAACTGTGAGTTCACCGTTGCATCCAGCCATCGCCTGCCGTTTGCTGATGCAGCACTGGATGGCATTCTGCGCATTTATGCGCCGTGCAAAGCTGAAGAGTTGCAGCGTTGTGTGCGAAACAATGGTGCTGTGATCACGGTAACGCCCGCTGCACGTCATCTTTATCAGTTCAAACAAGGCATTTATCAAGATGTTCGCCTCCATGAAGAGCAACCTGAGATCATCGATGGTTTTGAGCTGGAAACTCAGCAAAAGCTGAACTATATGATGACATTATCCGGAGAAGAGGCGTTTGACCTGCTACAGATGACACCATTCGCATGGCGTGCCAGCGAAGAGTTCAAATCTGAGGTTCGTGCCTCTGAGCAATTTGAGTGTGAAGCGGACTTTATGTTGCGAGTTTACCGTAAACAATCCCCAAGCGAATAAACGATAATAATTCTCATTTTATTTGCAACCCAAAAGGCTCTCCATTACCATTAGCCGATTTTCAATGGAGGCCTTTTATGCGATTTGCCCTACCCCTACTGCTTTCAGCATCCCTCATGGGTTGCGCAGCAACACCCCAAGTTACCACTTATTACGACTATCAACTCGCCTCCCCTATGGGTAACTCACTCACCCTATCGCAGTTTACTCAGGATATCAGAGACGCTGATGTCATCTTAGTCGGCGAATGGCACACCCATGCCGGCATTCACCGTTTTCAAACTGAGTTGCTGCAAGAATTGAGCAAATCAAAACGCCCGGTTGCGCTATCGATGGAACAGTTTTCTCGCCCGGATCAAGCCCTCGTGGATGCATACCTGCGGGGTGAAATCGGCGAACAATATCTGATTCAACAAACCAGTGCCTGGCCAAACTATGAAAGTGATTACCGGCCTTTGGTAGAACTTGCCAAGCAGCAGAAAATTGCCGTCATTGCCGCCAATGCCCCTAAATCTGTCGTGCGCTGCATCGGCCGCTATGGCGCGGCTTATCTCGAGCAGCTGACACCCGATGAACGCCTTCAGGTTGCAGCGCAAATCAATACGCAAGATTCAGTCTACAAACAACAGTTTATGGCTTCCATGCATCATGGCACACCCCAACAAACCGAGAACCAATTTGCCGCACAGATCACCTGGGATGAAACAATGGCGGAAAGTATTGTGAATTACCTGACTAAGCATCCGGGCGCACGCGTGATGCATATTGCTGGCTTATTCCATACTCAGAATGGCCTAGGAACCGCCGCATCCATTCTGCGCCGTAATCCATCGCTGAACATCGTTGTTGTCACTCCTGTTTCAGACTGGCAAACGGAAGGCCAGGACTATCAGCTGCGGGTGCTTGCGCCGCCAGTGCGCTACGTTAAACCTGAACATCAGATGGAAGCGTTTAAACAGCTGACACATCGCAATGCCGATTTAACCTGTAAGCCATTGAACAACGAATAGTTTGCTTTTAATCCTGATGATTATCAAAACAGGCATAATGTTTGCTTGACGAATTAGCACACAAAATGTGTAAAAATCGCACAAGTTTTTCACACCCCTGTCGATATAGTGACTGAGAGGCAAATTAGGAGAGATGTATGAACCCAGTAGGCGTAGGATCAGCGCAGCTGTATTCCCCCCAAACGGTGAAATCTCAGGTGTCGGCGACGAGCGAACAGAAATCTGAGCCTGCACCACTCAAGGTTGAGCAGAATAAAGTGACGCTGTCGGAAGAAGGCAAAGCCTTGCTTGCCGCTCTGAAAGAAATTGAAGATGGAAAGACACCAGACATCAAGGATAAAAGCCTGGGTGATAAAGTGGAATCCTTTACCTATGGCGCTCTCGGCATGGGTCACCCAAATGACGTGAAGAAAGAAGATGACTCCTCTTATTCCGCGGGGCAATATCTTTCCGCTGCGGCAACGATCGGCAGTATTTTGCTTTTGATTTAGATACACACTCTCGTTTCGAAAGCACTACTAAGGCTTTACCGCTCATTGACACACAGATCAAACTCCAATGTTTGACCTGTGTGTTGTGTTAGTCATTCTCATAAACACAAAGCGTTAAACAACTGTCGGTTGTTGGTCATAATGTTCTTACTGGCAAGTATGTATGCCAGTTATTGTTTACCTGCTGATAATTGTCGATGCAGAATTCCTTTCTATCTTTGAGGTAATCTTTACCCACTTCATCTAGCAGATACGCGTATTCTTTAGGGTTGCTACCATATACCAAACAAAGTGTTGAAAAATACCTTTGCAAGTCAAAACTATGCTCATCTATGTATTCATCGGATTGGTAATACTCTGGCCGTTCTTCAGACTCAAATGCAAACATGTCAGCAGCACTGATGGCTATCTCGCTGCCATCATCGACATAATCTAGCAAAATGATCGTGGCAAAGTTATCGACCGCATCTTCTTCTTTACCAAGGATTGGAATACCTTTATCTGCAATATATGCGTGGCCAATTTCATGCAACAGTGTGTGTAACAAGGTATCCGATACACCCTCTTTCACAGAGCGTCCATATTTCTCCGCATAACCATTTTTCTGAAAATAATTCAGCGCTTCAGTATAGAAAGTATAAGGGATAGATATCACATGATTTTCTGGGTCATATAACGGCCCCTCATTTTCACCGTAATGAATTTTTAACAAGTCATCAAATGGAAACAAAGAATCTGATAATGCGACAACTATCTTGTTAACACCACTATCATTGATGTCCTGAACCGTCTGCTGTTCCTCTTTAGATTGAGGGGGAGAAAACTCAATACTGATATTGCTCTTAGCTAATGCGGAAGTCACAGAGAAACAGGTTACCAGTAGCGCTACTAAGATTTTCATGTCGGTCTTCTTATCTAAATGCGAGAAAAGCATCTTAGCAGAACTTTAATGTCTAAAAGCAAAGACAAACGGTGCTTTGGCTGAATTGCAACTCGACATGGGCAACTAGTCACTATCTAGCTTTAGCTTAAACTTAAAGGCGTCAATGATCCTTAGACGTTAAAGTGACCTTGTTAGAACACTACTTGAAGATAAATAACCTGAAAAGATGACGACAAAGTGGCGACAGAGATTAGTAAGATGTGCGTTTTGATGGGATTTATGGCGATAAGGCATTGAATAAAGCCTTATCGCGCCTTGTTTACTTACTGTCGCGAAGGGTGGTTCAAAATGTGGTCCTCCCAGTCGATCACATCAATTTCGTAAACGACTTTATTGCGCACGCTTTCGTTGGCCGCATGCATCGCTTCTTTTGAGCCGGTGATCAATGGGTGCCATTCTGGCAACGTATCGCCACTCGCCAGCAAGCGATAAGCACAGGTATCCGGTAACCAGTTAAACTCGTCGATTTTGTCACGAGTCAGCTTCAGGCACTCTTCGCCTGAATTGAAACGGTTAGGGTAATCTTTACAAGAGCAAGTTTCGCTGTTCAGCCAACTGCAGGCGACGTTGGTGTAATACACCTCATCGGAGTCTTCATCCATTAGCTTGTGCAGGCAGCATTTGCCACAGCCGTCGCACAGAGATTCCCACTCTGCTTCTGTCATTTGATCCAGAGTTTTGCTTTGCCAAAATGGAGTACTCATAACACCTGTTTTCCTGTCTTGTTTCAGGGGGACGATTTATACCCTCCTCCCCCACAAAGTTCAAGGATAAATATTCCGCAATTTCGCTGTGATGAAGCGTGATTTCTGTTAGGATCGGCGCCCTTATTGAGCGGATACACAAAAACGAGGTCATGATGGACTGTCGATTAGGCTGCGGCGCCTGCTGCATTGCGCCAAGCATCTCTTCCCCTATTCCGGGTATGCCAAATGGCAAACCTGCCGGGGTTCGTTGTATTCAGCTCAACGAAAACAATCTGTGCAAACTGTTCGGCAAGCCAGAACGCCCAGCCGTCTGCCATCACTTTAAACCATGTCCCGTAGTTTGTGGTCAGACAAACCAGGAAGCAATGGCGAATCTCACCGAATTAGAGCAACTCACATAAGAGATCAGTTTCACAAACTTTGTTTACGCTACCATCCTCAAGTGTTTGCAATTCCCTGACTTTACCTCTTCCGTCTAGCAGTATTTTCCTTGCGTTTTTTGAGTTTTCCATACATTTTGCAAGGTTTAATATATGAATAAGTATATCGCTGAAATGTTCGGCACCTTTTGGCTGGTTCTCGGTGGTTGTGGCAGTGCTGTATTGGCCGCAGGCTTTCCCGATGTGGGGATTGGCTTGCTCGGCGTCGCATTGGCGTTTGGTCTCACTGTTTTAACAATGGCATTCGCCATTGGTCATATTTCCGGTTGTCACCTTAACCCGGCAGTCACCGTTGGTCTTTGGGTAGGCGGTCGCTTCTCAGCCAAAGACGTGATTCCTTATATCGTATTTCAAGTGATTGGTGGTGTGATTGCTGCCGCTATCTTGTATGTGATCGCGTCTGGCCAGGCAAGTTTTGTTGTTGCCGCTTCAGGTTTTGCGGCCAACGGTTTTGGTGATCATTCACCGGGTGGATATTCTCTGACCGCTGCATTGGTGTCAGAAGTGGTCATGACCGCTATGTTTCTTTTGGTGATCATGGGTGCTACCGACAATCGCGCGCCGCAGGGTTTTGCGCCTATCGCAATCGGCTTGTGCCTGACTTTGATTCACTTAATCAGCATTCCTGTCACCAACACATCCGTCAACCCAGCACGCAGTACTGCGGTCGCATTGTTCGTAGGTGATTGGGCGATTTCTCAATTGTGGCTATTCTGGTTAGCACCGATTGTCGGTGGTGCTCTGGGTGCGTTAATTTACCGTTCTTTGCTCGCAGAACAAGTCTCTGCTTAAATCATTCAATGACGCTCTGCTCATAAAAAACCGCGCTTGAAAGCGCGGTTTTTTTACAACTTTTGTCGGCCGAGTAATGAGTGAGACAGCGTGGTGCCGTCGACCAATTCCAACTCACCGCCGACAGGCACACCATGAGCGATTCGGCTGGCGGAGACATCATGTTCGCGGCACAATTCCGCAATGTAATGTGCGGTCGCTTCGCCTTCCACCGTCGGATTGGTGGCTAGAATCACTTCGGAAATACCGCCTCGTTGAAGACGAAAATCCAGCACATCCAAGCCAATATCACTTGGCCCAATCCCATCAAGTGGAGACAGGTGCCCCATCAACACGAAATAACGTCCGGAGTACTGACCGGTCGCTTCCACAGCGGCGATATCAGCAGGGCTTTCCACCACGCATAGCTGACCGTTTTCCTGGCGTTTAGGGTTTTGACAGATGTGACACACTTCTTCTTCTGTGAAGGTGCGACATTCGCTGCAATGGTCGATTTCCACCATTGCCTGACTCAGAGCATCTGCCAGTTGCAAGCCGCCTTTGCGGTCTCTTTGCAACAAATGAAAGGCCATACGCTGCGCTGACTTGGGGCCAACCCCAGGCAGACAACGTAAGGCCTCCATCAAATGCTCCAGCATATGACTGGTACGCATTAAATTAACTCGTCGTTAGAACGGCATTTTCATGCCTGGTGGTAGTTGCATACCGCCAGTCACGCCCGCCATTTTTTCTTTCTGAGCTTCTTCAACACGGCGCGCGGCGTCGTTAAACGCAGCAGCAATCAGGTCTTCCAGCATTTCTTTGTCGTCTTCCATCAGACTCTCGTCGATGTCAACACGGCGTACGCTGTGGCTACCAGTGATTGTCACTTTGACCAGACCAGCACCAGATTCACCGGTGATTTCCATGTTTGCGATTTCTTCTTGAAGCTTTTGCATGCGTTCTTGCATTTGTTGGGCTTGCTTCATTAGGTTGCCCATACCGCCTTTACCAAACATCTTTGTCTCTCTGGTTTATCTTAATTGTTTTACATACTGTGGGGTTGATTGATGTAAATCTCAAGCCCGCAGTTGCCGTTAAATCGGTCTAACACTGTCTTTATCAAGTTCAGCGCTAAAACGTCGCTCAATAAATTGTACATTAGGATCGGCCACCAGATTGTCGATGGCACGTGAGAGTTTGCCCTGATAAAGGCGCTCTCTAAGCTCTAAAGGTGTTTCACCGTCTTCACCGATGGTGACGGACAGATGACAATCCTCATTCAATTGGTCATTCAGAGCCTGCAGAAGTTCACTCTGCGCTTTGTCCGTATTGAGGTGTGCGTGCGATGGACGCAATGTCAGCTCAATCGACGCTCCGTTTTTTTTGTAGGTCGAATTCAGCGCTAGCTGCTCCACCAATTTCGCCGTATGTAAACGTTGAATCAGGCTGGCCCACTGATCGAGTTCAATCGCCTCATGAATCAACTTTTCAGTCATTTCCGGCGTTTTTTCATGTTCTAGGGCACGTTTGATCTGCGTTGGCGTCAACTCACTCTTTACCTGCGTTTCCACCGGCAGGTTTTGCGTAGGACGCCATTGATACGCTTCATCATCCGGAGTGTCATCGACAGACGTCGCAGAATAAGGCGACATCTGCGCAGCATGCTGGCCACGCTGGGCTACACGCTCAAGAACCGAAACCGGTTTAGCAGATGCCGCATCAGGCTTTTTTGGATCAGAACCTTTCTGAGCCAAGCCTTGACGCTGAGAACGCAGTTGATGACGCAATCCCACCATCGGCGATGGTTTGCGTTCACTCTCAACTGTTGATTGTTGAACGGGCACCTCTGGTTGTGAAGCACTTTGCGGCGCAGGTTGAGGCACAGGTTCAATCATCGGCTCAGGTACACTCGGCGGCGGAGCTGAAGGACGCTCGTACTCGGCTGGCTGCGGCTGAACTCTTGGTGCCGCGTGTGGCGCTTGAGATGCGGATACTGGCGCAGCTGCAGGCTGAACAGTTTGAGGCTGACTTGGCGCAACTGCTGCCGGCTGAGTCGAAATCACCTGTGCAACCGAAGCCTGCGACGGTCGGAACGCCATCATACGCAGAGTGATCATTTCGATACCAACACGCGGCGTTGGTGACAACGACAAATCATCACGACCTTTGATTGCAATCTGGTAATAGAGCTGTACATCTTGCGGCGATAGGCTTTTGGCCAGCCACTGAATTTTCTCAGCATCAGGCTGCGCTTTATCAATGCTGGATGGCAGCGCTTGATACATCGCGACACGATGAAGCTGCGCCGCCAGTTGCTGCAACAATCCATCCCACTCCACACCGTTTTGAGCCAGTGCTTCAATGCTGTCCATGACGGTTTGTGGTTGCGTGCTGCTGATCGCTTGCAGTAAATGCAACGCTTGATCGGTATCGAGTGTCCCCAACATATGAGACACCACATCCTGCTGCACCTGGCCGTTGCCAAGAGCGATGGCCTGATCGGTTAAACTCAGCGCATCACGCATACTGCCATCGGCGGCATGCGCAATCATCGCCAGTGCTTTACTTTCACTGCTTACCTGTTCGGCAGCTAAGATGTGTTCCAACTGATGCTGAATATTTTCAACATTGATCGGTTTGAGGTGGAATTGCAGACAACGAGACAAAATCGTCACAGGAAGTTTCTGCGGATCCGTCGTTGCCAGCAGGAATTTCACATACTCTGGCGGCTCTTCTAAGGTTTTCAGCAGCGCGTTAAAGCTGTGACGAGACAGCATGTGTACTTCGTCAATCAGGTAAACCTTAAAGCGACCGCGAGCTGGTTTGTACTGAACATTATCCAGCAGTTCACGGGTATCTTCGACTTTAGTTCGTGAGGCCGCATCGATCTCCAACAGGTCGACAAATCGCCCCTGATCGATCTCTTTACACGTCGCACATTCACCACATGGTGTGGCGGTGATGCCCGTTTCACAGTTTAGTCCTTTGGCAAACAGACGACCGATGGTCGTTTTACCAACACCACGCGTGCCGCTAAACAGGTACGCATGGTGCAATCGGTTCTGCGCCAGAGCATTTTCTAAAGCCGTTAATACATGTGCCTGACCCACGACTTCGTTAAATTTGGTGGGTCGCCATTTTCGCGCTAAGGCAAGATAACTCATGAAACCTTCCGATGTGAGTGTTTAGTGACCTTCAAATTCACAGATGCTGTAAACGTTCAAGCCTAAACCTTCAAGACGCTTGTCACCACCAATTTCTGGCAGGTTGATAACAAACGCCGCATGCTCAACTTCACCACCCAACTGACGGATGAGTTTTGTTGTCGCTTCAATCGTACCGCCAGTTGCCAGCAAATCATCCACTACCAGTACTTTATCGCCTGGCTTGATCGCATCTACGTGGATTTCTAGAGTGTCAGTGCCGTATTCCAAATCGTAGGTTTGCGCTACGGTTTCGCGTGGCAGCTTGCCTGGTTTGCGAACAGGCACAAAACCCACACCCAGTTCCAGTGCTAATGGCGCGCCAAACAGGAAGCCGCGCGCTTCAGTACCAACGACTTTGGTGAAACCCATCTCTTTGTAACGATCCAAAAATAATTGGATGGTTGCCTGATAGGCTTTGGCATCTTCAAGCAGGCTGGTCACGTCGCGGAACAGGATGCCTGGTTTTGGATAGTCTTGAATGCTTTTGATGCTTGATTTGATCAGTGAAAGAGTTTCGGTTGTCATAACTAATTTAACTTCGATTGGCCTGACGCGGTACAGAGCCGAATCAGGTAATAAGGTTTCCGCCGGTCAATTTTCACCGTGCAGAAAAAACAAACGCCCACTCGAAGAGCGGGCACACTTCCACATAATGCTAGTGATTTTCTTGTTGGTTAGCAACCAGCTCGTGAGTCGGAAGTCGCAGAAAGCAGGTGATCAATACCACAAGCCCAACAAACAGCAGAGCTTTCAACCATAAATGAGGAATAACGGTAATCGAAAATGCGAAACTGAGGAGTATGAAGATGCAACCGCGTTGCTTTACCCGCTTGGAAACAGCTTTGTTCTGTTGCCAATTAGTCAAAATCGGCCCGAACAGTCGATGTTGATGCAACCAACGATGGAATTGAGGGCTGCTGCGCATAAAGCATGCACTGGCCAACAACAAGAAAGGAGTGGTGGGTAGAAGAGGAAGTACGATGCCCAGGATCCCCAGGCCAACACTGAGACCACCAACAATATTTAACAGCAGATGACGAATATTGATGGTGAACCTCACTTAAGCCAAACCCAACTCTCGAACCGTGCCGACATTTGGGTTTGAAACTTGATTAGAAACCTGCGTAACCGTTCACTACGCGAATCCACGTCAGGGTCGCTGGAAGGGTTGGGATCAACAGGGCTGCAATAAAACCTAAAAAGTACAGCACATTGTAAGGTTCTTTAAACTCTTTGTCTGCCATGATTAGCTTCTCTAGTGTAGGTGACTTACTTTCAGTCCGGCCCCAAAAAACAGAGCATCGGATTAATAATTGTTTTGAGGCGCTGACTATACCTTAAACAATTTGTCACAAACACGGACAAAGCATGTGGTTATTATGGGTGGGTTAAATAGCTCACACTCTGTAGGCAGAGTGTGAGCAGAAGGACGCTAGGTAGCAGCACCTTGGTAGATATCGAGAATAAAACTGCTGGCGCCAAGGCAACTGAGTGACAGTTGGCAGGCGTTATGAATCAATAAGTCTTTAGTAATGAAATTCTTCATACAGTTTTCGCCCAACTTTACACCCGCCGCAATATGCTGCGTCATGTAACCGTTCGACCACTGACTATCCAATCCCGCAGGCAGAATAGACAAGGTTCCATCGCTCAGGTTGGCGAGACCGAAAACAGCCGCGACCGGTTCTGCACAATCGGAACACTCAATGCCACGTTCGACAATCTCCGCCAAATCTTTGAGATCGGCGTTAAAACTGCGTAAGTTGCGCAGGTAATCGTGAAACAGTGCCCGCACCAATAAGGTACTCGCAACGCCTTTGTCCCCATCGCTGGATGAGTCGACAATATAAAACGCAAACTGCCCATTCATCAGCCATGCATAATCAAAAACCAGCGGCATAACGTCGGTGGACTGCAGTAAACGGTAACTGCATTTCCATACCCCTTGCGCCGTATCTTTATCAGGCAAAAGCGCGTGTAACAAGTCTTTAGCCGCACTCGGATTATCGTGCAAGTACTCCAGATGCCAGTGCAGTTCCTGCTCTTCGGGAATGTCTCCTCCTCCATCGACTCGGAACCATTGGCTGGAAAAATCGCGCAGATCAGCCATGTGATGCGAGGCATCTTCCAACGTGCTTTCAATAGCGCAACCTAAATGTTCATGATTTCCAATCGGCTTGGCGAGAAAGTCCTTGATCCCGTAGCGCAAAGCCTTGGCCACGTCAGACATTTCATCCGTGCCAGACACGACAATCATGGGTAAAGATGGATATTCCAAACTTACTTCTTCAACGAATTCAATGCCATCGAGCACGGGCATTGATAAATCACACAGCACCAGATCCGGTGCTACTTTTCTGAGCTTTCTCAGCCCATCCAGGCCGTCTTCTGCCTCCATCACCTTATATCCCTGAGCGGACAGATAGCCACTGGTGATCCGTCTGAAAATCGGATCATCATCAACTAACATAATCAGCTTTTCAGACAGCGGTTTGGGAGCCGAGAATTCATTAGCCCTGATGTGAGTTTTATACATAGCTTCTACCTCACTATGCTCTTCCTGTTCACAATCTGCTTTATTGTTATAAGATGGTTTCATACGTTACTTAAAAAGTAGTCATGAAATAAGATTTATACAAATATTCCACTTTGCACGGCAGTTGCATACTATATGTATGGAATATCACGAATCGCACGACAAGTTGACGTGACGCAATCTTTGACAACTGATATCCGTATAAATTACTCAAATTCGTAAAATAATGTGTCAGGAACAATGAAATTAGATGACCTAAACCTCTTTCGACTGGTTGTCGAAAATGGGAGCTACACCGCTACTTCCCGCAAGACGATGATTCCTGTAGCGACCATCACCCGACGCATTCAAGCGCTTGAAGATTCTCTGAATCTAAGACTTTTGAATCGCCATGCTCGCAAACTCTCTTTAACTGAAGCAGGTGAACGTTTTTTTAGTGACTGTTCACCGTTATTGCAACGTTTGGCGTCAATGGCAGAAGAAATTACCGACGAATGTCGCGGTGCTTCTGGCAAGATCAAAATTTCGTCACCCTATAATTTGACGAAGCGCATGATGATGCCGATGTTCAATGAGTTCATGAAAAAGTACCCGGAAATCAACATTGAACTGACCACCAGTAACCACGCAGATCAACTTGATCCAACCGAGTGGGACGTCATTTTCCGCGTCGGCCCACAACGTGACTCGAGCCTGATTGCGAGAAAAATCAGTGAAGTGAAAGATATTCTGGTCGCCAGCCCGGATTATCTGGCTAAGAATCCCGCGCCAACTCATGCCGAAGACCTGAATCATCACTCGCTGCTGAAAGGTTATCCGCTCATTAAATGGCAACTGACGAATACAAAAGGCGAGACCGTCATCAACGGTGACAAAGGACGTTTTCAGGCCAACGCACTGAACGTGGTAAGAAGCGCCTGTTCAGAAGGCTTAGGCATTACTCTGATGCCGGATGTGATGCTGCGTGAATACATCGCAGATGGCAGCTTGGTACGCGTTCTCAGTGATTGGAGCGCCAACCCTCGCGACATTTACATGCTCTACAACCACAAAGATCATTTGCCGGAAAAAGTCCGTCTGTTTATTGATTTTGTGATTGCTTACCACATTCATTGATCGACACAAAAAAGAGGGCCACAGGCCCTCTTTTACGTAGAGAATTCAAACGCACGCTGATTAGAGAAATTCCACAAACTGGCTCAGCTCGCGTTCTGGCACTTTCATTGGCGTGGTTCCCGGAGTTCCCAAGTAAAGGAAACCCACTATCTGATCATCGCCTTCCAAACCAAAGGCTTGATGTACCTCAGGATGGAACATCCAATTACCTGAACGCCAAATACCCTGATAGCCCTGAGCAATAGCGGCCATCTGCATCGCTTGTACTGCGCATCCGGCTGACAAATGCTGTTCAAACGCGGGGACTTTTTCATGAGGCGTGACTTTCGCGATCACAGTGATCACCATTGGGGCACGAAATGGCGCATTTTTCACTTTCGTTACTACTGCTTCTTCACTGTTATCGGCAATTGCCGCTTTAACCAGAATGTTGGATAGCTTCTGCAATCCGCTGCCCTGAGCTATGACAAAACGCCACGGCATCAGGTTGGCATGATCCGGTGCGCGCAATCCGGCACGAATAATATTTTCCAGTGCCTTGCCTTCTGGTGCGGGAGCATCCAGTTTGGCAACTGAACGGCGGTTTAACAGCAGTTCAAGTGCATCCATGTTGAATCCTTCTTACTTCTTGATATTTCGAATTATGCTAGCACAGAATTTTGGCTGACACTTGTGGCTGATGTCGGGATTGAGAGAAAAAAAACGGGGCCAATGCCCCGTTCATGTCGACGACAAAAATATCGTTCATTACGCCGGATAAAAATGCTCGTCCAAACCAGCTCGCGTCAGCAGACCGTCGCACGGCGCAAAGCGGTCACCGTATTTCTCAGCATGCTGATTCATGAGTTCGACCAACTTTTTGATGCCAATATGATCCATGTAGCGGAACGGACCACCCAGGAAAGGCGGGAAACCGATACCGAAAATGGCACCGATATCGCCGTCACGCGGGCTGCGGATAATACCCTCATCCAGACAACGCACCGCTTCATTCAGCATCGGCAGAATGCAGCGCAATGCGATATCTTTATCATTGAACTTAGATTCCGGAGTCAGCTTCAGCAATTTGTATACTGACTTGTCGACTTCCTTCTTCTTGCTGCCTTTATAGCTGTAGAAACCTTTACCCGATTTACGGCCTTTACGACCATCATTCAGCAACGTATCGAACACGTCCGGCCCTTGGAAACGCGGCCCCAACTCTTTGACCAGAATCGGCATGATCTTCGCACCGATATCAACGCCAACTTCATCCAGCAAAGTAATTGGCCCGACCGGGAAACCGAAATCAAGCAGGGCTCGGTCAAGGTTTTCAATCGGCTCACCAGCCATCAGGATTTGGGCGGCTTCATTCATGTACGGCGCCAAAATGCGGTTCACGTAAAACCCAGCGCAGTCTTTAACCACAATTGGCGTTTTGCCCTGTTTACGCGCAAGAGCAACCACCGTAGAAATGGTTTCATCCGAGGTCGTTTCATGCGGAATCACTTCCACCAGCGGCATTTTCTCAACCGGACTGAAGTAATGCAGGCCGACGATATTTTCCGGGCGTGCCGCTTTGGCGGCGATTTGGTGAATCGGCAGCGATGAAGTATTGGTGGCGAAGATGGTGCTCAACTTAGCATTGGCTTCAATATCCGCCACCATCTGCTGTTTCAGCGACAAATCTTCAAACACCGCTTCAATGACCACATCGGTATGATTAAAGCTGGTGAAATCGGTTCCGCCAGTGAGCTTGCTCATCTCTGCTTGCAGCTGTGCTTTGCTCAGAATTCTGCGCTTGCGCTGCTTGTCGAACAACTTGTAGTTGTAGTTGAGCGCGTTCAGGATGCCGTCGTTAGACACATCTTTAATACGGACAGGCACCTTCGCTTTGGCCACGCTGACATGGCTGATGCCCGCGCCCATCAAACCGCCACCCAACACGCCAACGCGATTCACTTTCAGCGGTTTAGCGTCAGAACCGTTCTCTTTTTTCATCTCTGTTGTAGCAAAGAAGATCGAACGCAACGCTTTCGATTCCGGTGTCATCACCAGTTCACCAAAACGCTTGGCTTCCAGCTCAAGTCCCGCTTTCATGCCCTTTTCCAGACCATGCTGAATCACTTCCAGAATCGCCTTGGCTGCCGGGTAGTTACCGCGCGTCTTTTGTTCCGTTTTCTTACTCGCCTGATCAAAGATCACTTTGCGACCAAAGCCCGTCTGCGACATCAGCTTTTCTTTGGTCGACAATGGAACTTTGCCTTTTTTCTTACCTTTTTCGTCAATAAAGCGTTTAGCGACATCCAGCAGGACAGCTTGTGGCACACAAGCGTCAACCACACCCAGTTTTTTCGCCTTTTTGGCGCGGAGCTGCTTACCCGTAAGAATTAAGTCCAGCGAAGGCAGCAAGCCAATCAAACGAGGCAGACGCTGCGTACCACCTGATCCAGGCAGCAGGCCGAGCATCACTTCCGGCAGACCAAGACGGGTTTTGTCATCATCACTGCACACTCGGTAATCACACGCAAGAGCCAGCTCTAGGCCACCGCCCAAACATGGACCATGAATCGCAGCGACCACAGGGAATGGCAGATCGGACAACTGCTGGAACATCTCCTGGCCTTGAGTAGCCAGCGCTTGTGCTTCCGGCGCCGAAGTACAGGCCTCCAGCATGCGTACGTCCGCACCCGCGATGAAATTGTCGGGCTTAAGTGAATGTACAATCAGGCCTTTGAGCTGACTTTTTTGTGATTCCAGTTGTTTGAACACCGCTTGCATGTCTTCGGCAAACGCCGCCTGCAAGGTGTTCATTTTTTCTCCGGGCACATCAATCGCCAGCCACGCAATGTTCTGCTCATCAACACTCAGATGAAATGCTTTAGATTGGCTCATTACTCCACCTCCAGAATCATTGCTGCGCCCAGACCACCCGCGGCACATGCGGTATTCAATGCCAAACCGCCGCCGCGACGTTTCAATTCGCGCAGTGTTTGCGTGATCATACGTGCACCTGTCGCCGCAAATGGGTGTCCGTAAGCCAGTGAACCGCCCAGTACGTTAAACTTGTCCATATCGACTTCACCAATCGCCTGACTGCGGCCTAAACATTCTTGGGCAAACTTATCGCTGGCAAACATTTTCAGGTTAGCCAGTGTTTGTGCGGCGAACGCTTCGTGCATATCGATCAGGGTGAGATCGCCGAGCGTAATACCCGCTCGATCGAGTGCCATCGGTGTCGCGTAAGACGGGCCCATCAGCATGTCTTTTTCAACACCGATCGCGGAAAATGCGTAAGAGCGAATGTAGCCGAGGATCTCAAGCCCTAACTCTTTCGCGCGGCCTTCACGCATCAGCATGATGGCCGCCGCGCCATCGGTCAGTGGCGTACTGTTCGCAGCGGTCACACTGCCGTATTGGCGATCAAACGCCGGGCGAAGTTTGGCATAGCCTTCAAGAGTCGAATCCAGACGAATGTTGTTATCAGTATCGATCCACTTTTTGTACGGTTCAGGGAAAGCCGTCATCACTTCGCCGCGAATCTTACCGTCTTTCCATGCCTGCGCTGCCAGTGTGTGAGAACGGTGCGCAAGCGCATCCTGATCCTGACGCGAAATACCATGTGACTTCGCCATCTGCTCAGCCGTCTGTCCCATAGATAAACCGGTTGAGTATTCCGCCACTGCCGGCGGCACTGGCATCAAATCTTTCAGAGACAATGATTTCAAGACGTTCAGCTTCTGACCTAGCGTTTTGGTTTTGCTTAGCGCAAGCAGACTGGAAGCCAGCTTCTTGGAAACGCCAATCGGCAAAACAGACGAGGAATCCGCACCACCAGCGATACCGATATCAATCGTGCCAGCCATAATGCTTTCGGCCACGTTGACGGCGGACTGGAAGCTGGTCGCACAAGCTCGGGTCACACTGTAAGCATCGGTATGAATGTTCATGCCTGTGCCCAGTACGATTTCACGTGCAATGTTGGGTGCTTCCGGCATCTGCACGACCTGACCAAATACCACCTGCTCGATCAGCGCAGGATCGATATCCGTTCTTGCCAGCATCTCGCTGACAACCATTTTGCCCAAATCAACAGCTGGCACTTGGCCAAATTCTGTACTTTGGCGCGCAAAGGGAGTACGTAGACCCGCTACGACAGCTACACGTTCACCCGAACGTGTTCTCACTTCCTGTTTGCCCATTGTTTCTCCTTAGAATAAGAGGTCTGACCTGATGCATTGTAACGAGATTGTTAAGACAATCAAACAACTGTTTGGAATAACGTGATATTTGCATCGAAACACGGATTAAGTGTAGTTGAATCAAGAAGTTTACTCGTCCAGTCTTTGTCAGAGCGGGTAAGCAATAGAATGGTGGGGGAAATGCGGGCAAAAAAAAACCACACATAACTGTGTGGTCGGAATGTTTTTTAAAGCAATTAACTTACGCCAATTGAAAATAATCAGTTTCCTGATTAGGAGAAAGTAAAGTCAGCCTTCAAAAGGAAGTGTCATCTTGCTCAACACGCTAGTCGCAATGACTAACTAGATGACAGGAGTTACTATAGCCACTTCGGACGATGAGATTTTGAATTAGATCAATTTTATCTTGGTTTTATGGGGCCAACGCGGCCTAAACTTGATTCAAAACAATCTCTGAGCACATTTCCAAACTGATTAGTAATTGTGCATAGCACCCTCACAACCAGAATGAACACCCAAAAGGCGTCGGCCTCTAACCGACGTGGCGTAAACAAACGGAGACTTTTGTGTCGCTACTAAAAATATTTGGAAAGAAAACTTCCAACCGTCCGGTCAATAGCGGTATGGACAGACAAAGAAAATACGAAGCACTGGTTCGTGCTTACCATCGTGATCTCTACCGTTATGCTTATTGGTTGTGTAAAGACCAGAGCATCGCGCAGGATCTGGTGCAGGAAACCTGCTTAAGGGCGTGGAAATCGCTCGACAGCTTACAAGACGAGAAAGCAGCAAAGTCGTGGCTCATTACCATATTGCGGCGCGAAAACGCACGTCGTTTCGAACGCAAGCAGTTTGAGTTGGTCGATCTTGACGATCATAGCGGCGAAGCCAAAGTCTCGGATGATGCCCACCATCAGCAGGAGTGGTTGCATGCGCAAATCATGAAGCTGGATGTGGAATATCGCGAGCCGCTGTTTCTGCAGGTTATTGGAGGTTTCAGCGGCGAAGAGATAGCCGAGATACTGGAACTCAACAAAAACACCGTGATGACCCGACTGTTTCGGGCACGCAATCAGTTAAAAGAGATGTTAGATTCTTCAGAAAATTACAGGGGGCAGCAAAATGGATGATTTAGAATTTCGCCGCCGCATGTTGTCGGATCCGAAACATCGTGACAAAGCGATGCACGAAGCTATCGCCTCCAGCGAAGCGAACAGCAAATTTGCCGACGATGTGTTGAACCTGGACGCCAGAATTGCTGAAGCAATGCGCGTTGATGTGCCCGATGGCTTGGCGGATCGAATCTTGTTCAGCCACAGTTCGGCTGCCGATAATGTCGTGCGCCCACGCTTTGTACGCCGTGCGATGGCGATGGCTGCCTCCGTTGCTTTTGTTATCGGTTTAGCCGTTGGCCAGGTCAATTGGGGCAACCTGTTGGTAACACCCGCGCAAGCCAGTCTTGCAGATATCGCCGTTAAACACGTTTTGGATGAAGAAGTGTTTGTTTCTGCATTAGATGAAGCGGTTAGTTCGCGCCAAATCAATGCGAAAATGCAACCTTTCGCCTACAACCTGAACGGTACGTTTCCGTATCACGTCTATTACCTGAACCACTGCGGATTTGGTCATGCCAACGCCGTTCACATGGTGTTTCAGGGTGAAAAAGGCAAGGTAACACTCTTTTTGACCTCGATGCCGAGTAAACAGAACGTTCAGTTCGACAAAGACGGAATGTCCGGTGTCATTGAGCCTATGGGCAACATGAGCCTGATACTGATTGGCGATGAGGGGGAAAATGTCGCTAAGATTGCCGAACATCTGATGCCGATGATAAAACCTGCGAAATAAAACCAAACCCGCTCCCAGAGCGGGTTTTTTAATTGTTAAAATAGAGTTAAAACTCTAAAAAATCACATATCAGAGCATTTTCGTGCCAAATGGTCATCATTTCTATAACTTTATCATCCAATTAGACAATGGTCGGATTTCTATACTCTATACTTGCGTCTAGTATCAGCCACCAACTGAGCAATTGCTCAAAACAAACGCCCAAAGAGGCGAATAATAAGGAAAAGTCTAAATGAACAAGACGCGTCTGTTTAAACAGTCACTATTAGCAGTGACAATCTCCCTGGCTACGCAGCAAGCAATGGCTGCTGGCTTCCAGCTCAACGCTCAATCTGCAACTGGCCTTGGTCGTGCATTCGCAGGCGATGCCGTTATCGCAGATAACGCTGCTGTTATGTCTCGTAATGCCGCTGCTATGGCTCTGTTTGACAAAACTTCACTTTCATTAGGTTTCGAAACGATTACTTCAATGATCGAAGTAAAAGATGCAACCTATACCAATGCAGCAGGTCAATCATCAAATGCAGATTATGATGACGCTGGTGCAACTTCTGTTGCTCCTAATATTCACCTTATCGTTCCAGTAAACGATAAATTCGCTTGGGGTGTAGATGCATACTCTAACTTCGGCACTAAGACCGAATTCAGCGGTTCATATGCTGGCGGTGAATACGGCGGTAAAACAGAAATTCTAAGTATGAATTTTGGTTTAGCGGGATCATACCGTCTGAATAAACAGTGGAGCTTCGGTGCGGGTCTAGATGTTATTTATGGACAAGGAACACTTAAAAGAAGTTTCAGCGATGAGTATTACACCGGACCAGTTGTTGACACGACTACTGGTATGTTGAATGCCTTGAACGGTTACAATGCTGTAGACGTTGATAAAGCAGACGGCTGGGGTTTAGGATTTAACGTCGGCACTGTGTGGGAGCTGGATGATAACAACCGTTTCGGCTTGTCTTACCGCTACAGCCCAGAAATTACAGCGAAAGACGGCGACAAAGAAGTAAAACTGCCACTCCCAGATATCGCAGAGTTTTCAGGTTACCACCGTATTGAAAACACCCAATTCGCTGTGCACTATAGTATTCAGTACATCGGCTGGGGCAAATTCGACAAAATCGAGTTTAAAAACGAAACCATCAGTGAAAAAGTTTACGACTGGCAAGACGGTTGGCACTACGCTATCGGTGGTACTTACTACCTGAACAAAGACTGGACGCTACGCGCGGGTTACATGTACGACACCAGCGCACAGGATAAAGTTACATCCATCTCTGTTCCTGATTCAGACCGTCAATGGTTCTCAACTGGTTTTACTTACAACATTGATGAACAATCTAATGTCGATTTCGGCTTTACCTACCTAATGGGTAAAGACGTTGATGTATCTGAATCAACTACAGTATCAGGTACAACAGTTTCTACCCTCACAGGTACAACTCACGCGGATGCTATCCTAGTCGGCTTACAATACAGCCGCACTTTCTAAGCATTTTCACGACATTTTTTGATTGGTAAAGGGCTGGTTTTCCAGCCCTTTTATTTTTTAATCCTTCCTGATTCACGTATCTCAGCGCACACTTGTGTTCTATTATGCTCAATCTACCCTACAGTTGTACGCTGAAAGAACAATAACCACACAGTTTAAATCAGATATTTCCACTAATTATTAAGAAATTTGCGGATTTTATATCCAAACAGGCTTAATACAGTGTTTTTTATTGTTAAAGCAAAAGCTCTAGTTTTAGACTTCGCGGTTACCAATTCAGATAATTTCAGCGAACAATAAGATGAAAACTAATAAAAAATTTCTTTCTATTGCAGTAGCATGTGGTTTAGCAAGTGTATCTAACTTAACTCAGGCAGCAGGCTTTCAGCTGGCGGAGTACTCTGCAACGGGTCTTGGCCGCGCGTACGCTGGTGAAGCCGCAATCGCAGACAATGCCGGTTCACAATGGCGCAACCCAGCAATGCTGACTTATCTGAAAGGGACGCAAATTTCTGCTGGCGCACTCTACGTTAACCCGAATGTTGACGTTGAGGGTGACGTTAGTTTCTACGGAAGCACTTCAAGCACCAGTTCATCTGATTACGCCAACGACGCCGTCATTCCGAACTTCTACATTTCTCACCAAGTGAACGAAAAATGGGCTCTAGGTCTCGCATTTGGTACCAACTACGGTATGGAAACCGAGCTGGACTCTGGATTTGCAGCCAGCCACTTCGGTGACGAAGCTATGGTTACAACCATAGAAGCGAATGCGAACATCGCCTACCAACTAACAGAAACCGTTAGCATTGGTGGTGGCATCCGCTACGTCATGGGTGAAGGCCATTTTGGTGCGAAATCGCCAGCACAAACTGAAGCTCTGGGCCTGACGAAAGGCACAACGCTGAAGTACATGGAAGGTGATGACACCAGTTGGGGCTGGCAAGCGGGTGCGGCTTGGCAAATGACTCCAAACAACCGTGTTGGCTTCGCTTATAAATCAGAAGTAGATCTGAAGCTGTCTGGTTCAGCGAACATGTATGTTCAGTCATACGGCAAAGTTTTGTCGGATACTGGTTACATGATGCTGACTCTGCCTGCAACGGCAGAACTCTCTACCTACCACCAACTAACCGATCAGTTTGCTCTGCACACCAGCATCAACTGGACGGATTGGAGCAGCTTCGAAAAACTTCAGGCTGAACTTGATACCATGGGCACAGTCATGGTGAAGGAAGAGAACTGGAAAGATAACTACCGTTTCGCCGTGGGTGCGACATACCAGGTTGATCCTAAACTGGCGCTGCGCAGTGGTGTGGCTTATGACACTGCAGCAGTAAGCACCAAAAACCGCACCATTACTATTCCGGAAACCGACCGTATCTGGCTGAGCGTGGGTGCGGGCTACGACGTTACCGAGCAACTAACGCTGGACGCGGCCTTTACTTACATTTTTGCCAAAGACGCAGACATTCTGGAGTCTCGTGGCTATGACTCTGATAACTCCGCAGAAAAAGTTGGCGGCCAGTTTGATGGCCAGATGACAGGTAACGTCTGGATTGTAGGTGTGCAAGCAAGCTACCGCTTCTAATCTCTATCAGGATTAAAAAGGCCGGTGATCATCACCGGCTTTTTTGTTTCAGTTGCAACAGCAACTGCTCAGAAGCATCTTCAATAAGATCTAACACCAACTCAAATCCGTTCTCCCCGCCATAGTAAGGGTCTGGGATCTCATCGTAGTCGGAATGGCCATAACTGAGAAACAACGCAAGTTTGTGGTGATATTGCTTGGGGCAACGTTGTTGTAATTCCAATAAGTTATCTCGGTCTGCAGCAAGAATCAGATCAAACTGCTCAAAATCGCTGTCCCGCACTTTGCGCGCCTGCATTCCTGCGAACGAATAACCGCGCTTTTCACCCGCAGATCGGGCTCTTGGGTCAGGCGGATTACCCTGGTGATAGCCAATCGTTCCCGCTGAATCAATCTCTATGTCTAACCCCAGTCCCTGCGCTTTGGCTTTCAGCACCGCCTCTCCGGTTGGCGAACGACAAATGTTACCCATACACACCACAAGAACCGCCGGTTTCTTTTTCATCTCATTCATCCCAACTTGTTTTTAAACAGTGTACGTGCCGCTTGGTCCCATTGCAGCAGAAATTGCACAAGCGATTGAATGTGATGCTGCCAACTAAACCATTGGATTCGGTAACTCTCACGTTGTTTTTGCTTGTACGCCTCACTGTTGTCACCCGCAACATAACAGTCGTATTCAACCAATGCATTAATCAGATAGCTGCGGGTAAATGTGGGCGGTTCATTAGACAGAAAATTACGCGAAATCAGCTCGTGACTTCCTCCCATTTTCAAAGCAAAACCGCCGACAACGAGTGGAACAAGAGATCTAAGAGGCGCGACCGGCAACCTATAACTGCCATGGTTTACTTGCTGCCACTGAGTTTCAATAGCATCAAACAGTCGTTGATGCGTTGACCCACCTTCTGCCAAAGACGGAACGTAAACGAAGTAGAGCCAATCGGCTAGCCGTTCAGATTCACGTGCAACTTCGTCAAGCACGGCCTTGGTCCGGCGCATCCTCTCTTGGCACTCATGCGAAACCGATTCATGATTTTCCGTTGTTACCCATGGTTTGACGTGAGCTACACATCCCATCGCGTTTCCCCCAACACAGTTGATGAACACGCAGTATAAAACAATACTGTATATAAAAACAGTATCAGTAAGTTACAGGTATACGTTGAGGTCAAAAAAAGAAGGGCTGAGCAATTGCCCGGCCCTTCAGCAAGCGAAGTGTATCGTAGAAATATTCTTGTTGATTTCACTCATTACTATAGATGCTTGAGTCAGTTTGACAGTGCAACAACGCTTTCTATATTGCTAACTGCAACCGACTTCAAACAACTCAATGTAACTGACAGATTTATCAGGCTTACAACCTGAATGCTGACTCCGTTTTCCTAAGCAATGTCGCAGGAAGGCGAAAGAGTAAACTTCAACTAAACTGATTGCATAAGCATCAACAACCGCTGGTGTGAAACAAGCTGGTACATACTTGTTGCACCAATAGTTGTTGCATCGCAAATTTATTGAATCAAGTTGAAATGTTCGACTAAAGAGCAAAAACATAATCTTGAATTTACCAATACATATGCGTAAATGTTTTGTGCAAGGCCTTGTTTCATTTGTTGAGGGAATAACATGTTTGGGTCGAAAAAAAAGCAGCATGCACTGCAAGCCCTGGAAAATGAGAAGTTTCAGTTTGAGTGCTTTCAAAACGCAATAAAGGAACAGGTTCCGTATATTGAATTCACACCAGATGGGCACATACGTTTTGCCAACTCTCTATTTTTGGGCGTCGTGGGCTACACACTGGAACAAATTGCGGGCAAGCATCACAGCCTACTATGTTTCCCCGAAGATACGGTGACAGCCGAATATAATCAGCTCTGGGGCGATCTAAAGAACGGTAAGCCCGTCCGTGGGCGCTTTATTCGCAAAGACAGTCAAGACAAAGCAGTTTGGGTCGCAGCGACCTATTTTCCTGTGGTGCAAAACGGCAAAGTGGCGTATGTCGCGAAAGTGGCGTCCAACGTCACGCAGGAGCAGGTCGAACTGGAGCGAAACCAAGCACTACTCAAGGCAATGGACAAATCGCTGGCGGTGATCGATTTTACTCCTGACGGCACTGTCCTCAACGCCAACAAGAACTTCCTTTCCTGCCTCGATTATCGACTCGATGAAATTACTGGCCAGCATCACCGCATGTTTTGCGAAGACGACTTTTACCAAAGCAACCCGAATTTCTGGTCGGATCTTGCGACAGGCAAAATTCAATCCGGGCTATTTAAACGTCGAGACAAACATGGCCGAGTCATATGGTTGGAAGCCACCTACAACCCGATTTTCAATCATGAAAACAAAGTGGTGAAAATCATTAAACTGGCAAGCGATATTACTGAACGAGTGGAGCAAGCCATGGTAGTACGTGATGCCGCGAAGAAGTCGTGCCAGATTGCAGAAGATACCGTCACCATCGCACGTCAGGGGCAAGATTCTATCGCTTCGATGCTATCAAACTCCAAAGAGATCAACGCCGCCGTCGATGCCGTCAGCGGCCTGATTGAAGAACTCAACCGCCAGTCGAAAAGCGTCGAAGCCATCGTCTCCACCATCAGTGAAATCGCCGAGCAAACCAACTTACTCGCACTGAATGCTGCGATTGAAGCTGCGCGAGCTGGTGATCAAGGGCGAGGTTTTGCGGTAGTCGCCGATGAAGTACGTAAACTGGCTTCGCGCACCTCAACCTCAACCTCAGAGATCGCTGCTGTGATCGACAAAAACTCGCAAATCATCGGCAATATCGATCACAAAATCAAAGTCGTCTTCGATAAAGCCTCACACGGTGAAAATCAGGCCAACACGGTCTCAGGCGTGATTGAGGAAATTATCTACGATGCGGATCTGGTATCAGAGACTGTACAGAAGCTCTCTATCTAGCGTCGATTCATGCTGCCAGCACGCGGGTTGGCAGCTCTCTTTTTCCTGTTGACCACATCACGTTCTTCGGCTGATTATCTCCATGCTTTTCGTTGGTTTTTGCCGCGCTATTGTTGAGCTATCATAGCGATAACTTAACGATAGAAAGGATGGCTCATGTCCAGCGAAGAGACCAAACAACAACGCCATCAGGCAAGGCAACAGAAAGTCAAAGAACAAGTGGACGCCCGCGTAGCCGCGGCACAGGAAGTGAAAGGTCTGCTGCTGATCATCACTGGTAACGGCAAAGGTAAATCCACTTCTGGCTTTGGCACGATTGCCCGCGCTGTTGGTCACGGCAAGCAATGTGCGGTTGCCCAGTTCATCAAAGGCACCTGGGACAACGGCGAACGTAATCTGCTGGAAAAACTAGGCGTCGAATTTCAGGTAATGGCGACGGGCTTCACCTGGGAAACGCAGAATAAAGAAAGCGATACTGCCGCGGCCCAATTGGTGTGGCAGGAGTGCAAACGCATGTTACAGGACGAGTCACTGGACGTGGTTTTGTTTGACGAACTGACTTACATGGTGAGTTACGGTTACATCGACCTCGATGAAGTGGTTGAAGCGCTGAACAACCGTCCACTTATGCAGTCCGTGATCATTACGGGACGCGGCGCACACCGTACTCTGATTGAAATGGCCGATACGGTGTCGGAAGTGAAGAACGTTAAGCACGCTTTTGAGTCTGGTGTTAAAGCACTGCAAGGTGTTGACTGGTAAAGTAGCGTTAAACGTTGCCATCGAAAAAGGGCTGGAAATTCCAGCCCTTTTGTTTTGTTGTGTATATAACGCGCTTAATTGAACAGGCCTTTCAGTAAGCCGTCTACGGCTTTTTTGGTGTTCTCGTCTTTGATCTTGTCGTTGATTTTCTCAAGCCCACGATCAATCTCTTTTTGCGCTTTCTGTTTCAGCACATCATCAAACACCAATTTGAATTTCGGATCAGCCCATTTGCCGGAGACATTAATCGGAATGGTCACGTCACGCAGCTCGTCAATGTTCTTACCACCCTGCCCTTCCAAGGAACCAACAATAGAGGTACGCACCAGAAAATCGACCGTCTCCTGAATGTAGTTCGCTTTGCCTTCGCCATGAATGCGCAGCAGTGGTGACTGCATACTTAAGTTATCGGTCGTCATTTCGCCTTTGTTCAGCTTCAGGGTCGCGGTCATAGCACTGAAATCGGTTTTCTGTACCGAGTTATCCTCACTCACCGACTGACCTTTGATTTTGGCGTAATTGGTGCGAATAAGCTGTGCCACGTTAATGCCATTGACAGCACCATCAGCAAAGTTGATGGCCACTGTACCCGCCAGGTTTTGCTTGATGCCCGTTGGCGTCAGGCTTTTACCTTGTACGTTGACATCGATATTTCCGGTACCTTCCAATTTGTCGTTATCCAGCACATCTTTCATTAGCGGCTGGATCTTAACGCCGGTGACGGTCTTTTTGATTGTGTAAGTGGCCGGAGTTTTACGAGCATCGATCTGTGCGGTAGCTTTTACACTGCCCTGATACAGATTGGCCGTGAACGATTTCAGATCAATCACACCACGGTTGACCGTAAAACTGGTCTTCACATTCTGCATTTTGGCGTTGCTGGCTTTGAACTTATCGATGGTCACATCCCCCGCCACATCCAGCGTCTTCAACGCGGACAAATCCGGTTCGGTTTCTGCTTTGTCTGAAGGGCTGGTTCCAGCCGAACCACCAGCGGCTGGCTTGCTTTCTGCCGTTGCTGCTGGCTGTTTATTCAGCCCCAGGAATTCATCTAAATCAATATCCGGGCTGTGCAGATTAAAGCGAACTTTGGGAATATCACCCAGTGCGACGCTGGCTTTACCATCAAACTGCAGCGCATTTGCGCTAAGTTTATCCAGCACAACATTGAGCATGTTCTTGGTCATATCAAATACAACCGAAGATTGCATCGTTACTTTCATCGGAGACTGAGGCAGTGCCGCACCTTCAAGATTCGCCGTCAGGTCCAGTTTGTCGACACTCACCTGACTGATGGCCTTATCAACCTTCACCGATGCGCTGCCGCTGGCATCGAGCTTCATGTCCGAAGCCGTACCTTTCACCGAGAAGGTCAGAGCGTTGGCCTGATCAAATTCAAACGTCGCCAAATTCAATTTCGCAGAATCAATACGCGTCGCGGGGTCACTGAAATTTGCATCCAGCACGATGTTTCGCAGCGCGTACTGTTTGAAGTCTTTCGACAGCTTGATTTCCGCGTTACCGCTCGCACCAAACTGCTGCTGGTTATTGCTGCCTTTCGCTGCAAAATCCACTTTGGTCCAGGTATCAGCCGCAAACTCAGAAACTTGCAGCTGCACATCGTACAGTTTGGTTTGCGTGCCTGCTTTGCGATCCTGAATCTCTAACAGCGCATTGTTGATGGCGATACCCGCAAGATTGATACTCCAATCCTGAGCAGCCGTAGATTCTGAGCCCGATGTTTGCGCAGGCGCTTGTGTTGCATCCGATGTTTCGCCGGATGTGGAAGTCTGCTGCGCTTTGGTCAGGCTATCTAAATTGGAACGGCCATCTTTGAGCGTTTCCAGATGGACTTCAGCCCCATCCAGACGGATGTTGCCGATCTGTAGTTGTTTGTCGAACAGTGGCATCACGGATACATCAATCCCAACACTGTCTACTTTAAATAGGTTCGGACTGGTGAATCCTTGAGGGTTCTTGAGCTCAGTTTTACCCAGTTCAAAACCGATAGACGGGAAGAATTGCCAACCAATATCGCCTTCGATCACCAGATCGAGGCCGGTTTGTTTTTTGGTCTGTTCAACCAGCAGCGGTTTAAACTGGTTCGGATTAACCAGAATCACTAAGGCTGCGATCGCGCCTAGCACGACGATCAACAATGCAGCAACGAACAGGAACAGTTTTTTCATCTGCTTTTTCCTTGCGTGACGGATAAAGAAAGTGGCACCTAAAGTGCCACTTATACTAAGAAAAATAAAGTCAGCTATTGCTAAGCATTGGTTAAAATTACGATTTTAGCAACTTAGCAATGTGCGCTTTCAATACGTCAATCGCGATGCGGTTCTTGCCACCACGAGGAACGATAATGTCAGCGTATTGTTTTGACGGTTCAATAAATTGCATGAACATTGGGCGAACCGTTTTCTGGTACTGAGACAATACCGATTCCATCGTACGACCACGTTCTTCCACATCGCGTTTTACGCGGCGCAGCAGACAGATATCCAGTGGAGTGTCCATAAAGATGGTCGCGTGCATCAGGTCGCGCAGGCGAGGATCGGTCAGAAGCAGAATGCCTTCCAGAATGATCACTTTCTTTGGTGTCATTGTGGTTGTGTTCGAGGTGCGAGTATGTTCTGTGTAGCTGTATTCAGGCACTTCCACCGCTTCACCGCGGGTCAGCTTCTGAAGATGTTCACAAAGCAGATCGTGGTCAAGCGCATTCGGGTGGTCATAGTTGGTTTTGACGCGATCTTCCATGCTCAGATGACTTTGGTCTTTGTAATAGCAATCTTCCGTGATCACACCAATTTGATGGTCGCCTACTTTCGCACGCAGTTCATTATAAATGGTACTTGCGATGAGGCTTTTCCCAGAAGCAGAAGCGCCAGCAATACCGACGATGACGCATTGATTATTATCAGACATGTATATGCACCCGATACGTGTAGATGAGGAAACGAAGATAAACCGCCTGATTATAGGGAGTTCATGGGGCAGATACCAGTTTGCAGTAGAGCTAAATGTCAGTAATTTCCGGAATCGAACAACATTAAAGCAGAGCAAACGATTACATTCGCTCTGCAAAATTTTGTGATCTGTGTTACTCCACTAAAGTGAAGCTGATTGGGTCCGGTTTGGCTTTTCCTTGCCAGTATAAATACGCGCAAATTCGTTCCGCCAAGTCGAGATACAGGGCAGTATGTTCGCTGTCCGGATGCGCGATAACGGTCGGCTTCCCTGCATCGATATCTTCACGCATTTGAATGTGCAGTGGTATTTGTGCCAGCAGCGATAAACCATACTCGCCCGCCAGTGTCTGCGCGCCGCCCACACCGAAGATGTGTTCTTTTTCTCCACAGTGGCTGCAGATGTGATAGCTCATGTTCTCCACCAGACCGACGACGGGCACGGCCACTTTGTCGAACATCGCGGTACCTTTACGTGCATCGGCCAACGCTAAGTCTTGCGGTGTGGTCACAATCACAGCGCCGGTAACCGGAATCTGCTGCGCCAGCGTCAGTTGAATGTCGCCCGTACCCGGCGGCATATCAAGCACCAGATAATCCAAATCCGGCCATTCGGTTTCATTAAGGAGTTGCGCCAATGCTTTGGACGCCATCGGACCACGCCAGATGGTGGCATCCGACTTATCCACCAGGTAACCAATTGACTGTGTCGCGATGCCGTGCGCCATCACTGGCTGCATCCATTTATTGTCGCGTACGCTCGGTTTGGCATCCGTCTGACCAAACATCATCGGCACGGACGGGCCATAGATATCCGCATCGAGAATGCCCACCTTTGCACCACACGCAGCAATCGCCAGTGCCAAATTGGCAGCCGTGGTTGATTTACCGACGCCCCCTTTCGCAGAGGTCACTGCAATGATGTTTTTCACCCCTTTCACCGGATTCGTAACCTGAGTTTCGAGCGCTTTCGGTTGCACTTTGATTGTGTAGTCAAAGGCGGCGACCGTCTGAGCCGATTGCTGCTGCGCAATCCAAGCCTGCAATTCAACAGCGATGCTGCAGCTGGCAAACGGCAACTCAATCACAAACGAACCTGTGGGTGAAACCGTGACAAAACCAGGCGCGGATGCCCAGTCGGAGAGTAGATAAGGGTGAGAAAACTGACTTAACCAGGAACAAAAGTCCTGTTTGGACGTAAACGTGAGCATAGGTCCTCCTTTTTGCCTCATGCTATCACTCTCATGCATCAGACAGAACCCCGAAAAAGTTAAGGCTTTGGCCCTACTCACGCCTTGGAGTTAACAGCGTCATCAGGTAGTATTATCCATCACATTAAATACCTATCAAACAAAGCGAATAATTAAGTATGGCAACTGAACCAAGAAAACTTTTGGTAACTTGTGCCCTTCCGTACGCTAACGGTTCGATCCACTTAGGTCATATGCTTGAGCATATCCAAGCGGATATTTGGGTTCGTTACCAGCGCCTACGCGGCAACACTGTAAACTTCATCTGTGCTGACGATGCTCACGGCACGCCAATCATGCTTAAAGCGCAACAGATGGGTATGACTCCGGAAGAGATGATTGCTGCGGTCAGTGAAGAGCACCAAAAAGACTTCGCAGGCTTTGATATCAGCTTTGACAACTACCACAGCACACACAGTGAAGAGAACCGTGAACTGGCTTCTCACATCTATCTGGAGCTGAAAAAGAACGGTTTTATTTCCAGCCGCACCATTTCTCAGCTATTTGACCCTGAGAAAGAGATGTTCCTGCCGGATCGTTTCGTTAAAGGCACCTGCCCGAAATGTAAATCTGAAGACCAGTACGGCGACAACTGTGATGCTTGTGGCGAAACTTACAGCCCGACAGAACTGATCAACCCGAAATCAGCGGTTTCTGGCGCGACGCCAATCATGAAAGATTCTGAGCACTTCTTCTTCGATCTGCCTCAGTTTGAAAGCATGCTGAAAGAGTGGACACGTTCAGGCTCACTGCAATCTGAAACGGCCAACAAGATGCAAGAGTGGTTTGAATCTGGCCTGCAACAGTGGGACATTTCCCGCGATGCGCCTTATTTCGGTTTTGAAATTCCGGGCGAAAAGAACAAGTTCTTCTACGTGTGGCTTGATGCACCTGTCGGTTACATGGCGTCGTTCAAAAACCTGTGTAACAAGACTGACGGTCTGGACTTCGATGAATACTGGAAGAAAGACAGCACCACAGAGCTGTACCACTTCATCGGTAAAGACATTGTTTACTTCCACAGTCTGTTCTGGCCAGCGATGCTGGAAGGCAGCGGTTTCCGCAAACCAAACAACGTGTTCGTACATGGCTACGTGACGGTAAACGGCGCGAAGATGTCTAAGTCTAAAGGGACGTTCGTGAAAGCAAGCACTTACCTGAACCACTTGGATCCTGAGTGTCTGCGTTACTACTACGCCGCGAAACTGAACAGCCGTATCGACGATCTGGATCTGAACCTGGAAGACTTCACTCAGCGCGTGAACGCTGACGTGGTGAACAAGATTGTCAATCTGGCTTCACGTAACGCAGGTTTCATCACCAAGCGTTTTGACGGCAAACTGTCTGACAGCTTTGCAGAACCTGAGCTGTACAACGAATTTGCCGCGGCTGCCGATCGTATCGCTGAACTTTACGAAGCGCGCGAATTTGGCCGCGCCATTCGTGAAATCACCGCGCTGGCGGATAAAGCCAACCAGTACGTTGACGAAAAAGCACCTTGGGTTGTGGCCAAACAAGAAGGTCAGGATCAAGCACTGCAGGATATCTGTACTGTCGGTATCAACTTATTCCGCGTTCTGCTGACTTACCTGAAACCGGTGATGCCAGCACTGGCGGCTCGCTCAGAAGCCTTCCTGAACCAAGAACTGACTTGGGACGGCGTAGCTCAACCTCTGACTGGCCACACCGTCAGCGCGTTCAAAGCGCTGTTCAACCGCATCGATCCTAAACACATCGAAGCGATGATTGAAGCATCGAAAGAAGAAGCTGCTGCTGAGAAAGCCGCTGCAGAAGCTGCCGCACCTAAAGCGCAGCAAACTGAGCTGAGCAAAGACCCTATCGCAGCCGAAATCGAATTTGATGACTTCGCGAAGGTTGACCTGCGTATTGCTAAGATTGTCTCTTGTGAGTCAGTGCCTAAAGCGGACAAACTGCTGAAGTTCCAACTGGATATCGGTGGTGAAATGCGTCAGGTATTCTCGGGAATCAAAGCGGCTTATAACCCGGAAGATCTGGTTGGCAAATACACCGTTGTGGTGGCTAACCTGAAACCACGTAAGATGAAGTTCGGCATGTCAGAAGGCATGATTCTGGCCGCCGGCCCTGGTGGCAGCGAGCTTTGGATTCTGGAACCTCATGAAGGTGCTCAACCAGGTATGCGTGTGATGTAATCGCGCTCACCTGCGTTTAAAATCAAAATGTTAAGGCTCCCGGTGCCGATTGGCCCGGGAGCTTTTTTATTGAACCAGCTCACACTTTTAGGTCAATTTGCACAACTTCAGTGCAAAAAGATTGTTGAAAACTTGTTAATTCATTGATTTATAAAGACAAAAAACTTGGCATCAAGGCTGCTAACTCTTTAGGAGTATAAACACTAACAAGGAGTTGGTTATGTTTGTCTTTATTTCGATGCTGATTTCGATAGGCATATTGTGCCTGATGTTCTTCTTTGCCAAACAAAGAGAATCGACCCTTCAACGCAAATACGAACTGTTGGTTGACCTGCGTCAGCTGCTTTATCTGTGCCGCCAGCACCGCAGCGCAACTCATCATGCTCTGATGTTTGGTGAACACCGTGACGCTGAGCTGAGCCATCTGCACGACCTGATTCACGAAAAATCTAACCATTTGATCGCAACCGCTCACTTCGACAACAAACCTATGTACCGCATTTTACAGTTGAAGTTGAAAGCACTGATGAAAGAGTGGTCAGATCGCAGTATCTCCCGTAACCAGATGGTACACGGCAAAGCGATTCGTCACTGTATGTTTCTGATGGATGAAGTGATGTTGGCATGGCTGGTGGAGTCCAGCCGTGAAGATTTGAGCGATGAATACCACATGAACTGGCAGCAAATCATCGATACCATGGATGCTCTGACGCAGTTGCGTATCTGTATTGAAGATATGCACACTCAGGAAGGCCGTTCGCGCATGCAACATTATTGCGACTTGGTGCGCCGTAAGCTGAATCAACTGGCGCTGATAAGCCCGCTGTCTATTGCCTCACCAGCCTGTTCAAAAGCGATGCATTTACTGTCTGAACTGCATGACAATCAGGCCTTTGATATGGATGCCGAACAGCTGTATCAACTGACCTCAGATGTGTCACTGAGCATCGCGCATGTGTATGACCAGATGCTGGCTGATCTGACTGAAAGCCTGTACCTGCCATTGCCCAAATTAGTTATTGCCTGATCGCAAACGACAGACATAAAAAAACGCCACCCGACGGTGGCGTTTTTCATTGAAATTATTTCAGCATTTTACGCGCGGCTTCTACCACAACTTTGATAGAGCGAGCTTCGGTCTCTTTCAGCGTAGAATGATCCGGGATTTCTTTCTGAGTGCGGTTGATGATAACACCCGCCACACAACCCGCTTTCAGACCTGAACTTGCACACATGGTCAGCAGGGTTGCTGATTCCATTTCAAAGTTCAGTACGCCCATTTCCTGCCACTCTTTCATAGAGCCTTGGAAACGACGGACAACACGACCAGTAAACGTGTCGTAACGCTCTTGACCTGGGTAGAAAGTATCGCTGGATGCAGTCACGCCCATGTGGACGGTTGCACCGCTCTCTTCTGACGCCTGTTTCATCGCTGTTGCCACTTCAAAGTCAGGAACCGCAGGGAACTCCATTGGAGCAAAGTGCAGGCTGGCACCGTCAAGACGTACAGAACCCGTAGTGACAATCATGTCGCCCACATTAACATTTGGCTGAATAGCACCCGTAGTACCAACGCGAAGGAAAGTGCGAACGCCCAATTGCGCCAGTTCTTCAACCGCGATAGAGGTAGAAGGACCGCCGATACCCGTTGAACAAACCACAACCGGTTTGCCATCCAGTTCAGCACGGTATAGCGTGTATTCACGATGGCTGGCCAGGAACACTGGGTTTTCCATTAGTTCCGCGATCTTTTGCACGCGCGCAGGATCGCCTGGAATGATTGCCAATGTTGCACCATTCAGATCAGCTTCGGTAACACCAAGGTGGAATACGGCTTGAGACATAAGTAGCTCCTTCATTGTGGCTTATTCAGCTCATAAATATGTTTGGGTACCGTGCTACTTTAGCCGAGCGGGCCCCAACATTAAGTGACAAAACTCACAAGTATTAACGCAATAAGAAATTACATTTCATTAAAAAATGATCTTTATCACACAAAATTGTCATTGTGATGCAACTATGAGCAATATCACTATCAACGGCGAGTAACGTGACATGGCAAGGCGGCACCTTGCCATGTGTCAGTATAGCCAGTGCAATGACTATTTTTTAAACTTCAGCAGACGCAACGCATTGAGCGTCACCAGCGCCGTTGCACCGCTGTCTGCCAATACCGCTACCCACAGCCCGGTCACCCCAATCAGACTGGTGACCAGAAAGATACCTTTCAGACCCAGCGCTATGGTCACGTTCTGACGAATGTTGCTCAGAGTCGCTCGTGATAGCGCAATCATGCCGGGTAACTCATTCAATCGGTTGTGAGTAATGGCCGCATCCGCCGTTTCCAGTGCCACATCCGTACCACCGCCCATCGCAATACCGATGTTAGCTTCTTTCATTGCTGGCGCATCGTTGATGCCATCCCCTACCATGGCAACATGTTGCTGCTGCGCCAGTTGGCGAACATATTCCACTTTGTCCTCTGGCATCAGGCTGGCCTGAAAATCCATATTGAGTTGGCTGGCTATTGCCTGGGCACTGCGCGGGTTATCACCGGTCAGCATAGTCGTGTGAATCCCCATTTGGTGCAGTGCCGCTATCGCTTGCTGCGCATCTTCACGCAGCGTATCTTGCCAGGCAATGATACCGATAGGCGTGTCATTCTCCAGCGCCACCACTACGGTTTTTCCTTGTGCTTCCATCGCCGCAACTTGCTCGCTGACAGAGTCAGCCAGTGGCACGTCAACCTTGCCCGGCGCCAACACTCGGTAGAAATGCTCGCCAATTCGTCCTGCCACACCGCGCCCCACCAAAGCTTGTTTATCTTGCGCATGCGGTAATGTCAGTCCTTGATTCTGCGCTTTTTTGACCAGCGACATCGCCAGTGGATGGCGTGAGCCCTGTTCAATCGCGGCAGTGACCGTAAGCAGTTGATCTGGCGACAAACCGGAGAGTGCCACAATGTCGGTCACCTGCGGTTTACCTTGAGTCAGCGTACCGGTTTTATCAAAGGCAACACTTTGGATCCGGCCTAATTGTTCAAGCGCTGCTCCCCCTTTAATCAACGCACCACGTCGTGCACCCGCTGCCAAACCCGACGTAATCGCCGCCGGTGTCGAAATGACCAGAGCGCACGGACAGGCAATCAGTAACATCGCCAAACCACGGTATACCCAAGTTTCCCACGGTTGAGCAAACAACAGTGGCGGTACAGTGACTACCAGCAGCGCGACGACCATCATCAGCGGTGTGTACCAACGGCTGAACTGGTCAAGAAAACGCTCCATCGGCGCCTTACGCGAATCCGCTTCTTCAATCAGATGCAAAATGCGGTCGATGGCATTTTCACCCTGACGTGAGGTGATTTTGAGCTGAATGACGCGATCAACCACCACCGCACCTGCGGCTATCTTATCGCCACGAACGTGCTCAACGGGCAGAGATTCGCCGGTCAACGCACTCTCATCCATGCTGGCAACCGCATCTAACAGCAGACCATCGGCAGGCAAACGCCCGCCCGGTGCAACTTCCACAATATCACCCGGACTGAGTTCACTGGCAGGGACTTCAATCCTCTCGCCAGATTGCAGACGAACAGCCGTCTCTGGCACCAGTTCCATCAGCGCCTGCACACCACTGCGAGCTTTTGAGGCCGCAAACGCTTCGAGGCGTTCACCAATCAAAAACAGCAGCAGAACCATTGCTGCCTCAACAGTTTCTCCGAGATAAAGAGCTCCCACAGCCGCGACGGTCATGAGTGTTTCAATGGCAAATGGCGTGCCTGATTTGGCGAGCTTCCACGCTTTAGTGGCGATGGGCACAAGACCGGCAATACAGCTGATAGTAAAAATCCAGCGCCCGGCTTCCACCGACCAAAGATTCGTCAATGTCCCGATAGCCATCATGGCCGCGAGTGCAACAATACGCAGGGTATCCGCTTCAAGCAGCGGATGGCTCGGTTTGGCCGGCTGGGCGGAACTCTTTTGCTGATCGTCGTAGATCTTAAATCCGGTGTTGGTGACTGCCTGCTCAATCGCCGCAGCCGTTGAGGCTGAGTTGAATTGCACCACCAGTTTTTCCGTCGCAAACAGCACGCGAGCGTCGACAATATCGGTCAGTTGGTTAACAGCCGTTTCAATTTTGCGTGCGCAGGATGGACAATCCATCCCCACCACACGCCAGCTCTGCTTGTAGGTTGAGGTTCCCCCAGCGGGTTCGTCCTCGTCAGGGCCATCCGCCCCACTGCAACTGCTGGATGAACAGCATCCACCCTCAGAATTGGTCGCACCAGCAGGGTGAATGGATTGAATTTTCGGGCTTGCTGAGCAGGACACCGATTTAATGGTTGGTGCTGCAGACTTTTCTGAGCGGCAACCTTCATGCTTGGTACACATAGCGCTTCTCCTTTTATCAGGCTTAACCCGATGCTACACCTTGGAGTCTACTCCAAGGTCAAGCACTAATTTTTTAGGGCTTCAGACAAAAAAACAAAAGGCACCGAAGTGCCTTTTTGCCTGTTAAAGGCGTTAGACTGGATGTTTGAAGCACGCCGCCAGATTTTTCCCGATCGCCTGCAGCACGTCCCGGCGGGTAATAATGCCGACCAGTTTCCCTTCATCTACCACCGGATACACTTTCGGTTTACCCACTTTCATCATTTCTGCCAACTCAATGATGGACATATTGGGTGAAACGGAGAGCACTTCTTTGTGCATGCAATCGCTCACGATGTGGGTGTCCTGGCAGTAATAGCTCACTTTAATCAGCTTCTCCAGCAAGTCCTGCTCAGAGAGGAAACCAATCACGCGCTCATTATCATCAATCACCGGGCCACCTAAATGGTTTGAGTGGATCACGCGATCCAAAGCCGCGGTCAGTGACATATCCGGTTTGAAAGTGACCGCTTTGACGGTCATGTAGTCTCTTACTTTTAACGAATCCATAGCGGTCTCCTTGCTCGCAACCTAATGTTGCTTATTTAGTAAGTGTTGACTAATTTCTTGATTTTACTAAATGGAAAACCTCAATTTTGTCGATAGATTTTTCCGATGAATTCGGCGTCAACCTGCCCCATCTCTCTCACGCTTTCAGCACAATTTTCTAAAACCTGTCTTATTTATTAGTCACTGCGCATCCGGTAGGCTTTTTCCTGAGATATCATCTATATGTTAACTATTGACTCAACCATCAATAGAGACCGCCGTAGTGAACTCAGTCTTCTATTCTGTCATTTCCGCTAACCCCGACCTGCTGCATGTCGTGTTTGAAGCGCTGCCAGAGCCTACGTTTTTGATCAATCGTGAAGGTATTTACGTGGAAGCCTGGGGTGGGACCGACACGCAGCGTCATCATAATCCGGCGACCATTATCGGTATGAATCAACAACAAGTCCTGCCCGCAGATAAAGCCATCTGGTTCAATCGTGTTATCGGAGAGGCGCTGAAAACCGGCCTGGCGGCGGAATTGGAATATGAGCTTGATCCGAAGCAGATGCCCTGCTTTGAGGATGTTGAGGGGCCACGAGATCTGCAGTTTTTTAACGCGCTGGTGATCCCGCTGCCCAACACAGAGTTCGTATTGTGGATTGTGCGCAACGTTACTGAATACCGCCGCACTGTCGACAAACTGGCCCGCCATCAACTGGAACTGGAACACCTGACACATATCGATCATTTAACGCAGGTTTACAACCGCTATGCGATGGACTCATTGCTTCCGCAGGCACTGGACGTGGCGAAACTGGATCAGCTTTCGTGCGCACTATTTATGATTGATATTGACTGCTTTAAGGAATACAACGATTTTTATGGTCATCTGCAAGGAGACGAAGCGCTCAAACAGGTCAGTCAGGCACTCAATCATTGGAAACGCAAAGGTGATCTCTGTTTTCGCTATGGCGGTGATGAATTTTTGTTGTTCATTCCTGATATCAGCGTCGAGCAATGCGAACACAAAGCGCATCAATTGCTGAGCGAGATTCAAACGCTCGCAATTCCGCATCACAATTCTCACGTCAATGATGCGCTGTCTGTAACCATCGGCATACACCATTGCCTGCGTTTGTCCTCGGACATGACCGCAGAAAAGCTGGTCGCTATTGCTGACAAGGCTCTGTTTCACGCCAAACACCAGCGACGCGGCACAATGCACATTTACTGATGCAGAAACCGCTGCATAAAAAAACGGCAGAGACGATGAAATCTCTGCCGCCACTTTTATTCGTCAGATTATTGCTGCCAGCGCTCTGCGGCTTTCGCATCTGATTCGCGTGAATCGACCCAGCGAGTGGATTCTGTAGTGCGTTCTTTTTTCCAGAATGGCGCTTTGGTTTTGAGGTAGTCCATCACAAACTCACACGCTTCGAACGACGCACTGCGATGAGCACTGCTGACACCAACAAACACGATTTGATCGCCGATATCCATGTCACCGACACGATGAATGACACGAACTTTCTGTAAGGACCAGCGACGCTCAGCTTCATCACAGATTTCAAGCAAGGCTTTTTCGGTCATACCCGGATAGTGTTCCAGATGTAAGCCAGTCACGTTGTCACCCAGATTCATGTCGCGCACTTTACCGACAAACGTCACCACGGCCCCGGCCTGTGTCCCAGCAGAAAGCTGGGCATACTCATCAGCCACAGAAAAATCCTGTACCTGAACAGAAACTCGGTTATCCATATTAGCCTCCGGTTACCGGTGGGAAAAAGGCCACTTCGTCGCCATCACTGAGCGCGAAATCCATCGGCACAATCGACTGATTGACCGCTGCCAGCAATTTGCCGGGCTCCAGCGCCAGCGACCATTTTCCTGGTTGTTCAGCCAGATAAGCACGCACTGCTTCCACCGTGGGAAATTGTGCTTCCAACGTCAGACTGTCGCACTCAACCAGTTCACGAGTTTGGGCAAAAAATAACACTGTGATCATGCGTCCACCTTAAAGTGACCCGATTTACCGCCGGTCTTTTCCAGTAGTCTAACTTGCTCAATCACCATGTCTTTCTGCACCGCTTTACACATATCGTAAATGGTCAGCGCGGCGACCGATGCCGCAGTCAGCGCTTCCATTTCCACGCCTGTTTTTCCGGCCAGTTTGCACACCGATTCAATGCGTACCCGACTTTCCGCTTCAATCGCTTCCAACTGCACTTCGACTTTGGACAACAACAATGGATGGCACAGTGGAATCAAATCCCAAGTTTTCTTCGCCGCCTGAATCCCAGCAATACGCGCAGTCGCAAACACATCACCTTTGTGGTGCTGACCTGAAATAATCAGTTGTAACGTTTCCGGTGCCATACGAATAAACGCTTCAGCCCGCGCTTCGCGGACAGTGTCACTTTTGGCGGAAACATCAACCATGTTCGCCTCTCCGGAGGCATTGATATGGGTAAACTGACTCATTTCGCCCCCTTATACCGAGAGATGCGGCATAAAGTTACACGGACGATGACTGGCATCCATTTGTTGTCTGATGATCTTCGTCCAGCCCGTACGGCATGCCCCGGTTGAACCCGGCATCGCGAAAATCACGGTATGGTTGGCAAAACCTGCCACCGCTCGCGACTGAATGGTCGAAGTCCCGATCTCTTCAAAAGACACCATACGGAACAGCTCACCAAAGCCTTCCACTTCTTTATCAAATAGTGGCTTGAGCGCTTCCGGCGTGCTGTCGCGGGAAGTAAAGCCCGTGCCGCCAGTAATCAGAATGGCCTGCACGTTCTCGTCAGCGATCCACTGTGAAACCACAGCGCGGATCTTGTACATATCATCAATAACAATTTGCTTGTCGATCAGCTTGTGACCCGCTTCCTGAAGTTGTTCTGCCAGATAGCGGCCAGACGTATCGTTCTCTTCCGTACGCGTGTCAGATACCGTCAGAACGGCAATGTTAGCAGGCTGAAATTTGCTTTCTGCGTGACCCATGAGTTCACCTTTATCAATAATCGTTGAATGTGTTGTCGGCCCGGCAACAAACCCGGCCCAAAGAGAAATTATTAACCGCCGATCGACGCCAGATGTGGCGTCATACCCGTATTTCCGTCATGCAAGAAATGGCTGACCGATTTGGTTTGCAGCTGAGCTTGGATACGCGCAATCAACGCGTTTTCTTGCGTATCGTCTTGCAGTAAGTCGCGCAGTTCCACGCCATGATCACCAAACAGGCACAAGTGCAGCTTGCCTAACGCAGACACGCGCAGACGGTTGCAACTACTACAGAAATTTTTCTCGTACGGCATGATGAGGCCAATTTCACCTTGATAATCGGCATGCACGAACACTTGGGCCGGTCCATCATTATTCGCGCGGGCTTTCAGTATCCAGCCGTCGGCAATCAATTGATTGCGAATTGCGGTGCCGGAAACATGCTGGCGGCTGAACAGATCGTCCATCTCACCAGTCTGCATCAGCTCGATAAAACGCAGTTGAATCGGACGATGTTTGATCCAGTTGAGAAACTGGGGCAACTCCTGAGCGTTAAGATCTTTCATCAATACAACATTGACTTTGACCTGCTCGTAGCCGACCTCAAATGCACGATCGATACCCTGCATCACCTGATGGAAACGATTTTCGCCGGTAATTTGATGAAACATGCGCGGATCCAGGCTGTCTACGCTGACATTGATGTGCGTTAAGCCTGCCGCTTTCCATTCCGCAACACCTTTCGCCATGCGATAGCCGTTGGTGGTGGTCGCGACTTTCTGGATTCCCGGCGTTGAAGCCACCGTATGGATAATCTCGGTAAAATCTTTGCGCAGACTCGGCTCACCGCCGGTAATACGCACTTTGGAGGTCCCGCAATCGGCAAACGCATTTACCACACGCTTGATTTCTGGCAGGGTCAAAAAAGAGGAATTCTTATTGCCCGACGGGTGATACCCATCAGGTAAACAATAAGTACATTTGAAGTTACAGACATCTGTAACGGATAAGCGTAAGTAGTAAAACTTACGCTGAAATCTATCTTCGAATTGTTGCGCCACGTCACACCTTTCCAAACACGGGAGGCATAATCATTTCCAACTATGCCCTTGTGGCTCAAGGCCACTGGCTTATCCACCGTATCCTGCAACAGGACTTAGCTGAAATAAGCTCGGAGTAATGGCAACTAATGAGATCAACTTATGGGTTACTCAATAGCAGCTGATTGGTAAAATACTTAAAAAGAGTACGTGATTCCAGTGCAAGCACGAAAAAAACTCACTAGTACCTCAAATTACCCCAAAATAAGTATGAGATATAAATCAATTCCTCTAAATTGTAGCGGATTGTGAAAATATAAGAAGAAGAGAGATGACTCTGTACCAGAACAAGAAAGTGGTCGCGATTGGCGGTGGCCACGGTTTAGGACGCATGTTGGCTGCGTTAAAAATTTTTGGTTCTAACGCCACGGGGATTGTTACCACCACCGACAACGGAGGCTCAACCGGGCGCATTCGTCACTGTCAGGGCGGCATCGCCTGGGGCGACACCCGCAACTGCATTAACCAGTTAATCACAGAGCCATCCATCAGCTCAATGATGTTCGAGTACCGCTTCAAAGGCGCGGGCGAACTCGATGGCCACAACCTGGGCAACCTGATGCTGACCGCATTAGACCACCTTTCTGTGCGTCCGTTGGAAGCCATCAATCTGATTCGTGGCATGCTCAAAGTTGACGTCAACATCGTACCGATGTCTGAACACCCTTCTGATCTGAAAGCGCTGTCTGTGGACGGTAAATGGGTGACGGGCGAGACCAGTGTCGATGAGATGCAACAAGATTTACGCCGCCTAGATCTGGAGCCTGAAGTGCCAGCCACTCGCGAAGGCGTGTTGGCCATCGCCGACGCCGATGCGATCATACTCGGCCCGGGCAGTTTTCTGACCAGTATCATGCCACCGCTTTTACTGCCGGAAATGGGACAGGCCATTGAAAACAACACCCGCGCCAAGCTTATCTTCATCGAGAACCTGTCACCAGAATATGGGCCAGCGGGTCGTATGACACTGCGTCAGAAACTGGAATGGTGTGAACGCGCCTGTCACGGCCGAAAAATTGATGTGGTGATTGGTGCCGAAGCACATCCGGATCTGGACAGCGAATGGAACTGCGTGACACGCGATTTGGCTTCACCCAACCGCGACTGGCGTCACGACAGGGTGAAACTGCGTAAAGCGATTGAAGAGCAGTTAAGCGATTAACTGCGAATAGCTTTGACGAGTATGCTGGATAAGGTCAATCATAATCGCCGTATCCAGCGTTTCATCGATGGTCGTGCCTTGTTTGGCCCGACTATCAATATCAACCGCTTTGGCACACAACTGATCAGCCCCAAAGCTCGCCGCACTGCTTTTCAACGCATGGCTGATCTCTTTGAGATACTCCAGTTTATCACCGTATGCCTCATTGCTCAGATTTGCGCGATAAGTATCCAGTTCACCTAAGAAAATTTCCACCAGAACGGGGACATTTTCTTCACCAATTTCCTGTGCCAGATTATCAATCTTGCTGAGATTCATCAGTTCCATGTGCGCTTACTTTTCCTTTTCCTGCACCTTCTCGTTCCAGGTTTGCAGTTTGCGATAAATAGTGGATGGGCTGACGTCCAGATAACCGGCAGCACGCGGAATATTGCCATCGCAGGCTTCAATCGCTTTCTCAATGGCTTGCTTTTCCGTCATCCACAGCGGGAAGATTTCGTGAACCGATACGGGCGCGGCACTAGCCTTCGGTACACTGATGATGCTTTCGCTTGGCTGATTGAGCGGTGGTGGCAGCATATTCAGGGTGATTTCACGCCCTTCATTCAGCACCACAACGTTGCGCAGTACATTCTGCAGCTGACGCACATTACCCGGCCATTCGTATTGTTTAAAACGTTCTACGACTTCCGGAGCGAGACGGACAAATCCTTTGCCCTCTTCTTTCGACATATAGCCCAGCAGCGAATAGGCAATTTCAATGACATCATCGCCACGCTCACGTAAAGGCGGCAGATGCAGTGGAATGACGTACAGACGGTAGTACAAATCTTCACGGAAACGGCCTTCCTGCACTTCTTTCCATGGGTCACGGTTGGTCGCGCAGACAAAACGCACATCCACACTTTTCATTTTTGACGAGCCGACTTTCTGGAAGGTGCCGGTCTGAATAAAGCGCAACAATTTAGTCTGCAGATCGAGATCCATTTCGCACAGCTCATCGAGGAACAGAGTGCCGCCGTCGGCCAATTCTGCAGCGCCCTGGCGATCCGTTGCTGCGCCAGTAAATGCGCCTTTAACATGACCAAACAATTCACTTTCAATCAGATCTTTAGGAATCGCGGCACAGTTAATCGCGATGAACGGTTTGTCGCCGCGTCGACTGGCGGCGTGAATCGCTTCCGCGCACACCTCTTTACCCGTACCGCTTTCTCCAGTAATGAAGATACTTGCCTTACTGCTGGCCGCAGAGTCAATGGTGCGATAAACCGCAAGCATGGTTTGACTACTGCCGATAAAGCCTTGGTAATTCTGGTTACCCGGATTGTCAGCTTCATTCTTCAGCTTGCTGGCTTTACGAATCGCATTGTTTACCGTGACACGTAAGCGGTCTGCTTCACACGGTTTGATGAGGAAATCCTGTGCGCCATGACGCATCGCCTCAACCGCAGTATCAATTGAACCATGTGCGGTCATAAAAATCACAGGTACATCCGGCGAGCGCTGTTTAACAGCGTGTAATACGTCCATACCGGTCATGTCCGGCAGGCGCAGATCGAGTAGAATGAGATCCGGTTCGCGATGCGCGATACTTTCGATCGCTTCACGCCCAGTTCCGACGATGTTGATATCGATCTCTAGCGGAGTCAGGTACGAGCGATATAACGCCGCCACTGACGCCGTATCTTCGACCATCAGCAGATATTTCGCCTTATGATGAATATCATTTAATTGCATAACCTAGCCATTTATCTTTTGCATTTTGCTTAATAGTCGCATTTGGAGTTGCATTTTGCAAATTCAAAGCGATATTTCCGCAAAAATAGTGTCAGAATTCCAAAGAATCACCGAAATACAAACTGGCACAGAATATGCTTTATTCAATTTGACCCGCAAGGGTCACCTAGCCAACTGACGTTGTTAGTGAATACGATATTCACGATATAACAGCCAATAGAACTCTTTTCTATTGGCTATTTTTTTAGCTATTAACAATGAACTGCTGACGCAGCTTTTCAAGCTGATCGCGTTTTTCTGCAGCCAGTTCAAACTCCAAATCCTGTGCATGTTTGTACATCTGAGCTTCGAGTCTGTTGATCTCTTTTTCCAACTGCTGTGGTGTCATAGTATCGTAGCTGGCTGACTCTTCCGCAACCTTCGCCAAAGGCACAACTTTGCTGGTACGTTGCTTACGCGACTTGGTAATATCACCCAACTCCATGATATCTTTCACGTTGCGCTTCAACGCTTGTGGCTCAATGCCCATTTTTTCGTTGTACGCTTGTTGTTTCTCGCGGCGACGACTGGTCTCATCCATCGCTTTTTTCATCGACTTGGTGATGTTGTCCGCGTACAGGATCGCTTTACCCTTCAGGTTACGAGCGGCGCGGCCAATGGTCTGAATCAATGACCGTTCAGAGCGCAGGAAACCCTCTTTGTCAGCATCCAGAATCGCCACCAGCGAGACTTCTGGCATATCGAGACCTTCGCGCAATAAGTTAATACCCACTAACACGTCAAACACACCGAGGCGTAAGTCACGAATGATTTCTACCCGCTCCACGGTATCAATATCCGAATGCAGATAACGTACTTTGACATCGTGTTCGTGCAGGTATTCAGTTAAGTCTTCGGCCATCCGTTTGGTCAGTGTGGTCACCAGCACCCGCTCATCTTTCACCGCGCGAATGCGAATTTCGGACAGTAGATCATCGATTTGAGTCGCGACAGGCCGGACTTCAAGCTCAGGATCGAGCAAACCGGTTGGACGCACAACCTGATCCGCAATTTCACCATCGGATTTCTCCAGTTCGTAGTTACCCGGAGTTGCGGACACAAAGATGGTTTGCGGTGCCAGAGCTTCGAACTCTTCAAACTTGAGTGGTCGGTTATCCAATGCCGAAGGCAGACGAAAACCATACTCGACCAACGTCTCTTTACGTGAGCGGTCACCTTTATACATTGCGCCAATCTGCGGCACGGTCACGTGCGATTCATCGATCACAAGTAGGCCGTCGTGTGGCAGGTAATCAAATAGGGTCGGTGGCGGCTCGCCTTCCGCGCGTCCGCTGAGATAACGGGAATAGTTTTCTATCCCTGAGCAGAACCCCAGCTCATTCATCATTTCGATATCAAATTGAGTACGCTGAGAAATACGCTGCTCTTCCAGCAACTTGTTGTTGTCGAGCAGATACTGACGTCGCGATGCCAGTTCAGTTTTGATGTTTTCGATGGCATCGAGAATACGCTCTCGTGGCGTAACGTAGTGTGTCTTCGGATAAACGGTAAAACGTGGCAGATCGCGCTGCTTAATCACCCCAGTCAATGGGTCAAAAATGCTGATGCACTCCACTTCATCATCAAACATTTCTACGCGCACGGCATCCTGATCCGATTCAGCCGGGAAGATATCAATCACCTCACCGCGCACTCGGAACTGACCGCGTTCGAACGCCACATCATTGCGTGAATATTGCAGCTCAGCCAGGCGACGTAGCATGTCCCGTTGATTAATCACATCTCCGCGACGCAAATGCAGCATCATTTTCAGGTAAGAATCCGGATCGCCCAGACCATAAATCGCCGACACCGAAGCCACAATGATGGCATCTTTACGCTCAAGAAGCGCTTTGGTTGCCGACAGACGCATCTGTTCAATGTGTGAGTTGACCGCGGCATCCTTCTCAATAAAGGTATCGGTCGTCGGTACATACGCCTCTGGCTGGTAATAATCGTAGTAAGAGACGAAGTATTCTACCGCGTTGTTAGGAAAGAAGCCTTTCATCTCGCCGTACAATTGTGCGGCCAACGTTTTGTTGGGAGCCAGCAGAATCGTCGGACGTTGAGCCTGTGCGATCACATTAGCTAAAGTGAAAGTTTTCCCCGAGCCTGTCACGCCAAGTAATGTCTGATGGGCCAACCCCGCATCAATTCCCTCCAGAAGTTGGCGAATCGCCTCTGGCTGGTCGCCGGATGGTTGATAGTCGGAGACCAATTCAAATGCTTTGCTCATGTCATCCTCATTAATGCTGTCTATCTATACAGGACATTGTCACTGCTGGGTGCGGAAAAAGGCAAGTGAATATTCGCTCCATAACCAGCAACCAACGTCTCAGAGACCGGTTTGAGTAGGTACGCAGAACTTGCGTCTTCGATCGCGGAAAAAAATAAAATAGTATTGGCTTCAGCTAAATGACTTTGTTATTATCTTCAGCCCCATAAGCCGTCCGGCAACCTAATTCTTCAAAAAACAATCCACGGGTTTTCCCCAATTTTTCTAAATTTAACCTTTAACTAACATTTCTTCACTACGAACACTCCAGTTAATTCACCTGTACATAACTCATAAAAACTCAATAAATACAGTAAATTAAACTAATAACGCAATCGATTACATGTTTGTTTTTGACTTGAGCGTTGACACAAAACGTAATTGCTCAGATTTCATTAACACACTTATCCACAATTTTGGTGGATAAGTGAACCTAGCTCATACCGGATAAGGGATGCAGAAAAGTAAAGCCTTTATCGCTGCTTTTTTTAGCCCTTTTTTAAGTTTCGAAGGTTGACACTCGAATCCCAGCTCGTTAACATCCGACCCGCATCAAGCAATTCCCCCTTAGTTCAGTCGGTAGAACGGCGGACTGTTAATCCGTATGTCGCAAGTTCAAGTCTTGCAGGGGGAGCCAAATTCGAAAGCCCAGCTATCTAGCTGGGTTTTTTCGTTTCTGCCACCCGAACAACTCACCACAAACCGATAAAATCTCCGTCAGGATTCATCACAACTACGCCGATTTGCGTATAATTTTTGTTCAGCAAACTAAAACCTTAACTTTCCTTGGTTGTTATTGGCTACGCAAAGCTGGATAATGCCGGGATCGGAATTTCAAACTTATATAACTATGACCGAATATCTTTTGTTGTTGGTCGGCACCGTGCTGGTAAACAACTTTGTACTGGTAAAGTTCCTGGGCTTGTGTCCTTTCATGGGCGTCTCAAAGAAGCTGGAAACCGCCATTGGCATGGGGTTAGCAACGACTTTCGTTCTGACTCTCGCTTCCGTGTGCGCGTATCTGGTGGAAAGCTACATCCTTCGCCCACTTGGTATTGAATATCTGCGCACCATGAGCTTCATCCTGGTGATTGCCGTCGTGGTTCAGTTCACCGAAATGGTGGTGCATAAAACCAGCCCGACGCTTTACCGCCTGCTGGGTATTTTCCTACCGCTCATCACCACCAACTGTGCGGTACTGGGCGTGGCGCTGCTCAACATCAACGAGAACCACAACTTTATTCAGTCAATCATCTACGGTTTTGGCGCGGCAGTCGGTTTCTCTCTGGTTCTGATCTTATTTGCGTCAATGCGCGAACGTATTCATGTCGCTGACGTTCCAGCTCCGTTCAAAGGCGCTTCGATTGCCATGATCACCGCTGGCCTGATGTCACTGGCCTTTATGGGCTTTACTGGTCTGGTGAAATTGTAATGAGTACCATCTTAATCGCTGTTTTGGTGCTGGCTGCGCTGGCCGCCGTCTTTGGCGCCATTCTTGGTTTTGCTTCGATTCGTTTTAAAGTCGAAGCGGATCCGATTGTCGATCAAATTGACTCCATACTGCCGCAGACTCAGTGCGGCCAGTGTGGTTACCCGGGTTGTCGCCCTTACGCAGAAGCCATCGCCAATGGTGACGCTATCAACAAATGTCCTCCAGGTGGTCAGGCGACCATTGAGAAACTGGCGGATTTGATGGGCGTCGAAGTTCAGGAGTCGGCACACGATCTGGACGACAACGTCAAAACTGTCGCCTTTATTCACGAAGATATGTGTATCGGCTGCACCAAATGTATTCAGGCCTGTCCGGTCGACGCCATTGTCGGCGGCAACAAAGCTCTGCATACCGTCATTAAGGATGAATGTACCGGTTGCGATTTGTGCGTGGCCCCCTGCCCGACCGACTGTATTGAAATGATCCCTGTAAAAACGACGACGGATACCTGGAAGTGGCAAATGAACGCGATTCCAGTGGTTGATGTTACCCATTCTTCATCGGGTGAATCTGATGATTCTCAGAAGAGTGCGAGTTAAGGACTGGTATGTTGTCATTAATCGATAAAATTCGAACCGGCTATCTCTGGGATTTCCCGGGAGGCATTCATCCGCCGGAAAATAAAGTTCAGTCTACTCAGACGCCGTTGGTCGAAGCCAGCCTAGCAAATGAATTCGTATTACCACTCAAACAACACATTGGTAAATCAGGTGATCTGCTGGTGCAGGTCGGCGATAGAGTACTTAAAGGCCAGCCTCTGACCTCATTCTCGACCACGTTCATGTTGCCAGTCCACGCCCCAACGTCAGGTGTAATCAGTGCCATTGAGCCGCGTACGGTGGCGCATCCATCCGGACTCAGTGAACTGTGTGTGGTGATCACACCAGATGGTCAGGACCAGTGGTTTGAGCGTCAACCGATTTCCGACTACACGCAAGTGGCGCCGGAAGAGCTGATCGACATCATTCGCAACGCAGGTATTGCCGGACTCGGCGGTGCAGGTTTCCCGACCGCAAAGAAAATTCAATCAGGCCTATCTCGCGTAGAAATCTTCATCGTCAATGCGGCGGAGTGTGAACCTTACATTACCGCTGACGATGCGTTGATGCGTGAACACGCACAAGAAATTATCGACGGCATCGGAATTGTCGAACACATTCTGCAACCTAAACTGACCGTCATTGGCGTCGAAGATAACAAACCGGAAGCGATTCAAGCGCTGCAACAAGCCGCTGAAGGCAAAGACATTGTTATCCGCGCCATTCCAACCAAATATCCGTCAGGCGGCGCCAAGCAGCTGATTAAGCTGCTAACCGATCTGGAAGTTCCAGCGGGCAAACACTCGGCGGACATCGGCGTCATTGTGCAAAACGTTGGCTCAGTTCAGGCGATCAAACGCGCCGTGATAGACGGCGAACCGCTCATACGTCGCGTCGTGACCCTGACGGGTAACACCTTCGTTCAGCCGCGTAACGTTTGGGTGCGCTTAGGAACACCAGTGCAGTCACTGCTAGACGAATTCGGTTATAAAGCCGATAAGAAACTGCCTCGTCTGATCCTCGGCGGTTCAATGATGGGCTTTACTCTGCCTCACGCCAACGTGCCGATCGTCAAGATTGCCAACTGCATTCTGGCACCAAGCCGCAACGAAATTCCGCAACACGATTACGAGATGGCTTGTATCCGCTGCGGGCAATGCGCCGACGCGTGTCCGGCGTCGCTGTTACCTCAGCAGTTGTACTGGCACTCAAAAGCGGAAGAGTACGAGAAATGCGAAGAGCTCAATCTTAAAGATTGTATTGAGTGTGGAGCCTGCGCCTACGTGTGTCCAAGCGAAATCCCTCTGGTGCAGTACTATCGCCAGTCGAAGGCGGAAATCAAAAACCGTAAGTGGGAAGCCGAGGCCGCTGAGCGCGCCAAGCTGCGTTTTGAAGAGAAAAAAGCGCGTATGGAGCGCGAAAAAGCCGAACGCGAAAACCGCTTTAAGAAAGCCGCTGACGATCGCCGTAAAGAAATGCAACAAAGTGGTGGCGAAGACGCTATTGCCGCTGCCATTGCACGCGTCAAAGCGCAGAAAGCACAAAGTGAAGCGGGCGATGCGCCAGTCAAACCTGCGGTAGCGGCGGCGATTGCTAAAGCCAAAGCAAAACAGGCGGAAGCTGCGAAAGCGGGCGCAACCGAGCCCGATAACTCAGACATGGCCAAACTGCGCGAAGAGCGCAAACGTCAGGCTAGAGAACGTAAGGCGGAAAAAACAGAAGTCAGCGAACTGCCCGCAACTGGTGATGACAAAAAAGATGCTGTCGCCGCTGCCATTGCTCGCGCCAAAGCGCGCAAAGCCGCGCAGCAAGAGTCCGGCGATGAGCCAGAGTTTCCAGCACCATCGGTTGAAGAATCAGCTGACGATCCAAAGAAAGCCGCTGTCGCCGCCGCAATCGCTCGCGCCAGAGCACGCAAAACCGCGCAGCAAGAGTCCGGCGATGAGCCAGAGGCTCCAGCACCATCGGCTGAAGAACCTGCTGAAGATCCAAAGAAAGCCGCTGTTGCCGCTGCGATTGCCCGCGCCAAAGCACGCAAAGCCGCGCAGCAAGAGTCCGGCGATGAGCCAGAGGCTCCAGCAACATCGGCTGAAGAACCTGCGGAAGATCCAAAGAAAGCCGCTGTTGCCGCTGCGATTGCCCGCGCCAAAGCACGCAAAGCCGCTCAGCAAGAGTCCGGCGATGAGCCAGAGGCTCAAGCACCATCGGTTGACGAACCTGCGGAAGATCCAAAGAAAGCCGCTGTTGCCGCTGCGATTGCTCGCGCCAAAGCACGCAAGGCCGCGCAGCAAGAGTCCGGCGATGAGCCAGAGGCTCAAGCACCATCGGTTGACGAACCTGCGGAAGATCCCAAGAAAGCCGCTGTTGCCGCTGCGATTGCTCGCGCCAAAGCACGCAAGGCCGCGCAGCAAGAGTCCGACGATGAACCTGAGGCTCCAGCGCCATCGGCTGACGAATCAGAAGACGATCCAAAGAAAGTCGCTGTCGCCGCTGCGATTGCCCGTGCAAAAGCACGCAAAGCCGCGCAGCAAGCGGAGAATCAAAACAAGAATAACGTTGAGGAGAACGACTAGTGGCGTTTTTCATTGCCAGCTCCCCACACGCGCGGACTAAACGCAGTACCGCCGACATGATGAAATGGGTCGCGATCTGCGCCCTGCCTGGGTTACTAGCCCAAAGTTATTTCTTTGGTTTCGGTACCTTGATTCAACTGGTATTGGCGATTGCTGTCGCAATGCTGTTTGAAGCGGGCGTCATGCTACTGCGTAAACGCCCGGTGCGTTTTGCATTGCGTGACTACAGCGCTATTGTGACCGCATGGCTGCTCGCCATTTCCATTCCGCCACTCTCGCCGTGGTGGATTGTGGTGATCGGTCTGGTGTTTGCCATTCTTATTGCTAAACATCTTTATGGCGGGCTGGGACAAAATCCATTTAACCCAGCCATGATCGCTTATGTGGTGCTGCTGATTTCATTCCCGGTACAAATGACCAGTTGGATTGCACCTTCAGAGCTGGCGCCAGAGCCCATCTCATTGGTGGATTCATTCTCGCTCATTTTCACTGGCTTTAATCTCGACGGCCTGTCGCTGCAACAGATTCGTACCGGCATCGACGGTATTACCATGGCGACGCCGCTTGACTCGATCAAAACTTCATTGCGTACCGGACATACCCTGTCTGAAGCGATGGCTCAGCCACAGTTTAATGGCCTGGCTGGCGTAGGTTGGGAATGGGTGAACCTCGCCTATCTGGCAGGTGGCCTGATTCTGATTAAACTGCGCGTGATCAACTGGCACATTCCAGTCGCGTTTTTGGCTGGCCTGCTGGTCACCAGTTTGTTAATGACTTTGTTTGTTCCTGGCACCACTGCTTCACCGCTGATGCATTTGCTGTCTGGCGCCACCATGCTGGGTGCGTTCTTTATCGCGACCGATCCAGTGACCGCCTCGACTACCACCAAAGGTCGCCTGATTTATGGCGTGTTCATTGGTGCCTTGGTGTTCATCATTCGCAGCTGGGGTGGTTTCCCTGACGGTGTCGCGTTTGCCGTGTTGCTGGCCAATATGTGTGTACCAATGATCGATTACTACACCAAACCACGTACCTACGGGCATTAAGGAGCATTATGTTAGCCGCTATTCGTAAAAACGGTCTTGTCCTTGCTGTCTTTGCCTGTGCTTCGACAGGTGTGGTTGCATTAACTCACTACATGACCGAAAGTCAGATTAAAGTGCAGGAAAATAAGCAGTTGCTGTCGGTTCTCAACCAGGTAGTGCCCCCGGCATTGCATGACAATGAACTGTCGCAGTCGTGTACACTGGTCAGTGACCCGATGCTCGGTAACAACAAACCGATGCCAGTTTATCTTGGCACTCTCAATGGTGAACCGAGTGCCTTGGCAATTGAATCCATTGCGCCAGACGGCTACAACGGTGCGATCAAGATTATTGTTGGTATCCGTAACGATGGCACCATTACCGGTACTCGCGTGCTGGCACATCAGGAGACACCGGGACTGGGTGATAAAATCGACCTGCGCATCACCAACTGGATTCTCAGCTTTACGGGTAAACAAGTCACGGCGGACAACGAAGATCAGTGGCGAGTACGCAAAGACGGCGGTCAGTTTGACCAGTTCACAGGTGCAACCATTACACCGCGAGCGGTAGTAAAAGCCGTGAAACAGACAGCGCAGTACGTCAATCAACACCGTGAAGCTATCTTTAAGCAACCTTTGAACTGCGGAGGTGAACACAATGAGTGATCACAAAACGCTGATAAAAAATGGGATGTGGAACAACAACCCGGCCCTGGTTCAACTGCTCGGCTTATGTCCGCTACTGGCGGTTTCCTCGACCGTGACTAACGCCCTGGGCCTCGGTATTGCCACGCTGCTGGTGTTAGTGAGTTCCAACGTCACGGTTTCACTGGTACGCGACTACGTGCCAAAAGAAGTGCGCATTCCGGTGTTTGTGATGATTATTGCGGCGCTGGTGACCTGCGTTCAGCTGCTGATGAATGCCTACGCGTATGGACTGTACCTGTCACTGGGTATCTTTATTCCGCTGATCGTCACTAACTGCATCATTATCGGTCGCGCGGAAGCTTACGCGTCAAAAAATGACGTTCTGCCCTCTGCACAAGACGGTTTCTGGATGGGCCTTGGCATGACATCCGTACTGGTCGTGCTCGGTTCTCTGCGCGAAGTGATTGGTAACGGTACCTTGTTTGATGGCGCAGATCTGCTCCTCGGTGACTGGGCGAAAGTGCTTAGAATCGAAGTGTTCCACTTCGACAACAGTTTCTTACTGGCTCTGCTCCCGCCAGGTGCTTTTATTGGCGTCGGCTTTCTGATCGCCGCAAAGAACGTGATCGACAAACAGTTGGCAGCCCGTCAGCCGAAACAAGAAAAACCCGCGATTGAACGGGTTCGCGTGACCAACGTATAAAAATCATCATCAGCCGCAGCATATAAACTGCGGCTGCTGTTTCAAGGAAGCAATGAATCACAATGAATAACAGCAAACGTGTCGAGATTCTGCAGCGATTAAGAGACAACAATCCGAATCCGCAGACCGAACTCAACTGGAACACGCCGTTTGAACTGCTGATTGCGGTGCTGCTTTCGGCGCAGGCGACAGACGTCAGCGTCAACAAAGCCACCGACAAACTGTATGCCGTTGCCAACACGCCTCAAGCGATGTGGGATTTAGGTGTTGATGGCGTCAAGGAATACATTAAAACCATCGGTCTGTTTAACTCAAAAGCCGAAAACGTGATTAAAACCTGCCGCATTCTGCTCGACCAACATCAGGGCGAAGTGCCGGAAAATCGCGAAGCGTTAGAAGCGCTGCCTGGCGTAGGGCGCAAGACGGCCAACGTTGTACTCAATACCGCCTTTGGCTGGCCGACCATTGCGGTCGATACCCATATTTTCCGCGTATCGAACCGCACCAAGTTTGCCGTCGGCAAGAACGTGGATGACGTGGAAGCAAAACTGCTGAAAGTTGTACCGAAAGAGTTCAAACTCGATGTCCATCACTGGTTGATTCTGCATGGCCGCTACACTTGCGTGGCACGCAAGCCTCGCTGCGGCAGCTGCATTATCGAAGACCTGTGCGAATTTAAAGATAAAGTTTACCCGGAAAGCTAGGAGTCCATTATGTCAAACAATCGTATTCTTCATACCATGCTGCGCGTTGGCGATCTTGACCGTTCAATTGAGTTTTACACTCAGGTGATGGGTATGAAACTGCTACGCAAAAACGAAAATGCCGAATACAAATATACGCTGGCATTTTTAGGCTATGGCGATGAATCAGAAGGTGCAGTGATTGAACTGACTTACAACTGGGGCGTTGAGAGCTACGACATGGGTAATGCCTACGGCCACATTGCCATTGGCGCAGACGATATTTACGCTACGTGTGATGCCATCAAAGCGGCGGGCGGTAATGTCACCCGTGAACCGGGCCCAGTGAAAGGCGGCACCACGCATATTGCTTTCGTGAAAGACCCAGATGGCTACATGGTTGAACTGATTCAGAACAAACAGGCCACCGCGGGTCTGGAAGGTTAATCCCCTCTCATACTTGAACAAAACCGCCCAAGTGGCGGTTTTGTTTTATTCCCCTCAATCCTCATGGTTTACATGATAATAATTATTATTTAAATTAAACTTATTCAGGCTCATGAAGGATTGACCGATGACCATCAAAGAGTGGGAAAAACATACTTTACTGGCAGATATCGCCATGCAGCAGGCAGATCATCTGCGCAGCATTCTCCATTACCAGCAGGCGCTGACATTGAGTGACAGACTCGGTGAAGCTGAAGACATTGAGCTGGAAGATCGACTGATGATCTCGGTGATTTCGTGTCACAACATGGCCGGGTTCTGGCGAACGATTGGCGATAACCAGTACGAACTCAAATATCTGGAACTCGCATCAGAGCGGATCCTGACCTTGATTCCCCAGTGTGGTAATCCGAGTTGCGAAGCGTTTGTGGATTCCCTGGGTTGCTGTAAGAAAGCCTTGATTGAATTTATGAAACGCCATCCTAACCCCCAGTTGGCAAAGCTGGTCAAGGACATCGATTCCGCATCAAGCTGCAATTTGATTGCCAAGTTTCGTTTGAATTAGGGCTGACTCTACAGCCCTATTTCGCGATCACACCTGCGTGCGACCAAGCGAGATCACCACGCGGCGGTTCTTGTCTTTGCCGATCGGCGATGCATTGTCGGCAATCGGACGACGTTTGCCATAGCCCTGTACCTGAATGCGATCCGCGGGCAGTCCGAGTGACTCAAAATATTTCTGCAGTGATTCCGCCCTTTTTTCCGACAAGCTTTGGCTCTCATTTTTGCCATCCGTTGCGTCGGTATAGGTGGCCACCAAGACCAAATCGATATCCGAGTTATAGCGAATGTATTCCGCAATTTGAGCCAGACGTTTTTGTGATGCTTTGTTCAGCTCAACACTGTCACCACGGTCGTAATGCAAGATAGTAAATGAGATGTCTTCAAAACTGTATGGCAGCAGGTTGGACACACAGTCGCTGAATGCGTTGTACTTCGGCTGAAACAGTACCGACGACAACGCAACTTCGATGCGTTGATCACGGCTCTGCCAGTCTTGATAGCTGAATGTCGGATAGCGCCCTTTTTCCAGTTCACTTAACAACGCCCAAGCAGTCTGGCCGCCAATGTAACCGTCAAATTGTTTGAAAAACTGAATATTGGTAATGCGATCTGCGCTTTCACCTGGTCGCCAAGCCGGCGGCATAGACACTAAGCTGACATTGCGGGTATCCCCCATCGGCCGACGCATCTTGAGTTCAAAATCGAGATTAATTTTCTTACTGGCGTGCGAGGTAAATACCGCATCGCCGTAATTCGGAATGGGGTGCACCAGTTGGCACTCGAGCGGCGTATTGATCGCCATCTGCCAACTTGACTGTTGCGGCGTTGCCACATAGCGCTTCTCCATTGCCGCAGCGGCAAATGCAGAACAAGCGCCAAAAGCAACGATACTTGTTACAACCCATTTATTCATAAGGACTTACTTCTCTTTACGCGGCCAGCGGCAATGACGAAATCTTGCCGCCGCATTCATTTCTTATCGAATAATGCAAAAACCTCGCCAACCCTTACCCTGCCTATATCTCATTGCACAAAACTTCAGCAACACTGCCCTGTTCAACGGCCTTTTATTGGTTTGAAACCGTAATTTTATGGCCGCTTTTCTCCTTTCAATTCTATGTGGCTGCGAGCGTGACAAAAATAAATGAATCCGCTTGAATATAGCGCAACAAATGGCGAATTTAATTGCGCTTTAATCTACCTATTTGGTTTTTCTCACGGGGAGAATCTGCAATAATGCTGCCCCTATCACATAAGCTAGGGATCACATGACAGACACAAATGAAGCTCTGACTCTGAAAAAGCGCTTTCGCGGCTATTTCCCAGTCGTAATCGATGTAGAAACTGCAGGATTCAACCCACAAACTGATGCGTTGCTGGAAATTTGCGCAGTGACATTAGCGATGGATGAAAACGGCAATTTACACCCTGCTTCGACGATTCACTTTCATGTCGAACCTTTCGAAGGCGCCAATATTGAAAAAGCGGCGCTGGAATTTAACGGTATTTATGATCCCTTTAGTCCGTTACGCGGTGCGGTTACCGAAGACCACGCACTGAAAGAGATTTATAAACAGGTACGCAAAGAGCAGAAAGCTGCCGATTGCAGCCGCGCCATCATCGTTGCTCACAACGCGGCGTTTGACCATGGTTTTGTCATGGCTGCCAGCGAACGTTGTAAACTCAAACGAGTCCCTTTCCATCCTTTTGCTACTTTTGATACGGCAACGCTCAGCGGCCTGGCTTATGGTCAGACTGTTCTGGCCAAAGCCTGCAAAGCGGCCGGGATGGAGTTTGACAATCGTGAAGCCCATTCTGCACTTTACGATACTCAGCAAACCGCGGAGCTGTTCTGCGGCATCGTTAACCAATGGAAAGCACTTGGCGGCTGGCCGTTGGCTGACGACAATGACCTTAATAATAAGTAAGCACAACTGACCGAGAAGTATATGAACCCTGTAGTCATTTCTGTCTGTGTCATGCTGGTTCTGGCCCTAATGCGAGTAAACGTCGTCGTTGCACTGACGTTTAGCGCCATCGTTGGCGGCCTAGTAGCTGGTATGAGTTTAAACGACACCGTTGCCGCATTTGAAAGTGGTTTGGGTGGTGGCGCGACCATCGCTCTGAGCTACGCAATGCTGGGTACTTTTGCCGTGGCCATCTCGAAATCGGGTATCACCGATCTGCTGGCTCAAAGCGTCATTAAGCGCATTCATGGCCGACATAGCATGGCAGCATCGACTGGCATGAAATACGTCGTGATCGTGGCACTGCTGCTGATGGCGATGTCTTCTCAGAACATTATTCCGGTGCACATCGCGTTCATTCCAATTCTGATCCCGCCATTGCTGGGCGTGTTTGCACGTCTGGGCATTGACCGTCGTCTGATTGCTTGTGTACTGACGTTTGGTTTGATCACGCCATACATGGTTCTACCGGTAGGTTTCGGCGGCATTTTTCTTAACAACATTTTGCTGAAAAACCTACATGATAACGGCCTGGAAAACGTTACTGCCAGCCAAGTACCGATGGCAATGCTGCTGCCGGGCCTAGGCATGGTATTCGGTCTGCTGGTTGCGATATTCTTCTCTTACCGTAAACCACGCGTTTACAAAGAGACTGAACTAACGGTCGTGCATCAAGAAACAACGGCTATCAACAAGAAGCATATTCTAGTGGCTGGCGTCGGCATCCTAGCGGCTCTCGCAGTGCAACTGACAACAGGTTCGATGATCATCGGCGCACTGGCTGGCTTCATGGTATTTACTTTTGGTGGCGTAATTGCGTGGAAAGAAACCCACGACGTGTTTACCAAAGGCGTCCACATGATGGCCATGATCGGTTTCATCATGATCTCGGCAGCGGGTTTTGCGGCTGTAATGAAAGAGACTGGTGGCGTGGAAACTTTGGTGTCATCTCTGGCAACCAGTATCGGAGACAACAAACCGCTGGCGGCGCTGCTGATGCTGGTTGTTGGCTTGTTGGTGACCATGGGTATCGGTTCATCATTCTCGACCATTCCAATCATTGCGACCATTTACGTGCCACTGTGTCTGGCATTTGGCTTCTCGCCAATGGCAACCATCGCCCTGGTGGGTACGGCGGCGGCCTTGGGCGATGCGGGCTCTCCTGCCTCAGACTCAACACTTGGTCCAACGTCCGGTCTGAATGCGGATGGTCAACACGAGCATATTTGGGAAACTGTGGTTCCGACCTTTGTTCACTACAACCTGCCGCTGATTGCGTTTGGCTGGTTGGCTGCCATGGTGTTGTAAGCTCTGAGCTGAATCACAGGTACAAAAAAGGCTTCCCGCGGGAAGCCTTTTTATTGGCAAAGTGTATTACGCGCCTTCGTTGTGCAACTCAAGGTTTGCCAGTTCCTGTTGGATTTCACGTTGCGTCTTCGCGTCATCACTGCGCATTGACTCAAGAAAGTCCAGGTATTGCTGGTCAATATCCCCTGTCACGTACTCGCCGTTAAAGACCGAAGTTTCAAACTTAGCGATGTCCTGATTACCAGCACGTACCGCGTCAACCAAATCATCCAGGGTCTGGAAAATCAGCGCATCAGCACCGATCTGCTTACAAATCGCTTCGTTGTCACGACCGTGAGCAATCAGCTCATTAGCACTCGGCATGTCGATACCGTAAACGTTCGGGAAGCGAATCTCTGGCGCTGCAGACACCATGTAGACTTTCTTCGCACCGGCGTCACGCGCCATCTCAATGATTTGCTCAGAAGTAGTGCCGCGTACGATAGAGTCATCCACCAGTAGTACGTTCTTGTCTTTAAACTCAGAACGAATGGTGTTGAGCTTACGACGTACAGATTTCTTACGCTGTTGCTGGCCCGGCATGATAAACGTACGGCCCACATAACGGTTTTTCACGTAGCCCTGACGGTATGGTTTATCCAGCGCCTGAGCGATTTGTAGCGCGATATCACATGAAGTTTCCGGAATCGGAATCACCACGTCGATGTCGAGCTCTGGGAAGTTGGCTTTGATACGGTCGCCCAGTTTTTTGCCCATTTCAACGCGCGCGCTGTAAACCGAAATCTTATCGATGAACGAATCCGGACGAGCAAAGTATACAAATTCAAAAATACATGGGTTGAGAACCGGATTGTCAGCACACTGCTTAGTGAACAGTTCACCTTCAAACGTCGCGTACACCGCTTCACCCGGTGCGACATCACGCATGAAATCAAAACCGACGGCATCGAGCGCTACCGATTCAGACGCGACCATATATTCCGTGCGACCATTCACTTCACGTTTACCCAGACACAGAGGACGGATACCGTGCGGGTCACGGAAAGCAATCATACCGTGGCCAATGATCATCGCAGTCACCGCGTAGGCACCGCGAATCGCACGGTGCACATTAGCAACTGCGCGGAAGACGTCTTCTGCTGTAACGTTGCCTTTCACGGTGTCGATTTCGTGTGCCAATACGTTCAGCAGCACCTCTGAATCCGAAGTGGTGTTGACGTGGCGACGGTCTTTTTCAAACAGTTTCTGGCGAACTTCGTTGGCATTAGTGAGGTTGCCATTGTGAGCGAGGGTGATACCAAATGGCGAGTTGACGTAGAAAGGTTGAGCTTCAGAGGCACTTGAACTGCCTGCGGTTGGGTAACGAACGTGTCCGATACCGACGGAGCCCTGAAGGCGCTGCATGTGTTTCGCTTCAAAGACATCCTTCACTAAACCGTTCGCTTTACGCAGACGAAAACGATTGCTTTCTATGGTACAAATACCAGCGGCATCTTGGCCACGATGCTGCAATACCGTTAACGCGTCATAAATTGACTGGTTTACAGGCGTTGTACCCACGATTCCAACAATACCACACATGTCCTAATCCTCGATTTGCGACAATTGCTGGCGCTTATACAGCGCCAGACAGAAAACTTGATGTTGCTTGTAAGTGTTCAAAGAACGGAGCAATAATGCGGCTAAATTCCGGCACCAGCTGCGAGCCCTTCCACCACTCTGAGCTTGGGAATGCGGTGAACGCATCCATAAAAAATAAGGCCGCTGCAACAATCAGAACTCCGCGTAGTGCGCCAAAAACGACACCCAGAATTCTGTCTGTTCCTGAAAGTCCGGTCTTTTGTACTAACTGCGAAATCACGTAGTTAACGATCGCACCCACAACCAATGTTGCGACAAACAGAGCGGCAATAGCCGATCCGTTGCGAAACATTTCATCCTTAATGTTAGTAAAGTATACCGCCAGCTTGGCGTAGTATTCCGAAGCGATATAAAACGCTCCAAACCAAATCACTAAGGACAGGGCTTCTTTCGCAAAGCCACGAACCAGACTGATCAGTGCAGACAAACCAATCACACTTAAAATGACAATATCTAACCAATTCATGAGTTCTTACATTCTAAGTTGGCGCGCATTTTAACAGAAAAATACGCGACGCAAACGTTTTCTTAAGGGTTTAGTGGTTTAAATTTGAGCAATTGACCTTTCGCGCCGGTAATTTTCTCTAATTCCAGCAACTGTTTTTCCAGCTTACTTTTGGAGACATCCGGACCAATGATCACTCGGGTAAAACCATTTTCTTGTTTGGTATGAGCCTGATAGCCGCGCTTTTGCAAATCATCGACAACGTTTTTCGCATTCTCGGCATTCTTCAGCGCCATAAGCTGAATAATCCACGCACTGTCCTGATAATCATTTTTCTCAGGCACATTACGTACCGCTGTCGCTAAAGGTTTGCTTGGCTGAGTAGCAGGCGTAGACACTGTATTACTGACTGGCGCCGTGTCTACCGCCGTGACCGGTGATTCAGGCAAGGCGACTTGATCTTCCACCGGGTCCAACACTTCAAATTTTTCCACTTCACTCTCAAGCTCAGGCTTGATCGGAATGCTGGCCATTTCTTCTTTGTAGTGCAGTTTTTTACCATCCAGCACATCCGGTAACACAATGACACCGATAGCGACAAGAATGATGGTACCAACCAAACGGCTTTGAAATTTACTCGCCATTGATACTCCCTTGGATTAAGACGGGTTGTTGTTTTGCCAATGCTCCAACACTTCACCCACAGTGTGGAAAGAGCCGGCCACGACTATGACATCGTCTGACTGCGCTTGTGTCAACGCCGCTTCAAATGCCACGACCGGATTGGCGTAACGCGTTTGCGATTCAGCCAGATACTGACACAGCTCATCGGCACTGGCCGCGCGCGGACCGCTCAACGATGCAGGATACCATTGCTTAACCACAGGTTTTAAAATCGCAAGCGTCGACTTCACGTCTTTGTCATGCAGCATGCCGACAACCAGATGCACGCTTTGGCCGGGGAAACGCTGCTCAAGTTGAGATACCAGATATTCAGCTGAATGCGGGTTGTGCGCCACATCCAGTAAAATGGTTGGTGCATCGCTGATTTTTTGCATGCGACCGGCCAAAGTCGCCTTCTTCAGTCCTTCGACAATGTTGACATCACTGATTTCAAGTCCTGAACATCCGAGAGCCATCAATGCGGTCGCTGCGTTTGGCAGCGGCAAGGTTGGCAATGGCAGATCCGTCAGTTCAAATGAGCCGCTACGCCATTCCCAGCGCGTCTCGCTCACTTTGTCATACGTAAATTGGATACCGACCTGATGGAATTCGGCGCCAATGTCATCCGCATGCGCCGCCACGGTTGCTGGCGGTTTAGGCTGACCACAGATGGCGGGTTTACCTGCACGGTAAATCCCAGCTTTCTCATAACCGATGACGTTGATGTCATCCCCCAGCCAATCCACATGGTCGATCGCCAAACTGGTAATCACTGACACATCATGGTCAACCACGTTGGTGGCATCTAAACGACCGCCGAGGCCAACTTCCAGCAGCACCACATCAACGTTCTCTGTTTGGAACAAGCGCAGCGCGGCCAAAGTACCGAATTCAAACAAGCTGAGGGTAATCTCTCCACGTTGCTGCTCAACAAACGCGAATGCCTGAGTGTGCTTTTCATCACACATGTCTTGGCCGTTGATACGCACACGCTCGTTATAGCGAATAAGATGGGGGGAACTGTACACGCCAACCGAATAGCCCGCTTCCAGCAAAATGGCTTCCATCAAGGCGCAAGTTGAGCCTTTGCCGTTAGTGCCGGCAACCGTAATGACGGTAGGAGCTGGTTTGGTAAGATTGGCTTTTTGAGCGACCGCCTGAACACGATCCAGACCGAGGTCGATGGCTGAGGTATGAATATGGGTTAAATAATCAAGCCACACCGAAAGAGGCGATGTGGCTTGAGGAATTGGGTTTTGACTCATCTAACGTAGAACCATTGTTTTGCTTGGTTTAGTTAGAGCCTACTTTACCCTTTTTTGTTCGCTTCTGGTACAGAATATGCGGCTTCATTTGGCGCATCGTTCACAGAAACTACCAGCGGAGACTCCTGACGAGTCATTTTCGCCAGCAGGCCAGCAACGCGTTGACGCATTTCACGACGGTCTACGATCATGTCAATCGCGCCGTGCTCCAGCAAAAACTCACTGCGTTGGAAACCTTGTGGTAATTCTTCACGTACCGTTTGTTCGATAACACGGCGACCTGCGAAGCCGATCAGAGCTTTCGGTTCGCCGATATTGATGTCACCCAGCATCGCCAGACTGGCTGATACACCGCCCATGGTTGGGTCTGTCATCACGGAAACAAACGGCAGGCCTTTTGCGGACAAACGCTCAAGCGCAGCACTGGTTTTCGCCATTTGCATCAGCGACATCAATGCTTCTTGCATACGTGCGCCGCCGCTGGCAGAGAAACAAACCAGACCGCAGTTCGCTTCGATTGCAGCGTCAACCGCACGCACGAAACGCGCGCCGACCACTGACCCCATTGAACCACCCATAAAAGAGAATTCAAATGCACACGCAACCACAGGAATGCTCATCAACTCGCCTTTCATTACAATTAGCGCGTCTTTTTCGCCACTGCTCTTCTGAGCTGCGGCAATACGCTCTTTGTAACGTTTGGAGTCTTTGAATTTCAGTTTATCTTGCGGCTCCAGCTCGTCCGCGATTTCGTAACGGTTTGCTTCGTCCAGAAACGTTTCAAGACGACGACGCGCCTTCATACGCATGTGATGATTACATTTAGGACAAACTTCAAGATTGCGCTCTAGTTCAGCGTAATAAAGCACCTGTTCACAAGATGTACATTTGGTCCAAACCCCTTCTGGGATAGACGCTTTACGTGAACTTCCGATGTTGCTTTTTTCTAAAATCTTTTCAAGCCAGCTCATGCAAGACCTTTTACTCTCTCATCTGCCGCTGTATTGCGACAGATTCTAATTCGACATTAACGCGTGTGGATTAAAGCATAGAAAATGCCAACTGTGGACAAAAAACTGGTTGTACCTATTTCTTGTACGGGCATCCCACGCACAATATTGTTCATATTTGAACCAATTACTGCCAATTAGTTCAAATTCTCAGGTAAGAATAGCGGACCAAGCGGCGCTTTGGGTAAATCAAACACCTCAGGATAGTCCACATCGACCAGATATAAGCCTTCTGCCTTGGCTGTCGCCCCCGCGAGCCTGCGGTCTTTGGCTTCCAGCAGCCACTGAATCCACTCGGGCTCCTGCTCACCACGACCAACGGCAATCAAACTGCCGGTAATATTACGCACCATATGGTGGACAAACGCATTCGCTTTAATATCAATCACTATGTAGCGTTCGTGGCGAGTTACATTTAAGTGCATTATGTTACGCCAAGGACTGCGTGACTGACAATGCACGGCTCTAAATGACGTGAAGTCATTCTCACCCAGCAAGAATTGTCCTGCACGATGCATGCGTTCAACATCCAATTCACCGTGATAATGGCTAACACCGGAAGACATAATGCCTGGTCGGAACATATGATTGTAGATCACATAGCGATAACGACGCGCCGTCGCGCTGAATCGGGCATGAAATTCGTCCGGGACTTCTTTGGCCCAACGCACTGCAATGTTTTTCGGCAAATTAGCGTTGGCCCCCATCGACCAGGCCACCATTTTACGCGTCGCAGTCGTATCAAAATGAACCACCTGACCCGTACCATGTACTCCGGCGTCAGTTCTGCCTGCACACTGTACTTCGACAGGATGATTAGCGATGACCGTCAGTGCCTTTTCCAGCTCTTCCTGGACGCTTTTTACTTCGCGTTGGCGCTGCCAGCCATAGTATTGAGTTCCATCGTACTCGATACCCAAAGCGATTCTCATGTTCTCTTCTCTCAAGCAAACTAGGGCGTTGAAAATGGGGCGGGCAGTATAAACCCTATCGCGTAGAATTTCTAATAGGCAAAAAAAGAGGTAACCCAGTTACCTCTTTTCATTTAATGTTGATAGCCTATGCTCGACCGTTAATGACATCAATCAAACGTTTAGCTTGCTGACGAATATCGTCACTGCCGTCCACGATGGCCTCTTCCAGCAGTTTAACGGCACCTTTTTCATCGTTCATTTCCATGTAGATTTTGGCCAGATCCAGCTTGCCTGCAGCCTCTGAATTGCTATCCACATCAACATCCGAAATTTCACCAATCACATCCGGGAACTCATTCAAACCAACGTCCAGCTTGAGTTCCTCATCATCTGGATTAAAAGCAGTATCTTCGCGTTCAACCTGAGCCATCAGTTCATCAATAGTCATGAAATGCTTCTCTTGCGGGTCGAAGTCGGCGAGATCTTCCTGCGTTGCCCAGTTTTCTGTTGCCACTTCCGGCTGCTGGTTTTGAATATCTGATTGCCAGACAGCACGTTCTTCTTCTGGTACTTCATCCGGAATGGTGGCTTGCTGATCGGGGGTCAGACTAAATCCATTCCAGTCTTCGCCGCCCATTTGCAACATCGCATCAATGTCCATGCCAGCACTGTCGATAGTTTGTGCATCAATTGGCTGATCGAATGAGAAGCCTTCATTCTCTTCATTTTCATCAAGCAGTGAATTGAGTGAACGCTCATCAAACTCCTGATGCGCCATCGCCTCAAAGTCAATTCCAGCCTCTGCTTCAGGCGAACGCTCAGGATCAATATCAGAAGAAGCGATTGAATCTGCCAGTGCATCTTCTTCGCTGTATTCCGGTAACTCTAAGTCATCGAATTCAAACTCATCTTCTGCCTGAGCATCAGCCAATTCTGCGGCGAGATCTTGTTCTTTAACTTCAGGCTCACCCGATAACTCCGGCTGCGCCATCGCATCTGCCAGCGCATCTTCTTCGCTGTATTCCGGTAACTCTAGGTCGTCGAATTCAAGCTCATCGCCTGCCTGAGCGTCAGCAAAGTCAGCAGTAAGGCCTTCTTCTTTAACTTCAGGCTCACCCGATAACTCCCGCTGCGCTATCGCATCCGCCAGCGCATCTTCTTCGCTGTATTCCGGTAGCTCTAGGTCGTCGAATTCAAACTCATCTTCTGCCTGAACATCGGCCAATTCTGCGGCGAGATCTTGTTCTTTAACTTTAGGCTCGCCCGACAACTCCGGCTGCGCTATCGCATCCGCCAGCGCATCTTCTTCGCTGTATTCCGGTAGATCCAAGTCGTCGAATTCAAACTCATCTTCTGCCTGAGCACCGGCAAATTCGGCCGCGAGATTTTCTTCTTTAACCTCTGCTTCGGGCTCACCCGACAACTCCGGCTGTGCTATCGCATCTGCCAGCGCATCTTCTTCGCTGTATTCCGGTAGCTCTAGGTCGTCGAATTCAAACTCATCTTCTGCCTGAGCGTCAGCAAAGTCTGCGGCAAGGCCTTCTTCTTTAACTTCAGGCTCACCCGATAACTCCGGCTGCGTAATCGCGTCGGCCAGCGCATCTTCTTCGCTGTATTCCGGTAGCTCCAAGTCGTCGAATTCATACTCATCTTCTGCCTGAACATCGGCAAATTCGGCCGCGAGATTTTCTTCTTTAACCTCTGCTTCGGGCTCACCCGACAACTCCGGCTGCGTAATCGCGTCGGCCAGCGCATCTTCTTCGCTGTATTCCGGTAGCTCCAAGTCGTCGAATTCAAACTCATCTTCTGCCTGAACATCGGCCAATTCTGCGGCGAGATTTTCTTCTTTAACCTCTGCTTCGGGCTCACCCGACAACTCCGGCTGCGCCATCGCTTCCGCCAGCGCATCTTCTTCGCTGTCTTCCGCTAGCGCTAATTCATCGAAATCAAACGATTCATCATCCAATTCTGCCGCGAAAAAATCGCACTCAACATCGTTGTCATCTGATGCCGAAGTGGTCTCTGAGACATTGTCGCGAACACTCTCAACGATCTCGGTGTTTTCTGCTCCATCTAGTTCTGCCATGAAGTCGGCCGAAGATAGCGGTTGGCTATCCTCCACTATTTCACTGGTTGATTCTGACTCTTCATCCAACAGCCAGTCATCATCTTGTGGGACACCAAACTCGTTCGCGATAGGTTCGGGCACAGTCACTGCTGTTGGCGTTTTTTCTGGCTGCATCTCTGCCCCAGAATCAGTACCTTCAATTTCAGGATTGAAATCGAAGGCCTCATCTTCAAACGCTGATTCCTCGTCATCATCGAGATTGAACTCTTCGAGCAACGGATCATGTTCTGGAACAGAACTCAGCAAATCATCTTTGAAGTTGTCACTGTTAAACTCTGCAGTTGGTTCCTGAGCCAGCTGTTCAATTTCCAACAACTCTTCAAAAAACTCCGTACCGTCATCTAAAACAGGCTCTTCGACCGATTCAGAAGCCACATTTTCAGTTTTAACTGGTTGCTCTTCTTTCTCCACCCATTCATCGAGCAGGGTTGGGCTGTTGTGGTCAAACTCCTCGCTTGGTTCCGGCGCAGACTCATCCAGCAATTCGTTCAATAATTTGTCGCTGGCAACATCAAAGTCTTCATCCAGCTCGAGTGTGTCCAAGCCGTCTTCGTCAGCGATGAGTTCATCAAGCAGATCCGTGCTGTCACTATCGAGAGTAACATCTTCATCAATTAGCTCGTCCAGCAACGCCGTCTCTTCAAAGTTATCGGCTTCAGCTTCCAGCGTATCCAAATCTGCTTGCGATTCGATGCTGTTAAACAGGCTCTCCAGATCCTCATCCGAGGTCATTTTCACATCGGTCTGAGTGAGCTCACGTTCAATCGGATCAGACATCAGCTCGTCAAGGTTGTCATCCAGCAACGTATCAAAATCGAGGTCGTCGGCAGTGTCGTCTTCTTGATCGAATCCACTCAGCAGCTCATCCAACATCGATTGATCAATCGCATCTGACTCCAGATCTTCCACTTCACCATCATTTGCGAGCAGAGATTCGATTTCAGCCTGCGACATGTCACCGTCATCAGACAGATCAAAGGCCGCTTCATCATCGTCATCATTCGCATTGTGCGTCGCTTCATCCAGCGCACGCTCCATCTCTTCCAGACCGAGCGCTTTCTCTTCGCTGTTGACGCTGATACCGCTGTTGCTGCCAAACTCAGTATCCAGATCGCCATCATCGTCAATACCAGCGAATGGGTCTTGTCCATCCTCGCCTTCGAGATTGAAATCAAGATCACTCTCATCCAGGTCTGCGAAGATATCGTCTTCATCTTTACTGTCGACTTCGTCACTGAACAGTTTTTCACTGTCGTCAGTATCACCAAACAAATCATCGTCAAGCAGCAGTTCATCATCCAAACCATCAATTTCGGGTTCACCGACAGTGACAGGTGCAATAGCAGCTTCCGGAGTTGCAGTTTGAGCAGGTTGCAGCGTAGGTTCCGTTGATGAAGACTTCGAGCGACGACTCAGCAACATCAGCACCAGTAAACCAATTAACAAACCCGGGATCAGCGCTAACAAGCCAACCATCCAACCATTGGACAACAGTTGGTCGAGCGCAGATGGCGCGAGTTTTTGTGCTTCATCGCGCTTGACGCGCTCTTCCTGCAGCAATTTCTCGACTTCAGAACGGATGCGGTTCTCATCGCCGAGTTCCTGTTTCAGGTTGTCGACTTCAGATTGCATCTGCGCCACCATCAGGCGCAGTTTGTGATTTTTCTCTTCCAGAGCAACCAACTCGGTATCTGAAGCTGCAATCTGTTTTTCTACCTTCTCGACTTCAGGCTTCACTGTATCAACCATTGCAGGCACAGTGACGGTTTCAGCAACCTTGGCTGTGGCCTGCTGAGTTTTCGCTTCCACTACAGGTTGAGGCTTTGCGATTGGAGCAGGTTGAATCGCGGGCTTAACGTCTCCCTGATTGAGGCGCGCTTGATGCGCTGCCATAATATTGATCGCCTCTTGCGTTGTCGCACTACTCACTTGAGCCAGAGAAGGCACTCGGAGTGTGCTGCCCGGGATCAGGCTATGAATATTTTGATTTTCAAACGCTTGAGGGTTGAGACGATAGATAGCCAGCAATGTTTGCTGAACCGTTACCGCCGCAGAAGGCTTTAGACGAGTGGCAATCGACCATAAGGTGTCTTGCTCGGTTGTCGGACCAAAAAATGTTGAAGGCTCGCTATTTGCAGAGGATGCAGCGTTACGCACAATCTCACTGCTGAATTGCGGAGAAGATTGTACCTCACCGCTCGGGCCGATAAGGCGAATGCCTTCTGCACTTACGATAGAAGTCTGAGTGACGGCAGCCACTGCCAAAGGCAACAGCAATCGCTGGAAAAATTGACGCATAAAAGGCTCAGCTGAATGCTTTAACTAAAGGAATACAATGATCTGTTAAATATATCGGATCAGCTAGGCAAAACTATAGGCTGTAAGGCAAAAAATGTGTCTCGACCACAATAATCGCAGGAATCTCACACAAATTTTGTGCTCGGGGCAGGTCTCCGCTCACGTGTGAGGTGATTATTGATAAAAATAAAGCCAGCGTTGTGCTGGCTTTATTTCAATGATCACAGTGCAAAACGCTTACTCAGCGTCGATTTTAGCCCAAGTATCGCGCAGGCCAACGGTGCGGTTAAATACCAACGCATCTGCTTTAGAATCTTTGGCATCGGCACAGAAGTAACCCATACGTTCAAACTGATAACCGAACTCAGCTTCAGCAGAAATAAGACTTGGTTCAATGAAACCGTTCAGTTTCACCAGTGATTCTGGGTTGATTGTCGCGGCAAAGTTATCTGCTGCGCCCGGGTTTGGCACGGTGAACAGACGGTCATAAAGACGGAATTCCGCAGGTACGCCTTTATCTGCTGAAACCCAGTGAATAACACCTTTTACCTTACGGCCATCTGCAGGATTTTTACCCAGAGTATCTGCATCGTAGGTACAATAGATGGTCGTGATGTTACCTTGCTCGTCTTTCTCAACGCGCTCAGCTTTGATCACGTATGCACCACGCAGGCGAACTTCTTTACCCAGAACCAGACGTTTGTATTTTTTGTTGCCTTCTTCACGGAAGTCTTCACGTTCAATCCATACTTCACGAGTAAACGGTACTTCACGCTCACCCATTTCTGGTTTGTTCGGGTGGTTTGCAATATGCAGCATTTCAACAGAGTCTGCAGCAAAGTTCTCAATCACAATCTTAACTGGATCCAGAACCGCCATCGCGCGCGGGGCGTTTTCGTTCAGATCGTCGCGAATGCACGATTCCAGCACACCGAATTCAATCAGGTTGTCCTGCTTGGTCACGCCGATACGTTTACAAAACTCACGGATAGAGGCTGGAGTGAAACCGCGACGACGCAGACCTGAAATGGTTGGCATGCGTGGGTCGTCCCAGCCTTCCACCAATTTTTCAGTCACCAGTTGGTTCAGCTTACGCTTAGACATAACCGTATATTCGAGATTCAGGCGGCTGAATTCGTACTGACGTGGGTGGCAATCAATCGTAATGTTGTCCAGAACCCAATCGTACAGACGGCGGTTGTCTTGGAACTCAAGTGTACACAGTGAATGTGTAATGCCTTCCAACGCATCAGAGATACAGTGAGTAAAGTCATACATCGGGTAGATGCACCACTTGTCACCTGTCTGGTGGTGTTCCGCAAAGCGAACACGATACAACACAGGATCACGCAGCACGATGAATGAAGACGCCATATCAATTTTCGCACGCAGACACGCTTGGCCTTCAGCGAAACCACCATCACGCATTTTTTCAAACAGCGCGAGGTTTTCTTCCACACTACGATCACGATATGGGCTGTGTTTACCTGGCTCTGTTAATGTGCCACGGTATTCACGGATCTGCTCAGGACTTAGCTCTTCAACGTACGCTAAACCTTTTTGGATCAGTTCCACCGCATATTCATAAAGCTTGTCGAAGTAATCCGATGAATAACAAACATCGCCAGACCATTCAAAGCCTAACCAGTTCACATCTTTCTTAATCGACTCAACGTATTCGAGATCTTCTTTTTCTGGGTTTGTGTCGTCAAAACGTAAATTACACTGACCCTGATAGTCCTGAGCAATACCAAAGTTCAAACAGATCGACTTCGCGTGTCCGATATGCAGATAACCGTTTGGTTCTGGCGGGAAACGAGTATGCACGCTAGTGTGTTTACCATCCGCTAAATCTTTATCAATGATTTGGCGAATGAAGTTCGATGGACGAGCCTCAGCTTCACTCATCTATAGCACCTCAAAGTTTATTTAGTATTGTCAGAAAAATTTTTCTGCATTTAAAAGCTTCAAAAGCCCGGCAGAGCAGAAATTATTGCCGCTAATGATCCACAATTCTGAACGAATTCACAATAAAAACTGCCGTTTTCTTATGATTATTTCTGGAGTCCGGCGGTTATATCGCCAATCAAATCAAACGAAAAAGCCTTCGCACGAGGCGAAGGCTTCAATTATGGCTAGAGTCTGAAAAGGCTTATGCCTGTTTTGCGTCAGTTAAGTGCTCTTCTGGTTGAATCGCTTTCATCTGACCAGCAACGATTTCAGCCAGTGGACCAAGAATAACTTGGAGGTTGTTAGAACCCAGTTTCACCACGCCCATTGCGCCCAGAGCCTTCAGCTCTTTCTCGTCGATGATAGACATATCTTTGACTGTCAGACGCAGACGAGTGATACACGCATCAATGTTAGATAGGTTTTCGTGACCACCCAGAACTTTCAGGTACTGTTTCGCCAGTTCTGAAGTCTCTGTTGAACCTTTAGAAACTGCAACAGTTTCATCTTCATCTTCACGACCTGGAGTTTTCAGACCGAATTTCACGATAACGGTGCGGAATACCACGTAGTAAAGGGTGAAGAATACCAAGCCTTGAACAATCAGCATGTACCAGTTCACAGCCAGTGGGTTACGAGAAGAGAGAACCATATCCACCAGACCCGCAGAGAAGCCGAAGCCTGCAATCCAGTGCATTGATGCCGCGATAAACACTGAGATACCAGTTAGCAGCGCGTGCAGTACGTACAGCAGTGGAGCCAGAAACATGAACGAGAATTCTAGAGGCTCAGTTACACCAGTGAAGAATGAGGCAAATGCTGCGGCGATCATGATACCTGCGACTTTCTCTTTGTTCTTCGCTGTAGAGGTGTGGTAAATCGCCAGCGCAGCGCCAGGCAGACCAAACATCATGATAGGGAAGAAACCAGCTTGGTACATACCCGTTACACCAGGGACAGCCGTGCCTTCAGCAATAGATTTCGCGCCGCCTAGGAAGTTAGGGATATCATTAATACCAGCAACGTCAAACCAGAATACTGAGTTCAAAGCGTGGTGTAGACCTACAGGGATAAGTAAGCGGTTGAAGAAAGCGTAAATACCTGCGCCCGTCGCACCCATGCCTTGGATTGATTCACCGAAATGCACCAGACCGCCGTAAATTGCTGGCCAGATGTACATCAAAACAAAAGACAGGACGATACCAACAAAGGAGGTCAAAATTGGGACCAAACGTTTACCAGAGAAGAACGCCAGAGCTTTGTGCAGTTCTACTGAAGAGTAACGGTTGTAGATTTCAGCTGAGATGATACCCACGAGGATACCCACAAACTGGTTTTGAATTTTGCTAAACGCTGCTGGCACTGTCGCAGGGTCAATGCCCTGAATTTGAGCAACTGCACCTGGCGAAAGCAGAGTGGTTACAACGTACATACAAACCAGACCAGCCAGAGCTGCTGCACCGTCTTTGTCTTTCGACATACCGTACGCAACACCTACCGCAAACAGCCATGACATGTTGTCGATGATCGCAGCACCAGCTTTGATTAGGAACCCTGCTAGTGCGGAGTTTGCACCCCAACCGTTCGGGTCAATCCAGTAGCCGACACCCATAAGAATGGCCGCGGCTGGTAAAGTAGCAACAGGCACCATCAGGGCCTTACCTACTTTTTGAAAATATCCAAGAATATTCACCTTAAGTTCCCCCTATAGGATTTTGGTATATTTGGACCGGGCGACTTATTTTAGTCGCTCAATTTAGTCATAGTCAGTGTATGACATTAATTTTGCTCCGCAAATTAAAACCTTATCAATTGTGATCATAATCACCAGAAATGGTCAAAATTCGACTATTTTGCTAGCGAGATCATAAAACTTATTTTACAATATAAAAAAACATAAAAATAACGATACTATCTCGTGGTTTGTTACGCTAACGACGAGGATATTAGGCTATACTTAGCGGCAACACTGAGTGTGACCACGACTTACAAAGTCCTTGAGTAGTAACGCTGTTTAGTACTTATTTTTAGCCACGATATTTGTGGCCGTTTGCCCCAAAGATAATTCGCGACCTAATTGAAGTCAGCAAAGAAAGTTTTGCCCTGCACGCCTTCGCTGACCTGATGTCGCCAAATAAATTGATAAAATCTCGATAGATAAGGATTAGCTGATATGTACGCGCTAACTAACTGCAAAATCTACACAGGTAACGACGTGTTGACCGAACATGCTGTCATTGTGGATGGCGACTTAATTCAAGCCGTATGTCCCATCGAGCAACTGCCTGAAAATCTCAAAACCGTTGATCTTAATGGCGCAAACGTGAGCCCAGGCTTTATCGATGTCCAGTTGAATGGCTGTGGCGGTGTTATGTTCAACGATGAAATAACAGCTGAAACCATCCACATCATGCACGAGGCCAACTTAAAGTCTGGTTGTACTAGCTTTTTGCCTACGTTGATTACTTCGTCTGATGAAAACATGCGACAAGCTGTCGCTGCCCAGCGTGAATATCAGCAAAAGTACCAGAATCATTCTCTGGGTTTGCACTTGGAAGGTCCTTATCTGAATGTCATGAAGAAAGGCATTCACTGCGTCGACTTTATCCGCACCTCTGATGATGCCATGATCGACTTCATCTGTGACAACAGCGACGTGGTAACTAAAGTCACGTTGGCACCAGAAAACAATAAAGCGGAGCACATTGAGAAGCTCGCTAAAGCTGGTATTGTCGTTTCCATCGGTCACACCAACGCCACTTATGCAGAAGCCCGTCAAGGCTTCGAAGCTGGTATTACATTTGCCACTCACCTGTTCAATGCAATGACCCCGATGGCCGGTCGTGAACCGGGAGTTGTTGGTGCCATTTACGATACTCCGGATGTTTACACTGGCGTCATCGCAGACGGTTTCCATGTTGATTACGCCAACATTCGAATTGCGCACAAAATTAAGGGCGAAAAGCTCGTATTAGTGACCGATGCCACAGCTCCTGCAGGCGCTGAAATGGATTACTTTATTTTTGTCGGTAAGAAAGTATATTACCGAGATGGCAAGTGTGTTGATGAAAATGGCACGCTTGGCGGCTCAGCCCTTACCATGATTGAAGCAGTTCAAAACACGGTTGAGCATGTCGGCATCGCTTTAGATGAAGCTCTACGGATGGCTACTTTGTATCCAGCAAAAGCAATTGGGGTTGCTCATAAACTGGGTCGTGTCAAAAAAGGCATGATCGCCAACCTCACGGTTTTTGACCGTAACTTCAACGTGAAAGCGACTGTGGTTAACGGACAATACGAGCAAAAGTAATAATGAATGGCGGACAAATAGGTAACGTAGATCTAGTTAAGCAGCTAAATAGCGCTGCGGTTTATCGATTAATTGACCAACAGGGGCCAATTTCTCGAATCCAGGTTGCCGATGTAAGTCAGCTCGCTCCGGCCAGTGTGACTAAAATTACCCGCCAACTTCTTGAACGCGGCCTCATCAAAGAGGTCGCCCAACAAGCTTCCACAGGGGGCCGCAGAGCCATCTCTCTGACCACGGAAGTTGAACCTTTTCATTCGGTCGCTGTGCGTCTTGGCCGCGATTACATTCAACTCAGCCTTTTCAATCTTGGTGGAAAAGAGCTGGCGTTTGCTTCCTATGAGTTTCACTACACTAACCAGCCTCAGCTTATCGAAGGCCTGGTTAGTCACCTCAAAGATTTCATTGCCCAGCAAAGCCAGCTTATCGACCAGTTGATTGCTATTGGTATCGCATTGCCTGGTCTGGTCAACCCTGAAACTGGTGTTGTGGAATACATTCCAAACGTCGATGTGGACGCACTGGCATTAGGCGACATTATTCGTGAACAATTTCATGTTGAATGTTTTGTCGGCAACGACGTACGTGGAATGGCGTTAGCCGAGCATTATTTTGGTGCCAGCCAAGATTGTCAGGACTCGATTCTGGTCAGCGTCCATCGCGGTACTGGCGCAGGGATTATTGTGAACGGCCAGGTGTTTCTTGGGTCCAATCGCAACGTTGGGGAGATTGGTCACATTCAGATCGATCCACTTGGTGAACAGTGTCAGTGTGGTAATTTTGGCTGCCTTGAGACCGTGGCAACCAACCCAGCTATCGTTTCACGCGTAAAGAAACTCATCGCTCAAGGTTACGAATCGAGCTTATCCGAACTGAAAGCCATCACTATTGAAGATATTTGTCAGCATGCTAATGACGGCGATGAGTTGGCCAAGCAAGCTTTAGTTCGTGTCGGCAACCAACTGGGTAAAGCAATTGCGATTACAATTAACCTGTTCAACCCTCAGAAAATTGTCATTGCCGGCCAGATTACCGATTCTCCGGACATCATCTTTCCGGCCATTTTGCGCAATGTGGAAAATCAGTCGCTGAAAACATTCCATCGCCATTTGCCGATCGTAACATCGCAAATCGACAAGCAGCCAACCATCAGCGCGTTTGCAATGATAAAACGCGCCATGCTGAATGGAGTCCTGTTACAAAAATTGCTTGAAGATTAATCAGGCGATTGTTCTATAATATTGGGCCGTATCTCTATGAAGATACGGCCCTTTTTATTACAAAAATATAAGAAACATTATGGATCTGATTTTTATATCTGCTGCGTTCATCGTTGGCTTCGTTGCGCTCAAACTTCATTTACCTCCGTTGGTCGGATTCCTGATTGCTGGTTTCGGACTGAAACTTTACGGCTTCGAGTCTAACGAAACGATCTCGATGCTCGCAGATCTCGGTGTGACGCTGATGTTGTTCACTATCGGCTTAAAACTGGACATCAAAACGCTGCTCGAAAAAGAGATATGGGCGGGTGCAACGATTCACAATATCGTTTCAACTGCGGTCTTTACACTCGCTCTAGTTGCGTTTAAGTTCCTTGGCCTCGATAGCCTGAGTTCTGTTCCTTTCAGCAGTTTACTATTGCTCGGCTTTGCACTTTCCTTCTCCAGCACCGTATTTGCAGTAAAGTCGTTGCAAGAAAAGGGAGAAATGAATTCAACCTATGGCACGCTAGCGATAGGTATTCTGGTCATGCAGGATATTTTTGCCGTCATATTCCTCACCGCTTCGACGGGAAAATTGCCTGAATGGTACGCGGTCGGATTATTCATTCTGCCATTCCTTCGCCCGTTGTTATTCGAGCTTCTTGATTGGGTAGGCCACGGCGAAATGCTGATCCTGCTCGGTATTTTCCTTGCCCTCGTGGTGGGCGCGGGATCATTCGAACTGGTAGGTATGAAACCTGACTTAGGGGCGTTGATTCTCGGCCTAATGCTTGCCAAACATCGCAAAGCGTCCGAATTGTCCAAAGCCTTGTTCAATCTCAAGGAGCTGTTTCTGGTTTGCTTCTTCCTCAATATCGGTTTGTCTGAAGAGCCAACACCGACTGGCTTCGTGCTGGCGCTATTGCTCCTCATTCTGCTACCGATCAAAGGGGCGTTGTACTTCTGGGTGATCAACAAGTTCCATTTCAGAGTGCGAACCTCGCTCTTGGCCTCCCTGTCACTGTTTAACTTCAGTGAGTTTGGTCTGATTGTCGGCGGACTGGCGTTTAAGATGGGGTGGTTACCCGGCGACATTCTGGTCGCACTGGCGATCTCTGTCTCGCTGTCGTTTATTCTGGCAGCCCCACTCGGACGTAAAGGCCACGCAATTTATCAGCGTTCTTCGCATTGGTTTCATGAGTATCTTCCTGATGAGCTCCATCAACGCGACAAGCTGATCAATCCAGGTAAGGCACAGGTATTGATTCTCGGTATGGGGCGTATCGGTACTGGTGCTTATGAAGAGCTACATCACCGATATGGACCGATATCTCTCGGTGTGGAACTGCGCGAAGACGCGGCTCAGGGACATCGTGAAGAGGGGCGCAACGTCATTAGCGGCGATGCGACTGACCCTGATTTTTGGGAACGAATTCTGGATACAGGTCAGGTGAAAATGGTGTTATTGGCAATGCCTCATCATCAGGCAAACCAGATTGCACTTTCACTGCTTAAAAAACGCTATTTTAAAGGTCAGATAGCAGCGATTGCCGAGTATCCTGACCAAATGGAAAATCTGATCGAAGAAGGAGCGCACGCTGCGTTCAACATCTACAGTGAGGCAGGTACTGGCTTTGCTCGCCACGTATGCGAACAGTTAAAACCAACATTCATCCGCTATTGATAATTAAGAAAAAAGGAGCTTAAGCTCCTTTTTTTCATCTGTTTTGCTGTCTTTTTCACCAAAAACTAAACGTCATTCACCAATTTAGTTTATAAATTAAATAAAATTCACCACAAGGACTTTTCTTTAAACTTTTTAATACTTATGGGTTGCCTTTTTTAATCAAAGTGGCAAATTGAAGTCATCTGATTCAAAGTCGTCTAATTAAGGAAAGTTGTATGTGTTCTATCTTCGGTATTTTAGACATTAAAAGTGACGCCGCCACACTTCGCCCTGTGGCTTTGGAAATGTCTAAAAAACTTCGTCACCGTGGCCCGGACTGGTCAGGTATCTACGCATCAGACCGCGCAATTCTTGCTCATGAACGTCTGGCCATCGTAGGCCTGAATAGTGGCGCGCAACCTCTTTATAGCCCAGATAGAAAACTTATCCTTGCAGTGAACGGCGAGATCTACAACCACAAAGAAATCCGTGCCCGCTACGCGGGTAAGTATGAATTTCAGACCGATTCTGACTGTGAAGTGATTCTGGCCCTGTATCAGGATAAAGGCGCAGACTTGCTGGAAGAGCTAAACGGTATCTTTGCTTTCGTTCTGTACGACGAAGAAAAAGACGAGTATCTGGTTGGTCGCGACCACATCGGTATCATTCCACTGTACCAAGGTCACGATGAACACGGCAACTACTATGTGGCTTCAGAAATGAAGGCTCTGGTTCCAGTATGTAAAACCATCAGCGAATTTCCTCCAGGCTGTTCATACAGCTCAAAAGATGCGGAACCCAAACGCTACTACACCCGTGATTGGAACGAATTTGACGCAGTCAAAGACAACGTCAGCAGTAAAGAAGAACTGACCAAGGCGTTGGAAGATGCGGTAAAACGTCAGCTGATGACCGACGTACCTTACGGCGTACTGTTATCTGGTGGCCTAGACTCATCGATCACATCAGCAATCGCAAAACGTTTTGCGGCAATGCGTATCGAAGATGATGAGAAATCCGCAGCATGGTGGCCACAACTGCACTCGTTTGCTATCGGTCTTGAAGGCGCGCCTGACCTGAAGGCCGCGCGTGAAGTCGCAGATAAACTAGGCACGGTTCACCATGAAATGACGTACACCGTTCAGGAAGGTCTGGATGCGATTCGCGACGTGATCTACCACATCGAAACCTATGATGTAACGACAATCCGTGCGTCTACGCCAATGTTCCTGATGGGCCGCAAGATCAAAGCTATGGGGATCAAAATGGTACTCTCCGGTGAAGGTGCAGACGAAATCTTCGGTGGTTACCTATACTTCCACAAAGCACCAAACGCGAAAGAGTTCCACGAAGAGACAGTGCGTAAACTGCTGGCTCTGAATATGTTTGACTGCGCCCGTGCAAACAAATCTCTGGCGGCCTGGGGGGTGGAAGGTCGTGTGCCATTCCTGGATAAAGAGTTCATCGACGTTGCAATGCGCCTGAACCCAGCAGACAAAATGTGTGGCAACGGAAAAATGGAAAAACACATTCTGCGTGAATGCTTCCAACACTATCTACCAGATTCCATCGCGTGGCGTCAGAAAGAGCAGTTCTCTGATGGCGTAGGCTACAACTGGATTGATACTCTAAAAGCCACGGCAGAAGCGAAAGTGACTGATCAACAGATGGAAACAGCGAAATTCCGCTTCCCTTACAACACGCCAACCACCAAAGAAGGTTACGTGTACCGCGAAATTTTTGAAGAATTGTTCCCACTGGAATCAGCGGCGCGCTGTGTACCAGGAGGCCCTTCAGTCGCGTGTTCATCGGCAAAAGCAATCGAGTGGGATGAATCTTTCAAAAACTGTATCGACCCATCAGGTCGAGCAGTGAAAGCCGTCCACAACGAAGCATACTAAGAATAAAAAGGCGCCTTGAGCGCCTTTTTTCGTTCAATCATTTGTCAAATACCAACAACTGCCCGCTACTTTTTAAAATCGAGATGTTTGTTATCGATACTCAAAGCGACAGGCTGGCTAATCATTTTGACCAGCATGATAGAACGGGTTTCACCATCCGGTTCCTGATAAATTGCCTTCAAGCCACAGAATTGCCCACCTTTCACTTCGATTTCTTGACCTGGTTTTGGCAGCTCAACACTCGGTGTTTCACTCTTCGACGAAGACTCTAACTGCTTAAGGTCATAAATCAGATCGCCTTGCAGCTCTTTGGGTTCAGAGCCGAAGCGAATGAAATCGGAGACGCCACGAGTTGAGCGGACAGTTGTAAAACTCGGCCCAACATTAAAGTCAAACCGCACAAACATATAAGATGGAAACAGCGGCTCTTTAACCGTCTGACGCTTGCCACGACGAATCTTCTCCACTTCGATCTCTGGGTAAAAACACTCTACTCCCTGATTTTCAAGGTGCATTTTTGCTCTTAATTGTTCACCTCGTTTACAGTACAGCAAATACCAACGTTTCATTTCTTATCAACTCTTTTTCCAATTGGTCGCGATTTTTAGCCGAAAATCACTACTTAATACCAATATATGAATTTGTAACATCGTAAAAGCAAAGTGTAACCAAATATGAAATTTTAGATTTCACAAAAAGTTAACTTCATCATCTACGCGTAACACTTTGCATTTCAATCAGTTAGATAAAACAGTTCATAAAACAACCAAATGACGCTATTGCAGCTTTATCATCTTGGATGTATACGTAACTGCCAAATAAAAAACTTCAATGCATTACATTAACCAAAATAATACTCTTAACGAGAATTTATAACATACACCTCTATCTTAATAGGCACTCCTTGTTTATCTCGAACTAAAGACGCGTGGAGTCGCCAAGATAAGGTTGATTACAGGAAGCTCTTTATGTCTGACTTGAATATATTCAAGCAACCTAAATCATTCTATCTGATTTTTTCTATCGAATTCTGGGAACGTTTCGGTTTTTACGGGATGCAAGCCATCCTGACCGTTTACCTAGTAAAAATTCTGGGTATGAATGAGTCATCATCATTTGTCCTCTTCGGTGCATTTTCCGCTTTAGTTTATGGCTTCGTAGCGGCGGGTGGCTGGATCGGCGATAAAGTGATTGGTACCAAACGAGCAATCACGCTGGGTGCCATTATTCTGATGATCGGTTACGTCTTACTGGGTATGTCGACCACCAAAGACCATTTCGGCGGCGAAACTCTGATTTACATCGCAATGGGCTTTATCACTGTTGGTAACGGCCTGTTCAAAGCGAACCCTTCAAGTCTGCTGGCCAAAGTTTATCCTGAAAACGACCCTCGTCTCGATGGCGCCTTCACCATGTATTACATGGCGATCAACTTGGGTTCATTCTTCTCGATGATCATCACTCCAATCGTGGCAGAACGTGCAGGTTACGGCCTGGCATTTGGTGTGAGTGCCATTGGTCTGGCAATCACAGCCGTCAACTTCATCATTTGCCAAGGTATGCTGAAAAGTGTCGGCTCTCCGGCTGACCTGAAACCAGTGAACAAAAGCTACTTGCTGGCAGTAATCATCGGCTCAATCATCGCAAGCTTTGTATGTAGTTACCTCCTACAAAACCTATCGCTGGCACACGGCATCCTGGTTATTGCTGGCCTGACCATCGTTAGCTTCTACTTTAAGGAAGCGTTCTCTATCACAGGTCTAGAACGCCAGAAAATGCTGGTTGCATTTGTATTGATGCTGCAAGGTATTGTGTTTTTCGTACTCTACTTCCAGATGCCAACATCACTGAACTTCTTTGCGATTCACAACGTAAGCCACGATATTCTCGGCTTTAATGTTGAACCAGAGCAATTCCAGGCACTGAACCCATTCTGGATCATGCTGGCCAGCCCGGTACTTGCGATGATATACGGCAAACTGGGTGACCGTCTGGCAATGCCATTCAAATTCGCTATCGGTATGGGCTTGTGTGCGCTGTCATTCCTAATCCTGTCTTGGGGAGCTAACTTTGCCAATACAGATGGCATCATCAGTTCGAACTGGTTGATCCTGTGCTACGCATTCCAATCTATTGGCGAACTACTGGTTTCCGGTTTAGGTCTGGCTATGGTCGCTCAATTGGTCCCACAACGTATGATGGGGTTTGCGATGGGCATGTGGTTCCTGACCTCAGCAACCGCTGCTGTGATCGCGGGTTGGGTAGCAAGTCTGACATCAGTACCTTCGCACATTGCGTCATCAACTGAGTCTTTGGCTATTTATGGCGACGTGTTCGGTAAGATTGGTTACGCAACGGCTGCAATCACTGTGATTACTTTCCTGATTGCACCAAAGCTGGCGAAAATCTGCCGCGGTGAAAACGAAACTGCTCTGGAAACAGCGCAAGCGTAATCTCGCTGATAAGCCTCTTATCTTGCTAAAAAGCCTCAGCAACTGCTGAGGCTTTTTTATTCGTATCGATTTTCACGACGGGTTTTACTTGAAGTTAGCGCTCTAGATCATTTCTTCCACCAGCTTAGCCATCATCTGAATATGGCTGGCTGAAGCGTTAAGACACTCGATGTAGTGGAAAGCTTCTCCGCCTGCATGCAGGAAAATCTCCTGATTTTGTTCAGAGATTTCTTCGAGAGTTTCCAGACAATCCACCGAAAATGCTGGGCAGAGAATATCCAGTTTTTTGATCCCCTTGGCGGGTAAGGCTTCCATCGTTTTATCCGTATAAGGTTGTAACCACTCTTCCTTCCCGAACTGAGACTGGTAAGTCATCATAACTTTATCATCCGCCAGCCCTAACTCTGCAGCCAACAATCGGGTGGTTTCAGCACAGTGCAGCGGATAGATGTCACCATTGTCCGCATAACGTTTAGGGATACCGTGATAAGAACAAACCAACAGGTCTCCCTGACCATTTTCCTCCCACGACTGGCGCACCTTTTCTGCCAATGCACGGATGTAAAGCGGATGATTATGATAGTCACGCACAAAATGCAGCTCTGGTACCAACGAGACCTTCTTCATTGCCTTCGCCAGACCATCAAACACGGCAGCTGTGGTGGTACCGGAATACTGTGGATAGAGCGGCAACACAATGATGGATTCCACCCCTTGTTGTTGCAGACGTTCTACCCCACTTTGCAAGCTTGGTGCACCGTAAGTCATACCCAGTTCGACGGGCACGTTTAGCAGTTGTTTCAGACCCGCTTGCTGGCGCTTGGAGTAGACCATCAGCGGCGATCCCTCCTCCATCCAGATGCTTTGATAAAGCTTGGCAACTTTAGGCGAGCGAATAGGCAGAATGATACCGTGCAAAATCGGGCACCACAGCCAACGACTCATATCTACCACGCGATGATCATGGAGAAATTCACCGAGAAACCGTTTAACAGCAGGCGCAGTCGGCGCTTCCGGGGTGCCAAGATTGGCTAACAAGACACCGTATTTTTTGTTTTTTTGCATAGCTTCCTGTCGAGTTGTTTTTAGCTGCGGCTTGAGCACGCAGAGCGTAAGACATTGTCTGCCACCAAGGCAAAACACGGTCGTTGTACGCGAAATCCGCGGAAAAAGTTCATAAAAAAAGCGACCTTACGGCCGCTTAACTATAACAAAATTCTTAAAAATTTTGATAATAGGTATTATCTATTATGCTAATGCCTTCTCGATATCAGCACTCACTTCAGCAACCTGCTTGGTGCCGTCAAACTTCAGGTAAGTCGTGTTACCCGCCGCCGCTTCTTTACCGTAGTATTCGATCAGTGGTGCTGTTTGAGTGTGGTATACGTCCAGACGTGCACGAACGGTTTCTTCTTTGTCGTCATCACGAACAACCAGATCTTCACCCGTTACGTCGTCTTTACCTTCCACTTTTGGTGGGTTGTAAACAACGTGGTAAGTACGACCAGAAGCCAGGTGAGCACGACGGCCCGCCATACGCTCAACGATAACATCATCAGCAACGTCGAATTCAATCACGTAATCCACGTTTACGCCCATCTCTTTCAGGCCGTCTGCTTGTGGGATCGTGCGTGGGAAGCCATCCAGTAGGAAACCCTGTTTGCAATCTTCTTCAGCAATACGCTCTTTGATCAGGCCCAGAATGATTTCATCAGAAACTAGCTGACCTGCGTCGATAACAGCTTTTGCTTGTTTGCCAAGCTCTGTACCCGCTTTGATCGCCGCACGCAGCATGTCACCAGTAGAGATTTGTGGAATACCGTATTTCTCCATGATGAATTGAGCTTGTGTGCCTTTACCTGCACCTGGAGCACCTAGAAGAATGATGCGCATGTTTAATCCTCTTAAGAAATGATATTTATACCGAAGCTCACAGTTCCCTCTGTTTCGAGACGGTAAGTTTCGGTATAAGGAGACCAATACAGTCTGCTCAAGCAAACTGGCGTGCAAAATACACGTGTTGGTAGTGACATTCAAGTTTGCGATTCTATCACAGAAAAACGATTGTCTGACGAGTCTAAGACTAAAGAATGCCAACCTGAGTGAAATTTCTCTGCGTTTGCATGAAAGGGCGCGCAACTTCACACCACGTCGTTCATGCTTCAAGAAAAAAGCTCGCACAAGGCGAGCTTTTTCACGGAATTATTCCACCTTAGTCAAAAGCTGGTTGATCGCGGTAACAAACTGCGACGGGTCTTCCATTGAGCCTCGTTCAGCCAGCATCGCTTGCCCCAGTAGGACCTCAACCCAACGGCCAAACGCTTGCTGGTCTGGTTCATCAGCCATGCGTTTCACCATCGCATGTTCTGGGTTGATCTCCAGAATGTATTTCACTTCCGGAACCGCCTGACCAGCGGCAGCCAACAGTTTGGCCATCTGAGTCCCCATTTCAAAGTCATCAGTGACCACCACCGCAGGTGTCGATGCCAACTTGAACGTGGTACGCACGTCTTTAACCCGCTCGCCGAGATACTCTTTCACACGTTCAACAACGGATTTAAATTCCTGTTCGGTTTCTTTGTGTTTCTCTTTTTCCGCTTCGTCTTCAAACTTGCTCAGATCCAAGCCCGCTTTGGTGATGGACTGGAAATGTTTGCCATCAAACTCGGTCAAGTAGTTCATCAGCCACTCATCGATGCGATCGTACATCAGGATCACTTCAATGCCTTTGGCTTTAAACTGCTCTAAGTGAGGGCTGTTTTTCGCTGCGGCATAACTGTCGGCAGTCAGATAGTAAATCTTGTCCTGGCCTTCTTTCATGCGTTCAACATAGGCATTCAATCCGACACTTTGTTCAGCCGCATCGTTATGTGTCGATGCAAAGCGCAGCAGACCAGCCACTTTCTCGCGGTTGGCGAAGTCTTCCGCCGGGCCCTCTTTCAGTACCAGACCGAACTCTTTCCAGAAGCTGAGGTATTTCTCTTCATCGTTCGAGGCCATACGCTCCAGCATGGTCAGAACTCGTTTGGTACAAGCGTTGCGCAGCGATTGCGTGATTTTGTTGTCTTGCAAGATCTCACGCGACACGTTGAGCGGTAAATCGTTCGAGTCAATCAGGCCACGTACGAAACGCAGGTAAGAAGGCATGAACTGCTCAGCGTCATCCATGATGAATACGCGCTGCACGTAAAGTTTCAAGCCATGTTTATGATCACGGTTGTACATATCCCACGGCGCTTTCGCCGGAATGTACAACAAGCTGGTGTAATCGTTTTTACCTTCAACCTTGTTGTGGCTCCAAGCCAGCGGTTCAGCGAAGTCGTGAGAGACGTGTTTGTAGAACTCTTGGTACTCTTCGTCACTGATTTCTGATTTGGAACGAGTCCACAGCGCTTGCGCTTTGTTGATCTGTTCCCACTTGGTCTCGCCACTCTCTTTACCGTCGTCATCCAGTACATTTGACTGAATATAAACCGGTATCCCAATGTGATCAGAGTACTTAGAAATCACATCGCGCAGACGCCATTCGGACAGAAACTCTTTTCCTTCATCACGCAGATGAAGAATGATATCGGTACCACGATTGGCCTTGGTAATCGTTTCAACGGTGTACTCACCTTCACCTTTGGAGTACCATTGCACGCCTTCATCAGCCGTTAAACCAGCGGCACGTGTGCGGACAGTGACCGCGTCGGCCACGATGAATGCGGAGTAGAAACCTACACCAAACTGACCGATCAGCTGCGAATCTTTTGACTGTTCTTCAGATAATTTTGAGAAAAATTCAGCCGTACCTGACTTGGCAATGGTACCCAAATGTTCAATGACGTCTTCACGACTCATACCAATACCGTTATCAGAGATAGTGATGGTATTGGCGTCCGTATCAAACGACAGCTTTACACCCAAGTCTGCGTCACCGTCATACAGTTCCGGTTTTGACAGGGCTTGAAAACGTAACTTATCTGCCGCGTCGGAAGCGTTGGAAATCAGCTCTCGCAGGAAGATCTCTTTGTTGGAATACAAAGAGTGAATCATCAGATGAAGTAGTTGCTTAACTTCAGATTGAAAACCACGAGTTTCTTTGTTTGTCATTGCAGTTTCGCTCATATTAACTCCATAGCATCATTTCGGTTCCCCATGTCAGAGAACAAAAGGGGTATGAGGAACATCGATTTGGTATTAACATGTGGATTACGAATGTAAATTCAAGGTCAAAAACCATAAAAACACTGTTTTTTGTGTTTTTTTTGATTATCCTCTATCCGTATTTTTATCAAGGAAGATAAAAGCCCGTCAGTTCAAAAGTCGTATTTTAATTTGTTAACAAGGAAGACAATCTGGGTAGTTGATAGTCCAAGCTCTAATACTAATTAAAAAGAAGATATCGATGAGTAACACAGGCACAAAGTTCATTCTTGCTGATAGATTTACTTTCGACCCAACGAGCAATTCGCTAGTAGACAAAGACACTGATAACGAGAATGTTCGTCTTGGAAGTAATGAAAGCCGTATTCTGTTAATGCTTTCTCAACGCCCTAATGAAGTAATCACCCGCAACGAACTTCACGATTTCGTTTGGCGTGAACAAGGTTTTGAAGTCGACGACTCCAGCCTGACTCAAGCCATCTCAACCCTACGTAAAATGCTGAAAGACTCGACCAAGTCGCCTCAGTTTGTGAAAACGGTTCCAAAACGTGGTTATCAGTTGATCGCGACCGTCGAAAGCGTTCAGCCCGATGCGAGTAAAGATCCTGATGCCATTGAGCTGTCAGATGAGTCTTACTCAATTGCCGTATCTTCTTCAGAACTTTCCAGTCAAGCTGCTGTTTCTGAAGCAGTTATTACTCAGACGTCGCCTTCTGTAGACTCGACACCTGCGGCACCAAAACCACGAATGGATCTGTTCACCAAATTGATTCTGTTGGTTGCCGTTATACTGCCTATTTGTGTCATTTTGTTTACGACGCCTTCGCAGTCTAAATTTCGACGCTTGGCAGTGTTTAACGATGTGACTGTCAGTACGCCAATCAATCACCCGGATCTCACGTCGTGGCTGCCGCTGATTGAAAGCTGCGTAAGAAAATATGGTGAAATGCACACTGGCGAACTGGCCCCCAAAGAAGTCATTGCAACGGGCGGACACAGTAACCAACTGGTGTTGAATTACATTCACACGCCTCAGTTCTCAGGCGAAAACATCACCTTGAGAATCTTCGCTAACCAAGAAGATGTGAGTAAGATTTGCCAATGAAGAGTCATACCATGAACCGTAAATTCGCCTCTTTCCTGCTGTTTATCTCTGCTGCGTTCAGTGCTTGGTTCTACTGGGGCAGCGATCTTAAAATCGAACAGGTTCTGACCTCGCGAGAGTGGCAATCCAAAATGGTCACCCTGATTGGCAATAAGCAGCAGAACGATTCGGTCGGTCCTCTACGCCGCGTGGACATGACTTCCAACGTCAAATACCTGCCGAACGGCACTTACGTTCGAGTATCGATCGTCAAGCTGTATGCGGTTGATAAGACGGTGCCGGAGGACGTGATCAATATTTCCGAATCGGGCGACTGGGACGTCAGTGATAATTATCTGCTGGTATCACCCACTGAATTTAAAGACGTTTCATCAACGCAAAGCAAAGACTTCACGCCACAGCAACTCGACCTGATCACCCAACTGTTTAAGATGGATTCAGAACAGAGCCGTCGCATTGACATTGTGAACGAGAAAACGCTGCTACTCACCAGCCTGAATCACGGTTCGACGGTGCTGTTTAGTAACGGTTAACCGCAAAGAAATGATGTTTGCGAGCAATCCAGCTTGAATTTTTCGCTCGCAAACTGACGAGAAGGACATCATGGATAAAGCTAAGATTGATATCTACTACTGCCGCCAATGCAACTGGATGTTGCGTTCAACCTGGCTCACGCAGGAATTGCTGCACACTTTCAGTGAAGAAATTGAAACCGTGAGTTTGCATCCCGATACTGGCGGTCGATTCGAAATCTTCTGCAACGGCGTGCAAATCTGGGAACGAAAACAGGACGGTGGCTTTCCAGAGGCTAAAGAACTCAAACAACGCGTGCGCGATTTGATTGATCCCGAACGCGACCTTGGTCACTCAGACCGAAAGTAAGCAATGAATATTTTAAGGGCACCCATCGGTGCCCTTAATTGTCTTTACGCGCGAGTATCGGTTTGAGCAATGACATCGCCATCAAAGCTGCACACCTCAATGATACCGTGACGAAAACGGCCAAAACTGGCGGCAAAACCATTACGGGGAAAAGTCACGGATCCCGGATTAAACAGGTAGTTATGTGGTTGTTTTTCCGCTACCGGCACATGGGTGTGTCCGTGCACCAGTACATCCCCCTCTTTAAGGGGTGGTAGCTTATTCTGGTTGTACAGATGTCCGTGAGTGAGAAACAAACGCTGCCCAGACTCCAGAATGACCCAGGCGTAGTCCGCCATCATCGGAAACGTCAGTAACATCTGGTCGACTTCACTGTCACAATTTCCCCGCACCGCAATAATGCGATCAGCAAATGCATTGAGCCGCTCAGCGACAGCTGGCGGATTGTAACCTTCTGGAATGGGGTTTCTCGGCCCATGATTAAGAATATCACCCAGTAAAACCAGCGTATCGGCACCCGATTGCTGATACGCTAGCAAGACGCGTTCGGTGGCTGGCAGTGAACCGTGTAGATCTGAAGCAAAAAATAATTCCATTGCACACCTCTCGAATTAAACCCTGAGATTGTACGGTTTATGGTGTTATTCGTCATCTCTCGCCATGCCGTTGATCACGATATTGTTGTAACTGACCATGCCAATCACTTTACCATGTTCAATGACTGGCGCCCGGCTGATCCCAAATCGTTCAAACAATCGCGCGCAATATTTGACGTTCATATCCGGCGAAACCGTCAGCGCTGGCTTGGTCATGATTTCGTAAATGTTGGTACGCTTTGGTGAGCGGTTTTTGGCCAACACTTTCTTGGCGATATCGTTCATCAACACAATGCCAAATTCGTCATCTTCGTGACGTTTGTTGACGATCAAGGCTTTTACCTCGTACTTTTTCGCGAGGCAGATCCCTTCATGAACCGTGGTTAAACCGTCCACCATCACGTAGGTATTTGCCATCACGTCGCGCACATGGATTTTGTCTTCACGATTCATAGGTTGTCCTCGACCACTTTAGTTAATGTTGCCACCTGATGCGCCACTCCCACGGCATCCTCAATGTCGATTTGAATAGCGATGCCCTGCCCGGATTCCTGATCAAACTCGCCCACTTCACAAATTGTCTCGAGAATGTGGCGCGACAAATGCTCTTCTACCATCAGCAGCACCACGTCTTTCTGCACCTCCAACGTCAAACCAAAGAAGGTGCGCTTTTTATTCAGTCCCTCTCCGCGAGCGTTATTGATCACCGTTGCACCAGTCGCCCCGGCATTACGCGCGGCGTCGAGCACGACATCAGTTTTGCTGTCTTCAACAAAGGCGAGTATCAGTTTAAACCTCATCATCTTGCTCCTTTAGATTCGCTTTTTGATTAAGCCATTGAGTGATTTGTGCATATCCCATCACCGACATCATCGGGAATAAACTCGCAAAGGCGATGAGGCCAAAGCCATCAATCATCGGATTACGTCCCGGTACCGTCGACGCCAGTCCCAGCCCCAACGCTGCCACTATCGGTACGGTGACCGTCGATGTGGTCACGCCACCAGAATCGTACGCCAGTGGTACAATCAGCTTCGGCGAGTAAAACGTTTGAATGACCACCACGATATAGCCCGCGATGATGTAGTACTGAATGGGGTCACCGACCACAATCCGATAACTGCCGAGAGCAATACCACACGCGACCCCCAGTGCAACCGCTATCCGTAAACCATTCACTTGAATCGCGCCACCGGATACCTGATTGGCTTTGATGGCAACCGCTATCAAGGAGGGTTCGGCTATCGTGGTACTGAAACCAATCAGAAAGGCGAACAGATAAACCCAGTAATAATCCCCCCACTGCAACGTCTGTCCGACGCTGAGTCGGAACTCTTCAAGAAACTCAGGGTCAGTCAGCTGGTGCGCCATCGTTTTACCCAGTGGAAACAGCGCCAATTCCAGACCAAGCAAAAACAGCGACAAGCCAAGAATCACGTAACCAAAACCAATCAACACTTTTACGGGATTAGTCAGCGGTTTTCTCAGCACCGCAAACTGAAAGCCGAAAATAATCACCGCGATGGGGACAATATCCAGAATGGTGGAAAGTAACGTGTCGAAAAAATCTTGTCCGTCGATCATGTCACCACCATGCCAAATACCATGACGAACATCATCGGCAACAGCGATGCAAACGCGATCAAGCCAAAGCCATCCAACATCGGATTCCGCTCTTTAATCGAAGACGCTAACCCGACACCCAATGCCGTCACCAGCGGCACGGTAATGGTTGATGTCGTGACACCACCCGAATCGTAGGCAATACCGATGATCGATTCGGGCGCAAACGCAGTCAGGATCACCACGCCGACATAGCCAAACGCAATCATGTAGTGAATCGGCCATCCTCTCAGGATCCTCAGTACGCCAATCACAATCGCAAGGCCCACCGATACCGCCACAGTCACCCTCAACCCTTGTGCATAATCGTGCCGAGCCAGAGGGGTGTCTGCAATCATTCCGCCTTGTGAGGCAACTTTTGCCGCTTCTTCCGCCACCGCGGTCAGCGCGGGTTCCGCAATGGTGGTTCCGAATCCGAGGCAAAAAGCAAACACTAACAACCAGAATAAGCTACCTTTGCGGGCAAAAGCCTGAGCCATGGACTCTCCGATCGGAAACAGCCCCATTTCCAGGCCAAAGATGAAAAAAGTGAGCCCGAGCACCACCAGCACCAATCCACTCAGCACGCTCAGCAAATGCGGTAGCGGCTCCTGCAACACAAACAGCTGGAAAAAAGCAATCACCAGCACAATCGGCATCAAGTCACGCAAACTGCCCAACATCGCTTTGAGTAATGCTAACGCCCCAGCCATAGTCGCTCCGATACAATTCCTTACACTTATAATGGCAAAGGATAAATCCACGTGATGTGACACGCTTTACGGGGTGGGTAAAAAGTCATCAAAGGTTAAAAAACAGAATGTTGGCACTTAGCAAAGATTCCCTTAAGCTGATCCTCAGGCAGCGGCAGCTATACTTAAGCGAAGCAAGGAGGCGACATGAAAATATTGATCACTGGTGGTACAGGCTTTATCGGCCGAGAGCTGATAAAACTACTCATGACCCATGATTTGGTCGTCTTAACCCGCAATGCCGCTCAGGCCAAAGCAAAGTTGGCCCATATCCAGAATGAGAGGCTCGATTTTCTGGAAAGCTTAGAAGAGCTGCACGATCTCAATACGTTCGATGCGGTCATCAATCTCGCCGGTGAACCCATTGCCGACAAACGTTGGACCAGTGCGCAAAAGCAGCGAATTTGTGACAGCCGCTGGAAGCTGACCGAAAAACTGGTGGAATTGATTCATGCCAGTGCAAAGCCGCCTCACGTATTAATCAGCGGTTCGGCCGTCGGCTATTACGGCGATCAGCAAGATCATCCGTTTGACGAAAGTCTGCAGGTCAAATCGAGTCGCTTTTCCCATCATGTGTGTGAAACCTGGGAAGAGATTGCCCTCCATGCGCAGTCGGACCGCACCCGCGTATGCCTGCTTCGCACCGGAGTTGTACTGGCCCCCGAAGGTGGCGCGTTGAAAAAAATGTTACCGCCCTATCGATTAGGTCTTGGTGGCCCAATTGGCAATGGCCAACAGTATATGCCTTGGATACACATGTGCGACATGGTGCGGGGTATCGTGTTTCTGCTGGAAACGGAACATGCTCAAGGCGCCTTCAATCTGTGCGCGCCACATCCGGTCAGCAATTTGATCTTCAGCCGCAGCTTAGCTGCCACGCTCAAAAAGCCACACGTGCTCACTACCCCTCAATGGGCCATTCGCCTGTTGATGGGAGAAGCCAGTGAATTGCTTTTTGACAGCATTCGCGCCAAACCAAAAAAACTAACGGAACTGGGGTTTCAGTTCACTTACTCTCGAATCGACCCCGCCCTGAAGCATTTACTTCAACATCAGGCTTGATCGCATTCTGACTTGGATATTTCATGACTCGTTCAATATTAATCACCGGCTGTTCTTCCGGCATTGGCTACATGGCCGCCACACAACTCCACCAACGCGGCTATCAGGTGATTGCTTCCTGCCGCCATCTTAAGGACGTCGAACGTCTCAAGGCTGAAGGCCTCACCTGCATTCAACTCGACCTCAGTGATGAGGAAAGTATTCGCGCAGGCGTAGAACAAGCTCTCACATTCTCGGCGAATAAACTGGATGCGGTGTTTAACAATGGTGCTTACGGCCAACCGGGAGCATTAGAAGATTTACCAACGGAAGCTCTGCGCGCTCAGTTTGAAACCAACTTCTTTGGCTGGCATACCCTGACCACGGCTTTGCTCCCCCACTTTCGTCAGCAAGGTCACGGACGGATAGTGCAGAACAGCTCAATTCTGGGCTTTGCCGCGATGAAATACCGCGGCGCGTACAACGCATCCAAGTTTGCCCTTGAAGGCTGGACAGATACCCTTCGGCTGGAATTGCGAGAGAGCGGCATTCACATCAGCTTAATCGAACCCGGCCCGATTGAAACCCAATTTCGCGCCAATGCTCTGGTGGCGTTCAAGCGTTGGATACCCGTCGACAACTCTGTACACGCTCAGCAATATCACGCCCAGCTGGCCAGATTAGGCAATGACAAATCCAACAATGCGTTTGTTCTTCCCGCTGAAGCTTGCCTAGCGCCACTCCTGCATGCTCTGGAATCCCCGCGTCCGCGCCTGCGTTACCGCGTGACAACACCAACAAAAATCTTTGCGGTGTTAAAACGTCTTCTTCCAGGACGAACTTTGGACAAACTGCTGAACAAAGCAGCGTAAAATTATAATTTTGTCATTAATGCGTAACATTTCGATGCCATGATGAAGCTCGAAGTGAACAATTTCACTTCACCTTAACTGATTCTTTAGCGTTGCATTGGATAAGAGATTTATGACATTAAACCAATGGAATTGGCTCAGTGTTGGTGTGGCACTGACACTCTTCATGATTTTATAGAACATCTTTGCTTGCTGGCTCTACGGAGCATACAAAAGCCGTCGTCGTGCGGCTTTTGTGTTTGCAGCTTATTCCGCCAAACCTTGTGTTTTCAAATCACGCCCCCATTTATCTAGAAAAGCGCAAGCGTACAAGGAATCATCATGCAATCACCTCATATTACTGACGTAACCCAACACAACTTTCGCGAAGTGATAGAACGTTCGGCCTCCACGCCCATCCTGTTCTATTTCTGGGCACCGATGAGTGACGAAAGCGCTCAACTTATTCCAGCGCTACAACAGCTTACTCAGCAATATGACGGTGCTTTCCAACTGGCACAATTGAACTGTCAGGAAGAGCAAGCCATCGCAGCACAATTTGGCATTCAGGCGTTGCCTACGATCGCGCTGTTCATTAACGGCCAGCCGGTCGATGGTTTGGGTGGCCCGCAGCCGATTGCCGCCATTCAAGAGATGCTTGACCGCCATTTACCAAGCCAAGACGAACGAACATTGCAACAGGCGCTGACTCTGGTTCAAAACCAGCAGCAGGCTCAGGCGCTGCCACTGCTTCTGTCCTTGAGTGATGAATGGAAACGTAAAGGTGATGCGAAGCTGGCATTAGCCGACTGCTTCCTTGCAACCCAGCAATTCGAAGCGGCTAAAGCTGAGCTCGCCGCCATACCACTGGAATACCAGGACGGCTACTACAAGAGTTTGGTGGCCCGCCTAGAACTGCATGAGCAAGCGGCTGACAGCCCGGAAATTCAGGCGCTGGAAAGTACATTTGCACAAGACAATTCCAACGCAAAAGTAGCGATTGAATTAGCCACTCAATATCATCAGGTGCAACGTGACGAGGAAGCTCTTGAGCTACTGTGGTCGTTCCTCAAGCGCGATCTGAATACACTTGATGGCGATATGAAGAAGATCTTTATGGACATCCTTAACGCGCTTGGCCAGAGCAATAGCACAGCCAGCCGCTATCGCAGACAGCTTTATTCGTTGCTTTATTAATAAAATTATTCGTTACATCATACAGTTAAGGCAGGTTATTCCTGCCTTATTTTTTGGATCAACACGAAGATTCGGTCACATTACGTTGTGACTCCAGCGGTTATCATTCACACTTTAGCCATTAATAAAAACCATCTAAGGAAACGTCATGGCAATAGATTCATTAGTCGCAATTGGTGTATTCGTCTTCGTTGTGATTTCATTTATCGCATCGGCAGTGAAAACCGTACCCCAAGGTAATAACTGGACCGTTGAACGCTTTGGGCGCTACACCCACTCTCTGAAACCTGGCCTAAACATCATCATTCCGTTTATCGACAGTATTGGACGCAAGATCAACATGATGGAGCGAGTTCTCGATATACCCGCGCAGGAAGTGATCAGTAAAGACAACGCGAACGTAGTGATTGATGCCGTGTGTTTTGTTCAAGTCATCGACGCCGCGAAAGCCGCTTATGAAGTCAATGATCTGGAGAATGCGATCCGTAACCTGACATTGACCAATATGCGTACGGTGTTGGGTTCGATGGAACTCGACGAGATGCTCAGTCAGCGTGACATGATCAACACTAAACTGTTATCGATTGTCGACCAAGCGACCAATCCTTGGGGCGTGAAAGTCACCCGTATAGAAATCAAAGATGTACAGCCACCAGCTGATTTGACCTCTGCAATGAATGCGCAGATGAAAGCAGAACGTGAAAAGCGGGCATCCATTCTGGCTGCAGAAGGGGTTCGTCAGGCAGAAATTCTGCGAGCTGAAGGTCAGAAACAGTCTGAGATCCTGCGTGCCGAAGGTGAAAAGCAAGCTGCAATTCTGCAAGCCGAAGCGCGTGAACGTGCAGCTGAGGCCGAAGCAAAAGCAACCGAAATGGTGTCCAACGCGATCGCAAAAGGCGATATGCAGGCCGTCAACTACTTTATCGCTCAAGGCTATACTGAAGCGTTAAAATCGATCGGCCAGGCAGAAAACGGAAAGATCATCATGTTGCCACTCGAAGCCACTGGCTTAATGGGCTCTGTTGCGGGAATCGCTGAAATGTTTAAACAATCTGGTACGAAGAAGGTGGACCTTTGATTGACTGGTTACTCGAACTCAACCACTGGCACTGGCTGGCGCTAGGGCTTGCATTACTGGCAGCCGAACTGCTGGGTACAGCCGGGTACTGCTTATGGCTAGGCGTGTCGGCTCTGCTCGTCAGCGCCATCCTGCTGGTTGTTCCTGTCAGCTGGCAGTTACAATGGTCCGCGTTTGCGGCCTTCTCTCTGATTACCACCTGGTTATGGTGGCGCCGCCAACTGAGCAATGACAAACGCAGCGACGCAGGGCGAACACTTAACCAGAAGCAAAAACAGCTCATCGGGCAAACCGCCGTTGTCAGAGACGATGTCGATGCGGGCCAATTTCGCCTAGCGCTGGGCGATACAACTTGGCTCGCAGAGTGCCAAGAACCGTTGCATGCAGGTCAGCGAGTGACTGTCGTTGATGTCGACGGAACGATACTGAAAGTCGAGCCCAAGAAAATCAACTGATTGCTGCTTAATAATAAAAAAGGCCTTAAGGCCTTTTTTATTTATGCTGACAACAGTGTCCTTTAAGGTCATCGATGATGGGACAGTCGCTGTTTTCATCACCCGGACATTCACGAATCCACTCTTCCAGCTGATCTTTAATCAAGGTTAACTCCTGAAGCTTTTGTGTGACTTGTTTGAGTTTAACTTGAGCCCGTTCTTTGACCGCTGAGCTTGTCCGTTCAGGGTCATTCGCCAGTGCCAGCATCGCTTTGCACTCATCGAGGGTAAAACCAACACGTTTACAGCGCGCAATCAATAACAGATCATCCACATGGCGCTGCCCGTAGTTTCGGTACCCATTCTCTGAGCGCAGTGGTGGCTGAATGAGACCTTTTTCCTCATACAGACGGACTGATTTTGCTGTCAATCCTGTTTTCTTCGCCACTTCACTAATGTTCATTATTGCATTCTCTCAACAACAAAAAAGGCATGGTCAACACCATGCCTCTTCTTATCTTAGTTGGCAATTATTCTTGGCTGATCAACCAAGATAAAATGGCCGCCTTTTGCGTCTTATCAGCTTTCTCATACCAGTAAGCCATCATTTCCAGAGGTTTACTGTCGGTTTTCATCGCCTGTTTAACTTCAGAGCGGTTACTGAATGCCCAATCAGCAAACTGCTTCTGATCCGCGGCGGTGCCTTCGTTAAACCAATATTGCACCATTTCCTCAGACTTGCTGGCTGGTGCCTCATTGACGATCTGAGGAGCCGCGATTACTGGCTGCTTATTATTGAGTACAAACTGTGCTTCCTGCTCGGCAGCGTCAAAATAGGCTTTCGGTACCCAGAATTGAATTTGGTTTTTGTTGGTTTTAGAGGACAACGAAAACTCTACGTTGTCACTGCCTAACTGAGACAAATAAACAGAATTCAACGGGAACTGGAACCACTGTGTGACAGTGCAGTGTTCAGTGCAGGTTTCTGCTAATGGTCGGTAGTTATTCAGTGTGTACTGTTTGCCGCCCAGGGTAACACTATCAAACTGGTCATAGTTTTTGAAATAGGTAACATTCATATCAATGTAGGATTCGCTGACTTTAGTCTCAGCTGTTTTCGGAAAATTACCCACATAGTACAAATTCGATTTTACAATATCAGCACCCGTTATCGCTTTGGCATCAGGCGTGATGTCTTTAGTAATAACTTGTACATAGTTATGTCTTTCCTTCACCGACTTTGCCACATCATCAAATGAACTAGAACTGTCAAGACTACTGCATCCAACCATCATCAAGACTGTGGAAAATACCAAGGTAGTTCTAAAATGCTTCATACATAATTTCCTGTGTGCTTAGTCAAACACCGGCACAAGGCCGGCGTTTGAGTTTTGATTAGAGAAAGACAGCGGTTTTGATTAGAAACCGTATTCAATACCTAGACGAACAAACGCAGTTTTGTCATCGGCATTGTATGCATCATGCTGACCCACTCGAAGATAAGGGACGAAACCGTTCTTCACGTACATCAGCTGCGCTGATAGCACTTCATCTTCATCACCTTGCTTAACACCATTCACTTCTGATTCTAGGTTTGCTGCGTAACCCAGCTTGAAGCCCCAAGGACCATTCCAGTATTGGCCAATGATTGAATATTGGCCTTGTTCACCTTTTTGACCATTTACAGTCTTAGATGCACCCTCGGTGTATTTGTAAGCGCCAGCTAGGCCAAAACCTGCAGGTAGAGGCAGTTCAAAGCCTACTAGGTACGCTGTTGAATCAACTAAATAAGAAACATCTGCATCAGTGCTATCTTTGTAGCTATGCTTGAATTTAGGGTTGTTTTCGTACGCAGCATGAAGGGTAACAATATCGGCTGCATTATAGTGAACGGCTGCACCGAAGTGGTTGGAATCTTTTGTACCTGTATCGCCACGACCCACAGAAACGTTAAATGTCAGACCACCAAAAGCTGGAGAATCATAGCGAGCAATATCACCTTTACGATCGTAGTGGCCAGCAACATCACCACCCCAGTCAAAGACGCGGCCTAAGCCTGGGTTTGAGTATGGCCAGTCAACAACTTCATAGAGAGGCGTTAACATACGACCGAAACGTACTTTACCCCAGTCACCTTGTATACCAAGGAAAGTATCGCGAGCACCCAGTGTAGAACCTTTACCATCTTCACCCACGTAACCAGATTCAATCTGCATAAAAACATTGAAGTTTTCAAACATATCTTTACTTGCGCGGAAACCGATGCGTGATTCGTTTTCATAGTCGTAACCATTGCTGTCTTCTTGATAGAAAACAGAGATGGCTGCAACACCGTATGCTTGAACGTTGAAATCAGAAAGAACACCAATTTGACCTGTCTCGCTCGCCGCGAACGCGCTAGTTGAAGCGATAGCCACTGCCGCACCTAATAGGGTACGTTTAAACATTTTGTCCATGGAAAACTCCTAAAAATAGATATAGCTGTTTTGTTATTCCCTCCCCCAAAGTTGGCCGCCGAGGGGAAGAAAATTTTCCTTACCAGAGTCTCTGTTCGATCCTCTTAAGTTTCTGCATACACCGGGTGTATCCATAGTGATAAGACTAACTTCGCCCTTTAAAACATCAATGAGAACTTAATTTTTGACTAAAAAAATATGAGCCATGACAAACTTTACCCAAGTAAGTGATCGAGATCTAAATCTTATTTTTAGTTTGAATGGAAAATATAAATTTAAATTAAATCAATAATTTAAATTTATATGAAGATCGATTTTGTTGAAGTGCGTCGCATGAGGAAAATTGCCATAATGACAAATAAAGCGATAACTGCTTACCAGGAATGAGATACGGTAGCAAAAACGGAAAGTAGCTGGCAGGTTATTTTTTTACAATAAAAAACCCCAGACATTACTGCCTGGGGTGTTCAATATATGGCCAAATAACTCAGCGAATCATATCGATAAGATCTTGTTCTCCGCGAATTTCGATACCAAGCTCTTGTGCTTTGGCTAACTTCGAACCAGCGGCTTCACCAGCAAACAGAATGTCAGTATTTTTAGACACGCTCCCCGTCACTTTTGCGCCTAATGCTTGCAACGCGGCTTTGGCATCATTGCGAGATAATTGCGACAACGTTCCGGTCAAAACAACGACTTTTCCGGCCAATGGCTGCGGCTCATCCTCCGCTTTAGGCACAATTTCCTGCCAATGAATACCGAGTTCAAGCAACTCTTCCACGACTTTCTGGTTGCGTTCCTGAGCAAAGAACGCGTGAACATGACTTGCCACAATCGTACCGACATCAGGAACTTCAATCAGTTGCTCAACGCTTGCACCACGAATGGCATCCAGAGTCAGGAAATGATGCGCTAAGTTCATTGCCGTTGCTTCCCCGACTTCACGAATTCCCAGTGAATAGAGAAAACGTGGTAGCGTCGTTTCCTTCGATGCATTGATCGCAGTCACGATGTTTTGCGCAGATTTTGGTCCCATGCGCTCAAGAATCGTCAACTCGCCTGCTCGCAATCTAAACAGGTCCGCTGGCGTCGTAACCATCTCTTTATCCACCAGCTGTTCGATAACTTTGTCACCTAGACCATCGACATCCATAGCTTTGCGCGAGACAAAATGTTTCAGCGCTTCTTTACGCTGCGCCTGGCACACCAAACCACCGCTGCATCGCGCCACAGCTTCGCCTTCAACGCGTTCAACATCGGATAGGCAAACTGGACACTGAGCCGGAAAGAGGATGTCACGCGCCGTCTCAGGACGCAGCTCGCTGACCACTGACACAATCTGTGGTATCACGTCTCCAGCGCGGCGAATAATGACTGTGTCGCCGATTTTCACGCCCAAACGCTCGATTTCATCCGCATTGTGCAGTGTCGCATTGCTGACCGTTACGCCACCGACAAAAACAGGTTCCAGTTTTGCCACGGGCGTAATAGCACCAGTGCGGCCAACCTGAAATTCAACATCATTCAGCACCGTCATCTCTTCCTGTGCCGGGAACTTGTATGCTATCGCCCAACGCGGCGCGCGCGCCACAAAGCCCAGCTGTTCCTGCAATACGATATCGTCAACTTTGATCACCACGCCATCAATCTCATATGGCAGATCTCCACGACGAGTCATGATGTCCTGATAATAGGCTTTTACCTCTTCCAGCGACTCGACCCTCTTAGTCTCAGGGCTCATTGGCAGCCCCCAGCCTTTGAGTTGCAGAAATCGCTCATAGTGGCTATCGACGAGTGTGCCGCCCTGAATCACACCTACGCTATACGCATAAAACGCCAGAGGACGTTTCGCGGTAATACGAGAATCAAGCTGACGCAAGCTACCTGCAGCTGCATTACGAGGGTTCACAAAGACTTTTTCGCCCTTCTTGAGCGCTTCAGCGTTCATTTTCTCAAAGCCGGCTTTTGGCATGAAAACTTCACCGCGCACTTCAATACGTGTCGGCCACCCCGAACCTTGCAGACGTAAGGGTATCGACTTGATGGTACGAACGTTTTCGGTAATATTCTCACCCGTGGTGCCATCACCACGGGTCGCAGCTTGAACCAACACGCCATCGACATACAACAGGCTGACCGCAAGGCCATCCAGTTTGGGCTCACAGCAGAATTTGGCCGCTTTGGCCGCAGGAACACGATCACCCATACGACGATGGAAACTGTTCAGCTCATCATCATCGAAAGCGTTATCCAAAGACAGCATTGGAATTTCGTGAGTGACCTGTTCAAAACCTGCCAAAGGTGCACCACCTACTCGCTGGCTTGGAGAATCAGGCGTCACCAATTCCGGATGCTGTGCTTCCAGATCCAATAACTCACGCATCAGACGGTCATATTCCACATCTGGAATGGTAGGATCATCTTCTACGTAATAACGTATCGCATGGTAATGCAGTGTTTCTTTCAGTTCGGTTAATCGTTGCTCTACGTTTTGCATTGTTCGTGCTTCTCTTGAATCATGAAAAAAGGCTCCGACACGGAGCCTTTGTTAAATCAATTTTATTACGCTTGTGCGGTTCTGTCGCGAAAATCGGTAATCTGCTTTCTGTAGGCCGCCAGACGATCCGGCGTCATCAGATTACGGGCATCATCCAGTACATTCGCGCCAAGGTCATCGGCCACTTGCTGCGCGGTTTTCAGCATCAGCTTAAAGTTCTGATCTGGTTCGCCAAAACATGGCAGCGTCATAAAGAACGAAATACCTTTTGTAGTGAACTCTGCCGGGTCATCGTGCTTGAGCGTGCCTGGATGCATCATGTTCGCAACACTAAACAACACTTTACCCGTTCCAGACAAATCGGCGTGACGGTGGAAAATATCCATTTCGCCGTACAGCAGACCATTTTGTTGCAAGCTATCAAACAGTTTAGTGCCGACAAACGGCTCATTACCCGCGCAATGTACATTGAGCACGATAACCTGCATTTCTTCCTCAGCCGGTTGCTCAGCCACGGTTGCGGCTGGTTCGTCGATTTTCATTTCATCGACGATGCCCGCTTCTGACGCTTCTTCTTTGCTTGCCGAAAACGCCGGCACATCATCAATTTCAGGCTCAGGTGTTTTGACCGTTGGTTCGTCAGTATCCACCGTTTCGTAGCCGGAAATAAGGGGATCGACTTCCGACGACTCATCGAGACCGAAATCTGGTTGCTTTCGGTCTTTACGAATAATTTCGTAATCGTCTTCCGGTGCAAACGCTCGAGAAGCAACCACATCGTCTGCTTCTGGTTCTACATCTATTCTGCCCAGTGGTTTATCACCAAACTTAGATTTCCCTTCTTTTTTACTGGTCCATAGACCATGAAATAGCAAAGCGGCTATCGCTAGCGCGCCAACAATAATGAGTACGAATCGCAATTCCTGCATCTTAAACTCTCAGTTTCTCGATTTTTGATGTCTGAGCTTCAACGCTTGTCGTGACGTCTGCCAAGGTAGGTTTTATCGGCTTATCGGGATACTCTACCAAAAGTCTTACCCTATTTAGAACAACTTAATGTTAGAAGTTGCACGTATGGCGTGATTTTTACCAAGCTTTTAATCCTTGGTCGCTTCGATACAATAGACAATCACTTACGTTAAATTAGCCCATTGCGCACGGAATATACTATGCAAGCTCAACAACGCTCAGGTTTAGGCTACTTCTTTTACGGGTTCGATATCGCCGTTTCTCCCGGGATTCGTCGTTTTGTCCTGATGCCATTGCTGACCAACATTCTGCTGGTTGGTGGCGCGCTTTACTACCTGTTTTCTCATCTTGATAGCTGGATTAATGACTGGATGGGCCAAATCCCCGACTGGCTATCTTGGCTCAGCTATATTCTTTGGCCTTTACTGGTGATTACCATCCTAGCGACGTTCTCCTATTTCTTTAGCACTCTGGCAAACTTTATCGCTGCGCCGTTCAATGGCCTGCTAGCCGAAAAAGTAGAAGAAAAACTGACCGGTAAAAAAGTCAATGACGATGGCGTACTGGCGGTAGTTAAAGATGTGCCACGCATTATGGCGCGCGAATGGCGCAAACTCGTGTATGTATTGCCAAAAGCGATTGGTCTGTTCATCCTGCTGCTTATCCCAGCTTTGGGTCAAACATTGGGGCCGATTTTGTGGTTCATTTTCACGGCTTGGATGTTGGCTATTCAGTACTGCGATTATCCATTCGATAATCACAAAGTTACCTTTAATGACATGCGTAACAGTTTGAAACAAAAGCAGGGTAAAGCGTACACGTTTGGTATGCTGGTTTCTGTGCTGACAACGATTCCGGTCGTCAACCTGCTTGTGATGCCTGTTGCGGTCTGTGGTGCGACCGCCATGTGGGTAAACGAATTCAGAGGGCAATATGTGAACCAATAGTCATTTCAGCAGCGCAAGCTGCTGAAATCTATTTCAAACCTATAAGTTATAACTTTTTAATCCTTTTACCTTTTTCATCGAGCACATATGCTCTATCGGTATCCACTAATGTATCGACATATCGATACCAAAACGTGCGTAATGAAGGAACATCACAATGAGCAAAATCTACGAAGACAACTCTCTGACCATTGGTAACACACCACTGGTTCGCCTGAACAAAGTCAGCAAGGGCAAAGTACTGGCTAAAATCGAATCACGTAACCCAAGCTTCAGCGTGAAATGCCGTATCGGTGCCAACATGATTTGGGATGCTGAAAAACAAGGCAAACTAAAACCAGGTATCGAACTAGTTGAGCCAACCAGTGGTAACACAGGTATTGCTCTGGCCTTCGTTGCAGCAGCTCGCGGTTACAAACTAACGCTAACAATGCCTGAGTCAATGAGTCTTGAGCGTCGCAAACTACTTAAAGCCCTGGGTGCTAACCTGGTACTGACTGAAGCAGCGAAAGGCATGAAAGGCGCAATTTCAAAAGCAGAAGAAATTGTGGCAGGCAATCCGGAAAAATACCTGCTGCTGCAACAGTTCGACAACCCAGCGAACCCTGCAATTCACGAAAAAACGACAGGTCCTGAAATTTGGGAAGCCACTGACGGTCAAGTAGACGTATTCGTTGCTGGTGTTGGTACTGGTGGTACATTGACAGGTACTAGCCGCTACATCAAAGGCGAGAAAGGCAGAGCCATCATCTCTGTTGCCGTAGAACCAGCTGAATCTCCTGTGATTAGCCAAGCACTTGCTGGCGACGAAATCAAACCAGCGCCACACAAAATTCAGGGTATCGGCGCAGGTTTCATCCCGGGCAACCTCGATTTAGAGCTTATTGACCGCGTAGAAACCGTGACATCAGACGAAGCGATTGAGATGGCTCGTCGCCTGATGGAAGAGGAAGGTATTCTGGCTGGTATTTCATCAGGCGCAGCAGTGGTTGCAGCAAATCGCCTTGCAGAACTTCCTGAATTTGAAGGAAAAACCATTGTAACTGTACTACCAAGCTCTGGTGAACGTTACTTGAGCACTGCCCTGTTTGCAGGCATTTTCACAGAGAAAGAAAACCAACAGTAACCTGTGGTGAAATCAATTTTTCGTTTAAAAAAGCCCCATTCAGGGGCTTTTTTGTTGATCCTTGCCTCACCTTTGGTAATATCAGCCATGTTTTATTTCTAGCTTCAAAATAAAGAAGCAGACAAGATTAGATTCGATGGCTCGAGTTCGCAAATGCGTGCAAAGGCGATTGGTTATTTTTAGACCAGTATCAGTTCTGACACGAAAAGCCCGTTACTGAACTAGCAGAAACGAGTGGTTACGGTTAAGCTAATTCTGGTTAACAAACTTACAAAAAATAAATTAATTGGGGTATAAAACATGTACGAGAAGCAAGTTGAAATCACTGCAGAAAACGGCCTTCACACTCGTCCAGCTGCACAGTTCGTTAAAGAAGCAAAAGCATTCGATGCGGACATTACTGTGACTTCTAACGGTAAAAGCGCTAGCGCAAAAAGCCTATTCAAGCTTCAGACTCTTGGCCTGGTTAAAGGCACTGTAGTGACTATCTCTGCAGAAGGTTCTCAAGCGAAAGAAGCGGTTGATCACCTAGTTGCTCTGATGGACCAACTTCACTAATTCGGTTCTTCCTTTCAAAGCCATTTTGCTCCCGCAAAGTGGCTTTGTTGGAAATAAACCAAAGAATACGCTAAATGTTATCGTTAGCGACGTCCATTTATCTCCCGTTTACAGTTGACCAATTTAAGGTAAGGCTATGATTTCAGGCATCCTAGCATCTCCTGGTATTGCTATTGGTAAAGCACTACTACTTCAAGAAGATGAAATTGTCCTAAACACTAACACCATTTCTGATGCTCAAGTTGACGCTGAAGTTCAGCGCTTCTACGACGCGCGCAACAAGTCTGCAGCGCAACTGGAAGTGATCAAGCAAAAAGCACTTGAAACATTTGGTGAAGAAAAAGAAGCCATCTTCGAAGGCCATATCATGCTGCTTGAAGATGAAGAGCTAGAAGAAGAAATTTTAGCGCTCATCAAAGATGAAAAGCTGACAGCAGACAACGCAATTCACACCGTGATTGAAGAGCAAGCAATGGCTCTTGAGTCTCTGGACGATGAATACCTTAAAGAACGTGCAACGGATATCCGCGATATCGGTTCTCGTTTCGTTAAAAACGCTCTAGGCATCAACATTGTGTCACTTAGCGACATCAATGAAGAAGTAATTCTGGTGGCTTACGACCTGACTCCTTCTGAAACTGCACAAATCAACCTGAACTACGTTCTGGGCTTTGTGTGTGATATCGGCGGTCGTACCTCTCATACATCTATCATGGCTCGCTCTCTTGAACTGCCTGCGATCGTTGGTACCAACAACATCACTGCGCAAGTGAAAAATGGCGACATGTTGATTCTGGATGCAATGAACAACAAGATCATTGTTAATCCAACTGACGCTGAGCTTGAAGAAGCCAAAGCAGTAAAAGCTGCGTTCCTGGCTGAGAAAGAAGAGCTGGCGAAGCTGAAAGATCTGCACGCAGAAACGCTAGACGGCCATCGTGTAGAAGTTTGCGGCAACATCGGTACAGTGAAAGACTGTGACGGTATCACCCGCAACGGCGGTGAAGGTGTTGGTCTGTACCGTACTGAATTCCTGTTCATGGATCGCGACGCACTGCCGACTGAAGAAGAACAGTATCAGGCATACAAAGAAGTTGCGGAAGCGATGGAAGGTCAAGCTGTCATCATCCGTACTATGGACATCGGCGGCGACAAAGACCTGCCGTACATGGACCTACCAAAAGAAATGAACCCGTTCCTGGGCTGGCGTGCAGTACGTATCAGCTTGGATCGTCGTGAAATTCTGCGCGACCAGCTACGTGGTATTCTGCGTGCATCAGCACACGGTAAACTGCGTATCATGTTCCCGATGATTATCTCTGTTGAAGAAATTCGTGCCCTGAAAGCAGCAATCGAAGAGTACAAAGCAGAACTGCGTGCTGAAGGCTTGGCATTCGACGAAAGCATCGAAATCGGTGTAATGGTTGAAACACCAGCTGCTGCAGCTATCGCACACCACCTGGCGAAAGAAGTGTCATTCTTCTCAATCGGTACCAACGACTTGACCCAGTACACGCTGGCAGTCGACCGCGGTAACGAAATGATTTCGCACCTATACAACCCACTGTCTCCAGCGGTACTGACTGTAATCAAACAAGTGATTGATGCGTCACACGCTGAAGGTAAGTGGACGGGTATGTGTGGTGAGCTGGCTGGTGACGAGCGCGCAACCCTTCTGCTGTTAGGTATGGGTCTGGATGAATTCTCAATGAGCGGCATCTCTATCCCTAAAGTGAAGAAAGTGATCCGTAACTCTAACTTCGCTGAAGTGAAAGCGATGGCAGAAGAAGCACTTTCTCTACCGACAGCAGCAGAAATCGAAGCTTGCGTTGAAAAGTTCATCGCAGCGAAAGCTTAATAGTCTGTGAATACCAAAGACATAGGCGACTAAAAGTAGTCGTCTATTGTTTTTGATTGGTATACTATACTTCGACAGAATAAATCTAAACGTTAGGAGCATGACACAATGGGTCTGTTTGACAAACTTAAGAAGCTAGTCTCTGACGACAGCGCTGACGCGGGTGCAATTGAAATCATCGCACCTCTTTCTGGTGAAATTGTAAACATTGAAGACGTGCCAGATGTCGTGTTTGCTGAAAAAATCGTTGGTGATGGTATCGCTATCAAACCTGCGGGCAACAAAATGGTAGCTCCTGTTAACGGCACTATCGGTAAGATCTTCGAAACGAACCACGCGTTCTCTATCGAATCTGACGACGGCGTTGAGCTTTTTGTTCACTTCGGTATCGATACTGTTGAACTGAAAGGTGAAGGCTTCAAACGTATCGCTGAAGAAGGTCAATCAGTGAAAGTGGGCGACACTATCATTGAATTCGATCTAGCTCTGCTGGAAGAGAAAGCGAAATCAACTCTGACTCCTGTTGTTATTTCTAACATGGACGAAATCAAAGAGCTGAACAAACTGTCTGGTTCTGTGACAGTTGGTGAAACTCCAGTTCTGCGTGTAACTAAGTAATTAGTCTGCATTCATAAAAAAACGCTGCGATATCGCAGCGTTTTTTGTTTGTAGCTTTGTCGCTATAGTCCTAGTGCATAGCGCAGAACTTGTTCTTTGACCGGGCCTGCATGTTCAGCGATTTTCAGCGCGGCATTACGAACCAACTTCAGCGGTGCCACATCATTACTAAACGCTTTATAGAAAAAATCCATCCCGGTTTGCATCAATAAATTATCTGGGCGGCGTCGGCGCTCGTAACGCTGGAATTGAGCCAGTGTCAATACCTCCTGTCCTTGAGTCACGTCCAGCATCGCTGCCACATCTTTGAACCCCAAGTTAACGCCCTGCCCTGCCAGCGGATTGATGGTATGAGCAGAATCCCCAACCAATACACATCGATTACGAACATAGCTTTGTGCATGACGACGCGTGAGCGGGAAAGAGCCATGCTGCAGCACGGAGATATCACCGAGTTCTGCGGGGAAATGACTGACAATCTCTTGTTTCAACTGCGTAGGATTCATTTGGCTCAATTGCTTAATACGCTGCGGTGCGTCATACCATACCAGCGACGCCTGATGTCCATTCAAAGGTAAGAACGACCGTGGGCCAGACGGAAAGAATTGCTGCCAGGTGACATCCTGCTGTGGTTTTTCGGTTTCAACGTTAATCAGCATGCAGTGCTGACGGTAATCCCACGCCGTCACGCCAATACCAGCCAACTCTCGCACGCGCGAATTCGCGCCATCCGCGCCGATGATCCAGTCACAGTGCAGAACCGTGCCAGATTGCAGAGTCACAACGTGGGTATCACCAAAGGTAATGTCTTTTAACGTATCAGGGCAAAGCAGCGTCACATTGGGGTAATCGGCAAACTGTTCCCACAAACCCAATTGGATCAGGCGGTTTTCCACCATGTAACCCAACTGCTCTAACCCCAACGATTCACTGGAAAATCGCGTACGACACTCTGGGTGGTCCCACGTTTCCAAACCGCGATAAGGGCATACCCGTTTAGAGGCAATCGCGTCCCAAGCGCCCAAAGAGGTCAGCAGATCAACCGAGGTTTGAGAAATGGCAGAAATGCGCACATCCATCGGTTGCGATTCGTCATAAGGTTGAGGCTCAAATCCTTCGACCACGGCCACTCGACGGCCCTGTTTGGCAAATCCAATCGCGGCAGCGGCACCGACCATTCCGCCGCCAATTACCACAATGTCAAAATCGTTCATCGTTACTACTTCTGTTTTGGCTGAGCTACACGCAAGTTATTGTACGTAGCGGGACTTTTTTTGCGAACGATTTTGTTAAAAAACCTTGGTCCAAGCAGGGTAAAAAGCCAGAAGCCACAACGGTTGCAAGAGATTTAGCCCGATCACTGGTCACTGAAAGTTGAAAGCAGTACAATACGCCGCTTACCGTCGAGAAGGCGGCTAAAATTTAGTCATCGACAAGCGATTTTCGGTGACTTTCTGGAAACATTGGGCGATTTGCTCCCTTAATTTAAACTAACGATCGAGCGAACAACATGAGTAAAAAACTGCTAATCAAAACCTGGGGCTGCCAGATGAACGAATACGATTCATCAAAAATGGCCGACCTGCTTAACGCTACAAACGGCTATGAGCTGACCGAAGAGCCAGAGGAAGCAGACGTACTTCTACTTAACACCTGTTCGATTCGCGAAAAAGCGCAAGAGAAAGTATTCCACCAGCTTGGCCGTTGGAAAACGTTGAAAGATAAGAAGCCAGGCGTGGTGATCGGCGTAGGCGGCTGTGTGGCGACTCAAGAAGGCGACCACATTCGTGATCGCGCACCCTTTGTAGACGTTATCTTTGGCCCACAGACGCTACACCGTCTACCAGAAATGATTAAACAGTCACAAACTGACGATGCGCCGATAATGGATATTTCTTTCCCGGAAATCGAAAAATTCGACCGTCTGCCGGAACCACGCGCAGAAGGCCCAACCGCCTTTGTCTCCATTATGGAAGGCTGTTCAAAATACTGCACATACTGCGTCGTGCCGTACACGCGTGGCGAAGAAGTGAGCCGTCCAATGGACGACGTGCTGTTTGAAATTGCACAACTTGCTGAACAGGGCGTCCGTGAAGTCAACCTGCTGGGTCAAAACGTGAACGCGTACCGTGGCCCAATGCACGATGGCACCATCTGTTCATTCGCAGAATTGTTGCGCCTCGTGGCCTCAATCGATGGCATCGATCGCATTCGCTTTACCACCAGCCACCCATTGGAGTTCACTGACGACATCATCGCGGTGTACGAAGACACGCCAGAACTGGTGAGCTTCCTGCACTTGCCTGTTCAAAGCGGCAGCGATCGCATTCTGACGATGATGAAGCGTCCGCACACAGGCATCGAGTACAAGTCGATCATTCGTAAGCTGCGTAAAGCGCGCCCGGATATTCAGATCAGTTCAGACTTCATCGTTGGCTTCCCTGGCGAGTCGGATAAAGACTTCCAAGACACCATGAAGCTGATCCGCGATGTCGATTTTGACATGAGCTTTAGCTTTATCTTCTCACCGCGTCCGGGTACACCGGCGGCCGATTACCCATGTGATCTGTCTGAGGAAACGAAGAAAGAGCGTCTGTATGAACTGCAACAGCAAATCAACGCCCAAGCCATGCGTTACTCTCGCCTGATGATGGGTACAGAGCAACGTATTCTGGTTGAAGGCCCTTCGAAGAAAAACCTGATGGAACTTCGTGGTCGTACAGAAAACAACCGTGTAGTAAACTTTGAAGGACCGGCAGAACTTATCGGCCAGTTCGTAGACGTGAAAATTGTCGATGTATTCCCGAACTCTTTACGTGGTGAACTCGTACGAACTGAGAAAGAGATGAACCTGCGTGTGGTCACTTCCCCATCGGAAATGATGGCCAAAACGCGTCGTGAGGATGAGTTGGGAGTCGCTACTTTTACTCCGTAAGCTCGTATAAACTGTCATGGATGCCCGGTCGAAATCGGGTATCCGGATATGACACACTGAGAGGCTAATTTGAGCAATAAAATCGTTACTTTAGAGATCAATCTCGAACCTTCAGACAACCGCCGTCTTGCCAGTCTGTGCGGCCCTTTCGATGACAATATCAAACATTTAGAACGTCGTTTAGGCGTTGAAATCAATCATCGCAGTAACTATTTCACTATCGTCGGTAAAGCGCACACCGCTGCTGCTGCACTCGACATCATCAAAACCTTGTACGTCGATACGGCTCCTGTTCGTGGTGAAATTCCTGATATCGAACCAGAACAAATTCATCTGTCGATCAAAGAATCCGGCGTCCTGGAACAAAACACCGAATCCGCTATTGCCCATGGCAAAGAAGTGTTCGTGAAAACCAAAAAAGGCGTGATCAAGCCGCGTACGCCAAATCAGGCTCAGTATCTGGTGAATATGGTGACTCATGACATCACCTTTGGTATTGGCCCTGCGGGTACCGGTAAAACATATTTGGCGGTAGCGGCTGCGGTTGACGCTCTGGAACGTCAGGAAATTCGCCGTATTCTGCTGACCCGTCCAGCGGTTGAAGCAGGCGAAAAACTGGGCTTTCTGCCTGGTGATCTGAGCCAGAAAGTCGACCCTTACTTGCGCCCGTTGTACGACGCACTGTTTGAAATGTTGGGCTTTGAACGTGTTGAAAAACTGATTGAACGCAACGTCATTGAAGTCGCCCCGCTGGCGTACATGCGTGGTCGTACATTGAATGATGCCTTCATCATTCTCGATGAAAGCCAGAACACCACGGTTGAACAGATGAAAATGTTCCTGACCCGAATCGGTTTTAACTCGCGCGCGGTCATTACCGGCGACGTGACTCAGATTGACTTGCCTCGCGGCGCAAAATCGGGGTTACGCCATGCGATTGAAGTATTGAATGAAGTCGATGAAATCAGCTTCAACTTCTTCCTGGCCGATGACGTTGTTCGTCACCCTGTGGTTGCCCGGATCGTCAATGCGTACGAGAAATGGGAAGCGCAAGACCAGAAAGAACGCAAAGAGTACGAGAAACGTCGCCGCGAAGAACGTGAGTCCAAATTGCTGGAAATGCAAAAAGCTGAACTAACGGCACCGCACAATGCATTAGAGGAATCTGGCGAGTCATGAGCATTGAACTCGATTTACAACTGGCCGTCGACAGTGACGACGGCCTGCCAACATTTGAACAGTTTGCCATCTGGCTGCAAGCGGCCGTTGCTCCCTTCCAGCCTCAGGCGGAAGTGACGATTCGCATCGTTGATGAGCCGGAAAGCCATCAGCTCAATCTCGAATATCGCGGTAAAGATAAGCCAACCAACGTGCTGTCTTTCCCGTTTGAAGCGCCTCCGGGCATGGAGCTTGATCTGCTGGGTGACCTGATCATTTGTCGCCAGGTGGTTGAGCAGGAAGCGGTTGAGCAAAACAAGCCCCTACTGGCACACTGGGCGCATATGGTTGTACATGGTAGTCTTCATCTGCTAGGTTATGACCATATTGAGGATGACGAAGCCGAAGAGATGGAGTCCCTCGAAACGGAAATCATGCAAAATATGGGCTTTGAAGACCCGTATTTGGCTGAGAAAATCTAGCTCACGCACCACAGAAAAATGTCGTGAGCTGGCATGTGAGCTATCACACATCTGATAGCGTTATTGAATAGAGTAACAATGAACGAAGATAATTCGCAGAATTCTGACGGTCCGAGTAGAAAGTCCTTCTTTGAACGCCTAGGTCAGTTATTTCAGGGAGAACCTAAGGATCGCCAAGAACTGGTTGATGTGATCCGCGACTCTGAAGTCAATGACCTGATTGACCACGACACCCGCGACATGCTGGAAGGTGTCATGGAAATAGCTGAGATGCGTGTACGGGATATCATGATTCCGCGCTCTCAGATGGTCACCATCGAACGTACAGATAATCTGGATTCGCTGGTTGCACTGATTACCGATGCTCAGCACTCACGCTACCCGGTGGTTAGTGAAGATAAAGACCATGTAGAAGGCATTCTGCTTGCGAAGGACTTACTTAAATACTTAGGTTCCAATAGCTCCCCGTTCAACATTGAAGAAGTGATCCGCCCTGCCGTGGTGGTTCCAGAAAGTAAACGCGTCGATCGCCTGCTAAAAGAGTTCCGTGAGGAACGATATCACATGGCGATTGTCGTAGATGAGTTCGGGGGCGTCTCTGGTCTGGTGACCATTGAAGACATTCTGGAAGAAATCGTTGGCGATATCGAAGATGAGTTCGACGACGAAGAGCAACTGGATATCCGTAAGCTCAGCAAACACACTTACGCGGTGAAGGCGCTGACCACCATCGAAGAGTTTAACAACACCTTCGGTACCCGCTTCAGCGATGAAGAGGTGGATACGGTAGGCGGATTGGTAATGACTGCTTTCGGTCACTTGCCAGCACGCGGTGAAGTGGTAGAAATTGATCGTTACAATTTTAAGGTCACTGCTGCAGACAACCGCCGAGTGGTTCAACTTCAGGTAACCGTCCCCGATATGGAAACTCTTCCGGAGATCGCCGAAGAGTAGTTCGAAGCTCCTCTTACTCTGTAAGAGCATCAGAAAAGTTGCAGATGACGAATATTTTCAACCATCGCCTAATGCGGCCGCTTGCGGCCGCTTTTGTTGGCGCGCTTACCACCCTATCGTTTGCTCCCTATCAGATCTGGCCATTGGCCATTCTCAGCCCTTTCCTGCTATTGCTGTTATTAAACGGACAGCCCCCCAAACGGGCGGCATGGATTGGTTATGCCTGGGGATTGGGCCAGTTTGGTTTCGGAATCAGTTGGGTACATGTCAGTATCGACACCTTTGGCGGTATGCCCAAAATTGCCAGCTTATTTTTGATGGCGCTATTAGTTGGCTACTTAGCCCTTTATTCCGCACTCTTTAGCTGGGCGCTCAATCGCTTTTTCCCGAAGCAGAACCGCAGCCGATTATTACTGGCGGCGCCTGCGCTTTGGCTGGTCTGCGACTGGCTGCGTGGTTGGGTCATGACTGGCTTTCCCTGGTTGTGGCTCGGTTACAGCCAAATCGACAGCCCGCTGGCTAACTTCGCCCCGCTCGGCGGCGTTGAACTACTGACGCTGATAGTATTGCTGTGTGCAGGCGGTCTGGCGCTCGCTTGGCAGAAAAAAAGCGTTCTATTGCTTCTCATCCCAGCGGTTTTGTTTGCTGCTGGATTTGCGTTGAATGCCGCACAGTGGGTGACACCACAACCGCAACGCACCACAAAAGTGGCGCTGATTCAGGGCAATATTGAGCAGGCTCTCAAATGGTTACCCAGCCAACGCTGGCCGACCATCATGAAATATACCGATCTCAGTCGTCAGAACTGGGATGCCGATATCATCGTCTGGCCCGAAGCAGCAATTCCTGCGTTTGAATTTGAGATCCCGGCATTTCTGCGCAATCTAGATACCGCCGCACGGATGAATCATAGCGCGCTCATTACGGGCATTCTCAACCAGGATGACAATAAGCGTTATTTCAACAGCATATTGACGCTGGGTGAGAATCCGAGCGGTGATTATCACTACGATTTAGCGCAGCGTTTTCATAAGCATCATCTGCTGCCCTTTGGTGAATTTGTGCCGTTTGAAAGCATTCTGCGCCCATTGGCTCCGTTCTTTAACTTGCCGATGTCTTCGTTCAGCGAAGGGGATTATGTTCAGCCGAACATCGTCGCCAATGGCCACGCGTTGGCTCCGGCGCTGTGCTACGAAATCATTTTCAATGAACAAGTTCGGGCCAATGTGACCGATGAGACTGACTTTCTGCTGACCTTGTCCAACGATGCCTGGTTTGGTCGCTCTATCGGCCCACTGCAGCATATGGAAATCGCGCGCATGCGCGCGCTGGAATTAGGCAAGCCGCTGATTCGTTCCACTAACAACGGCCTGACGGCGGTAACCGACTACAAAGGACGTATCACCCAGCAGCTCCCTCAATTTGAAACGGGTGTGCTGCGTGCAGAAATGGTCCCAACCCGCGGTCAAACCCCCTATCACGCGCTGGGTAGTTGGCCATTGTATGCATGGACACTGTTTGGCCTTATCGTGGCGCTGGTGATTCAACGCCGCAAAGCATAGCCTAACCGAGCAACACAACGAAAAAGAGTCCCATTGGGACTCTTTTTACTTAAGGCTTCAACGGTTGCCGACTGAACGCCGTGTTACCACAGCGAATGCAGGGCACAATTTCGGTCGGATGGTTGTATTCAACATGGTGTCCGCAGTTCTCACACACAAGAATACCAAGACCAATCATATCGCCGGCTTTGTACAATCCCTGATGTTCAAGATCTTGAAACAGCTCCACCCATTCCACTTTGGTTTTATCGGTGATCTCCAGCAGTCCCTGCCAAATAGAATTGGCAATCATCAAATAAAACGGACTACTTTTCTCTTCTTCATAGCTGTCCGCAAACTCTTTGAGATCCGATTTTACATACGCAGAAATCAGCGCCAGCTCATCTTTTGTCAAGTCGTTTGCCGCGGCCACAACTTTACCGGATGTTTCCAGAATGTGGTCCACTTCTTCCGGACTTTGTTTCAGGGTTTCCACCACCTCTTCGAGTAAAGCTTCGTAACCCGTTTTTTGTTTTGGCATAAGTCACCTCTCTCAAACCCGATTGGCTATTGTTGTGCTCCCTTGCTTTAGGTATTCTATGACGATCTATTAGTATCTGTTCAAACTGAACTCACAAATTCCAAGATAACCGGATATATCGATGCAAGAGCAATACAACCCGCAAGACATTGAACAAAAAGTTCAACAGCATTGGGAAAGCAACAAGACCTTCGTTGTAAGTGAAGACCCAAATAAAGAAAAATTCTACTGTCTTTCTATGTTCCCGTACCCAAGCGGCCGACTGCACATGGGTCACGTGCGCAACTACACCATCGGTGATGTGGTTTCTCGTTTCCAGCGTCTGCAAGGCAAAAACGTCATGCAGCCAATCGGCTGGGATGCATTCGGTCTACCGGCAGAAAACGCGGCGGTTAAAAACAACACCGCTCCGGCACCTTGGACTTACGAAAACATTGAATACATGAAAAACCAGTTGAAACTGCTGGGTTTCGGCTACGACTGGAATCGTGAATTCGCGACGTGCCGTCCTGAGTACTACCGCTGGGAACAAGAGTTCTTTACCAAACTGTACGAGAAAGGTCTGGTTTACAAGAAAACTTCTTCGGTTAACTGGTGTCCGAACGACCAAACCGTTCTGGCGAACGAACAGGTTGAAGACGGTTGCTGCTGGCGTTGTGATACTCCGGTTGAGCAGAAAGAAATTCCTCAGTGGTTCATCAAGATCACTGCTTACGCACAAGAGCTGCTAGACGATCTCGACAACCTGAAAGGTTGGCCTGAAATGGTGAAAACCATGCAGCGCAACTGGATTGGCCGTTCTGAAGGTGTGGAACTGAAGTTTGCCGTGAAAGATCAAGCGCAAGACTTGGAAGTCTACACCACGCGTCCAGACACACTGATGGGCGTCACTTACGTAGGTATCGCAGCGGGCCACCCTCTCGCAACCGAAGCGGCGAAATCAAACCCTGAGCTGGCTGCCTTCATCGAAGAGTGTAAAAACACCAAAGTTGCTGAAGCAGAACTGGCGACGATGGAGAAAAAAGGTATGGCAACGGGCCTTACCGCAATTCATCCATTGAATGGCCGTGAAGTGCCAATCTTTGTCGCGAACTTCGTGTTGATGGATTACGGCACAGGTGCGGTCATGGCCGTCCCAGCGCACGATCAACGTGACTTCGAATTTGCGACCAAATATAACCTGGACATCATTCCGGTCATCAAGCCACTTGATGGCAGCGAACTGGATATCTCAGAAGCGGCATACACCGAAAAAGGCGTACTGTTCGATTCCGGCGAATTCGACGGTCTGGAATTCCAAGCCGCTTTCGATGCCATTGCAGCGAAACTGGAAGCCGAAGGTAAAGGCGTGAAAACCGTCAACTTCCGTCTGCGTGACTGGGGCGTGTCTCGTCAACGCTACTGGGGCGCACCAATTCCAATGGTGACCACAGAAGACGGCGTTGTACATCCCGTACCCGCCGACCAACTGCCAGTGATTCTGCCAGAAGATGTGGTCATGGATGGCGTCACCAGCCCAATCAAAGCGGATAAAGAGTGGGCGAAAACCACCTTTAACGGCGAACCGGCACTGCGTGAAACCGATACTTTCGATACCTTCATGGAATCGTCTTGGTACTACGCGCGCTACTGTTCACCACAAGCAGACGACATTCTGGACCCAGAAAAAGCCAACTACTGGCTGCCAGTAGACCAATACATCGGTGGTATCGAGCACGCATGTATGCACCTGTTGTACTCACGCTTCTTCCACAAACTGCTGCGTGATGCTGGTTATGTGACTTCTGACGAGCCATTCAAGCAACTGCTGTGTCAAGGTATGGTTCTGGCTGATGCCTTCTACTACACCAATGACAAAGGTGGTAAAGAGTGGGTTTCACCAACCGAAGTGAAAGTTGAACGTGACGGTAAAGGTCGTATTACGACTGCGGTAGATTCACACGGTCGCAGCGTTGAACACTCAGGCATGATCAAAATGTCTAAGTCAAAAAACAACGGTATCGACCCACAAGAAATGGTCGACAAATACGGTGCCGATACCGTACGTCTGTTCATGATGTTTGCTTCACCAGCAGATATGACGCTGGAATGGCAAGAATCTGGTGTTGAAGGTGCAAACCGCTTCCTGAAACGTGTGTGGAAACTGGTTCGTGAACATACCGAAAAAGGCGAAGCAACTGCGGTTGAGACTTCTGCACTGACTGGCGATCAAAAAGCGCTGCGTCGTGACGTTCACAAAACCATCGCGAAAGTAACCGATGACATCGCACGTCGTCAGACCTTCAACACTGCTATTGCCGCCGTGATGGAGCTGATGAACAAGCTGGCTAAAGCGCCTCAGGATGACGCACAAGATCGCGCGATTCTGGATGAAGCCCTAAAAGCGATCACTGTGATGCTTTACCCAATTGCGCCACACATCTGTTTTGAAATGTGGGCAGCGCTGGGTCAGACAGACATCGACAACGCAACTTGGCCAACGTTTGATGAAGCTGCGCTGGTTGAAGATGAAAAACTGATCGTACTTCAGGTAAACGGTAAGCTGCGTGGCAAGTTGACTGTGTCTGCTGATGCAACTAAAGAACAAGTTGAAGAGCTGGGCCTGAAAGACGAAAACGTGATGAAATTCACCGATGGTCTGACAATCCGCAAAGTCATCTATGTTCCAGGAAAACTGCTGAACATCGTTGCGAACTAATTCCGTATATTACGGTCTGTAAACAGGGCTTCGCGCCCTGTTTACTTATCTCAGTTTATCGCTGTGGTGAACTGAGATAAGTAAACCCAATTCATGAGAATAGAGCCCCATGCGTTTGACACTGCCTTCCACCTTCAAGTTATCACTGGTTGTTCTGACCGCCACCCTGCTTAGTGCCTGCGGTTTTCATCTTCGTGGTGATTATGACGTTCCGGAGGAACTGAGCACCATGTCACTGACCAGCTATGACCAATACAGCACATTTACCCGCATGGTAAAACGCCAGCTACGAATGAATGAGATCACCGTGGTGCAACCGGCTGAAGATGTACCTAACATTCATCTTTTAAGTGAAGGTACCGGAGAAAGAACATTATCTTTGTACCAAAACACTCGGGCCGCTGAAATTGAACTGACTTTTGTTGCGTCATATCGCGTGACAATTCCTAATCTGGGGGAAAAGACATTTTCCACCAGCGTGACTCGCAGCTACTTGGATAACCCGTTAACCGCATTGGCAAAATCGGTTGAACGCGACATGATTGAAGACGAAATGCGCAAACTGGCCGCCAGCCAGATTGTACGTCAAATGGCGCGCCTCAAAGCCAACATTCAAGCGGGGACCATGGACGAGCAATCGGAAGTACAAGCAGTCGAGTCGAACCAAGACTACATCATCAACACAACCGAAACACAGGTTGCTCCTTCGGCCAACACGTCTGAAGTTCAGTAGATTTTATAATGAGACTCTACGCTGACAAACTGGCCGATGCGCTGAACAGAACGCTGGCGCCAGTGTATCTTGTCTTTGGCAATGAACCTCTGCTGATCGAAGAATCGCGCAGCGCGATTGAGCGCAAAGCACGCGAGCAAGGCTTTGAAGAGAAACACCGTTTTAATCTTGATGCCAGTCTCGACTGGAACGAGGTCTACGATTGCTGTCAATCCATGAGCTTGTTCTCCAGTCGCCAAGTGATCGAACTGGAGATCCCGGAAGCTGGTATTAATACTGCTGCGGGCAAAGAACTGGCCAACTTGGCACAGCATCTTAATCCCGATATTCTGCTGCTGATTGTCGGTACCAAGCTAACCAAAGCTCAGGAAAATACGGCCTGGTTTAAAGCCCTGATGAGTCAGGGCTGTCTGGTGAACTGTTTAACCCCGGATATCAGCCGCCTACCACAATTTGTCGCCGCTCGTTGCCGGGCTCTGGGGCTGACTCCTGATGCCGAAGCGATTCAAATGCTGGCACAGTGGCATGAGGGCAATTTGTTTGCTCTGGCACAGAGCCTGGAGAAGTTGGCTCTGCTCTACCCAGACGGTCAACTGACGCTGATTCGCCTTGAAGAGTCGCTGAGCCGCAACAACCACTACACCCCATTTCACTGGGTCGATGCTCTGCTTGAAGGCAAAGCCAATCGCGCGCAACGCATTTTGCGCCAACTGGCCGCTGAAGACGTAGAACCGATCATTCTGATGCGCACAGTCCAAAAAGAGCTGGTGCAACTGCTGCAGATGCGTCTGGCGATGAATCATCAGCCACTCGGCGCTATCTTTGACAAATACCGCGTCTGGCAGAATAAACGCCCGCATTACTCAGCTGCGTTGCAGCGCTTATCGGTTCAACGTCTGCAACATTTACTTCAGCTGCTTGCTCAATGTGAAATTGTCGCAAAAACTCAGTATGAGCAATCACCTTGGCCATTACTGCATCAGTTGAGCCTCGAATGTTGCGTTGCGCAGGCAAACTTGCCTTTGCCTGCCTGAAAGCGTGATATACTGCCGCGCTTTTGACAAAATCATTTTTATAGTTAGTTATCTCAGAGGAAATTCCCTTGCAACGTGAAGAATTAAAAGACTTTCTTGCAGACAAAGCCGACGATATGAAAGCGGTCGATATTGTAACCCTAGACGTACAAGGCAAATCCAGTGTCACTGATTACATGATCATTTGTACTGGCACGTCCAAAAGACACGTCTCTTCGATTGCCGATCATGTCGCGAGTGAAGCGAAAAAAGCCGGTGTTGAGCCACTGGGTATTGATGGCGAGAACGAAGGCGAGTGGGTTGTCGTCGATATGGGCACAACCATGCTGCACGTGATGCAGGAAGAGCATCGCGCCATGTACCAGTTGGAAAAACTCTGGGGCTGAGCGTGAAGATTCAATTGATTGCCGTCGGCACCAAAATGCCAAAGTGGGTGGAAGAAGGCTTCCAGGAATATCGCCGCCGCTTTCCTCACGACATGCCGCTGGAGCTGATTGAAATTTCCGCTGGTAAGCGAGGCAAAAACGCTGATATTGCAAGAATTCTGCAAAAAGAAGGCGAAGCCATGCTGGCCGCCGTGCCAAAAGGCAACCGAATTGTTACTCTCGACATTCCAGGCAAACGCTGGGACACCGAACAACTGGCCGCTCAGCTGGAGAGTTGGAAAATGGATGCAAGAGACGTCTCTATTTTGATTGGTGGCCCAGAAGGGCTAGCTCCGGCGTGTAAAGCCGCCGCAGAACAAAGCTGGTCACTGTCGCCACTCACATTGCCGCACCCGCTGGTGCGCGTGGTCATGGCCGAGAGTCTGTACCGTGCCTGGAGCATTACAGCAAACCACCCTTATCACCGAGAATAGACACTGATGTTACGTAAGCGTAGCCCTATTCGAGACTACCTGGCTGAAGCGCGGTTATTTCGTAACCGTGCTGTCGTGTCTTTTGTGGGGATTGTCTTGATGATGGGTATTCTGGTTGCCAACCTGTATAACATTCAGGTCAATCAGTATCAGGATTACAAAACCCGTTCCAACGATAACCGCATTAAAGTGGTACCGATTGCGCCTAACCGGGGTCTGATCTATGACCGGAATGGTGTGTTACTGGCCGAAAACCGCCCTGTTTTTAGTCTGGAGATCATTCCAGAAAAAGTGAAAAACATGGACGAGACCATCGCCCGCTTACAACAGATTCTCACGATTACTCCCGAACAGATTGCTGCATTTGAAAAAGAGCGCCGCCAGACACGCCGCTTTAACTCAGTGCCGCTGTTAACTCAGCTGACCGAAGAAGAAGTCGCGAAATTCTCCGTTCAACAATACAAATATCCCGGTGTTTCCGTCAGCGCAAACCTCAAGCGTTACTACCCATACGGTGAAGTACTGACCCACGTGATCGGTTATGTCTCTCGAATTAATGATCGCGATATCGAACGCTTAGTCCGCGAAGGTAAAGAAGCCAATTATCAAGCCACCCGCGATATCGGTAAGCTCGGTATTGAGCGCTACTACGAAGACTTGCTGCACGGGGAGGCCGGCTATCAGGAAGTCGAAGTGAACAGCCGGGGACGCGTGATTCGTACTCTGAAATACGTTCCGCCAACCCCGGGCAAAGACATTGTTCTCAACCTCGATATTAAGCTGCAACTTTACGTGCACAGCCTGTTCAATGGTCGTCGTGGTTCAGCGGTAGTGCTCGATCCAAAAGACAACGGCGTGCTGGCGATGGTATCAAGCCCAAGTTACGATCCGAATGCTTTTGTGCACGGTATTTCTGGTAAGGAATACAGTGAGTTACTCAACGATAAAGACCGTCCGCTGGTAAACCGCACCACGCTGGGTATTTATCCTCCAGGTTCGACCGTCAAACCATTTATTGCTGTTTCTGCCTTGGAAGAAGGCGTGATCACGCCGAATACCACTCGAAACGATCCGGGTTACTGGCGCATTCCGAATTCAAAAACCCGGCCATTCCGCGATTGGCTGCGCTGGGGTCACGGTAAGGTGGATATCATCAAAGCACTGGAAGAATCGGTGGATACCTTCTTTTATCAGATTGCTTATGATATGGGCATTGATCGTCTGTCTGATTGGATGATGAAATTTGGCTTCGGGGATTACACGGGTATTGATATCACCGAAGAGAGTAAAGCCAACATGCCGACCCGTGACTGGAAAATGGCCCGTCACCGCACACCTTGGTATCAGGGTGACACGATTCCTGTGGGTATCGGTCAGGGTTACTGGACGGCAACGCCAATGCAGCTTGCGAAAGCAACCTCTGTTTTGGTGCATCACGGAAAAGTAATTGCACCGCACTTACTGCGTTCTACCATCAATAATGGCGAAGAATTCTCCACCCAAAAAGAAACCGAATACGTGACTTACCCACCGATTACCGGTGTACCGGATAAGTACTGGAATATGGCGATTGAAGGAATGTATCTGGTCAACCACGGTAAACGCGGAACGGCGCGGCGCGCTTTCCAAGGCCTGCAATACAAGAGTGCAGGCAAATCCGGTACTGCACAGGTATTTGGTCTGGCAGAAGGCCAGGAGTACAACGCCGACGAACTGGCCGAACATCTGCGTGACCACGCACTGTTTACCGGGTTTGCGCCAGTCGACGATCCAAAAGTGATTGTGACCATCGTACTGGAGAACGCCGGTGGCGGTTCAAGCAACGGTGCTCCGGTGGTAAGACAAATCTTTGACCGTGTCATTCTGGGTAACGGCGAGGCAGACAAATAATGAAAATGGATCCCTCAACAGGTCAAAACCGGGCGTTCTTTGAGCGTTTACACATCGACTTGCCATTATTGCTTGGCCTGCTGGTCGTGATGGGCTTTGGCTTGGTTGTCATGTACAGCGCCAGTGGTCAGAGCCTGGAAATGATGGATCGCCAGGCAATGCGTATGGTATTGGCGTTAACCGTGATGATCGGTCTTGCTCAGCTGCCCCCGCGTACATACGAGCGTCTGGCTCCGGTGCTGTTTTTCGTGGGTGTGGCGTTATTACTCGGCGTTCTGTTGTTTGGTGAAGTGTCTAAAGGGGCGCAGCGCTGGCTGAACCTGGGGTTTGTGCGCTTTCAGCCCTCGGAACTCCTCAAGCTCGCCGTGCCTCTGATGGTTGCGCGCTTTATCGGTAAGCGCCCGCTTCCGCCCAGCTTCCAGACACTGGTACTGTCCATGGTGATGGTATTCGTGCCCACCATTTTGATCGCTAAGCAGCCAGACCTGGGGACTTCCATTCTGATTGCGGCATCGGGTATCTTCGTGATCTTTCTTGCCGGGATCAGTTGGAAAATCATCTTTGCCGCCGCAGTGGCAGTGGGTGCATTTATTCCGGTGCTGTGGTATTTCCTGATGCACGAATATCAGAAGACACGCGTCAGAACCCTTTTCAACCCGGAATCCGATCCTCTTGGTGCTGGTTACCACATCATTCAGAGTAAAATTGCCATCGGTTCAGGCGGCGTGGTTGGCAAAGGTTGGCTTCACGGCACACAATCTAACCTGGAATTTCTTCCTGAACGACATACTGACTTTATCTTTGCAGTTATCGCGGAAGAATGGGGCATGATAGGCATTCTTGCACTGCTGACGGTGTACTTGTTTATCATCGGCCGAGGTCTGTATCTGGCCAGTAATGCGCAAACCGCTTTTGGCCGTATGATGGCTGGCAGTATTGTGCTGAGTTTCTTCGTTTACGTTTTCGTAAACATCGGTATGGTAAGCGGTATTCTGCCGGTAGTGGGTGTGCCACTTCCATTGATCAGTTATGGCGGTACGTCTATGGTTACCCTCATGGCCGGTTTTGGCATTCTGATGTCAATCCATACCCATAGAAAAGCGTTTTCAAAGGCAAACTAATGAAGCATTCCACGCTCCTATTCAGTTTATGTTCTGTCGCCATTCTGGCCGGATGTAGTTCGTCTTCAGGCCGTTATGACATCAAAGATGACATCGCGCCGGATGCTCCACTTTCCGTCGATCATATTGAAGATGCCAATCCGCAGTACGAACCCTATAGTCTGGGCGGTAATAAAGATTACACTCTGCGCGGCAAGAACTATCAGATCGTCAAAGACACCACGGGGTTCAAAGAACGTGGTCAGGCATCCTGGTACGGCAAAAAGTTTCATGGTCACCTGACGTCAAACGGTGAAATTTACGACATGTACTCCATGACGGCGGCACACAAAACCCTGCCGCTGCCCACCTACGTCAAAGTGACCAATCTGGACAACGGCAAATCGACTATTGTCCGGGTCAATGACCGCGGGCCTTTCCATGACGGACGCATTATTGATTTAAGTTACGCAGCCGCGTATAAACTTGGCGTCGTGCAAACCGGGACGGCCAACGTTGAAATCGAGACCATTGCAGTCGCGAAACAAACCACGACTAAACCCAAAGTTGGCGCTCCTCAGTACATCATTCAGGTGGCATCTTCACAAAATGAAGAAAGAGTGCGAACTTTAGCGCAAAATCTTGGTCAAAGCTTATCGGTGCAAAGTTTTGTCGAAAGTGTTAATGGTAGTCACCGGCTCTTTCTCGGGCCTTTCAGTGATTACACCCTGACGCAGGACACCTTGGAAAAGGTGAAAACGCGGGGTTATGACACCGCCTTTATAAAAAAGCACCCCGTCGCGCAATAATGACCACTCAAACCTGACCAGCTAAGCATTCGGGTCTGGTTTGGGAAGTCGTTTCTGTTAAGATAATGGACAATTAAACACACAATTCGCATTCATCATGAAAAAAACCATCCTAAATTCTGTTCTAGCGTCTTCAATAGCGCTTTCCGCTACGTTCTCAAGCACGACCCTCGCTTCTCCTGTCGTCATTCCAGATGCGCCACAGATCGCTGCGAAAGGTTTTGTACTGATTGACTATCATTCAGGCAAAGTTCTTGCCGAAAAAGAAATGAATACCAAGCTGTCACCAGCCAGCTTGACCAAAATGATGACCAGTTACGTAATTGGTCAGGAATTAAAACGCGGCAACATCTCGAACGATGATGACGTGACTATCAGCCGCAATGCATGGGCGAAAAACTTCCCAGATTCTTCCAAAATGTTCATTGAAGTTGGCACCACCGTCAAAGTGCGCGACCTGAACCAGGGCATCATCGTTCAATCTGGTAACGATGCCTGTGTGGCAATGGCCGAACACATCGCAGGTTCGGAAGATGCATTCGTGGATCTGATGAACGCGTGGGCCAACACTCTGGGTATGAAAGATACTCATTTTGCCAACGTCCACGGCTTGGACAACCCGAACCTGTACTCAACCCCGTACGACATGGCTCTACTGGGTCAGGCCCTGATCCGTGACGTACCAAACGAGTATAAGATTTACTCGGAGCAAAAATTTACCTACAACGGCATTACCCAGTACAACCGTAACGGCCTGCTGTGGGATAAAAGCATGAACGTGGACGGCATCAAAACCGGTCACACCAGCAACGCAGGGTACAGCCTGGTCAGCTCAGCGACCGAAGGCAAGATGCGCCTAATCGCTGTTGTGATGGGTACCAAAGACATGAATGCACGTAAGTCAGAAAGCAAAAAGCTGCTGAGTTACGGTTTCCGTTTCTTTGAAACCGTTGCACCACACAAAGCGGGCGAGACTTTCGTTGATGAGAAAATCTGGATGGGTGACAAGTCAACGGTTGCGCTGGGTGTGAATGAGGACACTTACGTGACTCTGCCACGCGGCCAAGCGAAAGATCTGACTGCCAGCTTTGTGCTTGAAAAAGAGCTAAAAGCCCCAATTAAGAAAGGTGATGTAGTCGGTAAGCTGTACTATCAGCTTAACGGCGAAGACGTTGCGCAATACCCTCTGATGGCATTGGAAGATGTTGAAGAAGGTGGTCTGTTCAGTCGTCTGTGGGACTACATTGTGCTATTGTTCAAAGGCTTATTCTGATCCACTGAGATCGACCAAAAAAGCCGCCTTGGGCGGCTTTTTTGTTAACTTGAGATCCCATTCGATTGACTGTACTATTCGTCACCGTTTTATCGAATACCCAACTTGGAGTTTCCAATATGTTAAACATCAACTCTGATGCAAAATTGAAAGACCTGCTTGAGTTCCCGTGTTCATTCACTTACAAAGTGATGGGCCACGCGAAACCTGAATTGCCAGAGCTTGTGTTGGAAGTTATTCAGCGTCACGCTCCAGGTGACTACAGCCCACGTGTCAAACCAAGTGGCAAAGGTAACTACCACTCTGTGTCTATCACCATCACTGCAACCTCAATTGAACAGGTAGAAATCCTGTACAAAGAACTGGGCGATATCGAAATCGTTCGCATGGTGCTGTAAGTTTTATTTATCTGTAATTATTTGATAAATTCAATTTTTTTTGAAAGCAGCCGAGGCTGCTTTTTGTTTATGTATCATAAAGTTAAAATAGTTACATAAAACTTATGGTCAAAAAGTTAACCGTCATGAGTAGTTCAATCTGCTTAAGACGTTTATAATCCAAACACTTTATATATCACTGACGGACTTCGATGATGGATAACCAGCTTGTTGTCAGACGATTAGGTCGACAGGATTACCATCCTGTTTGGCAGGCCATGCATGACTTTACCGACCAGCGTGATGATTCAACACGCGACGAAGTCTGGCTTGTGGAACACAACCCCGTGTTCACTCAGGGTCAGGCCGGCAAGGCTGAACACCTTCTTAATACTGGCGATATCCCCGTGGTTCAAAGCGATCGTGGCGGCCAAGTCACCTATCACGGTCCCGGTCAGATCGTCGCCTACTTTCTGATCAACTTACGTCGTAAAAAGCTGGGTGTCCGAGAGCTCGTCACTGATATTGAGAACCTCGTAATTAATACGTTAAAAGCTTACAATATCGACTCTGCCGCTCGCCCGGATGCTCCAGGCGTTTATGTCGATGGTAAAAAAATCTGCTCACTCGGCCTGCGTATTCGCAAAGGCTGCTCGTTCCATGGTTTAGCGCTCAACGTCAACATGGATCTCTCTCCGTTTCTGCGCATTAACCCATGTGGTTATCAGGGAATGGAAATGGTTCAAGTGAGCAATTTAGGTGGACCGACTCGTATCGAAGATGTCGAGCAACAACTCATAAAAGAACTCGTCAGCCTATTCGGTTACGAGGAAGTAGAATTCAGCACAGAAGCACCTGTCATAGGTAAATAGAGCATGAGCAAACCGATCCAAATGGAAAAAGGCGTTAAATACCGTGACGCCGACAAAATGGCATTAATTCCAGTTAAAAACATGCCTGCGGAGCAGAAACAAGTGCTGCGTAAACCGGAATGGATGAAAATCAAACTGCCAGCAGACAGCCAACGCATTCAGGACATCAAGGCCGCAATGCGTAAGAACAACCTTCACTCTGTATGTGAAGAGGCGTCTTGCCCTAACCTGGCCGAATGTTTCAACCACGGCACCGCAACCTTTATGATTCTGGGTGCTATCTGTACCCGCCGCTGCCCATTCTGTGACGTTGCCCATGGCCGCCCTCTGGCTCCTGATGCAGAAGAGCCAAAGAAACTGGCCCAAACAATCAAAGACATGAAGCTGAAATACGTGGTGATCACCTCGGTTGACCGTGATGATCTGCGTGATGGTGGCGCTCAGCACTTTGCCGACTGTAACCGTGAAATTCGTGCCCTGAACCCAGAGATTCGCATTGAAACTTTGGTTCCGGATTTCCGTGGTCGTATGGATGTGGCGTTGGATCTGCTAAAAGATAACCCGCCAGATGTGTTCAACCACAACCTGGAAACGGCACCGCGCCTGTACCGTAAAGCTCGCCCAGGCGCGAACTACAAATGGTCGCTGGAACTGCTGCAAAAATTCAAAGAGATGCACCCGGAGGTTCCGACCAAATCTGGCCTGATGATGGGCTTGGGTGAGACCAAAGAAGAGATCATTGAAGTGCTGAAAGATCTGCGTGCACACGGCGTGACTATGCTGACGCTGGGTCAGTATCTGGCACCGAGTCGTCACCACCTGCCCGTTGAGCGCTATGTTCCGCCAGCTGAGTTTGATGAACTGAAAGATATCGCGCTGGAACTGGGCTTCACTCACGCCGCTTGTGGCCCGTTTGTCCGTTCTTCTTACCACGCAGATATGCAAGCGAAAGGTCTGGAAGTGAAGTAATCACTTACTCGATTGAATGAAAGCCGGCGACTGCCGGCTTTTCTTTTATCCGCGGTGAGCAGATGCTCAACAAGCGTGTAGCACTTTTTGTACTGATATCAGAAAAGCTGTGTCGGCCTTCACTCCTACCAGCATCAGCTTGAGGTTGATAGCTAAAATGGTCTAAACTTTGGGCTAACTACCCAAAACAACTCGGAATTATAGGTCGTAAGCCGAAATAGCACTGTCGGTAAACCGTTAAGTCCGAACTAATGGGATATGCGTCTCGCACCATAAGGATCAAGATAATGAAAAAACTGAGCCTGCTGGCCATGCTGGCAGTAGCCGTCGCATCTGGTTGTTCATCCAATACTACGCAAGACAACTTCCGTGAAGCCTCTTTCGAACTGTGCAATACCGAAGTAAACATTTACTCAGTCAGTGATGATGGCAAAGTGCGAATCGTGTGTGCCGACGGCGCTAAATTTGCGCTTCAGAGTGAGAATACGCTGGAGACCATGCGTCAGATTAATATCGATTACTGTGACGGTGAAGGATTGGGTAAATTCAGCGAGAGCAGCAGTTACTACCTGTTCAAATGTAAATCCGGCACCCTGCTCAGCATCGCGAAATAACGAACCAGCAATAAAAAAGGCCTGCATTGCAGGCCTTTTCCGTTATTCGATTCCGCTTATGCGTAAACTGGCAGGCGTTTACAGATATCCAGAACTTTCTGTTTCGTCGCTTCAATCACCGCTTGGTCATTGATGTTGTCCAGAACGTCACACATCCAGTTTGCCAGATTCTTCGCGTCTTCTTCAGTGAAACCACGACGAGTGATAGCCGGCGTACCCACACGAATACCAGAAGTCACAAATGGGCTACGTGGATCGTTTGGCACTGAGTTTTTGTTTACGGTGATGTTTGCTGCACCCAGCGCGGCATCCGCTTCTTTACCCGTAATGTCTTTGTCGATCAGGTCAACCAGGAACAGGTGGTTTTCAGTACCGTTTGATACGATCTTGTAGCCACGCTCTTGGAACTGAGCAACCATCGCTTTTGCATTTTTCACAACGCGCTGTTGGTAAGCTTTGAATTCAGGTTCCATCGCTTCTTTGAAGGCTACCGCTTTACCCGCGATAACGTGCATCAGAGGACCACCCTGACCGCCAGGGAATACTGCTGAGTTCAGCTTTTTGTACATCTCTTCACCAGCGTTTGACAGGATCAAACCGCCACGTGGACCAGCCAGTGTTTTGTGCGTTGTTGTCGTAACAACGTGTGCGTAAGGGATTGGCGTTGGGTAAACACCCGCCGCAATCAGACCCGCAACGTGTGCCATATCAACAAACAGGTAAGCGTCGACTTTATCTGCGATTTCGCGCATGCGTTTCCAGTCAACGATTTGCGAGTACGCTGAGAAACCACCGATGATCATCTTAGGTTTGTGCTCAAGTGCCAGCGATTCCATTTCGTCGTAGTTGATTTGGCCCGCTTCGTCGATACCGTAAGGAATAACGTTGTAGTGTTTACCAGAGAAGTTCACTGGTGAACCGTGAGTCAGGTGACCACCGTGTGCCAGGCTCATACCCAGAACCGTATCGCCAGGATTCAGCAGGGCCATGTACACCGCGCTGTTTGCCTGAGAACCTGAGTGTGGCTGTACGTTCGCATATTCACAGCCGAACAGTTTACACGCACGGTCAATCGCCAGAGATTCAGCTTTGTCGACGTACTCACAGCCGCCGTAGTAACGCTTGCCTGGGTAACCTTCAGCGTATTTGTTTGTCAGCTGAGAACCTTGCGCTTCCATTACACGTGGGCTGGTGTAGTTTTCTGAAGCGATAAGCTCAATGTGTTCCTCTTGGCGAAGAGTTTCTTCTTGGATTGCTGCGAATAGCTCCGCATCGTAATCAGCGATATTCATATCACGCTTTAGCATCTGTATCTCCTGACTCAGATTTATCTGAAATTAGCTAAAAACCACACAATGACCCAACGCAAACGTTTTCGTCACCTCTTTGGCGCGCATTCTACATAATTTGATCTTCATCATAAAGCCCAAATTGCAGAAAATATCATGCAGTTTTTTCATAGTGACTGACGAAGTATTTCATCCCGAGGGGTTCAGGCAGATCCTACCTCATCAAAGTGTCAATTTTATGCTTTACACCCTGTAAAGCGGCAATTACATAGGTTTACCTCAATTTCGCTTCACTAGCTACCGAAAATGTCCGCTTTTCATTACTATGCGCGCCATTCTCAGCCTTTAATTTATATATTTGATGGAAAAACACACACGCAAAGAGGACTGGATTGCGATCCTGACTGGCACCTTTCTGGTTGCCCAAGGCGTTTTCTTTCTGCAGGCAGGTCAATTATTGACTGGCGGCACAGCCGGACTGGCACTTTTGATGACCCATTTTCTGCCTTGGTCGTTTGGCTGGCTCTATTTTATTGCTAACTGCCCATTCTATTTATTAGCCTGGAAACGCTTTGGCCGCCATTTCGCTGTCAACACGGCCATTTCCGGTGCTCTGGTCGCACTTTTTACTGACCATTTGTCGATGTTTATCACTTTCAACAATATCAACGAAGTTTACTGCGCCCTATCTGGCGGACTGCTGATGGGACTGGGCATGTTAATTCTGTTCCGTCATCGCGCGAGTTTAGGCGGATTTAACGTGCTGTGTCTGTTTATTCAGGACAAATTCGGCATTTCCGTCGGCAAAAGCCAGATGGCGATCGACTGCCTGATTCTGTTGGTGTCGTTCTTCTTCGTATCACCTTGGATCATTCTGCTGTCGATTTTTGGTGCCATCGCACTCAACCTTGTGCTGGCGATGAACCATAAACCAACGCGCTATACTGTGACCTACCATCGCTAACCGCTTTACTTACAGAGTCAAAAAAGCCCGCCGAAGCGGGCTTTTTTATTATTCGTGGGTTTGACGCGATTTGACGTCGTAGCCCAGCTCGCGGTGCAGCTCAGCTTCGATATGCCCCGGCGCTTGTGTCGAGCGAGATATCAACTGGTACATCGCCGGAATGACAAACAGCGTCACCAAGGTTGAAAAGCCCATACCGAAGAAAATCACCGTACCGACGGATATGCGGCTTTCATAGCCCGCTCCGGTAGAGAGGATCAGCGGCACTGATCCTGCCAGCGTGGTAAACGCTGTCATCAGAATCGGACGCAGGCGCCTTGCCGACGCATCCACAATTGCTTTCTCGAACGCCAAACCTCTGTCTCGCAGCTGGTTGGCAAATTCAACAATCAGAATACCGTTCTTGGTCACCATACCAATCAGCATGATCATACCGATCTGGCTATAGATGTTCATCCCCTGCCCCATAAGCGTCAGGCCAATGAAACCACCAAACACGCCCATCGGTACGGTAAACATCACCACCAGCGGGTTGATAAAGCTTTCAAACTGCGCCGCCAACACCAGATAGGCCACCAGCAGAGCCAAGGCAAATACGATAGCCACGCTCGACTGGTTCTCTTTAAAGTCTTTCGATTCACCGGAATAGCTGACCGAGATGTCACTTGGCAGCACTTCCAAGGCTTTTTGATCAAGAAAATCCAGCGCTTGTCCCAGTGTATAACCGTCTGCGAGGTTGGCAGTAATCGTGATCGCTTTCTGCTTGTTGTAGTGCGCAAGGCGAATCGAAGATGCGACTTCCTCAATCTTGGTCACCGTATCAAGCGTCACCAGATCGCCGGAAGCCGTACGCATGTATATCTGTGTCAGATCCGCTGCGTTATTAAAGCTGTTCTCATCACCACGCAGATACACATCGTACTCTTCACCTCGGTCGATAAACGTCGTTACGCTCTTACCACCCAGCATCACTTCCAACGTATCGGAAATATCCTGCACACTGATGCCCAGTTCCGCTGCACGCTGACGATCAACAGTGACCACCAACTCCGGTGTTTTCTCCGAATAGTTGATATCTACGCCTGTCATCATTGATGATTTGGCCGCTTCGGCTTCCAGCAGCTCCGCCCAGTGTCTTAACTCGTTGTAATCTGAACCACCGAGAACAAATTGCACTGGCTCATTGGAACCACCGCGGAATCCCGGCATAAACGGAATCACGCGCACATCCGGAATACCCGCCAGCGCTTTACGCACTTTACCCAGCGCTTCCTGAGCCGTGACACTGCGTTCATTCCAGTCGTCCAGAATCATGATCACAAAGCCAGTCTGGTCACCCGCATTGCCCCCAAACGCCGGAGATTGAATGCTAAACGACTTAAGGAAGCCTTTGCCAAGCATTGGCATCAGCCGCTCTTCAACCAAATCCATGTTGGCAGCCATGCGGTTATAACTGGTGGCATCAGCGCCGCGGACAAATGCGAAGATCACGCCACGGTCTTCAGATGGCGTCAGCTGCGCAGGCACCATCTGATTGAGTCCGTAACTGCCGCCGACACACGCCAGAATCACGACTGGCGCGGCCCATTTCCATTTCAGCGCTTTTTGTAATGCCGCGCGATAACCGCTTTCCAGCTTACCGAACAGAAAATCGACCGCCTTGTTAAAGCCGTTCGGCTTCACGTTCGCTCTGAGGATTTTGCTGCCCAAAACTGGCGTGAGCGTCAGTGCAATCAGCGAGGAGAAGATCACCGACATCGCCAGCAGCACCGAGAATTCGGTAAACAGCAACCCGACCATACCGTCCATAAACGAGATCGGCAAAAACACCATCACCAGCACTAACGTAGTGGCAATCACCGCAAAGCCGACTTCACGCGCGCCTTTGTAGGCCGCCATCAAAGGCTTCTCGCCCTGCTCAATATGGTGATAAATGTTTTCCATCACAACGATCGCATCGTCCACCACCAGGCCGATGGAAAGGATCAAAGCCATCAGAGTGATGAGGTTGATGGAGAAACCAAAATAATACGCAGCGATAAAGGAGGAAATCAGCGATACGGGCACAGTAATGGCCGGAATCAATGTCGCTCGGGCCTGGCCAATAAAGATGTACAGCACCAAGATCACCAGCCCGCCAGTAATAAACAGTGTGCTGTAGACCTCCTCTATCGAACGCTCGATAAATACGGTGGAGTCATAATCGATGGCTAAACGTGTCCCTTTCGGCAGGAACTTTTGAATCTTGTCCACTTCTTCATGTACGCGTTTGGCAACATCCAGTGGATTGGCGTCCGACTGCGGCACAATCCCCATACTGACGTTTACCACACCATCACTTTTGAAGGTCGAGTTCTCGTTCTCTGCGCCAATGAACACATCGGCGACATCTTTCAGGTAAATTGAGGTACGATCGCTGGCGTGTTTCACCACCAGATACTGAAAATCACGAGGCGTACGATACGTTCGAGCTGTGCGGACGGACATCACGGTGGAATCGTTGCGCACTTCACCGCCCGGACTTTCAATATTTTCCCGGCGCAGTGCACTGGAAATATCCGCGGTTGTCACTCCGCGACCGGCCATCAGTTCGGGCTTCAACCGTACATACATCACTTTGTACAGACCACCGGAAATATCAACCGAGCTCACACCGGAGATCAGACTGAACCGGTCCGCCAATACGCGTTCGATATAATCGGTCAGTTGAGTTCGGTCCATCACCGAAGAACTGAGGTTGATGTAAACCGACGCTTCCCCTGAGCCATTATTTTTAAACACCTGCGGATCATCCGCTTCATCCGGCAGGTTGCGCTGCGCTCTGGCGACCGCATCGCGCACATCACTCACGCCAGTATTGAGGTCATAACCCAGTTCAAACGTAATGGTGATCCGCGAACTGCCGTTGCGGGTAACCGAAGAAATTTCATCGATACCACTGATCCCGGCCAACTGATCTTCCAGCACTGACGTGATCTGGTTTTCAATGATCGTGGCCGAAGCGCCATCGTAACGAGTGGTGACGGACACCACCGGACTTTCAATGTCCGGCATTTCCCGCACCGATAATTTAGAAAAAGAGACGAAGCCAAACACGCACAGCAGCATACTGAGCACAACAGCGGCGACTGGTCTCTTTACGGAGACGTCAGACAACCACATTATTGCTTACCTTTTTCAAGCGGTTGACCGGAAGTATCCACTTCAGTCACCGTTGCGCCATCGCGCATGTTGACGATGCCCTGCACCACAATCTGCTGACCAATATTGAGGCCATCTTCAATGACCACTTCATTTTCAATACGGGCTCCCAGATGCACTTCGGTGCGGGTCGCTTTATGGTTGTCACCGACCACGTAAACAAAACGTTTAGTGCCCGAGTATTCGAGTGCCTGCACAGGAATAATAGGCGCGCTGATCGGTTCAAAGTCGAGTTTGGCTGAAATCAGCATGCCCGGCTTAAGTAAACGCTCTTTGTTGTTAAAATGAATGCGCACCCGCAGATTGAGCGTTTCCTGATTGATACGTGAATCAATCCCTACCACGCTGCCTTCAAACACTTGGCCGGGCCAGGCGTTGGTTTCTCCCAGCACTTTCATGCCACGTTTGATTTTCGACAGGTAACGTTCAGGAACTTGTAGGTCAAGTTGCATCAAAGAGAGATTATCCAAGGTCAGCAACTCATTCCCGGCACTGACCATTTTACCCCGGCTAAAATCAATGAAGCCGACCGTGCCATCAAACGGAGCCGTGATGCGAAGATCGTCCAGATTCGCTTTTGCGGCATCCAAACGCGCCTGAGCAATTTCTACACTGGCTTTTTGCGCATCGATTTCAGTTTGGGTAATCGCATTGCGTTTGACCAAACGCTCGAACTCGGTCAGTTTACGTTGTTCATCACGCAGATAGGCGTTGGCTTCATTCACTGCGGCACGTGACTTATCGTCATTTAATTGCACCAACAATTGGCCTTTTTTCACCTGCTGATTGGCCCGGACAGCAATCGTATCGACTTTACCCGTCACTTCCGGTGAGATGTTGACGGATTGTTCGGCCTTAAGTTTGCCGACCAAAGAAAGGGTTTGCGAAACCTGGTGCGTCTGCACAGATTCAATCACCACAGGAATCGCTTTGGCAGCGCCGGCGGCGAAGGCTACTGGATAGAAAAATGTAGCCGCCAGCGTTACAGAGAAAAGTATTGTTTTTTTCATAGTAAGGTTCAGAAAAGAGGTCACTTTTTATATTGTAACCCCTAATCTTTTTTTTGAACGTCAAGGAACGTAAAGATAGGGCTGAAACTGTAAGTAACACTGTGATTTACTCCAGCAAAACGCTAATTTATTGGCTTCTTTGACGAAAAAGGCAGCATTCAATTCAAAAAGACAAAAAAAGGGTTTACAGAGGGAGCGAGTTTGATAAGATGCGCTCCGCACTTGAGTGATGCGTTGGGAAAACGTCGCTTAAGTATAAAAATCCCCTGGAGGGGTTCCCGAGTGGCCAAAGGGAGCAGACTGTAAATCTGCCGGCTCCGCCTTCGATGGTTCGAATCCGTCCCCCTCCACCATATTCTTCTCGTTAGAGAAAACTTGATTGATGATGTTGGGAAAACGTCAGTTAAGTATAAAAACCCCTGGAGGGGTTCCCGAGTGGCCAAAGGGAGCAGACTGTAAATCTGCCGGCTCCGCCTTCGATGGTTCGAATCCGTCCCCCTCCACCATATTCTTCTCACTAGAGAAACACTTGATTGACGATGTTGGGAAAACGTCAGTTAAGTATAAAAAACCCTGGAGGGGTTCCCGAGTGGCCAAAGGGAGCAGACTGTAAATCTGCCGGCTCCGCCTTCGATGGTTCGAATCCGTCCCCCTCCACCATATTCTTCTCGCTAGAGAAACACTTGATTGACGATATTGGGAAAACGTCAGTTAAGTATAAAAACCCCTGGAGGGGTTCCCGAGTGGCCAAAGGGAGCAGACTGTAAATCTGCCGGCTCCGCCTTCGATGGTTCGAATCCGTCCCCCTCCACCATACACTAAAAGCCAGCTCATCGAGCTGGCTTTTTTGTTGCCTGTTATTTGAATCGCAATAACCACATCCCATAAAAAAGCCCCGCGTTGCGGGGCGTATCAAGGTTGAATCTTATCGGGGGGATTCGATCAGGATGATGCGGGTTTCGTAAGGCCGAAGGACCTGATGAACCGACACATGTTGCTCTGTGATACCGGCATAGTTACCGAGCAGATAACGCGCCTGGCTGACATCCAGCTCAGCGGGCAGCACGCATTCACTCTCTTGTCCGTAATAGTTGTTCAGACAAACTAAGGTTTGCGTCGCAGACTGGCGCTGATAAGCAAAGATCTCGCGATGCTCGGGCAGAAGATCGCGATAATCACCGCTCGTAATGACCGCAACTTCTTTTCTCAACGCAATCAGGCGCTGGTAAAAATAAAACACCGAGTCTGGATCAGCGACCGCCTTCTCAGCATTAATATCGCGATAGTTGCCTGCCACCGCAAGCCAAGGCGTGCCTTGCGTAAAGCCCGCTTGAGGCCCTGCATTCCACTGCATCGGCGTGCGTGAGTTATCCCGCGACTTCTGCGCCAAAATCGCCATCATCTCCTCATGGGAAGTCGTGCCCTGATTGACCATGATGTCGTACATATTGATGCTTTCCACATCGCGGTACTGATCGATGGACGTGTAACCGGGGTTAGTCATGCCGATTTCTTCGCCCTGATAGATGTATGGCGTGCCTTGCATCATGTGCACGGACGCCGCCAGCATTTTGGCCGACAGTTCACGATATTCTTTGTCATTCCCCAGGCGGCTGACCACGCGCGGCTGATCGTGGTTACACCAGAACAGCGCTCCCCACCCTTTACCATTGAGGCCCGTCTGCCAATGATTGAAAATCTGCTTGAGTTGCAGAAAATCAAACGGCGCGCGAGTCCACTTATCACCGTTCGGATAGTCAACTTTGAGATGGTGGAAGTTAAACACCATCGACAGCTCTTTGCCGTCCAGCGATGAATACTGCTGGCAATGTTCTAAGGTGGTTGATGACATTTCTCCCACCGTCACGCTGCCATAACGCTGGAACACTTCGCGACTGATCTCTTGCAGATATTCATGCACACGCGGCCCATCGGTGTAAAAACGGCGGCCATCACCAAGGTCATCGTTGGCAAAATCTTGTTGCTTGGAAATCAGGTTAATTACATCGAGACGAAAACCGTCCACACCTTTTTCCGCCCAGAACGCGATGATGTCTTTCACTTCCTGACGAACTTTCGGGTTTTCCCAGTTCAAGTCCGCCTGCTCTTTAGCAAACAGATGCAGATAATATTCGTTGGTCGCTTCATCCAGCGCCCAAGCACTGCCACCAAACTTAGACTGCCAATTGTTCGGCTCGGCGCCATTGATTGGCGACTTCCAAATGTAGTAATCGCGATACGGGCTGGCTTTATCTCCCAGCGCCGACTGGAACCAAGCGTGTTCGGTCGACGTATGGTTGACCACAATGTCCATGATGATGCGAATGCCACGGGCATGCGCTTGCTCCAGCAGGCGGTCAAAATCCGCCATGGTGCCAAATTCAGGGTTGATCGCGTAATAGTCGGAAATGTCGTAGCCATTATCGATCATCGGCGACTGGTATACCGGCGTCAGCCATATGGCGTCGATGCCCAGTGTTTTGAGGTAATCCAGCTTAGTGATGATGCCCGGAATATCACCGGTGCCTTTGTCTGTACTGTCACAGAAACTTTTCGGATAGATTTGATAAATCGCCGCGGTCTTCCACCAGTTGGCGTCCGTTAATTGTGTCGTCATGACGTAAACTCACTTACCTGAAATCAGAAATAGCAGAGCGGCCAACGGCCACTCTGAAAAAGAAAGGGTTAGGCTTCTGCCGAGGTCAGCTGGCCTTTGGCTTGCGCGCGCTTGTACATGAACAGCGTCAGCACAATCGGCACAGCAATCGCCACCAACATCGCCATCAAGAACACCATCCAGTACTGAGGCTGAATCGACAGAATACCCGGTAAACCACCGACACCGATCCCGTTCGCCATCACACCAAAGCTGCCACAGATGGCCGCCGCCAGCGCGCTACCAATCATGGCGCTCAGCATCGGGAATTTGTATTTGAGGTTGATGCCGTACATCGCAGGTTCCGTCACACCCAGATAAGCAGAAATCGCCGCCGGAACCGAGATATCTCGTTCGCCCTCTTTCTTACTGATCAGGATGATGCCAACCACAGCAGATGCCTGCGCAATGTTGGAAAGCGCAATCAGTGGCCAAATCGGCGTGCCGCCCAAATCCTGCATCAATTGCAGATCCACTGCGTTGGTGGTGTGGTGAATCCCAGTAATCACCAATGGCGCATATAGGAAGCCAAACACCATCGAACCCAGCACAGCAAAGTCACCTGTCATGGCCGCTTTCGCCGCAAACGCCACGACATCGCCCAGCACGCGACCAAATGGTCCGATAAAGGCATGCGCGAGGATCACGGAAAGAATGATGGACACAAACGGCACCACCACCAGATACAAATAGGCCGGTACGATGCGCTTCAGGTTGGTCTCGATAAACGCCAGTACCACGCCCGCCAGAATGGCCGGGATCACCTGCGCCTGATAGCCCACTTTTTCAATCACAAACCAGCCGAAATCCCACACTTCCGGCACCTGCTTACCAATCAGGTAGGCATTCATCAGTTGTGGCGACACCAAAGTAATCCCCAGTGTGATGCCCAGAATGGGCGTCCCGCCGAGCTTTTTCACCGTCGACCAACACACGCCGACCGGCAAGAAGAAGAAGATGGCTTCACCGATCAACCACAGGAAAGAGTGAACACTGGCCCAAAACTGACTGATTTCGACCAGAGTTTTGCCATCGAACATACGAATGTCGCCGATGACGTTACGAAAACCGAGAATCAAACCACCGGTAATGATGGCAGGCAGCAGCGGCACAAAAATTTCAGCCAAATGGGAAATGCCACGCTCGAGAATGTTCATGTTCTGACGCGCCGCGAGCTTGGCTTCATCTTTAGACGCGCCACTTTGCCCCGTCAGTTCAAGTAACACCTTGTAGACTTCATCGACTTCGGTGCCAATCACGACCTGAAACTGGCCGGCGTTGGTAAAGCAGCCTTTGACCAGATTCATCGCTTCCAGCTGTTTAATATCGGCTTTGCCCGGCTCATTAAGCACAAAACGCAGCCGTGTCAGGCAGTGCGTTACGCTGGCAATGTTTTCATTGCCACCGACCAGCTCAATAAGACGCGCAACGTCTTGTTTCGCTATCTTACTCATATCCTCGTCCACCCTATTGGTTATTCATTTATAATAGTTGATTTAAAATGGGAACATTCCCACTAAGTGGTGAGCATATTGACACACTTAATAATGAAGAAAAATGGGAACAGTCCCATAAATTGAAAAAGATCACAATGTGCGCAGAAATCGCCCATAAAAATGCGATCTCACCAACGAGCAACTGAAAGGTAAAAACAGGGAAGGAAACAATAGAGGGAAAAGGATAACGACGCTTGAGTGCTACACCGTAAGCGCCGCAGTCACAGTGAAATTAAGCGGCGCCTGCCGGGCTCTGGGTAAGATGCACACATTCGTCGATCTCGCCGCACAAGTGCTGAATGAGCAGGTTGGCGGCCTGCTCACCGGCTTGGCGATAACCAGGATCGACACTGTAAACATTGGGAAACAAAAACGACAGCAGTTCATTGCCGCCGACACCAGTGACCACTACATCTTCGCGCTGGCGCTCCTGCAAGCGTTTGATCACGCCCATTGCAATGGTATCACTGGCACAAACAATCGCCTGAGTGCTGTCAGTCAGCACTTTGTCCACCAGATGGTATGCACTTTCATGGTGTAGCTCCCCCGTCTGATAAATCGGCGTGGTACGCTGATCTTGGCACCAGTCAAGATAGGCTTGCAGCCGCATTTCCCCCGTGGTTTTATCCTTTGGATTGACGCCGATAAACGCAATATTCGTCAGTTGTTGCTGCTCCAGATAGCGGATCGCCTGGCGGATCACGCCCTGATTATCGTAGTTAATTGAAGAGACAAGTTCTGAGTCCATGGCGATCACCACAGCGCGGTTGTGCCACGGCATTAACGCGTTCATATCGAGCCCCGTAAAACCAAAGATAATCACCCCATCCACATTGCGCTTGGCTAACACTTGTAGATGATCGCGGGTTTTATCACGATCAAACTGGCTTTCCATGATCACCACGTCATACCCTTGACTGTAGAGCACTTGCAGCATACTGCTGACAGAGCGGTTTTCAGATGGCGAATCGAGACGGGAGATGATGACTCCCACCACTTTCTGGCTGCCACCGCGCATAGACTGCGCCGATTTCGACGGCACATAACCGTTATCGGCTATCACCTGTTCTACTCTGGCTCTGGTTTCCGGTTTGACTTTGGGATCGTTGGTTAGAACCCGAGACACGGTCGACTTGCCGACACCAGAGAGCTTTGCAATATCCAGAATAGTGAGTTTCTTACCCATAACGACTACTAATGTTGATAGTGTGTGCGGCAAACTTACCGCACACCGAAAAATGGAACTCTGGAGCGAACATTACCTCCAGCAGTTTTTGAATATGACACCATTCGCCTCCAATCGCGCCGCGTCACCTTTGGTAAACAGCGTAATCGGATTGGCCTGTGTGGAATGGTCATCCAGAATGTACTTGGTGCCGGAGCCCGCCGCAACCTGAATCAGGCGATAACTGTGATCCGACAAACGTAAGATGGCACTTTGCCCGGTAGAGTAAGAAACGTCGAACGAAGATGGGCCATCACATTGATAATGAAAGAAGACGCTATAACTGTCATCTCTGCCATTTTCATCAGAAGACGAGCAGCCAGCCAACAGAGCCATCGCACTCATCACACACACAAACCGAACGTTCATACGCCTCTCCTTTTTATCCCCTAATTCCACACGCAAGCCGCGGCATGTTGTGTTCCATGCCTCGAATTAAGCATAGACAACAGGGAGATAAAGAGTAAAAAGGCCGCCAGAGGCGACCTTTTGCAAACGTTTAGCGATGGGCACTCAGATAGGCGGGTACATCACGTAGGCTATCCAGCACCGTAGTGGCCAGCGCCTCGCCCTGTTCGGTAACAGGCTTACCGGTGCGAACCAGAATCTTGGTGCCGACACCAGCCGCATCCGCAGCCATCATGTCTTCGGCTTTATCGCCGACCATCACAGACTTGGCCATATCAATCTTAAGGAAGTCGCGCGCCGAGATAAACATGCCCGGTTTTGGCTTGCGGCAGTCGCAATCTTCTTTATATTTGCCGACGCCATGCTCGGCGTGGTGCGGACAGTAATAAATGCCATCAAACTCAACACCATTATCGACAAAATTCCAGTCCATCCACTGTGTCAGTGACAGGAAGCGGTCTTCGCTGAACATGCCGCGTGCGATGCCAGACTGATTGGTGACCAACACCAACAGGTAGCCCATCTCTTGCAGCTTCTTCGTTGCTTCAAAAACCCCTTCGATAAACTCAAAATCGTGCTCGTCGTGCACGTAGCCATGGTCGACATTAATCACGCCGTCACGGTCTAAAAACACAGCAGGTTTCGCCAAAATAATGCTCTCAAATAACGTTGTATGCGGGAATTATTGCACGCTTTATTTCTTTCATCACTATCTAATTACTTAACCGTCTGATCAACCGAACCGTTTAGACGTCTAGACGTAAAAATATCTATTGACTTGCCAATCGATAACCCATAGCATCCTCTACCAAGTGAGAGAGAGTTCAAAATTTTATACTGCTATCCCTGCACAGGTTTTCACATGATTGAGATTAGTCACGTTAATAAGGTGTTTTATCAAGGCAACAAAGAAATTCATGCCCTGAAAGACATCAATCTAAATATTCCACAAGGCACTATTTTTGGTGTTATCGGTTCTTCTGGTGCAGGTAAAAGTACTCTAATTCGTTGTGTCAACATGTTAGAAACTCCAACCAGCGGCAGAGTGATTGTGGATGGTGTGGATTTAACCAAACTGAATTCTAAGCAGTTGTCGGAAACGCGCCGTAACATCGGCATGATCTTCCAACACTTTAACCTGCTCTCTTCTCGCACAGTATTTGAAAACATTGCGCTGCCACTGGAGTTGTCGGGCAAAGATGATCAGCACATCGAGCGTAAAGTGTCTGAGCTGCTGACTCTGGTTGGTCTGGCTGACAAACGTGACAGCTACCCATCAAACCTGAGTGGTGGTCAGAAACAGCGTGTGGCCATTGCCCGTGCACTGGCGTCAGACCCGAAAGTATTGCTGTGTGACGAAGCCACCAGCGCACTGGATCCAGCGACCACGCAGTCGATTCTGGAACTACTGAAAGAGATTAACCGCAAGCTGAATATCACCATGCTGCTGATCACGCACGAAATGGATGTCGTGAAAAGCATCTGTCACGAAGTGGCGATCATCGGTGGCGGTGAACTGGTTGAAAAAGGTAGCGTCGGCGATATTTTTGCTCACCCGAAAACCGAACTGGCTCATCAGTTCATTCGTTCAACGCTGGATCTGTCGATTCCGGACGATTATCAGGCTCGCCTGAATGCTGAGCGAGTGGAAGGTAGCTACCCACTGGTACGCCTTGAGTTTACTGGTTCAACGGTTGATGCACCGCTGATGTCGCAAATCGCGCGCAAATTTAACATCGATGTCAGCATTCTGAGTTCTGATCTCGATTACGCCGGCGGCGTCAAATTCGGCATGATGGTGGCCGAAATTTACGGCAATGAACAAGACGATATCGCGGCGATGCAATATCTTCGTGACCACAATGTAAAAGTCGAGGTGCTTGGTTATGTCCTTTAATACGATCAGCAGCTGGTTGTCACTCAACAGCGACCTACTTTTAATGGCCACCTGGCAAACCGTTTACATGGTAGCCGTTGCCGGTATTGTCGGCTTTGCTCTGGGTATTCCATTGGGTGTGATTCTGCATACTACGAAGAAAGGTGGTTTGCTGGAAAACACCAAACTGAACAATGTACTGGGCGCGATTGTGAACATTGGTCGCTCGGTTCCGTTCCTGGTTTTGATGGTGGCCATCATTCCAGTAACTAAACTGTTAGTCGGTACCTTTATCGGCACAACGGCCGCTATCGTGCCGCTGACGATTGGTGCTATCCCGTTCGTCGCACGTCTGATTGAAGGCGCTCTGCTGGAAGTCCCAACTGGTCTGGTAGAAGCGGCGCAATCTATGGGTGCAACGCCAATGCAGATCATCACGAAAGTACTGATTCCAGAAGCAATGCCAACCATCCTCAACTCTGTCACCATTACTTTGGTGACGCTGGTGAGCTACTCAGCGATGGCGGGCACTGTTGGTGGCGGTGGCTTGGGGGATGTGGCAATTCGTTACGGTTTCCACCGTTATGATGTCACTATCATGGCTGTGACTGTTGTGATGCTGATTGTGCTGGTACAAATTATTCAATCGATTGGCGATACGTTGGTGCGCCGCGTCGATCACAGATAAACCGTTCTTTATCTTAAAAAATTAAACACAGATACGTTAAAAGTTTTATAACAAGGAGAATATCATGAAATTTAGCCTTAAAGGTTTACTGACCATTGCAGCGGCGGCTTCAGCTCTTGTGCTGGCAGGCTGCGGTGAAAAAACCGTCGACAACAGCAAAGTAAAAATTGGTGTTATCGCAGGCGCTGAAGCACAGGTTGCTGAAGTGGCAGCAAAAGTTGCGAAAGAGAAATACAATCTGGACGTAGAACTGGTTACTTTCACTGACTACGTAACACCAAACGCGGCTCTGGACGACGGTTCAATCGACGCCAACGCATTCCAACACAAACCATACCTGGATCAGCAAATTGCTGACCGTGGTTACAAGCTGGCTATTGTTGGTAACACTTTCGTTTACCCAATCGCGGGTTACTCAAAGCAAGTTAAATCGGTTGATGAGCTGCAAGACGGCGCTCGCATCGCAGTACCAAACGATCCAACCAACCTGGGCCGTTCTCTGATCCTGCTTGAGAAGCAAGGTCTGATCAAACTGCGTGCTGATGCTGGTCTGCTTGCCACGGTTCGTGACATCGTTGAAAACCCGAAAAACATCGAAATCGTTGAACTGGACGCAGCGCAACTGCCACGTTCTTTGGATGATGTTGCTCTGTCTATCATCAACACCACTTACGCAAGTTCTATCAACCTGACGCCGGAAAAAGACGGTATCTTCGTTGAAAACAAAGAATCACCATACGTGAACCTGCTGGTTGCTCGTCAAGACAACGTGAACGCAGAAAACGTACAGAACTTCCTGAAAGCGTACCAGACCGATGAAGTCGCGAAAGCAGCGGCGGATATCTTCCAAGGCGGCGCAGTAAAAGGCTGGTAATCCCTTCCTTTACAACGTGAAATGCATAAAAAAAGGTTGGCCTCATGCCAACCTTTTTTGTTGCGGTCATTCAGGGTTAATCCCGGTCCACAACCTCAGCTATTTCAAATGATCCCAGGAGATATTTGAAACAATGCGGCAATCATCGCATTTGAAATGAAAGATATCGTGCAGCGGCTCGTCCAGCAGCCACTCACCACCGCATTTCGGGCACTTGCGCGCCTGCTCATCCGCCAGACTGGTACCGCCAACGCGGTACTGATAATAGTAGGTGGGAATCTTAGTCAGATATTCGATTCGGCCACGCAAATCCCAGCCACGGCGGAACAGATCGCTGTCGACATCGCAAATCTCATGCAGTGCAGCAAACTCCGCTTTGCAGCCGCCGGCCATCTGAATCTCATCACACGCCTGCCACTCCGTCTGCCATTTGATCACCGATTTATGATCGCCGTTGAGCGTCGGCTCATTACGATACAGCGGGATAGGCAGCAAGCTTTCACCACTGCGCAGTGGTGAACAGGTGTGCACGTAAGTGGTATACAGCACCTGCCAGCTTGGCGCTTCCGCTTCCGCAGCTTCCTCGGAGTTAATATCGCGCCCCAGCAGGCGCACTTTCGGCGCTAACAGGCTCGCCTCTGCCAGACGGCTAATGCATACCTTGACAAAGTCGGAGTGATGCTTCGGATGCAGGCTCTCTTTTTCCGGGCACACCGCGCGCACATAAAATTCGCCCTCACCCAGAATAACCGGAAACTCGCGCCCCAGAACCTGACCGTTGTAACGCAGTGCATCCATCAAACCATTGATGGCTTTGTCGACGGCGCTGATGGTGGTGTTGTCAAAACACTCAAACTGAAGTTCTACTACGTACATCGTTTACACCACCGGTTCCAGTTGATTCAGAAACTCGACCACATCGGCGGTCAGAACTTCGCGCTGATTAGTACCGAGCTTCTCCAGAATCACGTTGCCTGTCAGGTTACAAATGGAGATCACGGCCATTTCATCTTCCGTGGTCGCAATAAACACGGTGGGTTTTTGTTTGAGGCGGCGCTGCATCACCAAATGGCCGAGAATGTTCTCTTGCAGACGCTGAAAATCCTCTTCACTCCAGACTTGCAACAAGGTCAGCGCACGGCCACGCCAGCTGGCTGGCATATCCGCCGCAAACTGCGCGCCGTAGAAGGGAGCGATATCTTGTTGCAGGCTCAGCTCAATGCCCTGCTCGACATTGGTGAGATCGGCTGCAGGAGTGCGAGGGACGGGTTGCCAAAGCACTCGATCCGCCAGAACCTCGACCACACAAGGCGAAGGCCAATCGAGCAGTTCTTCGTTATACGGCAATTGCTGATGGGTTTGCTCAAAAGCATGAAGGTAGCGTTGACTGAACGAGAATAAGGCCTCAACCACTGAGTGAGCCATGACGTTCTCCATAGTTAGGTTAGTCGCGCCTGCCAGATGACACACGCGGCGGTATTGCGTAGAATTCCGGTTATTCTAATCGAATTAACAGTAAAGTATGAGCAAATATTCTGACGCAAAAGAGCTGGCGGGTTTAACGCTGGGTAAGAAGACCGAATACGCCAACCAGTATGATCCTTCCCTTTTGCAGCCGGTTCCGCGCAGCCTGAACCGCAACGATCTGAATCTGGGTAACGAACTGCCGTTTTTGGGCTGTGATATCTGGACTCTGTATGAGCTGTCGTGGCTGAACGACAAAGGCCTGCCGCAGGTTGCGATCGGCGAAGTCGCGATTCCGGCCACCAGTGCCAACCTGATCGAGTCGAAATCGTTCAAACTTTATCTCAACAGTTTCAACCAGACGCGATTTGCTGACTGGGCTGAAGTTCAGGCTTGCCTGCAAAACGATCTGTCGGCCTGCGCGGGCGAGAGTGTTCAGGTAGAAGTCAAACCTCTGGCGGCCTATACCGCGCAGCCGATTGTGACTATGCAGGGCGAATGCATCGACGATCAGGACATCGAGATCAGCAGCTACGATTTTGATGATACTTTGCTCGCGGGAGCCGGCAGCGATGAGATCGTCGAAGAGACACTGCACAGCCATCTGCTTAAATCCAACTGTTTGATCACCAACCAGCCAGACTGGGGCAGCGTGGAAATCGCTTATCGCGGCCCGAAAATCGATCGCGAAGCTCTGCTGCGTTATATCGTCTCATTCCGTGAGCACAACGAGTTCCACGAGCAGTGTGTTGAGCGTATCTTTACCGATATCAGCCGTTACTGTCATCCGGAGCATCTGACCGTACTGGCGCGCTATACGCGTCGCGGCGGTCTGGATATCAACCCGTTCCGCTCAAGCCACCAGACGGCTCCGGCCAACAATCAACGCATGGCTCGTCAATAACAAGGATTTTCGACAGGATGACTTTTCTTCGCTGGAAGCACTGGCTGGGTTTGGCTCTGCTCTCATTTTCGACCTGGACCTACGCCACCATCTATTCGTCACCGACACTGAACGAAGCCGATGGTTTGATTGAGATCTCACCGGCGCAAGCCAAATCGCTGGCTACCGAGTATCTATCCGAACGCAAACTGGCGGACAAAGCGGAGAAAAGCCCCACCACCATTTCGCGCGATGAAACCGACAGCCGGGTGCGCACGCCCGGCAGTACCATCGATGCGCTGAAGATTCTGGCCAAAGCCGAGTTCAACCTCGGCTACCAACAAAGCGCCTTTAAGCTGCTCGAAGAAGCGCGCGATCTGGCGCTGCAATACCAATTGCCTTATCTGCAACTGGAAGTGGAAATCCTTGATGTGCGTTTGCACTGGCGCTTTGACGACAATGCCAGCGACGCCCGTGAGAAATTGCGTGACATCGCACGCCAGTATGAAGCGATCAAAAATGCCGATCAGTTAGCCAAAGGCATCGACTACAAAATGACGATGCTGCGTGCTGAGATCGCCTCGAAGGCCAACGACATTGAGCTCGCCAATCGCTTGTTTGCTGAGGTGAAACCTTACGTGGATTCGCTGCAATCGAAAAAGCCGCAGATCGAATACCACCTGGTGGTCGGTGAGCACTATCTGACTCACGAGCTGTATAACCTCGCGCTGTCCGAGCTATTAATGTCTTACTGGAGCGCCATCGAAAGCAACTCCAGCGCCCTGCTGGCAAAAACCAACACCCTGCTGGCGCAGCTGTTCTATGAACGCCGCGTACTGGATAAAGCGTTAGTGCACCTCTCGCAAGCGGCCGATTTCTACGACAACTACGATAAATCGCCGGCGCTGGCCGCTGTACTGAAACGCATGGGCGATGTCTATTACCAGCAAGGTAAATACAACCTGGCGCTGGTGCATTACTTTAATGTGATTGACCACGAAAGCAGTGACAACGACATCGAGAATGTGATTGAAGTGCGCCTCAGCCTCGCCGCGACCTATCTACAATTGTTCAACTATCCGCTCACCGAACAGTATCTGGCACGGGCTGAAGAACTGCTCAGCTACACCGACATTCCACGCCTGAAAGGCCGGGCTGCGCTGCTCAATGCGGGCCTTGCTTATCATCAGAACCAGAGCCAGCGCGTGATTGCACAGGCGCAGCAAGCACTGACCATCGGCCAGACCGCAGGCGACTTAGCCATTGAAGAGCAAGCGTACCGCTTGATGTCTTTCGGCTATGAACAGATGGGCAAATTCGCTGACGCACTGGAAAACGTCAAGCACAGCAATGCAATCGCACTGATCCGGCAGGAAAAGCTCAATCAGATCAGTGAAGATGCGTTTCGTCAGCAGAAGGAGTTCGTGGAACAGACCCTGCATCTGGTCGGTCAGGAAAAAGAGCTGCAAGAGATTCAGCGCGAGTACAGCAAGTTTCAGAAAATCGCCTTTGCGCTGTTTATTGCCAGCGCGGTGTTCTTTTTATTGCTGCTGCGCCGCGGCTACGTGATTCAGCGTCAGAAAGAAGAGATCGACGAGCTCAACAGTAACCTCTACACCCACTCACGTTCGCGCCTGCACAATCTGCGCATGCTCAATTCGCGCCTGCTCTCTTCACTGGAGCGCAGCAGTCAGAACTATGAACAGTGGCATATTGGTGAACTGATCCATGAACCGCTCAATGATCGACTGCGTTTTGCGATGATCGACATTCCGTTCCTGCGCAACATGTATCTGCAGCATGGCTACAGCGCAGGTCTGGAGCTGGAGCACGCCTTTGGCGCATTCCTCAAAACCAAAATCGGTAATGACAAGGCGCGTTTGTACCATTTCTCCGATGCCAACCTGCTGTATATCGAACCGTGCCCGGATCGTGAGCGCCCACCGGAAGATCTGTTTAACAAAGTGCAGGCCTGGATTCAGGAGTTTCAACCTGAGCGCCGCCTGAACCGAATCATTCGCATGGGGATTGCCGATTATCCGTTCCTGCCACGTGCCTATACTGCGATCAATGATAAGGAATTGTTGGATATTCTGCTCATGGCCGCCAGTGTCGCGCGCGATCTGAGTATTAAGGAAAACAGCAGCCACTGGGTCTATCTGCGGGCGATCGACAATGCGCCAGCGGCCAGTTTTGCTTCCAACAATATTCGTAAATCGTGTAAGCACGCCATCAATCAGGGACTGATCAAAGTGCACTCCTCGTACAAGAATGAGGAGAACATCAAAAAACTTTTAAAAGATGGATAAAAGCTACGCGGTTAACGCGCTGAAATCGTGACGAACAAGTTTTTTTTGTTATTATCGATAAATCACTAAATAGGATCAGGATTGATCCAAAGCTGTAGTTTGTTGTCGATGGGCGTTCTCGAGCAAGATATCCAAAATCAGTTAAGCCAGCTGCGCAGTCAGCTGGAACAGACACGTTTGACACATCGGGATACTTCGTTCAAATTTAACCGAGAACAAAAAGTCCTGAAACGTATCGTCGCATCTTTAAGTCTGGCTTGCCGAGGCGAGAACCATCAATTGAATGGTTATTTAGCTGAGCTGCGTCAAGCCATTGAGCAGCAGAAAGATATAAGCTCGCTCATACCTCGTCTGGCCGTACTGGAGCGCATGTTGAAGCAACAAACGTTGACTATGGAAAAGCAGAGTACTCACCTCGACTCTCAGATCAAACACAGCGGCGAGATCCTGCTGCGCGTACCCGGCCTGCCTTCAAAAGTGAAGCGCGATCTGCGTGATTTACTCAGCTTTTCTGCCGCTCAACAGCTGCCTAAAGCCGATCAGGCCATGCGTCTGCTCGGTATCTACGAACGTTCAGTCAAAATCATTACCGCCAACCCACAAGCTGTGGTCGATGAACTGAACCAAAGTGCTGACAAAGAATTATTGGCACGTCTCAGCGAAGAGCTGCAAAACCTCATTACCGAACTTGATTTTGACGGCGAATCAGGCGATCTGCTGACTGACATCCGTGCCAAGCTACTGACAGGTGTGAACACTCAAACCCTGTTAGAGCTGACACTGGAAGTGCTCAAACTGGTGATTGCCGGCACCAACTTCGAACGTAAGAGTTCGGAGAAATTCCTCGAGCAGGTCAACAGCTCACTGGCGAACAACATCAAGAGCGTGAATCAGAACGTCGATCAGAGCCTCAACTATCAGGCTCACCGCCAGGAGATGCATCAGGAACTGAACACTCTGGTCGCGCGCAGTCAGGCGGCGTTGAAAGAGGGCACCGAACTGGCGCCAACCAAAGCCAAACTGGAACCGATGCTGGATGAACTCTCGTCGCTGTCAGAACGTCTGACTCACGCCGAACAGCGTGAACAGGCCCTGATTGAACGCATGCAGTACACCCGCAACCAGATGGAAGCGCTGTTTGAAATCACGCAGGATTACCGCCGCCGTCTGGAAGATCAGGCGCAGCGCATGTTGCAGGATCCACTGACTAAGGTGTACAACCGCACGGCATTCAACGATCGTCTGGAACTGGAATACCGCCGCTGGATTCGCGCTCAGCACTCACTGCGTATCGTCATGCTGGATATCGATAAATTCAAAACCATTAACGACAGTTTTGGTTACATGGCCGGTGATAAAGCGCTGAAAATCATTGCGCGCACCATCAGCAAAGAGCTCGATGATACCGACACTGTCGCCCGTTTTTCCGGGGAAGAGTTCATCCTGCTGCTACCGGAACACACAGATAATGAGTGCTACCAAATCATTCAACAGATTCAGCGCAACGTCTCCAAACTGCCGTTTAAGTTCCGCGACAAGAACATCACCATCACGCTGACCGCTTCAAGCACCTGCTTCAAAGAATCCGATACGCCGGAAACCGTGCTTGAGCGCGTGCACCGCTCACTGGTGGATGTGAAGAAATACGGCCCGAACCAAATCGCCTGGAAGTAATCGGCTGGAAATTGTCGTTGCAGATTGCAGCATCAATCCCCCTTCCCCTTTGTTATTCGGTTATTTTTTAACCTTAGTGACACATTTTTAGTGACCAAACTCACATCTGATGCGGCACAATATTTCCCATTTCCACAGATCCGCACAAGATTGAAACCGTAATATCAATTAGTTAAGTACGCTAACTCGTTGACGTCGCTGAGCAAGTCTCAGCCACTTCCACGAACCAAAGAACCCGGTTTCTCCTCAGGTCGGTCATCGACCACCGCTGAACATTCCGGATGATTGCCCCACCTCTGCGAAACGAGCGACGCAAGACTCAAAGAACTCATCAGCCAAGCGCGCAGGTGGACTATGATTAACCTCTAAAGAAAGGAGGTCAGCATGATCACTCAAGTCAGCCCAGCCGGCAGCATGGATCTGTTGTCGCAGCTTGAAGTAGAACGACTGAAAAAAACCGCATCCAGTGATCTGTACCAGCTGTACCGCAACTGTAGCCTTGCGGTCCTGAACTCTGGCAGCCATACCGACAACTCCAAAGAGTTGCTCGATTTGTATAAGAATTTCGACGTTACGGTTCTGCGCCGTGAGCGCGGCATTAAGCTCGAACTGACTAATCCGCCAGATCACGCGTTTGTCGACGGTCACATCATCAAAGGCATTCAGGAGCATCTGTTTTCCGTACTGCGCGACATCGTGTACGTCAACATGCATCTGGCCGACAGTCAGCGTCTGAACCTGACCAACTCAACCCATATAACTAACCTGGTGTTTGGCATTCTGCGTAACGCGGGAACCCTGATCCCGGGCATCATTCCGAATCTGGTGGTGTGTTGGGGTGGTCACTCGATCAATGAAATCGAATACCAATACACCCGAGAAGTGGGCCATGAACTGGGTCTGCGTGAACTCAACATCTGTACCGGTTGTGGACCGGGTGCAATGGAAGGCCCAATGAAAGGCGCGGCCATCGGTCATGCGAAACAACGCTTTCACGAGCAGCGCTATCTGGGCCTGACTGAACCATCAATCATTGCCGCTGAGCCACCAAACCCCATCGTTAACGAGCTGGTGATCATGCCAGATATCGAAAAACGTCTGGAAGCGTTTGTGCGTCTGGCACACGGCATCATCATCTTCCCGGGTGGCCCGGGTACTGCCGAAGAGTTGCTGTATATTCTGGGTATTATGATGCATCCGGAAAACACTCATCAGCCAATGCCAATCGTGCTGACGGGCCCGAAAGAGAGTGAAGCGTACTTCCGATCTATCGACCAGTTCATCGCCGATACGCTGGGTGATGAAGCGCGTAAGCACTACACCATCGTGATTGACGATCCTGCGGAAGCGGCGCGTATCATGAAAAATGCGATGCCAACGGTTCGTCAGCACCGCAAAGACAATGAAGATGCTTACAGCTTCAACTGGTCACTCAAGATTGAGCCGGAATTCCAGCTGCCATTCGAGCCTAACCACGAAAGCATGTCCAACCTGGATCTGCATCTCAACCAACGTCCGGAAGTGCTGGCCGCCAACCTGCGCCGCGCCTTCTCTGGCATTGTGGCGGGCAACGTGAAGGCCGAAGGGATCCATGAGATTGAGCGCAAAGGTCCGTTTGAGATTCACGGCGACCCGGTGTTGATGAAGAAAATGGACCGTTTGCTGAAAGACTTCGTCGATCAGAATCGCATGAAACTGCCGGGTGGCTCCGCTTATGTGCCGTGTTATCGCATCGTCACCTGACGCTTGGTAGCAATCCCATTGAATTTCATTACAATAAGGGCCTAACAGCCCTTATTTTTTTGAATTGTTATGTCTATCCATCTCGTCATCATCGATGCTCTTAATCTCATTCGTCGTGTGCACTCCGCCCAGCTGGATGAAACCGATATTGCGAGAACCATAGAGACCACCAGTCGCACGCTGCAACGTATCATTGGCGAAGCCGAACCCACCCATATCATCGCGGTGTTTGACCATCACCTGCAAGACCGAGGCTGGCGCGCCGAGATTCTGCCGGGCTACAAAGCGGGGCGCAAACCCATGCCTCTGCCTCTGCAACAAGGATTAGACAAGATTCAGCAAGCCTGGTGGGGACTGGGTATCGATTCCCTGCTCTCCGACGGTGATGAAGCTGACGACCTGGTGGCAACACTGGCAACCAAGGTCGCCGCACATCAGGAAAAAGTCACCATCATTTCCACCGACAAAGGTTACTGCCAACTGCTGTCGCCAACGCTGCAAATTCGCGACTACTTTCAGCATCGCTGGCTGGATGAACCGTTTATCGACAAAGAATTTGGTGTCAAACCTAGCCAGTTAGCCGACTATTGGGGACTGACTGGCGTCAGCTCCAGTCAGGTACCGGGCGTGCCGGGAATCGGACCTAAAGCGGCAAAAGAGATCCTGACCCAGTTTGCCGATATCGAAAGCGCTTACGCCAGTGAGGCGCTGCCCGCGAAATACCGCAAAAAGCTCGATGAACACATTGAACTGGCGCGGGTATGTAAGCAGGTAGCCGGACTGAAAACCGACATCGAACTCGGTTTTAATCTGCAGGACATTCGTTTCAGCGGGTCGCCGGCATAAAAAAACGCTCCTTAAGGAGCGTTTTTTGTTTCAACTCTGTCACGATATTAGTGCGGAGATATATTCGTCAGTGCCTGAACGTGTACCGTGATCTCTTCGCGATCGTGGTAAAGATGCTTCGCCTGCAAACGGAACTTGACGTGGTGCTCTTTGAGGAAGATCTTCAGGTTTTCAATGTCTTCCAACACTTCATCGTAGCGACCTTTCATTGGCAATTTCAGGTTGAAAATCGCCTCTTTCGCCCAGCCACTGATGATCCATTCGCCCATCAGTTGTGCCACGCGTGATGGCTTTTCAATCATGTCACACACCAACCAGGTCACGTTCTTACGCGGCGGCTCAAACTTAAAACCGTCTACCATGTGGTGTTTCACCTGACCGGTTTCCATCAGGCTTTCTGCCATCATGCCGTTATCAATCGCGTGCACGAACATCGAACGTTTCACCAACTGATATGTCCAGCCACCCGGACACGCGCCGAGATCCACCGCCCACATGCCAGACGCCAAACGGGTATCCCACTCTTCACGCGGAATAAACACGTGGAACGCTTCTTCCAGCTTCAGGGTTGAACGGCTTGGCGCATCAGCAGGAAACTTCAGGCGTGGAATGCCCATAAAGAACTGCGAATTGTTTGAACTCAGCGAGTAACCGGCAAAACAGTGGCCCGGCGCGACAAAGCACACGTGCAGCACTGGCTTTTTCGGATGCTCTTTCGCGAACAGTACCCCTTTACCACGCAGTGCTTGGCGCAGCGGCACGGTAAACTTACGACAGAACTTGAGCAGCTCTTTGGCTTCGTTAGTATCCGGCGTTTCCACACGCAGATCGCCGCAGCGCGGAAAACCTTCAAATTCTGACAACTGCGTCAGAATAGGAGAAATACGGTCATCTTTTGGCAGTTCAGTGAACTCTGCCGCCACCGCAAACATCTGGCGGGCAAAAATCAAGGCCTGAAAATCCAGCTCTTTGATCAGCTTTTGCGCATCGCCTTCCTGATAGCACTCAAACAACACATAGCCGCTGTTCTTCTGCATACGCGGGAAACCATACACTTCCAGTTGCGTGGCTTTGTCCTGAATCTCACCGGCGCACTCTTTTTCAAAACCTGCGCGGCAATAGAGCATGACTTGTTTCACTGCTTGACCTCTTTAATATTCATGGCCGCGAAGGTAAATAATCCCCAGCCGATCATAAACAGCAGACCGCCCATCGGCGTGATGGGACCAAACCATTTTGCACCCGTCAGTGCTAAGGCGTACAGGCTGCCGCTAAAACAAAAGATGCCGATGATAAAGCAAATCGCCGCGCGGCTAAAATAGTTTCGCGCTTTTTCTGTTAGTGACAGCTGCAGCAGAATACCGCAGACAATCAGCGCCGCCGCATGAATAAACTGATACTGCACACCCGTTTGAAACACCTCAAGCAGGTGTGGACTCAATTTGGCTTTCAGGCCGTGAGCTGCAAATGCGCCCAGTGCAACGGCAATCCCGGAAAACAGGCCACCCAAGGTAAGTAATGACTTACTTTTCATCGTACACCTCAATAATAAACTGACTTAAGTTTTTCACCGCCAAGGCGATGTTTTGCGCTTCGGTATACCCTGAAGACTTGCGCGGTTTGAAGCTGTGGTCGCCATCCGGCAGAAAAGCGAGAGAAACATTTGGGCTGAATGAGAATGTTGCACACTCCAACTGCGTACCAAACGTGTCACGTTCGCCTTGCAGGATCAGCGTGGGCTTGTCGATGTCTGCCAAGTGATCCCCTTTGAACTTTTCCGGCTTGCCCGGAGGGTGAAACGGAAAACCCAGACACGCGATACCCGCCACTTGCGGATGGGCACTCAGTAGCGACGCCATTCGTCCTCCCATCGATTTGCCGCCGATCACCACCGAACCTGAAGCGTACTCCGCTATCACCGCTTCAAACGCTTCCAGCAGTTTCGGCGCACGATCCGGCGGACGGCGCTTGCCATCTTCCGCCCGTTTGACCATATACGGAAAGTTGAATCGCACCACGCGAATGCCACGTGCAGCCAAACCACTTGCCACCGCCGCCATAAAATCGTGATCCATATCGGCACCCGCACCGTGCGCAAAAATAAACGTCAGCGGGTTATGCTCGCCATCAATGCGTACTGGCGTCATGGAGGCTGCTGTCATCAAGTAAATCCTCTTGTTCGCGGCGGGCTTTTTTCAGCATCCAGTCTCGGAATGTCGCAATTCGCCCCATGTCCGCCTGCTTCTCATGGCACACCACGTAGAATGCGTTTTTGGTCATCAGAACTTCATCGAACGGCGCCACTAAGCGCCCCGCGTCTAACTCAGGCTGCGCTAATACGTTGTTGCCCAACGCGACACCCTGCCCATGCGCCGCCGCCTGCAATACCATGGTGGAGTGACTGAAAATCGGTCCGTGATTAACGTTTACGCTGTCGAGGCCGTTCTCTTTGGCAAACTGTTTCCAGTCTTTGCGCGAGGTATCGTGCAGCAATGTATGATGGGCCAAATCTTTTAATGTCGACAGCGGCTTGCTGCCCAGAAGTAGTGAAGGCGAACAGAGCGGGATCAGAAACTCCTGATACAACTTATCAGCGCGCAGCCCCGGCCAACTGCCACGGCCGTAGTAGATAGCGACGTCCACATCATCGGTCAACGAACCTTCTTCCATATCGACCGCTTTAATACGCACATCGATATCCGGTTCTTGCTGGTTGAAATCCGCCAGACGCGGCACCAGCCACTGAATAGCAAAACTCGGCGGCAGACTGATGGTCAGCGCGCCTTTTTCACTGCGCTCCAACAATTTATCGGTCGCTTCTGCCAGCGAACCAAAGATGTCTTTGATATCGAGAAAATAGCTCTGCCCTTCTTCGGTGAGCAGCAGAGAGCGGTTGCGACGGCGAAACAGTTTCAAACCGAGAAACTCTTCCAACGCTTTAATTTGATGACTCACCGCGGCCTGGGTAACAAACAGCTCTTCCGCCGCCCGGGTAAAACTCAGGTGGCGCGCTGCAGCTTCAAACACTTTCAGCGAGTTTAATGGTGGCAATCTTCTGGACATGAGGACACTCTGTAACAGATTAGTTTTTTTAATCTGAAACATTATAAATTGTCCGTTGCTAACCAGCCAGAGAAAATCTATATTTCACCCCGCAACGCGGGCCTGAACGGCTTGATTCTCTTTAGAATCAATGGGCTTAGTTGTTGCGATGTTGTGTTTGCAAACTCGATTTTCGAGTTAGGTAGATTTCTACCACCTGTTTTGTGCAGTTATCCCCTGCCGCAAAACATATACTTCCTGTATTTATTTTTTGACCTGTCTGTCAAATTATTTAGCACCGCCTCAGGGCGGTGTTTTTTTATGCCTGCGATTTGTGCCGTTACCTTGCTTCCAGTGTCGATAAACCCGCGCCTAGTGTCGATAAACCCGCGCCTAGTGTGTAACAAAAGGTAAATAAATCTAATGCTGCGTCGAGGCGAAAAAAAACGCAAACCGACCAGCGATTTGCGTTTCTCTTTATCTACCGACAGTGTTACGGGCGGTAAACTTTAATATTGTCGAAACCCTGTTCTTTCAGGTACAGCGCTTGCAGTCGGCTCATCACACCGCGTTCGCAGTACAACAGGTAAGTCTTAGACTGGTCCAGATCGCCAAACTGAGTCGCCAGTTTGTAGAACGGCAGGTGTTTGACTTCCACGCCTTCAAGCTCCAGCGGTTTCTCATCTTCTTCATCCGGGCTACGGATATCCAGCACCACCGCGTGCTCCTGAACCGCCGTCACCAGCTCCACTTCCGGCGCTTGCTGCTGCGACTCTTTTTCGATGTCACGAATGTCCATCTGACGCGCGTCGTATATCACTTTATCCAGAATCGAGAAATCGAACTTGGCTTCTTCCGCTTCCAGTTTGGCTTTGACGGCTTTCACGGTCGGACTCTTCGAGATCACGCCGCAGTATTCCGGCATGGTCTTGGCAAAGTCTTCTGTACCGATCTCACGAGCCAGGCTGATGATATCGTCTTTGTCCCAGTTGATCAGCGGACGCAGAATCAGCGTATCAGTTACGTTATCGATGTGGCGCAGGTTAGTCAGAGTCTGACTGGATACCTGACCCAGCGCTTCACCCGTCACCAGTGCCTGAATGCCGAATTTCTCTGCAATCTGGCCTGCCGCACGCATGAACATGCGTTTTAGGATCACGCCCATCTGGCCATCGTCAACTTTCTCCAGAATTTCTGCCACCACAGGCTCGAAATCCACTGAGATAAAACGCACTTTGGCTGAAGAACCGTATTTGTGCCACAGGTAGTAAGCCACCTGTTTTACGCCGATTTCGTGTGCCGGACCGCCCAGGTTGAAGAAGCAGTAATGCACTTTTGAACCACGTTTGATGTGCAGGTAGCTGGAGACACCCGAGTCAAAACCACCAGAAATCAGGCTCAGCACATCTTCCTGCGTACCCAGAGGGAAACCACCTAAGCCTTTATGGCGGGCAATAACCTGATTCAGCAGACCATCGTTGATTTCCACATTAATGGTCACATCTGGATTTTTCAGACGCACTTTGGCGCTTTCTACCGCCTGGTTCAGGCCGCCGCCAACGTAACGTTCCAGCTCAATCGAAGTGAACTCATGCTTACCACGACGTTTAGCGCGCACCACGAAGGTTTTGCCTTCAATCAGATGACGGCTTTGCAGCAGCACTTGCTCGTAAATATCGTGCAGATCTTTGAATTCCGATTGCTTCACTTCCAGCACTTGTTGAATGCCCGGAGTGGTCTTCAGAATTTCCAGTGTTTCCGCAAAGAAATCACTGCTGTTCGCAGAAACTTCAATATGATCGCGACGGTTGAATACCGCCACACCAGTGGTACGACTCTTGATGATATTGCGAATATTGCTTTCAAGAATTTTAGTGAAGCGCTTACGCACCGATTCACTTTTAATGAAAATTTCTGGATGGGGCTTAACTATAAATTTCATAAGGTTATTCGCAATTTGATTTGAACATTCACTGGCAGGCACGACTGTGTGGCGCTCAGCACCGCTAAGGGGGCGGGATTATACACGATCTCTCGCCACAGAGAAAAGCTTATGAAAAAGGCAAGCGGGTTAGCTTGCCTTTGTGAGCGGACTCTATGTCGCGTTATTGGTTGGTCGCGGGCTGTGCCGATGGGACTTCATCGCTGTAGAGCGGCTCACCCTGCATGATGCTGATTTCTACTCGGCGGTTACGAGCGCGCTCGGCTTCAGTGTCGTTCGGCCCCAACGGGTCCGTATCGGCCATACCGCGTACTTGCAGGCGTTGGTGGTTGAAGCCTTTCACTTTTTCCATCTCCTGCGCCACCGACACCGCGCGCTGCGCGGACAAATCCCAGTTCGAACGATACAGCTCAGAATCAATACGCTGATTGTCGGTGTGGCCAGACACTCGGACAATGCCCGGAACATCTTTGACCAAATCGGCAATCTGGCGTACCAGCGGACGGAATTTCGGTTGCAGGAAGGCGGAACCTTCAGGGAATGCGCCCTTCTCGCGAATTCGGATAACGATCTGCTGCCCGAGGTTTTCCACTTCAATCGCACCCTGCTCGATTTCTCGTTGCAGCGCTTTCTTAATGCTTTCCAGTACCGTTTCCATCTCTTCTGACATCGCCTGAGACTGCGCTTGCTGCTGTTGCTGCTGCGCTTCGGTGTTCTGGTTATTTTGCGTGGAAGTTTCCGGAGACTGACCACCGGTCAACTGGCCGGCATCACGCTGGGTGCCACCGGCACGATCAGAGTCACCTTCGTGAAACTCCAGCGTTTGCTGGGTGATGTCCATGGTTTGCTGCATGATGACATCAATCGGCGTCGGCTCAGGACGCCCGGGACGAAACTCCTGAGCGATGATGCTGGTCCCTTTCGGAATGTCTTTCACTTCGAGACGGTTTTGCACACCAAAGGCAAACTTCATTGAACCGGCGATCTGCTTGAACTTCAGTACGTCCATTTCCGAAAACGAAAGCAGCAGTACGAAGAAGCACATCAGGAGTGACATCAGGTCAGCAAAGGTCCCCAGCCAGGCCGGAAGCCCAGGAGGCGGACATTTGCACTTTTGCTCTTCCATCATTCACTCCGCTTATTCTTTGTCGACATCAAGCGCGCGCTTACCTTCATTGAGGTAGTTTTTCAGGTAGCTGTCAATCACACGCGGGTTCTGGCCATCCTGAATGGCCAACACGCCATCCATAATCAAACGGCGGTTGAGCGTTTCTTGTTCACGGCGCAGCGACAGTTTGTCGGCAATCGGGAAAAACACCATGTTAGAGAGAATCGCACCGTACAGCGTGGTCAACAAAGCCACCGCCATGGCCGGGCCAATCGATTTCGGGTCGTCCATGTTGGACAACATCGCCACCAGACCAACCAGTGTACCGATCATCCCCATCGCCGGAGCAACATCACCAAACGCGCGGAACACGCCCGTGCCGGCCTCATGACGTTCGTCAGTCAGGGCAATATCTTTTTGCAGCGTGGCACGCACCACATCGGCATCATGACCATCCACCAGCAGATCAATGCCTTTCTGCATAAAAGAGTTGGAGATCTCCATCTCTTCCAGAGCCAGAAAACCACCTTTACGCGCTGCGTCAGCCATTTCCACGATCTTCGCGATCAGGTCTTCTGGCTCATCGGCTTTAAACATGAACGCTTTGCCGGCAATTTTGGCGGCACCGAAGAACTGACCCATCGTAAATTTCATTAACACGACGAACAGCGAACCACCCACTACGATCAGAATAGAGGTGACATCGACGAACATCATAATGCTGCCGCCCAAGACCATCGCCATGACGACAAATGCTAAGCCACCAATCAGACCTATCAGCGTTGCTAAATCCACGAAGCGCTCCTCTGCTGTTCATTCGCGATTAGAGATTACTCTCGTTATCGGCAAGAGAATAAATTCTTTAACTTTTTTCTCAGGAAGTGTGGCACCATACCACGCTCTCCCCTGTCTGTGATGACAAGATTATTTATCATTGTTACGTCCGCACGTCCTCTATGTTGCTGAGTTATTGTTCATTTTCTCAGGATTGAGCGACGCTTTCGCCACTGCCACTCGTCTTGAGTCGACAATTTGCGCAAAAATCTGCTTGAAACGGCGGCACGCCCTACCGGGCAGTGATATGCTTTTCCCAGTGTATACTCAAATCCGGCTAAGATGCACCTGCGGGCAGCACAGAAATCCAAGCCAAGTTTCAGACTCCGGTGCCATTTTTGCTTTTCGGTCTCGGCATCCGCTAAAAAGCGTTGTATTTCTGACAAAATTGCTTGGTTAAATTTGACCATCACAACGCCCTAAGGTAACTTTCGTGCATCTTTCCCAAGGCAAAACGATTATGGCGAGCAAGAAACCTGAAAACATGTCCTTCGAAGCAACCATTCAGGAGTTAGATGAACTGGTTGATCAACTGGAAAACGGTGATTTGGCGTTAGATGAAGCCCTCAAAAAATTTGAGCGCGGCATTGCTCTGGCTCGCTCCGGACAAACTAAGCTCGACGAAGCCGAACAGCGCGTCAGCATTCTGCTCAGCAACAGCGACGAAGCGCCGCTGAGTGACTTTACCGATTTGCCTGAATAAACGAAGACTAAAGAGTGCCCTATGATTGAGGCTCTATCCTCTTTTCAACAAAGAAATAATGAGCAGCTTGACCTGTGGTTAAACCGTCTGCCGAACCAGACTCTGCCGCTGATTGACGCGATGCGTTACGGTTTGCTGCTGGGCGGCAAACGCGCTCGCCCTTATCTGGTTTACATCACCGGACAAATGCTGGGCTGTGAGCCGAGTGATTTGGACACTCCCGCTTCCGCGATTGAGTGTATTCACGCCTACTCGCTTATCCATGACGACTTACCGGCGATGGACGACGACGAGTTACGTCGCGGCAAACCAACCTGCCACATTAAGTTTGATGAAGCGACCGCAATTCTGACCGGTGATGCGATGCAAACGCTGGCGTTTACTATTCTCGCAGAAGGCTCACTGTCTGCCGCTGGTGAAGTGAACCGCGTAAAAATGATTCAGGCACTGGCAGAAGCGTCTGGCGCTCAGGGCATGTGTCTGGGTCAGGCATTAGATTTGGCGGCCGAGAACCGCATGGTGACACTGGAAGAGCTGGAAAACATCCACCGCAATAAAACCGGCGCACTGATGCGCTGCGCTATCCGCATGGGAGCGATGGCGGCGGGTCAGAAAGGGCTGGATGTGCTGCCTCATCTCGATAAGTACGCAGATGCGGTCGGTCTGGCTTTCCAGGTTCAGGATGACATTCTCGATATCATCAGTGACACCGAAACGTTGGGCAAACCACAAGGTTCTGATCAACAACTCAATAAAAGTACCTATCCGGCTCTATTAGGTCTGGAAGGAGCAATGAATAAAGCTCAGGCGCTGCTTGAAGAAGCGCTTCAGGCACTGGAAGCGATTCCGTACAATACTGAGCATCTTGAAGAGTTCGCCCGATACGTCATCGAGCGCAAAAATTAACACTATAAGCGCGCATAACTATGACTCTTGATATTTCAAAATATCCGACACTGGCTCTGGCAAATACGCCGGATGAATTACGCAGCATGCCAAAAGAAGTGCTGCCGACGCTTTGTGATGAACTGAGAACCTATCTGCTGAACTCAGTCAGCCAATCCAGCGGCCATTTGGCTTCTGGCCTGGGCACTGTTGAGCTCACTGTTGCTTTGCATTACGTCTATAACACCCCATTTGACCAACTGATCTGGGACGTCGGCCATCAGGCTTACCCGCATAAAATTCTGACTGGCCGCCGTGAGCAGATGCCAACCATTCGTCAGAAAGGCGGCCTGCACCCGTTCCCTTGGCGTGAAGAGAGCGAATACGACACCTTGTCTGTTGGTCACTCGTCGACCTCAATCAGTGCCGCGTTGGGTATGGCCATTTGTGCGGGCAAAGAAGGCCAGAACCGTAAAGTGGTCAGCGTGATTGGCGACGGTGCGATTACCGCTGGTATGGCGTTTGAGGCGATGAACCACGCCGGCGACGTCCATCCAGACATGCTGGTGATACTGAACGACAACGAAATGTCGATTTCAGAAAACGTGGGCGCACTGAACAACCATCTGGCGCAGCTGCTATCCGGTAATCTCTATACCTCGATTCGTGAAGGCGGCAAGAAAGTGCTGTCGGGCGTTCCGCCAATCAAAGAACTGGTTCGCCGCACCGAAGAGCATCTCAAAGGTATGGTGGTGCCGGGCACTCTGTTTGAAGAGCTGGGCTTTAATTACATCGGCCCGGTTGATGGCCATGACGTTCTGGAACTGACCAAAACGCTGAAAAACATGCGTGAACTGAAAGGTCCGCAGTTCCTGCACGTGATGACCAAAAAAGGTAAAGGCTATGAGCCGGCGGAGAAAGATCCGATTGGCTACCATGGCGTACCGAAATTCGATCCGAGCCACGACTCACTGCCCAAAAGCACCAGTACTAAGCCGACTTTCTCGAAAATTTTTGGTGACTTTTTGTGTGACATGGCCGCACAGGATCCTAAGCTGATGGCGATCACGCCGGCAATGCGCGAAGGCTCCGGTATGGTGCGTTTCTCGAAAGAGTACCCATCACAATACTTTGATGTGGCGATTGCAGAACAGCACGCGGTAACGCTGGCAACTGGTATGGCGATCGCGGGTCATCAACCGATTGTGGCGATTTACTCCACCTTCCTGCAGCGTGGTTACGATCAACTGATCCACGATGTCGCGATCATGGACCTGCCAGTGATGTTTGCGATTGACCGTGCCGGTCTTGTCGGTGCGGACGGTCAGACTCACCAGGGTGCGTTTGACCTCAGCTTTATGCGCTGTATTCCGAACATGGTGATCATGGCACCGGCGGACGAAAATGAGTGTCGTCAGATGCTCTACACTGGCCACCAGCACCAAGGGCCAAGCGCTGTGCGTTACCCACGCGGTAACGGGATGGGGGTAACGATTGAAAGTGACTTCACGGCTCTGGAAATCGGCAAAGGCCGCATCATGCGCGAAGGTGAGAAAGTGGCGATTTTAAGTTTCGGTACTCTGCTGCCATACGCACTCGAAGCGGCGCAAGCACTCAACGCTACGGTGGCTGACATGCGTTTTGTCAAACCACTGGATGAAGCCCTGATTAGCGAACTGGCCAACACGCACGATGTGTTAGTGACGCTGGAAGAGAACGTGGTCGCTGGCGGCGCTGGCGCGGGTGTGGTGGAATTTATGATGAAACATAAACTCATCAAGCCAGTCCTCAATCTGGGTCTGCCGGATCGGTTTATTGCTCAGGGCACGCAAGAAGAGATGCACCACGAGCTGGGACTGGATGCGGCTGGCATTGAACGCGCGGTTCGTGACTACCTCGCCAAATAATGCGTCGGTGCACCAAATTGAAAAAGCCTTCTCAGTGAGAAGGCTTTTTTGTGTTTACTGGTCAGAGAATCAGACCGCAGGTTGAGGGTCATTCCACGCAAACTGCGCAAACAGGCGCTGCCAGATTGGGTCAAACCCGGCTCGCAGCACCAGCTCCTGTTCCGTGTAAGGATGGATAAAACGCAGCTCACTGGCATGCAGCATCAGACGCTGCGCGTCATACACTTCACGATACAGACGGTTGTGTTTGCCATCGCCGTGAGTAGTATCACCGACAATCGGATGACGCAGATGCGCCATATGGCGACGCAGTTGATGTTTACGTCCGGTTTTGGGTTTCATTTCCATCAGGCAGTAACGCGTAGTGGGAAACTTGCCCGTGGAATGCGGCACTTCGACTTTGGCCAATGGCTGATACGCCGTCACTGCTGACTGTGGCTCTTTATCCTGCTTGGCAAACTTGTCGGCGATTTTATCCAGCTCTTCTTTAAGCGGATAATCAAGTACATCCCCCTCTTCAATCCAGCCGCGCACGATCGCATGATAGGTTTTTTCCATTTCATGATTGGCAAACATCGGCATCATGTTGGCGGCAATCTCACTGGACAGCGCAAACACCAATACCCCGGAGGTCGGGCGATCGAGACGGTGCAACGGAAACACATGCTGACCAATCTGATCGCGCAGCGTCTGCATCACGAATTGGGTTTCATGCTTATCGAGCCAACTGCGATGCACCAACATGCCCGCAGGCTTGTTGACAGCCACGATGTACTCGTCCTGATAAATGATTTCCAGCATTACTGACACACCTTATCGATTCGATTTAAGACCAACATCACCGCTGCAAATTCCTCGCGTTCTTTCCACACTTCTTCAAAATAGGGTGACAACAAAAAGCCGCTCGGCAAGGTCATCTGCTGCTCTATCATCTGCTGCATACGTGGTAGAAAAATCCACTGCAGCCACTCATGCGGCTCAAGTGTATCCAGCGCGAAAGGTTGCGTGCTTTGCAACGCATGCTCAGCGGGTGCAGCGGTTTGCCAGACACCGGATTGACGAAGTTCGTCTTCCAGTTGCTGCAATAACACGAAAAGTGTGGCGGCGGTCATTAATCTTTACTTCCTGGCCTTGAATTAGCGGCGAATGATACCATCTATTGAACAAAGAAAGTTAGGACCAATTTGCTCCCATGGATACCATTCATACTCTCAGCGCCCTGCTGAAAAACAGCGGCTGTCACTATCAGGTGTTTGACTTAGGCCGCCGCATTCAAGCCATTGATGTGGCTCAATTTGAACAGGTTGAACTCGGCTACCAGCCCTACCCTTATCCGCTGAAACGCACGGCGCATTTGGCCATTGTGTACTGGAACGAATCCAAACAGCCTTGGATCTGGTTTCTGAAATTCACACTGGATGAACGAGGATTACTGGCTCAGGCCGATGTCGGCCAGTTCATCAAATACGTGATTGAAGCCATGGGGACGCGCCTGAATCAGGAACTGAGCGACGAACAGCAACAAAAGCTGGCCAACAACCCTTACACGTTCAAACCCGCCGAAGACAAAATGGCCGTGTTCCACAGCCAGATCCGCGCCAATCTCGGCCTGCCATGCAGTCAGTATTATGAACACGCGCAGCACTACTTCGGCGGTGGCTTAGGCTGGGACAACTGGCAAACCGTTGGCTTGCAGGGGATCACGGACATCTGTGCCCGTCTGGGTCAGGAGCAAAATGGCGTCACGCTGCGTAAAGCGCTCCATCACCTTCCGGCTCAGCCGTTATACGCCTTGCTCGGCGCACTGGAACACATACAATTGCCTGAGAAACTGGCTGCGCGAATCAAAGAGCTTGCTGATGCCGAGATGAACGCGCAAGAGCCGGATCTGTTTTTGCTTTCATCGCTGGTGCGAGCCCTGTCCGGCGCGCCGGCTGCGATACAAAGTGACGTATTGGATACGGTCTTAAGCAGCACGCGTCTGAGCCATCCGGAAGTGCTGATTGGTATTGCGGGTCGCAGCTGGTCAATGCTCAGCGACAGCGGTCGCGCACAGCGCTTTTTGCTGCGTTTGGCGCAAAGCGGTAATCAGTCGCTGTTCAACCAGCTGTTTGCCGATTTAGTCATGCTGCCAGAACTGCGTATGGTACTGCTGCCGCTATTGCATACCAGCCCGTCACCAGAACTGGCGCAAGCACTGCTGAACCTGCAACAATCGACGAAAGGGTAAAGCGAATGATTGGCGACCTGCTCACTATCCTGCTGTTTTGCCTGGTGTGTTTTGCCTTCTGGCAGCAGCGTCGTCAGTCTGAACTGGCCAAGGCCCGAATCGCACGTAAGTGTGATGAACTGGATTTACAACTGCTCAGCGTGTCGTTTGGGCGCCATAAATGGAAAACGCCAGACAATCGCTGGCGTTGGCATACGGTGTACTATTTTGAGTTTTCAGCCCTCGGTGACGACTGTTATCAGGGCCATCTGATCATGCGCGGCTTTACGCCGCAGGCATTCCATGTGCCACCGCATCGAATGGTGTAGCCGTTTCCTCTTTCAACCAGGCAAATTCGTAATACGGACCAAACACATCTTCGTTGGTCCCCAGCAGATGAAAACCAAGCTTGTGAAGAATCGCTATCGAGGCGTAATGTTGCAGGTTGGCCGTCGCGACCACTTTTTCCAACCCGAGGCGTTGACACATCTTAGGAAAAAACGCCAGCAGCGCTTCGCTTGCCAGTCCTTGTCCCCAATATGCTTTATCGAAGATATAACCCAGCTCAGCATGGCCGTCTTCAACCTCGACAAACACATGTCCCATGTATTCACGATTGTAGTTGTCGAGCACCGCCATCGCATGCAGGGAAGGATCGTGCAGCACACGTTGAAAGAGTTGTTTTGCGGAGGCGACCGTTTTCGGGCCGTTCATTTGCGCGCGGTTTTTCGCACAGCAGTTGAGCATCAAAAAATCAGACTCAAATGATTCTGTGTAAGGAATAACAAGCGTTCTGCGTGTCACTATTGTCACGGACAATCCTTGTTTACAACAATTCCGAATAACCAAAAGGCCCTTTCCTAAGCACAGGAAAGAAGCCGAAAATTAAACCAACTGGAACGATATATCATTGATCTGGGTTGCGATTTATTTGTTATTTTACAAATTTATTAGCAGTAATCGCATCCTGTGAGCGCTGGACGCCAGGCAACCTGAAGAAGCCACGCATTGGGAGATTAAGAAAAGCCCCGATGCGCTGGGCATCGGGGCTTAAGTCTTACTCGCAGCAGTCCGGCTACTGATGATTGCTCCATGCATCATCCATAATAGTGACAGAATCCTTCTGCCTCTTCCTCGCATCGCCGTCCTAGCGGTGTCCGTTATTCCCTATTGCTAACACATCCCGGTTAGCGCACATCACTTGTTCCCTGAGCGGTGTCCTTGCCATCATCCTGATGGTGTTCCGACCTCATCCCGAGGTGTCCTGTGCATTCCTTGCCAGTTTACTCCGTGTAAACTGTCGATTCCGTTCGAAATCCTGTCTTCCGTGTGGCGATGTATCCGTTATCGCCATTTTCATCCTGAAGCCACCGTCCAGTGGTGAATCCAAATCCGTGTCAGTTCCCTTCCGACAGAGTTCAATTTACGCTGCTGCGCTTTTTTCGCAATGCCCGCTAAATAATTATTTTTGGCTACAATTCAGAAAATTAACAAAAAACATTTAAAATCATTAATTTAAATCGATTACATAGTGAATTTCCTGCAACAAAAATCCGTTCTCTTACACGTTTTGTGCGAGATCTCTTACAAAGCATTCCCTCTTTTGCTATCACTGAAATATCAGTAAGATCGACCCAGTCAAAGAAAAGGGACAAAAGATGCTCACTAAAGATATCACTCAGGAACTGGAAGCTATTCTGACCAGCCTGCACAACGAAGGAAAAGAGCCCAGCGTAGCTCTGGTAAAAGCCCGTTTATCGACCTCGGTTCCGATGCCTGCGCTGATTACGGCGATTAAAAGCTGGAAAAGCGCCAACCGAGTACCAAAAATTGAGATTGCCGCCACATCGGCTAACCAAACTGATCGCATCAGCGTATTGGAACAACAGGTCGCCGATTTAACGCAGCGTTTGCAGGCACTGGAAGCAAAATTGGCAGGTCAGGCATGATGAAGTTATGGGTTGATGCGGATGCGTGTCCGAAAGTGATTCGTGAAACTCTGGTCCGCGCCGCTGAGCGTACCGGTATTGAATGCATTTTTGTTGCCAACCACCTGGTGCCGGTCCCTAAACGCGATAACATCCGTAGCCTGCAAGTCGCCAGTGGGTTTGATGTGGCGGACAACGAAATCGTGCAGCGTGTAGCCGCCGGCGATCTGGTGATCACCTCGGATATTCCGCTGGCCGATGAAGTGATTGCCAAAGGGGCTCTGGCGCTCAGCCCACGCGGAGAGCTCTACACCACGGAAACCATCAAAGCGCGCCTGAATATCCGCGACTTTATGGATACCATGCGCGCGAGCGGCATTCAGACTGGCGGCCCTTCTGCACTCTCGCAGACCGAACGTCGTGAATTTGCCAATCACCTTGATCGCATTCTGGCTAAATTCCAGCAAAACCGACGCCCATAAAAAAACCTGCGCTAAGCGCAGGTTTTTCATTGTTCAACAGCATTTGATGCTTATGGCGTGTAGTACGTTGCCGCGCCAGGACCCACAGGCAGGCCAAAGACAAATACCCACACGTAGAACAGCAGGCTCCAACCAACAATGAACACCACCGAATACGGCAGCATGGTCGCGATCAGTGTACCAATGCCCAGATTCTTCATGTAGCGTGTGGCTACCGCCAGAATCAAGCCAAAGTAACTCATCATTGGCGTGATGATGTTCGTGGTCGAGTCACCGATACGGTACGCCGCCTGAATCACTTCTGGCGCATAGCCAACCAGCATCAGCATCGGAACGAAAATCGGTGCCGTAACCGCCCACTGAGCCGATGCCGAACCAATCATCAGGTTGATGAAACCACACATCAGAATGAAAGCGAAGAACAGCATCGGGCCAGTCAGACCAATGTTTTGCAGGAACTCAGCGCCCGCAACCGCAAACACCTGACCAAAGTTGGTCCATTTGAAGAACGCAACAAACTGGGCAGCAAAAAACACCAGGACGATGTACATGCCCATCGATGACATGGATTTTGCCATGGCATCAATCACGTCGCGGTCTGTTTTCATCGTGCCGACAATCTTGCCGTAGACAAAACCCGGAATCGCGAAGAAAACGAAGATGAACGCCACAATACTCTTCAGGAATGGAGAACCTGCGATCTGACCATCCGCCGAACGCAGAATGCCATCCGCCGGAACCACGGTCCAAGCCAACAAGGCACTCACAACAAGTACAGCCACACCCGCCCATTTGAGCGCTTTTTTCTCCAGCGCCGTCAGTGAGCCCATTTTGTCTTTCGACAGATCTTCAGAGGCTTCTTCGTCTTTGTATTCGCCCAGTTTCGGTTCAACGATTTTCTCGGTAACAAACGCACCCATCGCGGCGATAAAGAACGTCGACACGAACATGAAATACCAGTTCACCTCAGGACCAACAGTGTAGGTTGGGTCGATCATCTGCGCTGCGGCTTCGGTAATGCCCGAGAGCAGCGGATCCACAGTGCCGATCAGCAGGTTCGCAGAATATCCACCGGATACGCCGGCAAACGCCGCCGCCAGACCAGCCAGCGGATGGCGGCCCAGAGAATGGAACAGCATCGCTGCCAGTGGGATCAGAACCACGTAACCCAGCTCGGAAGCCGTGTTAGAGATAATGCCGGCGAACACAACAGTGATGGTCACCATGCGCTGAGAAGCGCCCATCACCAGACCACGCATCGCGGCAGACAGCAGACCCGAATATTCAGCAATCGCAACACCCAGCATGGCGACCAGAACAGTACCCAGCGGTGCAAAGCCGACAAAGTTTTTCACCAGATTGGTGACGATCAGTTGCAGACCTTCAGCGTTGAGCAGGCTCACCACGTGAATCATACCGTCCGCGGCACGACCACTGGCGCCTTCCGGACGCGGATCCATCACAGACATATCAAAGTAACCGGCAATGCCGGAAGCCAGCAGGATCGCTAAGCAGAACAGGGCAAAAAGTGTAATGGGATGGGGTAAAAGGTTCCCCAAATACTCAACACCATCTAAGAAGCGGGTAAAAAAGGACTTTTTTGGTGCTGGTTGGTTTATTGAAGCAGATGAACTCATCTGTTCCCTCCTTGTAGTAATTCCTGAGCATATGTGACAGAAATGTCAAAAGCTGGCGCAGAGTACTTGAGGGAGGGAACAAATAAAAATCGAAAATGTTACAAATATTTTCAAAATCAGAATTATGTAACACCAATGACTTAATTATTAGATTAAAAAACCACCAACTTTACATAAGATAAAATAATACCTAACCAACCCAATATCAGTAGCAACAATTACTTATCGTTGAACCGCTTTGAACCTCGGATTAGTTTTGCAAATTACGTACAACCGCCCGCGACGCTTTACGATTTGACAATCTGGATGGCGGTTTTTTGCGCTTTTGAGTGAACTCAGTACCTTCATTTACTTCTCCTTTGCCCCAAAACGGGAAAAACGACGATTAAAGTTGGCCACACGACCTTCCTGCTGCATAACACGCTGTTTGCCGGTATAGAACGGATGCGACTTTGAAGAGACTTCAATCGTCACATAAGGGTACGTTTTCCCCTGCCATTCAACGGTGCGTTCGGTTTTCAACGTTGAACCAATAACAAAATAGTGATCAATACTGGTGTCATGAAATACCACTTCCCGATATTCCGGGTGAATACCTTCCCTCATTTGAGATCCCCTCTCTTAAATTGTTATGTTATAACATTTTAAATAATAGTAATTCTCACCAATGCCGTTTTGCAAGCGATTTATGGGCAGGAATGTGATATTTTTTGCCTATTCGTCATGATGCCAGCCAAGTCTTCATCGGAAACAAAGAGTTAGGATGGCGCATTGATCATTCCGATTTCATCATTGCTGATGAGGGTAAAGATTCGTCGTTCGCATCAGGGCGACAGTTTAAGTAGGAAACTATGCACACCATCGAACCGATTGCCGTTATCGAAAGTCCGTATAAAGAAAAGTTTGCCGTACCACGTCAGCCACGCTTAGTCCCGAGTGCGACCGCGCGGGTCAAACTACTGGGAGAAAGTAACTGCCCGGAAGCCGTGCGAGGCATCGAGCAGTTCAGCCACTTGTGGCTGCTATTTTTGTTTGATCAGAACCTGCAGGCTGGCTGGAAACCAACGGTTCGCCCGCCTCGCCTTGGTGGCAATGAGCGCATCGGTGTTCTGGCATCGCGCTCGACGTTTCGTCCGAATGGCATCGGAATGTCCGCGGTTGAATTACGTGGAGTCAGTAAACAAGGCGATCAGATCTATCTCGATCTGGGCAGTGTCGATCTGGTCGATGGCACGCCAATCATCGATATCAAACCCTACATTCCCTATTCCGATAGCATTGCTGATGCTCAGGGAGGCTACGCAGAAGCGGAACCCGAGCAAGCTGAAGTCACGTTTTCCGCAGCCGCACTCGAGACATTACAGCGCCTGCCAGATGGTCAGGTGCAACAGGCGGTCATTGGCGAAGTGCTGGCACAGGATCCGCGCCCGGCATATAAGAAAAACAAGCCGGATATGAAAGAATATGCGGTCAATTTGTACGATCTGAACGTCAAATTCATGGTCAACGGCAACTTAGTGACCGTCACCGCAATAGAACGCTTTTGACAAAAGCAATTGGCTGATATTATTAGCGGCTGATTTATTTTAGTCGCCACGAGCCACTTTACCTGCCTGTGATGCCGCCTTCATTGGTTGTGAACTCAGGGGAAAGTCTCGGCGATTCCTTAAAACTTTGAAAAACGGATACCTAAATGCGTACCAGTAAATATCTTCTTTCTACTCTGAAGGAGACTCCAAACGACGCAGAAGTTGTGAGCCATCAGCTCATGCTACGTGCGGGTATGATCCGTAAGCTAGCTTCAGGCCTATACACCTGGCTACCTACTGGTCTGCGCGTGCTGCGTAAAGTCGAAAACATCGTTCGTCAAGAAATCGATAATGCAGGTGCAATCGAAACTTTGATGCCCGTTGTTCAGCCGTTTGAACTATGGGAAGAGACAGGACGCAGCGAAAAGATGGGTCCTGAGCTGCTTCGCTTTACTGACCGTCACGTTCGTCCGTTTGTTCTTAGCCCGACTGCTGAAGAAGTGATCACTGCGCTGGTGCGCAATGAAGTGAGCTCATACAAGCAGCTGCCGCTGAACCTGTATCAGATTCAAACTAAGTTCCGTGATGAACGTCGCCCTCGTTTCGGTGTGATGCGTGCACGTGAATTCTCGATGATGGACGCATACAGCTTCGACATCGACAAAGATGGTCTGCAAAAATCTTATGATGCAATGCACGCCGCTTACTGCAAAGCGTTTGACCGTATGGGTCTGGACTATCGTCCAGTGCTGGCAGACAGCGGTGCCATTGGTGGTAACGGTTCACAAGAATTCCACGTACTGGCTGAAAGTGGTGAAGACCTGATCGTTTTCTCAACTGAGTCAGATTACGCAGCCAATATCGAAAAAGCAGAAGCGATTGCTCCTGCCGCAGAAGCCGCAGCGCCAACGCAGGAAATGACTCTGGTTGATACGCCAAACGCGAAAACCATCGCGGAACTGGTGGAGCAACACGGTCTGCCAATCGAGAAAACCATTAAAACTCTGTTTGTGAAAGCCTCTGACAAGATCGACGCGCCTATCGTTGCGCTGCTGGTCCGTGGCGATCACGAACTGAACGAAATCAAAGCAGAAAATCTGCCAGAAGTGGCATCGCCACTGGAAATGGCCGGCGAAGAAGAAATTCGCGCGCTGATCGGCGCAGGCCCTGGTTCTCTGGGTCCTGTTGGCCTGCAACTGCCATTCATCGTTGACCGCACTGTGGCCGTGATGAGTGATTTCGGCGCAGGCGCGAACATCGACGGCAAGCACTACTTCGGTATCAACTGGGGTCGTGACGTTGAACTGGGTAAAGTGGCAGACCTGCGTAACGTGGTAGAGGGCGATCCTAGCCCATGTGGCAAAGGTACCCTGATGCTAAAACGTGGTATCGAAGTGGGTCACATCTTCCAACTGGGTACCAACTACTCAGAGAAAATGAACTGTAGCGTTCTGGGTCCAGACGGCAAAAACGTCATTCTGGAAATGGGCTGTTACGGTATCGGTGTTTCTCGTGTGGTGGCCGCTGCCATTGAACAGAACAACGACCAGTACGGCATCATCTGGCCTGATGCAATTGCACCGTTCCAGGTTGCGATCGTACCGATGAACATGCACAAATCAGAGCGCGTTCAGCAAGCAGCAGAAAAACTGTACGCGGAATTGAGCGCTGCAGGTATCGACGTACTGTTTGATGACCGTAAAGAACGTCCGGGCGTAATGTTCTCTGACATGGAACTGATTGGTGTGCCACACACGATCGTTATTGGCGATCGCAGTATGGACGAAGGCAACTTCGAGTATAAAAACCGCCGCAGCGGTGAGAAGACTTCGATTGCCATCGACCAGATCGTTGAACACATCAAAGCACAAATGGCTTAATCGCCAACTGAGTTTGAAAAGCTGCCTTCGGGCAGCTTTTTTTATGCAATTAATCCTCAGTTCATGTTGTGCTTCTTAGACTGTAAACACACTCAAGGAGGTGATTTATGGATCTGAAAGCATTACTCAATCAAGCACTTAATTCAGACTTGGTGCAGAAAGGCACTCAGCAGGCACAGTCACTCACCAAAGACAAAAGCCAACTCGCCACATTGGGTGCCGGCGCGCTCGGTGGCGGCTTACTGGGCATTCTGATGGGGTCGAAAAAAAGTAAGAAACTTGGCAAGAGTGCTTTGAAAATCGGCGGCGCTGCCGCTTTAGGCGCACTGGCGTATAAGGTTTACAATGACTGGCAAGCCAAACAGCCCGCCTCTGCCCCACCCTCAGCCACCTTTGATGAGCACAATCCACGTCATGAGCTGTTAATTCTTAAGGCGATGATCGCCGCAGCCAAAGCGGATGGCCATGTCGATGAACAGGAAATGGCGCACATCAACCAGGCTGTGAATGAACTCGGAGCCGATGCCAGCGTGCAAACTCTGATCGAACAAGAACTGAAAAAGCCGCTCGATCCCACTGAAATCGCCCTTCTGGCTCAGACGCCAGCCCAAGCATCGGAGCTCTATCTCGCTTCCTTGTTGATTGTCGATGAACAGAACTTCATGGAAAAAGCGTATTTGCGTGAGCTTGGCAAACAGATGCGGCTGGATGATGCACTGATTGCTGACCTCAATCAGCAGGTGCGCGGAGAATAATTCACCAATTACACCAAGAGATTGCGCCAGCGCAAACCACAGTTTTGTCAGCGACTGGCTGTGTGTGTATATTGGACACAGATTCTATTTCGAGGACAAAACCATGCAAGTCTACGCGTGTTGTGAATTGGTGCGTGAACTTTACGCACAGATTGGCAGTGGTGACCAAGGGTACGTGCCGCAGGCGATTTCCTGCGCAGTGCGCGCACTCAATGACATCGCTGCTGACACCTCCCTACCCAAGGAAACCCGTGAAAAAGCGGCGTTTGCGGCGGCCAACTTACTGATTTCTGATTTCGAGGACTGAACATGAATCTGGCGAACTTTGCCACCATGGATCCCGTGATGCTGATGAGCATTGTGAATATGAAGCTGCGTGACGATTTCGGCGGCGATCTCGACAAGCTGGTGGTTTACTTCGACATTGACCGTGCAGCGCTCGAAGCGCGTCTTGCTACGGCAGGCTTTGAATTTCTGCCCCAAGTTGGCCAGTTCCGTTAATCGGCCTGCCCATCGACAGGAATAAAGTGCACACCCAACGGCCGAATGGCCGTTTTTTTGCCGCTTTAAAACCAACAGATAAAAAAAGCGCAGACCCAGGTCTGCGCTTTTTCGTTGGATGGTTGATTAACCCAGATTCTTACGTGCGTTCTGGAACATACGCATCCAGGCACCATTTTCACCCCAGTTATCTGGGTGCCATGAGTTCGCCACCGTGCGGAATACACGCTCTGGGTGCGGCATCATGATGGTGACGCGGCCGTCTTTCGTTGTCAGACCGGTAATCGCATTTGGCGAGCCGTTCGGGTTGTTCGGGTACTGCTGCGTCGGGTTACCGAAGTTATCCACGAAACGGACTGCAACCGTGCCTGATTGCTCAATCGCACTGAGGTGAGCTTCATCGCGAACTTCCACGCGACCTTCACCGTGAGAGACCGCAATCGGCATACGAGAGCCGGCCATGCCATCGAAGAACACAGAATCCGACTTCTGCACTTCAACCAGACTAAAGCGCGCTTCAAAACGCTCCGATTCGTTGCGCACGAAACGTGGCCACAAGTCTGCACCCGGGATCAGATCTTTCAGGTTAGACAGCATTTGACAACCGTTACACACACCTAGCGAGAACGTGTCCTGACGGTTGAAGAACTGCTCGAACTGTTCGCGAGCCTGCACATTGAACAGCACCGATTTCGCCCAACCTTCACCCGCGCCCAGCACGTCACCGTAGGAGAAGCCACCACACGCGACCAGACCTTGGTACTCATCCAGTACCGCTTGACCGGTCAGAATGTCGCTCATGTGAATGTCGACTGCGTCAAAGCCCGCACGGTCAAACGCTGCCGCCATTTCAACGTGTGAGTTCACGCCCTGCTCACGCAGAATCGCCATCTTAGGCTTCGCGCCTTTTGCGATGTAAGGTGCCGCGACGTCTTGGTTGACATCAAAGCTCAGTGACACGTTCAGACCTGGATCTGAGTTGTCTTTTTTCGCCGCAAATTCTTGATCGGCACACGCTGGGTTGTCGCGCATTGCTTGCATCTTGTGTGTCGTTTCGGCCCAGATGGTACGCATTTCGGTACGTGAACGCTGAAGAAGGACTTGTTCACCCGAAGTCACCACAAATGCATCTGATGCGTCAACTTCACCGATAACGTGTGAACAATCCGCCAGACCATTAGCCGCCAGCGTGGCCAATACTGCATTCAGTTCATCGTTCTTGACCTGAATTACCGCACCCAACTCTTCGTTGAACAGCGCAGCCAGCACGTCGTCACCCAGCGTTTCAATGTTGGCTTTCACACCACAGTGACCCGCGAACGCCATTTCAGCCAGCGTGACAAACAGACCGCCGTCGCCTTTATCGTGGTAAGCCACCAACTTGTCGTTGCGAACCAGAGTTTGCATCGCATCGAAGAAGCCTTTCAGTTGCTCGGCGTTGTCAACGTCAGCCGGCTTGTCACCCAACTGCTTGTAAACTTGCGCCAAGGCCGTTGCGCCCAGACGATTCTGACCGTTACCCAGATCCACCAGCACCAGAGACGTTTCACCCAGATCGGTACGCAGTTGTGGTGTGATGGTCTTACGCACATCTTCCACACGCGCAAACGCGGTGATGACAAGCGACAGCGGCGAGGTCACTTCTTTGTTTTCGCCGTTCTCGTTCCACTTGGTCTTCATCGACATCGAGTCTTTACCAACCGGAATAGTCAGACCCAGCGCTGGACACAGCTCTTCACCCACGGCTTTCACCGCTTCGTACAGACCCGCATCTTCACCCGGGTGACCGGCAGGAGACATCCAGTTCGCTGACAGTTTGATGTGTTTGATATCGCCGATATCCGTCGCTGCGATGTTGGTCAGAGACTCACCCACCGCCAGGCGCGCCGATGCGCCGAAGTCAAGCAGAGCGACAGGAGTACGCTCACCCATAGACATCGCTTCACCGTGATAAGTGTCGTAGCTTGCTGCCGTTACCGCGCAGTTGGCCACTGGCACCTGCCAAGGACCAACCATTTGGTCACGAGCGACCAGACCCGTCACGGTGCGGTCACCGATGGTGATCAGGAAGGTTTTCTCAGCCACAGCTGGCAGACGCAGCACGCGATCCACCGCTTCATTGAGTTCGATACCGCTGCGATCAATCGCTGGGCTGGTAACTTTCAGCGTGGTTGCTTCACGGTGCATTTTCGGCGGCTTGCCAAGCAGAATGTCCATCGGCATGTCGATTGGCATGTTATCGAAGTGGCTGTCTTCCAGAGTCAGATGACGCTCTTCCGTTGCCACGCCCACGACTGCATAGGGTGCGCGCTCACGCTTACAGATGGCATCAAATGCCGCCATGTGCTCCGGCGCAACCGCCAGCACATAACGCTCTTGCGATTCGTTACACCAGATTTCCAGCGGGCTCATGCCCGGTTCATCGTTTGGCACGTCACGCAACTGGAATTTACCGCCACGATCGCCATCGTTAACCAGCTCTGGCAGTGCGTTCGAGATACCGCCCGCGCCCACATCGTGGATAAACGCGATTGGGTTCGCATCGCCCAGCTGCCAGCAGCGGTCGATCACTTCCTGACAACGACGTTCCATCTCTGGGTTTTCACGTTGTACTGAAGCAAAATCCAAATCTTCTGCCGACTGACCCGACGCCATTGAAGACGCTGCGCCGCCGCCCAGACCGATGTTCATTGCCGGACCGCCCAGCACGATCAGTTTCGCGCCAACCGGGATTTCTTTTTTCTGTACGTGTTCGTCACGAATGTTACCCATGCCGCCAGCAATCATGATTGGCTTGTGGTAACCACGGATCTCTTCACCCGCGTGTGAGGTGACTTTCTCTTCATAAGTACGGAAGTAACCCAGCAGGTTTGGACGACCAAATTCGTTGTTGAATGCCGCGCCGCCCAGAGGACCTTCAATCATGATATCCAGCGCGCTCACGATACGGCTTGGTTTACCAAAATCACTTTCCCAAGGCTGAACAAAGTCAGGGATGCGCAGGTTAGATACCGTAAAGCCCACCAGACCCGCTTTTGGCTTACCACCGATACCGGTTGCGCCTTCATCACGAATTTCACCGCCGCTACCGGTTGACGCACCTGGCCAAGGCGAAATCGCCGTTGGGTGGTTGTGCGTTTCCACTTTCATCAGAATGTGGGCGTCTTCGTGGTGGTAGGTGTATTGACGTGAGTCCGGATCCGGGAAGAAACGGCCGACTTTCGAACCGGTCATTACCGCTGCGTTGTCTTTGTAGGCAGACAGCACGTGATCCGGCGTGGTTTCGAAGGTGTTCTTGATCATCTTGAACAGCGATTTATCCTGATCAACACCGTCGATAGTCCAATCCGCATTGAAAATTTTGTGACGGCAGTGCTCAGAGTTCGCCTGAGCAAACATCATCAGCTCAATGTCATTCGGGTTACGACCCAGCTTGATGAAGTTCTCCACCAAGTAATCAATTTCATCTTCAGCCAGTGCCAGACCTAGGGAAACGTTTGCTTCTTCAAGCGCAACTCGACCGCCTGCCAGGATATCCACCTGAGTCATTGGCGCGGGTTCTGCCACGCTGAATAGCGCTTGTGCCGCGTCGAGTTCCGCGAACACGACTTCCATCATGCGATCGTGCAGCAAGGCCTTCAGAGTCGTTACCTGCTCTTGCGTCAGCGCCGCTTCGCTCTCAACATAGTAGGCCGTACCGCGTTCCAGACGTTTGATCGACGCCAGACCACAGTTGTGCGCAATATCCGTTGCTTTAGAAGACCATGGAGAAATAGTGCCCGGACGAGGCGTCACCAGCAGGAGTAAACCCTGTGGCTCGTGTTCTTGAATGGTTGGACCGTAAGTCAGCAGCTTCTCTAACTTTTCCAGTTCCTGGCTGTCCAAGTCTGCTTTGAGGTCTGCAAAGTGCATGAACTCAGCATAGATGCCGGTTACAGGCAGGTTTTGTTCGCGACAAGTTTCAAGTAGTTTGCTTACACGAAACTCGGAAAGAGCTGGGGAGCCACGCAAAATTCTCATGTGCTTAGGTCTCTATATACAAGTGATTAAGATGTAATTGGAATAAATTCACTTAAATAACAGCATATTAGGCTATTAGTATTGAACTTATACCGATTTCACCTCTCCATTGCGTGCGCATTATAGAGGATTTTTTTTTGTGACGTAACACCAAAAGCAACCGTTTGCGTCATTTTTTTCGTTAAATTTGAATTACAACCCATTTGGTCAAATGTTAGACGCTATTAGCAGCACCTGACCGCAAAACTTTGCCAAGTGTTTGGTGTTTGATATAAAGGCACTACTTGACGTAAGAGAATCAGAATTAATGACCAAGCTTTCATTCGCTTCTATGAGTCGCACCCTCTTTCTGGCCGCTTTGACTCTTTTGCTAGCCGGGTGCCAAATCGACTCAGAACCCAAAAGTGAACTCGACCAAATCCGCGCACGCGGCGTGTTGCGCGTCGGCACTCTTAACAATCAGCTCTCTTATTATATCGGTCCTGATGGCCCCTCCGGTCTGGACTACGAACTGGCGCGTGAATTTGCACGCGAGCTGGGTGTCAAACTCGAAATGAAACCAGCCTACCGTTTATCCAGCCTGTTTCCGGCGCTGAAAAACGGTGAAATCGACATCATCGCTGCAGGCCTCAGCCAGTCAGAGCAGCGCCTGAAAGATTACCGAGCGGGCCCGGCCTACTATTATGTGTCGCAACAAGTGGTGTATAAAAAAGGCCAATGGCGCCCACGCAGCATTGAGCAGCTCATCGCCAAACAAGATGAACTGTACAATGAAAGTGGTGACGCGCCCATTTTCAGCGTGGTGAACGACTCCCATTTTGAGAGCACATTAGAATCACTGAAAAGTACCTATCCGGAATTTCGCTACTACGTTGATAACAACGCCGATGTCAACGATCTGCTCAAACAGGTTTCACAGGGTGAACTCAAGTTCACCATGGCCGACTCGGTCGAAATTTCCCTGTCTCAACGCATTTATCCCGATATCGCCACAGCGTTTGAGATGACCGAAGACCAGCCGATCTCGTGGTTTATGCGCCGTTCCGATGACGAAAGCTTGTACGCCATGATGATTGAGTTTTTCGGCAATCTGAAGCAGTCCGGCAGCCTGGCGTCACTGGAAGAGAAATACATCGGTCACGTTGGTACGTTTGACTATGTGGATACCCGTGCATTTCTGCGCGCGCTGGATACCCGCCTGCCGAAATGGATGCCGCTGTTTCAGAAGTATTCGGAAGAATTTGACTGGCGCCTGATTGCCGCTCTCGCCTATCAGGAATCGCACTGGAATCCGAGTGCCAAATCCCCCACCGGCGTGCGCGGCATGATGATGCTGACTCTGCCCACCGCGCGCAGTGTGGATGTCACCAATCGACTCAACCCTGAGCAATCCGTGCGCGGCGGGGTGGAATATCTGCGTCGCATGATGGAGCGCATTCCCGATTCCATTCCCGATCACGAGAAAATCTGGTTTGCACTGGCTTCCTACAACGTCGGCTATGGACACATGATGGATGCCCGCCGCCTGACCAAGCTGCAGGGTGGCTCACCGGATGCGTGGGCGGATGTAAAAGATCGCCTGCCACAACTGCGCCAGAAAAAATATTTCGCGCAAACCCGCTATGGTTATGCGCGTGGCGACGAAGCGTTGTCGTACGTGGAAAACATTCGCCGCTACTACCAGAGCATCATTGGTCACATGGAACAAAAACATGTCACCACCGTCGATTCCGGTACTGACGATCTGACGGTGATCACTCCGGAAGAGGAGATCACCGAGGAGGAGTCTGACATCGACGCTGCAGTGGAAAGCAGTACTGAAACCAGCTCTGCGGCCTCCGACGCGCAAAATGTGAGCAATAATTAATCACTTAATTTTCAGCAGGGAAAACCTTACACAGATGTGTGAACTTGATCGCTTGCGTGTTTTCTGAAAGCAGTGAAAATCAAGTGCAATAAATACACGATAAGCTGTTATTTTTGGGTTCCCTGCTGAAGAACATTCCACTCGGTTTTGGGTTATGTTCAGGCGGCTAATCACCGTTCTGAAAACCTTAACGCCACTGAATGCGAATGACCGACCAAAATACTTCGATGCGCGAATACTCGAGCGGCGAGCGCACTTCATGTGCGCGCGCAGCTTAGGCTTAACGCACTGCGTATCCGGTCCGGACAGGGTTTCTTGTTTATAGTCAGTAGTAGGAGGGTGTTTTATGCTGAAACGTAAACGGCACTCAAAACTCCTTAGCAAAGCCGTGTCAGCGAACCGTCGTCGCCGTATGTTAGCCAATACCAAGAAAAAAGTTCTGGCTCGCCATCGCGCGTTCGTACAGTTGTCGGACTGACACTTTCGAGAAGCAAACATCTACCGCAAGTAGATGTTTGCCCAACATTCCGCTTTCATTCTTCGTTGTACTTCTTTCCCTGATCGACCGCTAGATTTACAGCTTCGGTGCATCCGATTGGGCAGAATGCAGTTTCTCGGCATCTTTCTGTGCTTTGATCTCTTTGCGCCGACGTTGAAAAAACGCCTGCAGTTGCTGGCGGCATTCCTCTTCCAACAACCCCTTTTCCACCGTGGCATAGTGATACGCCGCCTGACTGCTGAACAGATCCATCACCGTGCCTGCCGCACCGGCTTTGAGATCCGGCGCACCATAAACGATGCGTTTAACCCGGCTGTGCAGCAAGGCACCCGCACACATCGGACACGGTTCAAGCGTCACATACAAGGTAGTATCGAGCAGACGATAGTTATGCAGCGTCGCACCCGCTTTGCGCAGCACCTGAATTTCGGCGTGCGCAGTAGCATCGCAGGCACCAATGGAACGGTTCCATCCTTCCGCAATGATCTCGCCATCCTTGACCAGCAACGCACCGACGGGCACTTCACCTTCTGCTTCAGCCTGCTGGGCAAGTTCCATCGCTCGGCGCATGAAATGTTCATCTTCAGGGGTAAAAGTGGCGGTTGTATCTGTCATGGAAACCTCATCTGTTGGGGGCGCAATTATAGCGGCATCGCCGGTGCAGATAAATGCTGCGCCAGATAATCCACCAGCAAACGCACTTTCGGCGATAAATGGCGGTTTTGCGGATAAAGCGCCCAGACCCCTTCCCGGTCATCACGATAGCTTGGCAGCACTTCGACCAAACGGCCCGAAAGCAGATGCTCTTCGACGTAATAATCCGGCAGTTGCGCCAGCCCCATACCTTTGAGCACCGCATCTAACAGCACGACGCCGCTGCTGCAACTGAGGCGTCCTTTGACACGAATCGAGCGCGACTGCTGATTTTCTTTGAAACGCCAGTGATCGTATGTCCCGACCAGACAACTGTGTTTAGTCAGTTCAGACAGAGTGTGCGGCGTACCACATTGGGCAAGATAGTCCGGCGTTGCACAGACATACAAATGGCGATTACTCAGGCGGCGGGCAATAAAGCTGGAATCGTCCAACTGACCAAGACGCACCGCGACATCCACGCCCTGCTCAATCAAATCCAGTTTCTGGTTGGTCAGAACCAATTCCAACTCCAGCTTCGGATGCTGCAGCAAGAAGTCGTTCAGCAACGGCGCAATTTTCTGTTCGCCGTAGGTAACCGGCGCCGTCACTTTCAGTTTACCTCTCGGCGTTTGTTGCATCTGAGTCACCGTCAGCTCAGCCTGCTCCAGCCCCTCCAGCAATGCACGGCATTGCTGGTAATACACCTGACCGGCTTCGGTGAGCGAGACTTTACGCGTCGTACGCAGCAGCAACTTGACCCCCAATCGCTCTTCCAGCAACGCAATCCTTCGGCTGACATTCGCCACCGAGGTTACCAAGCGTTTTGCTGCCTGAGTAAAACTGCCTGTCTCTGCGACGGCAACAAATTCACTCACCCCTTCCCAACTCGCCATTTCACCTTATCCGTTGTTTATTATTACAATGCCGTAAAAGTTATTCTCATTTTGACCCAATTATACCGCCAAATGAAAGGACTATACTGACAATCTTGGTTGGGCGTTTAGCCGCGCCCCCCACTCGATTGCAATGTATGAAAAGGAATCACTCCATGTCTCAAGACAAATTCATTAAATCTCGTGCCGCGGTTGCCTGGGGCCCAAATCAGCCACTGAAGATGGAAGAAGTGGACGTTATGCTGCCACGTAAAGGCGAAGTGCTGGTGCGTATCGTCGCATCGGGCGTTTGCCACACGGACGCGTTTACCCTGTCTGGTGATGATCCTGAAGGCGTATTCCCGGCGATCCTTGGCCATGAAGGCGGTGGTATCGTTGAAATGGTTGGTGAAGGCGTCACCAGCGTGGAAGTGGGCGATCACGTCATTCCACTCTACACCGCCGAATGTGGCGAATGTAAGTTCTGTAAATCAGGCAAAACCAACCTGTGTAGCGCTGTGCGTGCCACTCAGGGCAAAGGCTTGATGCCAGACGGCACGACGCGTTTCTACAAAGATGGCGAACCCATTTTCCACTACATGGGCTGTTCGACCTTCTCTGAATACACCGTGCTGCCAGAAATCTCGTTAGCGAAAGTCAACAAAGAAGCACCACTGGAAGAGATCTGTCTGCTGGGTTGTGGCGTGACCACGGGTATGGGCGCAGTCATGAACACCGCCAAAGTGAAAAAAGGCGACACCGTTGCCATCTTTGGTCTGGGTGGTATCGGCTTGTCCGCGATCATCGGCGCTCGAATGGTTGGCGCGAGCCGTATTATTGGTATCGATATCAATGAGAAGAAATTCGAACTGGCGAAGCAACTGGGTGCGACCGACTGCATCAACCCACAGAAATTCGATAAGCCGATTCCGGACGTCATCATCGAGATGACTGACGGCGGCGTCGACTTCTCGTTCGAATGTATCGGCAACGTGAACGTGATGCGCCAGGCGCTGGAATGCTGTCACAAAGGTTGGGGCGAATCCGTCATCATTGGTGTTGCGGGCGCAGGTCAGGAAATCTCTACCCGTCCATTCCAGCTGGTGACTGGCCGAGTATGGCGCGGCAGCGCATTTGGCGGCGTGAAAGGTCGTTCACAACTGCCGGGCATTGTTGAACAGTATCTGGCGGGTGAATTTGGTCTGCAGGAGTTCATTACTCACACCATGCCGCTCGACGAGATCAACGAAGCGTTTGAGCTGATGCATTCGGGTGAAAGCATTCGCTCGGTGATCCATTTCAAATAATCGCCAACCCTCAGCAATGACGGGCGATGCTGACCGGATAGTTGAATGTTGCAGCCAGCAGAGCTGCAACATTGTCTGGGCAGGCAATACCTCGTCAAAGGAGTCACCATGAGTTTAACCAATCTTACTCAGGCCAAAGTGTTTGATGGCTGGCACAAACAGTATCAGCATCATTCGGACGTGTTGAGCTGCGACATGCGCTTTGCGATTTATCTGCCGCCTCAAGCCACCGCGGGTACACCAGTCCCCGTATTGTACTGGTTGTCCGGGCTAACCTGCACCGATGAAAACTTCATGCAAAAAGCCGCCGCGTTTCAAAAAGCGGCCGAACTGGGCATTGCGATTGTCGCACCGGATACCAGCCCCCGTGGCGAGCACGTACCCGATGATCCCGACGGTGCGTACGATTTCGGCCTGGGTGCAGGCTTCTACCTCAATGCGACACAGGAGCCATGGAAAGCCAACTATCAGATGTACAGTTACATCGTTGATGAATTACCAGCGCTTATCGAAACCCATTTTCCGGTCAGCACGCGTAAGGCGATTTCCGGCCACAGTATGGGCGGCCACGGCGCATTGACCATTGGTGCGAAAAACCAGAACCACTACACCTCAATTTCAGCCTTCAGCCCAATCTGCCATCCGATGGCAGTGCCATGGGGTCAGAAAGCGTTTCGCCATTATCTGGGCGACGACAAATCGGCCTGGGAACACTACGACGCGGTCGAACTGTTTAAATCGCACTTGGTGCACACCCCCATTCTGATTGATCAGGGCGAAGCGGATAGCTTCCTGCAAGAGCAGCTCCAGCCGGAAACACTGATGAGCGTCGCTAAAGAGATGGATATGGATATCACGCTGAGAATGCATCCTGGTTATGACCACAGCTACTTCTTTATCCAAAGCTTTATTGCCGATCATTTGGCGTTTCACGCGAAGTACCTCAAAGCCGACTAACAGCACGGATATGAAAAAGCCCGCTATCGCGGGCTTTTCTTTTATTTACATGCTGTAGGTGTACGGCGCCTGAATACCAAGCGGAATGCCCAATGCCCAGTAAGCAAGCAGGAATAACGTCCAGCCAATCAGCATCGCAATCGAGAATGGCATCATCAGCGACGCCAGTGTGCCGATCCCCGTCGCTTTCACGTAACGTTGGCAGTACACCACCACCAGCGGGAAGAACACCATCAACGGTGAAATGATGTTGGACACAGAGTCGCCCACGCGGTACGCCGCCTGAGACAACTCGGGAGAAATCCCCACCGCCATCAGCATCGGCACCAGAATCGGGCCGATCAGCGCCCACTTCGCAGAAGCAGAACCGACCAACAAGTTCACCATCGCCGTCAATAGAATCATACCGACAATCGTTGCTTCGCCTGGCAGGTTAAGCGCTTTCAGCCCTTCCGCCCCATACAGCGCCAACATGGTTCCGATATTAGACTGACCAAATGCCGCCAGAAACTGCGCGCAGAAGAACGACATCACAATGTACGCGCCCATGGTTGCCATCGTCCCTGACATGGCTTTAATGACATCATTACTGTTTTTAAAAGTACCGGAAACACGGCCATAAACGATGCCCGGAATAATAAACAGGATGAAGATCAATGGCACAATCGACTTCATGATCGGCGCTGAAAATGCAGTGATTTGACCGTCTGGCGAACGCAGCGCGGAGTTTTCCGGCCACAAGGCTGCCACCAGCAACGCGATACCCAGCAGCATCGCACCGCCTGCGTAACGGAAAGCTTTCGACTCAATCGTGGTGAACGATCCCAAATCCGGCGCGGCTTCCGCATCCTCATCGACTGGCATTTTCTGTAAACGCGGCTCAATCACGCGCTCGGTGACATACCAGCCAATCGCCACAATAATCACCGAAGAAAGACCGGTGAAGAAGATGTTCGCCAACGGGTTCACCTGATAAGCGGCATCCAATACTTGGGCAGAGGTCTGGGTAAAGCCCGCAAGCAGAGGATCGATCCCCGATGGAATGAAGTTGGCAGAGAAACCACCGGATACGCCAGCAAACGCCGCCGCAATCCCTGCCAGAGGGTGTCGGCCCGCTGCGTGGAAAATGATACCGCCCAACGGAATCACCAACACATAACCCGCATCGGCCGCAGTGTGCGACACAATCGCCACCAGAATCAGCATCGGCGTCAGCAATTTTGCCGGGGTGACATTAAGCATTTTCTTAAGACCGGTCGTGATGAAGCCTGACGAGTCCGCCACGCCAACCCCCAGCATCGCGACCAGGACAATACCCAGAGGAGCAAAACTGGTAAAGGTACTCACCATATTGGCAAGAAAATGGGCCAGTGATTCTCCGGTCAGCAGGTTTTTAACCTCCAGTGCATCCCCCGTGCGTGGGTTGATGAGGTCAAAGCTGACATTGGATAGCAGCGCAGAGGCACCCCAGACGATGACCAATGCCCAGAAGAATAGAATCGCAGGATCCGGGATTTTGTTCCCCGCGCGTTCGATGAAATTAAGAAAGCCATCCATGCGACTTGAGTTCGCTGGCGGCGCAGATTTTACGGCTTGGTTACTCATTCGTAACTCCTGACAGATGTTGTTACTTTAGGCCTTAGTAATAATTTCGGCTTAGCCTGCCACGTAACAGAATGCCGTCTCACGGTATACAAGAGCGCAAGATAGGCCAATTACGCGTCAGAGCATTGTATTAGACAAGAATCAATCAAGCACAAAGTTCCACCTATCATGAAATATCTAGAGACATATTTTGCGATTTAGCCACAAAACCACAACATCACACAAACACATGCCAAACAACATCATTGAAAAATCGCAAAGAAACAACGCAAAATGCCATAACTCTGCTGATTTATGGCTGATACTCGCTATAACAAGATATCGACGTCGTTAGCTCGATACGCTGAGACTGTCCCTGGCGATCCCGCCAGGACGCCTCCATTACGACCGTTTTTAACGAGCTGGATACCGTTGCCGCAGGCACACTCCAGCGCAAAACATATCCTGAGTGTGTCAGGTCTTCCCCACTGACGATGTCACTGTCAAAGTCCGCAGCAATTAATGTCGGGCTGGCCGACGATGCGCCGCGAGTGCGAAACCATTCCAGTTTTTGTTCAGCCAGATTCAGGGCAATAACGCTCTGCATAGCAAAGTCTGCTCTCTGTTCGATATAGGCTTGCAGCTTTACTAAACCCAACGCGCCGACACCGATTAAGACAAATGAGATCATCACTTCAATCAGGCTGAATCCTTGTTGTCTATTGGCCATACCAGGACCCTTTCTGCCATTTGAACTTGCGGATTTTGTTGAGCGGAACGTCAATCGCATCGCGGTTGAATTGAAAACTCATCGAAGAACTGAACACCGCGTAGGTGTCCGGCGCATCCATGACATAGCCGCCGGTCGGGTAAAAGGCGCCCGTTTGAAAATAGCTCGTATTGTCAATCGACACCGCAGGAAGCACATCCGGCGTATGATCGACCGCGCTTTTGAGTAAGTTGGCCTGAGTGAGATTCAGAGCCTGCCATTGAGTTTCTGAAGGGACGAAATCCGGCGTGCCATCTGCAGCCTGAGAGATAAAGTGATAGATCATGCCTTTAAACGTCAGAGCCCCTTCCGTTGAAAGCAAACCGTTGTGAATGACCAGGATCACGCCATCAATCGCCGAGCCAGCCGCATCAATCGCATCACCGATTGCCGTTAAGTCTGAGTGCTCAAGATGGCAACTGCCGTAGACCCACAATAAATCCTTCCCAAACTCGATTTGCTGCGCTATTTGTTCACCACAGTTTGTGATTGGTGCTGGCACTGGCAGGGCTGCCTGACTCAGCAATACTCCGCTGGCATTAAACAGACTGGTGGCGGAGATCTTACTGAACTGAGGGTCAGACATAACCTTGTACCATTCGCTGCGCGCTTCACCGAACAAATCCTCGAAAGGGGTTTGGTAAAGATCATTAACGAAGTCCTTTTCTAAGCCCGTCGGTGTGGCATAACCCGCTGTCGTAGTCGTCATATAATCACCGTGACAGCTTTGACCGGTTGGAAATCCACTGTACGGTAAGTGAGTGTCACTCAGCCCAAGGTTGGCCAAGGTGCCGTTCACATAAAACTCCTTGCTGTAGCGCAACATGGTACAGGCCCATTGGCTATCCCCCAGGCTAAGTCCCGGGTCGGCCAACATCGACAACCCGCCAGCAAAATACAGATTTGAAGTGGCTTTGAGCACACCGGACGCAGAGGCCGGATAGCGAATGGTTTTACTCAGATGCTGATAGCCATACTGCGCGGTGACTTTCCATTGCCCGCGACCGGGATTCTGATAACTAAAACTCAGTAATCCACTGGAATCACAAGCAGAATAATGACTGGCTGTCGGCAGCATATGCGTCGTTTGGGTCACACTGTAGATACATTCCAGTCCACCTTCCGCCATCCAAAATTGCTGCTTGGCTCTGACCTCGTTCTGCGCGCGCTTGATTTGAAAAAACAGGTTCTTATACATCCCAAGCGTGACAACTAAAGCAACCGTCAGCAGTATCGAAGTAATCAGCAGCGTCGCTACTCCTCGTTGACTGGTGTTGCTCATTGCCAGTTCCTCGACTGAATCTGAAATGAGAGCGATTGCGTAACGCTCGGACGGTTAGTCAACGCCGCTGTAATGGCGACGGTGGTCATTGCTCCGCTGACGAGACCGCCCGATAACGCGTCAGTATCGGTAGAAAACGCGGTGACGGATATCTGCCGGGGATCAAAGAGTGAATAACAGCTATCGCCGACGATAGAATCCGCCGCAGACGCGGGGGTTAAAGGCGCTGCCCGCATTTTTTCGCACAACTTGAACACCGTGGAGTCCTGACGATAAACCACATGGCGATATGCCGCCGCCCCTGCAGATTCCACGCGATACACAAAACCAACTACGGAGGGAGAACTTTGTGTATAAACCACGCTTGATGCCCCGGATAACAACACGGAAGTTCGGTTTACGTCATCAAACCCGGCCTGATACATCTCCTCTTTCATCCCTTGCATCACATTAGTGATATTTTGCAGCAGCAGAATTTCTTGGCTGCGTTGCGCGGCACTGCGCTGACTACTGATAAACACACTTCCGATTATCGCCAGCGCCATCGTCCCCACTAACGAGGCGATCATAAATTCGATCAACGAAGCGCCTCGGAGCTTTTTACGAGCACGCTGGATAACCATACAAGGCTCCTTGATTGCCACAAATCATCACTCGATTTGCGCTGTATGACGTCCGTAGTTTGAGTTCTTTGCTTGTCTCAGTGACCGGATGAAATGAGAGGCTGCCGTTAACCACTTTACCGCGCACACCATCGAACTTGATTTTGTTGGCGCTGAAATGCGATTCCAAACTGATGTTGCGAAATCCCCGGCCACTGAGTAGCAAAATGGTATTTCCAGAGGAAGGCGAATCGCTGTCTTTCAGCACAATAGTCCACTGGCCCGATGCAGATGGATTGCTGTCCATCACAAAGTGGGCCCATAAATCTTGGTTGCGAAACACCGCTTCCGATTTGGCTTGTAGCATGAATCCTTGCAGTTCAGACGCCAACGTCTGCATCTGATTCTGCTGTGAAAAACGCTCAAAACTGGGCGCTGCGAACGTTAGCACCACGGCCAGAACAGCCAGCGTGATCAGTAGTTCCAGTAAGGTAAACCCGCGAACCATTTCCCAAAACCTTTTGCAAACAATGAGATGAATGTGAATCAACTTGCACCGATGCTAGCAGTATCCACAATAGAGGCAGGCAGATTCAGGGAACTAATGGAAATGATTCGAACAAATCGTTGCAACAGGCGGCAATCCGATTCTTTGGGTATGACACTGATCGAATTAATGATCGCAGTGGTGATTATTGGCATTCTGTCCGGCATCGCCTACCCGGCTTATACTGGCTATGTTAAAGAAGGGCACCGTAAGCAGGTCATGGCTGACATGGTCAAAATCCAGTTGTATCTGGAAGAACATTACAACAGTGGCTATTCCATAGCCGGAGTGCTATCGGGTGGCGCCTGCACCTTATGTAGCAGTGATACAGATCGTTATTCCGTTGGTGTTACGGTATCCAGCTCGGGATACACCATTACCGCAACGCCACAAGCAGCCAAAGGCCAGAATCTGGATAAATGCGCAGGCAGCACTTACTCCCAGCTCTCATTGAGAAGTACAGGATTAGCAGAGCCCGTAACGTGTTGGCAGTAATTCGTAAATGTAAAAATCCACCAGCACCGCCAGTGGATTAGGAACAGAAAACAAAAAAGCCTGCAGATGCAGGCTTTTCAGTTCAATGATTAGCTGGTTAAGTCATCAAAGAACTTCTTCACACCATTGAAGAACCCTTCAGACTTGGGCTTATGCTTGTTGGCTGCATCGCCACCACAAGATTCTTCCAGTTCACGCAGAAGCTCTTTCTGACGCGCGCTCAGTTTCACCGGAGTTTCCACCACCAGCTTCACGATCAGGTCGCCGATGGCGCCGCCGCGAACACTCTTCACGCCTTTGCCACGCATGCGGAACATACGGCCCGTTTGCGTTTCTTCCGGCACTTTCAGGTTCACACGACCATCGAGGGTTGGAACTTCCACTTCACCGCCCAGTGCGGCCATTGCAAAGCTGACAGGGACTTCGCAGTACAAGTTGTTGCCATCACGTTCAAAAATGTGGTGTTCTCTGACGTGCACTTGTACGTACAAGTCGCCCGCAGGTGCGCCCATTTCTCCTGCTTCGCCTTCGCCCGCAAGGCGAATACGATCGCCCGTGTCGACACCGGCTGGAATTTTAACGTTAAGCGTTTTGGTTTTCTGTTTACGGCCCTGACCATGACAGTCGTTACAAGGGTCTTTAATGATCTTGCCTTTACCATGACAGGTAGGACAGGTTTGCTGGACCGCAAAGAAGCCCTGACGCATCTGTACCTGACCGTGACCATGACAGGTGCCACAGGTTTGAGCCGAGGTGCCTTTCTTCGCACCGCTGCCATCACAGGTATCACAGTGAACCAAAGTCGGAACTTCAATCTCTTTCGAGCAACCACGTACCGCTTCTTCCAGCGTCAGTTCCATGTTGTAGCGCAGATCCGCACCACGTTGTGGACGCGGCGCACCACCACCACGACGTCCGCCACCGAAAATATCGCCAAAGACATCACCAAAGATGTCGCCGAAATCCGCACCGCCGCCGCCAAAGCCGCCGCCACCGAAACCACCGCCGCCCTGTTCAAAGGCTGCGTGACCATATTGGTCGTACGCCGCTTTCTTCTGCGGGTCGGTCAGAATCTCATACGCTTCTTTTACTTCTTTAAACTTATCCGCAGCGCTGGCATCACCCTGATTGCGGTCCGGGTGGAATTTCATCGCCAGGCGTTTGTACGCCTTCTTAATATCGCGCTCAGAGGCATCACGGCTAACGCCTAATACTTCGTAAAAATCACGTTTTGACATGTTCTAGATCACCAATCTGTTACTGCAAACGGTTTTCGCTCTACTTAAGCGCCGCTTGGTGTTTGTATCGATATAGATAAAAAGTGTTGATTTCTTAGCTATAGCGATAAAGCTGACAAACAGACGGGCGTAAGAGTTTCCCCTAACGCCCGCATCAAACTTCGAGTGTTCTTTTCGAAAAAAGAACCGAAGGTGAAGGGCTTGAATTCTCTCAAATTCAAGCCTTCGATGACAAAGAATTATTTCTTGTCGTCTTTCACTTCTTCAAACTCGGCGTCAACCACGTCATCTTCTGGAGAAGTAGACTGCTGGCCAGCGTCAGCACCTTGTGCCTGAGCTTTCTGCTGAGCGATTTCCATCAGCTTCTGAGAAGCAGTCATCAGTGCTTGAACTTTCGCATCGATTTCTGCTTTATCTTCGCCGCGTTTCGCTGTTTCCAGCTCACTGATCGCCGCTTCGATCTTCTCTTTCTCGTCTGCTGGCAGAGCGTCACCCGCTTCTTCAACCTGTTTACGAGTTGCGTGGATCATCTGGTCAGCTTGGTTACGTGCAGTTGCTAGCTCTTCGAACTTTTTGTCCGCTTCTTTGTTCGCTTCTGCTTCCTGAACCATTTTCTCGATTTCTTCGTCGCTCAGACCACCAGACGCTTGGATAGTGATGTTCTGCTCTTTACCAGTTTGTTTGTCTTTCGCTGATACGTGCAGGATACCATCCGCATCCAGGTCGAAGGTCACTTCGATCTGAGGCATACCACGTGGTGCTGCCTGAATGCCTTCCAAGTTGAACTGACCCAGCGACTTGTTGAAGTTCGCTTGTTTACGTTCACCTTGCAGTACGTGAATCGTTACCGCGTTTTGGTTGTCTTCTGCTGTTGAGAACACTTGATTCGCTTTGGTTGGAATCGTGGTGTTTTTCTCAATCAGTTTGGTCATTACACCGCCCATTGTCTCAATACCCAGAGACAGAGGAGTTACGTCCAGCAGCAGTACGTCTTTCACTTCACCCGCCAGTACACCACCTTGAACCGCAGCACCAACAGCTACTGCTTCATCAGGGTTCACGTCACGACGTGCTTCTTTACCAAAGAATTCAGCCACTTTCTTCTGAACCATTGGCATACGAGTCTGACCACCCACCAGGATAACGTCAGTGATGTCGTTGACAGACAGGTCTGCATCAGCCAGGGCCACTTTCAGTGGATCCAGAGAACGTTGAACCAGGTCTTCAACCAGAGATTCCAGTTTCGCACGAGTCACTTTGATGTTCATGTGCTTAGGACCGGTTGCATCAGCAGTGATGTAAGGTAGGTTCACATCTGTTTGCTGAGCTGAAGACAGTTCGATCTTCGCTTTCTCTGCCGCTTCTTTCAGACGCTGCATCGCCAGTGGATCGTTCTTCAGGTTGATGCCTTGTTCTTTGTTGAACTCGTCAACCAAGTAGTTGATCATGCGGTTATCGAAGTCTTCACCACCCAGGTGAGTGTCACCGTTGGTTGCCAGAACTTCGAAGGTTTTCTCGCCTTCAACTTCATCGATTTCGATGATTGAAATATCAAAGGTACCACCACCCAGGTCGTATACTGCGATAACGCGATCGCCGCCCTGTTTGTCCAGACCGTAAGCCAGTGCAGCAGCAGTCGGTTCGTTGATGATACGTTTTACTTCAAGACCTGCGATACGACCGGCATCTTTCGTTGCCTGACGCTGCGCATCGTTGAAGTAAGCAGGAACGGTGATAACGGCACCCGTTACTTTCTCGCCCAGGTAATCTTCTGCAGTTTTCTTCATTTTCTTCAGAACTTCTGCTGAAACCTGTGGCGCAGCCATTTTTTGGCCTTTCGCTTCTACCCACGCATCGCCGTTGTCTGCACGAACGATCTTGTAAGGCATAATTGAGATGTCACGCTGTACTTCTTCGTCTTCATAACGACGACCGATAAGACGCTTGATTGCAAATAGCGTGTTTTCCGGGTTTGTTACAGCTTGACGTTTCGCTGGCTGACCAACTAGCGTTTCACCATCTGTGTACGCGATTACAGAAGGGGTTGTACGCTCACCCTCTGCGTTCTCGATTACGCGAGGTTTGTCGCCGTCTAGCACAGCAACACATGAGTTAGTAGTACCTAAGTCAATACCAATGATTTTACCCATCAGGCTATCTCCGAATAAATTCTATGTTCGTTTTGCTATACCCCTAATGTGGGGATGGAGAATCGGGTTTCAACCCCCGCTCACAAACAAAAACGTGTATGTTTGCTTCTCGTATGCCCCATAGATAAGGGCGACAAATACCTTTTCAAGGGCAAAAACGAAAAAAGTTTGAATTTTTAGTAAGAAAAAAGCGAAGCATCGGCTTCGCTTTTCATACAAGAAGTGAATTTTGTGCTTAACGAGTTTCTGTTGCCAGCTCTGCTTGCGCTTCTTCTTCGTTCGCCAGACCACCTTCGCTTTTCGCCACGATGGTGTTAACGGCAGTGTCACCCACTACGTTCGATGAAGTACAGAACATATCGTTAATACGGTCTACCGCAGCGATGATGGCCAAACCTTCAGGTGGCAGACCCAGTTGGTGCAATAGCACGCCAACCATCACCACACCGCCGCCCGGAACACCACCAGCACCGATAGACAGCAGCAGAATCGTCAGACCCAGAGTAAAGATATCCGCTGAGTTAATTGGCTGACCAAAAGCGTTCGCTACAAAGATAGTCGCCAGAGCGATATAGATAGACACACCCGACATGTTCATGGTTGCACCCAGCGGCACACCAAAGCCCGCGACAGACTTCGACACTTGCAACTTCTCAGTCAGTGTACGCATGGTTACCGGAATGGTTGCATTCGAACTTGCAGTCGACAGTGAGAACAGAATCTGTTCACGCGTAGCACGCAGGAACTGCTTTGGCGATACGCTGGTCGTCATACCTACCACAATTGGGTAGAAAACGAAGATCCAGAACACCAGCATAGCAACAACCAGAGCCACGTAACCCGCCACCGACATCAGCGTGTGCGCATCCAGTGTTGCACCCAGTTGGGTCATCAGAGCGAACACGCCGTAAGGTGCCAGACTCATCACCAGACCAACCAGCTTCATCATGATTTCGTTAGCCAGCTTAAAGGTACGAATAGCCGGGCCACCACGAGAATCCAGCGCTTGAATCGCCAAACCAGTCAGAATTGCCATAAAGATGATTTGTAGCATGTCGCCATTCGCAAACGCCTGAACCGGGTTGCTTGGCACAATGTTCACAACCAGAGAGAAAATATCCGGCGTTTCTGTGGTGGTCAGTTTCACCGCTTGTGACACCGTACCTGCCAAGTTTGCATCGGCACCTGGCTGGAAGATCAGACCAACCGTTAATGCCGCCGCAATCGCAATCACGGTGTTGATGATATAAAGCGCAAAAGTTTTAGTGCCTAAACGGCCAAAAGCGGAGATGTCTTTAAGATCAACAATGCCACAGACGATTGAAACATACACCAGTGGAACAACCAGCAGTTTGATCAGCGAAACGAACATGCCGCCCGCCCCTTCTGCTGCACCTAACAGGTACACGTCGAACAGGGAAACACCCTGAAACAGGTATTGAATGGCGGTCCCAAGAACCAGACCAGCAAACAAGCCTAAAAAGATTTTCGATGAGAGCGATTTATCCATCGTTCTACTCCAGTTTGTTGTGTTGAGTATTTATCGTTATAGAGTCGTTTATGTCACCCAAAGTGCTAAACGTCCGCGCATAATACACACACCGATAACAATCCGAAGCATTTATTTACAAAAATGTTACATGGCGCAAATTAGAACATTTACCAAAAATAGCCAGAACAATCAGGATTAACGTCTAACCACCTGTTTCACAAGAAAATCAACCAACCCAACAGCTTTACTTAAGAAACTCCTTATGCAACAAGCTTTCCGGTGCGAATTTAAAACAAAAAAAGAGAGGCCTATGCCTCTCTTTTCATAAAATCCGCAGTGGATTATTTTGCAACCATCACCATCGCAGGACGAACAACACGGCCGTTCAGTTCATAACCTTTCTGCATCACAAACATCACGGTGTTTGACTGATGATCCGGGCTTTCTTGAATCGACATTGCCTGGTGGAACTCAGGATTAAATGCTTCGCCTTCTGGGTTGATCTCTTTCAGGCCAAATTTTGCTACCGCATCAACAAATGTTTTATGCGTCAGCTCCACACCTTCCAGAATCGGCTTCACGATTTCGTTCTCGCCGTCGGCAGCCTGAATCGCACGTTCCAGGTTATCCAGAACCGGCAGCAACTCCTCAACAAAACGACTCAGCGCGTATTTGCGTGCTTTATCGATTTCCTGTTCGCTACGACGGCGCATGTTTTCCACTTCAGCACGGGCACGCAGCACCGCATCCTGATTCTCTTTCACACGCTCTTCGCTGGTCAGCAGCGCGGCTTCCAACTGTGCAATTTTCGCTTCTTTTTCATCAAGCTCTTCTGCGTCTTGATTCCAATCGATATCAGCATCAGTGCCAACGGCTTCCGCTTCTACTTCAACCGCGTCTTGTTGCAGCTCTTCGTCTTTGATCTTGTTTTCTTCGTTGCTCATGATATCTCCAGAACTCTCGTCACTTATGTGCTTAGGAGTTGAAATCTCTTAGTTTCCTGACACAAAAATTCGCATAAAAGCGTAACTTGCCTTTATTATGGGGATGAAGAATTCTGATTCAAGCCTAATTCGGTTGGAAAACTTATGAAAAACCCGTTTGAAGTGATCGCTATCATCGGTAAACCGAGAGATCAACAAGCGATTCAAACACATAAAGATCTCTACCACTGGTTAATGTCTCTGGGCAAGTCTGTCTTTATTGACGACCGACTACGTGAAATTTTGACCGAGATCCCGTCGGACCATTTTGGTAGCCTGATCGAACTGGGCAAAAAAGCCGATCTTGCGATTGTCGTTGGCGGTGATGGCAACATGCTGGGAGCGGCACGCGTCCTGTCGCGCTTTGATATCTCCGTCATCGGTGTGAACCGAGGCAATCTCGGCTTTCTGACCGACCTCAATCCGGAAGATTTTCAGGATCGCCTGCTTGACGTTCTGGCGGGTAACTATCTGGAAGAAGAACGCTTTTTGCTCGAAGCGGAAATCCATCGCCACGGCCAGGTAAAAAGCCATAACGCCGCTCTCAACGAAGCCGTATTGCACCCGGGTAAAATCGCGCACATGATTGAATTTGAAGTGTACATCGACAACAACTTCGCGTTCTCTCAGCGTTCCGACGGCATCATTATCTCCACACCGACTGGCTCGACAGCATATTCGCTCTCAGGAGGCGGTCCGATTTTGTCACCAAGCCTTAACGCCATCACTCTGGTTCCGATGTTTCCGCATACACTGTCTTGTCGCCCATTAGTGGTCGATGGTAAACGGCGCATCAAACTGATTGTGTCGCCAGACAACCGTGGCACCCAGGAAGTAAGCTGTGACGGTCAGGTTTCTCTCCCCGTTTCTCCGGGCGATGAAATTCATATTTATCAAAGCCCTAACGTACTCAGACTGATCCATCCACAGGACTACAGCTACTACCACGTGCTGCGTAACAAACTCGGCTGGTCGAGCAAACTGTTTTGAGTTTGCTCACACTTCATTCAGCTGGCTAAAAGTTTTTACCTGGACAACTTTACTGTATAAAGAAACAGTATATACTGTTTTCTTATACAGTATTGTTCAATTATACAGGTGCAAAAATGCTGGCTCATTTAAGTGTGAATAACTTTGCGATTGTAAAATCTCTGCAGCTTGAGCTGTCAAAAGGAATGACCACGATTACCGGTGAAACTGGTGCGGGTAAATCTATTGCGATAGACGCGTTGGGTCTTTGTTTAGGTGGCCGCGCAGAAGCCAGTATGGTGCGACAAGGTGAAGAGAAAACCGAAGTCAGCGCCGCTTTTGTACTTGATAACAATATTCACGCAACACGTTGGTTAGAAGATAACGATCTGCTGGACGGCAAGGATTGCATTCTGCGCCGTACCATCACTAAAGACGGCCGCTCAAGAGCCTTCATTAACGGCAGCCCTGTTCCGCTGTCGCAACTCAAATCCCTAGGCCAACTGCTGATCAACATTCATGGTCAGCACGCCCACCAACAACTGATGAAACCGGAATATCAACTGACTATGCTGGATCAGTATGCCGGGCACATCGACTTGTTAAAAAAAACACGCTTGACCTATCAAGCCTGGCGTCAGGCCAACAACCAATTGAAGCAACTGAAAGAAAACAGCCAACAAAATCTGGCCCAGTTGCAGCTGTTGGAGTACCAGATCAAAGAGCTCAACGAGCTGGCGATCGGTGAAGAAGAGTATGCGGAACTCGAACAAGAACACAAACGCCTGTCAAACAGCGGCGATCTCGCGATCAACTGCCAAAAAGCCATCGAACTTTTGTACGAAGGTGAAGAAGTCAATGCGCTGAATATTCTGCAATCCGCCAGCCAAACCCTGATTGAGCTGGCAGAATTAGACGGCAAACTCGGCGCGCTGCCGAACATGATTTCAGAAGCCATGATCCAGTTGGAAGAAGCCAATAGCGAGCTGCGTGGTTACCTGGACAGTATTGATGTCGATCCCGAGCGCATGGCATTTGTGGAAGAGCGTTATTCGCGCATCATGTCGCTGTCACGCAAACATCACGTGCTGCCGGAGGAGCTCTATCAACATCATCAGGATTTACTCCAACAGATCGCACAATTGGATTGCTCAGAAGAGAAAATGGATGAACTGGCCGCTGAAGTAGAAGCGAAATATCAGGCATTTGTTTCCGCGGCAGAAAAACTGAATAAATCGCGCAGTCGCTACGCCAAAGAACTGGATAAGCTCATCAGTCAGAGCATGCATGAACTCAGCATGGAGAAAGCACAGTTTAAGATTGATGTTTGCAATCAAGGTGGACATCCTTCGCCACTCGGCTTTGACTCTGTCACTTTCTTGGTATCCACCAACCCTGGTCAGCCTTTGCAACCGATCGCCAAAGTCGCCTCTGGTGGTGAACTTTCACGTATGTCGCTCGCGATTCAGGTCATCACTGCGCAGAAAGTGGATACGCCAAGTTTGATCTTCGATGAAGTGGATGTGGGTATTTCGGGCCCAACCGCTGCTGTCGTCGGGAAAATGTTGCGCACTCTGGGCGAATCCACTCAGGTACTCTGTGTCACTCACTTACCTCAGGTCGCCGGCTGCGGCCACAATCAGCTGTTTGTGGCTAAGCAAACCAAAGGCGGAAAAACCGAAACACAAATGGTCAAGCTCGATCAGGAGCAACGTGTGGCAGAACTGGCACGCCTGTTAGGTGGAAGCCAAATCACCGAATCTACGCTGGCCAATGCCAAAGAACTGCTGATTGCTGCCTAGCGCACAAAAAATGGATTTTTTGTTCAGGCTTTGCAACCTAATTCAAAAATCGTAGTCTCAACAAGCTCAGAGTATACAGGATGTTTTTACATCTGCTCTGAGCTTGTTTATTATCACCCCAGTTTTGAGTTTCATCAGCTATAGAATTTTGAATATGCAGTTTACCAAGTGGCTTGTTGCCCTTCCCCTAGCCTTGACCATGCTGTCTGGCTGTACTGTCCTAGAACGTCTGGTTTATCGTATCGATATTAACCAAGGTAACTACATCGAACAGCAGGCTGTTGATCAGTTGAAGTTTGGTATGTCAAAAGAACAGGTCCGCTTCGTGCTGGGTTCACCTATGCTGGTTGAAAACGGTTACCCGGATACCTGGTATTACATTTACCACCATACCGCTGGCCACGAAGATCCTGTTCAGAAGAATTTGGTCGTGAGCTTTAACAACGGTGGCACCTTAGTCAACATCGCTGGCGACTTCCAGCAAAGTGACAACTTCTTTGAAAGCCTGAACTGATCGGGTATGAAAAAAGCTCGCCTAAGCGAGCTTTTTTATTGTTATATTATTCCGTATCTGCTTTTCGCGAAGCACTTGGTTTGCCACCCGTTACCTGATCCGCAGTACCTGCAGCCTTTGCCTGTTCAGCGCGCTTACGGCGAATCTCTTTCGGGTCTGCCAACAACGGACGATAGATTTCGATTCGGTCACGATCACGTACTGTTGCGTCCAGCTTAACGTTGCGGCTGAAAACACCCACTTTGTTTTTGCTCAGATCAATCTCAGGGTACATCTGCAAGATCCCTGAGGTCTGAATGATTTCTTCAACCGTCATGGTTTTATTCACCACCAGCGTCAGTACACGCTGCTCATGCGGAAGCGCATAAACCACTTCCACGTGAATCATGTCGGATTCAATACTCATAGCGCATATACCTGTTTGGCACGTTTCGTAAAGGCATTGACCATATTGCTGGTGAGTTCGTTGAACACCTTACCAAACGCCATCTCGATCATCTTACTGGAGAACTCAAATTCCAGTTTCAGCTCTACCTTACACGCCTGCTCATCCAGCGGCGTGAAATACCAGCCACCACGCAGAGTTCGGAACGGGCCGTCGACCAGATTCATGATGATCGATTCACCATGATTCAATTCATTAGACGTGGTAAACGTTTTGCTGATGCCCGCTTTAGACACATCTACAGACGCCACCATTTTCTCACTCGATGCTTCAATAACACGCGAGCCAGAGCATCCCGGTAAAAATTCCGGATAACGAGCTACATCATTCACTAAATGAAACATCTGCTCTGCACTAAAAGACACCAGGGCAGAACGACTGACTTGCTTCATCTTTTCTCCTCACATTACCCAGAATTCTTGTTCAACCAACCTTTTATACTGAAGTTCGTTCTTCTATCGGCCAATCGGGAATATCACGTTGCAGGGATTGTACTTTTATCCCTGCACGACCTCAAGTTACTGCGTAAATCCCTCTTGAACTCGACAGTCGTTAACCTTATGCTACGCAAAGAAAAGCATTTCCTAACCTTTCACCAATCCGTATAATGCGCCCACTATGGTAAAGAAAAAATCAAACACAAAAGCGGGTAGCAACACTATCGCGCTGAACAAAAAAGCTCGCCATGAGTATTTCATTGAAGATGAAATCGAAGCTGGCATGGAGCTACAAGGCTGGGAAGTTAAATCTCTACGCCAGGGTAAAGCCAACATCGCAGAAAGCTATGTATTCCTGCGTGACGGAGAAGCCTTTATCTCCGGGATGACGATTACACCACTACAACAAGCTTCAACGCACGTGGTCGCTAACCCGACTCGTGTGCGTAAATTGCTTTTGTCACGTCGTGAACTCGATAACCTATTTGGTCGTATTAACCGTGAAGGGATGACTTTGATAGCCACCGCGCTGTACTGGTCTCGCTCATGGGTAAAAATCAAAATCGGTGTCGCAAAAGGTAAGAAACTGCACGACAAACGTGAAGATTTGAAAGACAAAGATTGGCAGCGCCAGAAAGCTCGCGTTATGAAGAGCAATAACCTGCGTTAATCTTAACCACTTGAACGCATATGGCTAGACAGCAAAAGCTTTTCTGGTAGTATGCGAACAATACCTTGGGGCTGATTCAGGATTCGACGGGAATTTTGAAGTCTAAGGTGCATGCCGAGGTGCGGTAGGCCTCGTTAACAAACCGCAAAAAAATAGTCGCAAACGACGAAAACTACGCACTAGCAGCTTAATACCCTGCTAAGAGCCCTTCCTCCCTAGCTTCCGCTTGTAAGACGGGGAAATCAGGAAGGTCAAACCCAATCAAGCTGGCGTGGATTCCCCCACCTGAGGGATGAACCGCGAGAATTAATTCAGGTTAGCCATTCGTTAGCGTGTCGGTTCGCAGGCGGTGGTGAAATTAAAGATCGACTAAGCATGTAGTACCAAAGATGAATGGTTTTCGGACGCGGGTTCAACTCCCGCCAGCTCCACCAAACACCATGTAAGCCTCTGATTTTTCAGGGGCTTTCTTTTTATATACGCATATGAAGAGAGAAAATGAGGTACATCCTGTTCTACATTTGGACGGAGATGACACATTGCACATGACACAGCGGGCTAATGGCGTATGGTATTATCAGCGTCGCATACCCCTCGCTTCCCAGCCCTTCTTCCAGAATAAACAATCCCTAAAGGTCTCACTCAAGACTAAGTCTATCGCTGAGGCTCGCGTTAAAGCACGCCAACTGTCCGTTGAGCATGACACCCTATTCGCTCAACACGAGCAGGCAGCCAGCAGACCAAACACAACAAAGAGACTCACGCACAACCCCTTTGAGTCACTCATAGACATTAAAGAGCAAACCCAACGCCTTTCTGGTATTGCTAAAGTCACTGCCGATAACTTAGTGGGAACTCAATACTTACTGCATACTCAAGCGCTCACTGCGCCATTAGCGCAACGTGAGAGCGTCTTTACGGGCATCGAAGCCCTTCGAGATGACATCCAAGAACTCAAGCATGACCTGACCGAAAACCTGCTCAGCGAGTATGAAGCAAAGCTTTCTCGCGCTTGGAGGGTAATCGAAGGAGCAATGGAGGCAGAGCAATACGAGTACCACACGGGGCAAGCGTATGACATTCAGAGACGGCTTGTCATTGAGAGCTGTAAAAGGTCTGTGTGCGGGCTATCAGCTCTGATTACTCAGCTAACCGACGCAGGTCTGGTGCCCAGTGACATACCTAATGCATCAGATACATACTTACATCAGCTTCGAGGCACACAAGCACCAACAGAGCCTGAGCACCAAGGCTTACTGCTATCTGAGTGCGCTGAGCTCTACGTTAAAGACCGCTCAAAAGACCAGATACGACCAAAGACTCTTGAACGCTACAAGGCTCGCATGCGTCTAATGCTGTACATCTTAGGCGATCGCCCCATTGACTCACTCAAGCGTCCAGACGCCCTGATGTTCAAAGAAAAGCTCTTGCAGTTGCCTGCGAACCTCAACAAAGTGTCTGACTTCAAGGGCTTGTCTGTTGACGATGTTATCGCACTAAAGCCATCCCCGATGTCAGTGAGTACAGCAAACGACACAATGACTGATGCGAGTTCATTCTTCGACTGGTGTGTGCTAAACGAATATGCGACGAAGAACGTGTTTAAGGGACTCAAAGTTAAAACCAACAAAAAGGCCTCAGATGAACGCAGCGCATTCACGGAATCTGACCTCAAGACCCTCTTTCAACACCCATACTTTCAAGGTGGTGAGCGTAAGCATCCACACTACTATTGGTTACCAGTTTTAGGGCTTTACACTGGCGCTCGCCTCAATGAACTGTGCCAATTACATGTATGCGATGTCCGTAGAGATGATGAGAGCGGCTTATGGACGATGACCATCACCAATACTCAAGAAGACCAAAACACCAAGAACTCTAGCTCTGTACGTACAATACCACTGCATCCAAAGCTGCTTGAGTTAGGCTTCATTGAGTATGTGCAAAGCCTTAACCATGAGCGCATCTTCCCCGAATTGAAGAAAGGTCGCGATGGTTACGGTCAAGCTCCATCCAAATGGTTTGGGCGTTTCCGCGATAGCGTGCTACCCAAGGCGAAGGAAGAGAACAAGGCATACCATTCCTTCAGGCACACTTTCATTGACGCCCTGAAGCAGTCAGGCGCATCTTACAGCCACGCAGCAGCTTATGTGGGGCACGGGGACGGAAGTGAAACGTTCGGACGCTACGGAAAAGCCTATGTCGCATCGGCATTAGCACCTATCTTGGACAACATTACGTTCGACTTCGACATAAAGCCCTACGTACTATCCAACTAGTACAGATTAAAAGGTAACACCTGACGCCTACCCAAGTGTTACCTTTCATTTTACATTTTACCTGCGGCTGCTTGGCTCGCTAAGCGGTCTGAATGCTCATTACCTTTGATGCCAGAATGACCTGCTACGTGCTCGACGCTAACACCTGGGCGAATAGCCTTAAGTTCATCTACCAGCATCCACAAGTCCTGATTAGCGACAGGCTTCTTGCTTGAGTTGCGCCAAGCGTTACGCTTCCAGTTATCAAGCCATTCATTGAAGCCCTGCACACAATACTTACTGTCACTAAAGATACTGTCCCCCTCACCAGCTACAAGTAAAGCAATGATGAGAGCGAGAAGCTCAGCCCTTTGGTTGGTTACACCACCAGCCCTGCGAACGGTTGATGAGTACTCATGAATGCAATGTCCAAGAGCGTCGTAAACAGCGACACCAACGCCCCCTTGAAGACACCCGTGCTGATTGTCTGGTGCTGAGCCATCGCAATAGACGCTTAGTGGGCGTTGTGCGTTGTGTAATGTGTGAGTAGTTTGATGTTGTTCCATATGAGTCCTTAATCGTAAAGCCATACCGAAAGCCCCACATAGCCAACTACACCAACGAAAGACTCGTAGTGACTAGCTGACAGCATGGCTTTGCGGTTAAGCGTTGGGTTTGAAGTGAAGTAGGCCTTGTGGTGGCCTTTTGTGAGTTGTGGAGTGTTGAGAGCTAATTAAGCTGCTTCAGGTAGTTGGATAGAAGTATCGTGAACTGAACGTTTAAAAGTGATGCTGTAGTGCGCACCTTCGTCACCACCTAAACACAAGATGAAACCGTGTCGATCTAGTCGCTTTAGTGATTCTCGGATAGTGCGTGGTTTCAGCCGTAGTGCGGCTTCAAGTGTCGCCATGGACACAATAAGATACTTTGCCCCTTTCGGAAGCATTCTCTGAGCCACAGTAAAGACTCGTTTGTCACTCACGCTTGGCCTGTACTGAGGCTCACATACAGAGATTGAAGTCTCATGAAGTGGAATCCCGTACATGTGTGCCAACTGAGACGCAACCTTGCGACAGACAGCCACGTACAACGCTATTGTACGCGCTGAATACGACTCTCGGTTTAGTGCTTTCAAGCTGGCATTGAGACGCTTTTCTAGGCTCTCGTAGGTCAGCATATCGAGCGTCTGAAGCAACCGAAGGATCCGGCGCTTCGACAGTCCTCGACTGCTACCACCCAAGCGACAAGCATTGTCAAAGACAGCCATCTGAGAACGACTGAGGTCTGAGTACTCAAATACATGAGCAAGTTCGACCTTCAGTTTTGAGTTGTTTATATACACCATTACAAAGCCTTTAATAACAATAAGTTAGATAAAAACACTGCAAGACTGCAACATATATAAGAAAGACCTGAGTAGGTCATTTGAGCTGAGTAAACAGGAATGTGATGAGGAGTAAGACGCAGAGCTTAAAGTATCTCTGAGAGCTACTTTAAGTTGAGCTTAGAGTTATCTTTAAGTAAGTGATTGTTATTGTTAATAACTACAATCACATCTTTAAGAAGACTTTAAGTATCCACGCCCTACACCAGCACGTCTTATCAACTTCAACCTCCTATCTAAGGAAGAGCTTCAGTCTTGCGTCTGGTGCATGTATTGCTCTTTGTCTCTCTGCTTGCCCAAGGCATTAAGACTCACTCTCTATGAAGCCGAGAGGTATCGAGGTGATGGCCTTGAAGCCCACTCAGTGCGTGACTCTGATGTGGGACTTCTTGCTGTCGTTTGGCGGCGACAGTCCGCAATAGGTTTACTCTTATAATCAGGGGTTATTACAGACATTTAACACTGGTGCTTGAATACAAGCTCGGTTCTAACTAGAACGCTATGTCTGACGTGGTTTCTCTTATAGGCAGTCGTAATTGAAACAGCATATCGATTAGCGCCGCATCAGGACTCAAAGAGAGCGTAAAGGCAGGGGATGAGAGCGTTGATGAAGTGGTGATTAGATGCAAACGAGACAGTTAAGGGCAGGCATTGCACCCGCCCCTGATTCTTAGATTAGAGAAACTCAGAGTTAATCTCATCCATGTAAGGCGCTAGAACAACCTCTGAGCCATCCGACGCATCTTCGAAGACCCCAAGCCCCACCAGCGCTTTAACGTGACACCACACCTCTTTGTGCAGGTCTACGTCTTGCGTGATGAGAAGTGTTTGAGTATCAAGATGATTTGAGGCTTTAATAGTTAAGACGTCTTTCATATCAATGCTCCTTTGCACTTAAGGTGAACTAAAGATACCGAGGTTCAAACCTGTTGTGTGTGGTGTAATCACTAGTGAGCACAATAAAGTGAATATGGTCACGCAAAGAGCCACCAACTGACTACTTATTGTTCAGCTCACCAACGCTTAGAACACAGTGCCTGCTTCAATCGCCTTCTTCTTCACTCTCTGAACAGTGCTTGCATTACATCCAAGCTCCTGAGCGACAGTACGAATAGACCAACCTGAGAGCAGCAGCTCAATGATACGTTGATGTTGCTTCTCGTCTGCCTTGCGTCCTTGGTACTTCTCAGCCCATTTCTCTGGGTCTGCTCGCAGAGCTTGCCGCCCAGCTTCCGCAGAGGCTAAGCGGTTCTTGCGTTCTGCTGCTGCCATGGCCGTTAGCATCGTGATTTGGATGTCAGTGACCATGTTCTGCATGTCTGCGTCTTCGCTTGTGTAGGCGAAGGTCAAGCCTTGATTGATGGTCTTAATGCACACACCACGACTCAGTAGCTCACGTATAGTCGATTCAGAGTCACGATAGTCCCGCCCCAAGCGGTCAACCCACCAAACAACAAGAGTGTCACCTTTGCGAAGCTTACCAAGTAACACTGAAAGCCCTGCCCGCTGCTTCGCAGGAACTGTGCCCGAGACCTTCTCCTGCGTCACTTCAGCACTAGGATAAAGCTTCAAGATGTCGCTCAATTGGCTGTCTACGTTCTGCTCCTTAGTCGACACACGGACATAAGCAAAGACCATTGAGTTGCTGTCATTGGATTGAGTTGTCATTGTCATACCTCGAACGAGTGCTTTAGGTTGCTGTGTGCTTAATCTATCGTGTGCATATCGGCAAATCAACACCTAAAGCACACAAAAATAACACACTTAGAGTGTGTGCATTTGGGCATAACCTAATAAACACACCACTCTCATAGCTCCTAGTTCAAACACTTATAAAGCCGCAATAGACACAGTTAAAACTGCATAAGGGGGGGACGGGGGATTTGCCAAACTCACACATTAGATATTCAGGCTGTACCCCATTCAAGGAAAATACTCATGAATAAGCCTTAGGACTCACAAAATAGCTATGCAATCAATTGACAAACTTGTTGATATTCAACTACTCTCAAAGCGTATTTGTTAAGAGGGAATCTCGCCATCAACTGAGTGCAAACTCGAGGAAAGTTTCGACTTTCTACCTTTTCCCCCGTGCGTGTTCCAGCCGCCATCGCTTGATGTTCATCATCAGGTTGTTGGACAAGATTGAGAACGAAAGCGCGGGCGGGTTTCGAACCTTTGGGCGACCAAGGTTCGTGAAATGGGAGCTAGTGTTGTTCATCCCTTCTTTGTGAGGCGAACCTTGGAGTTTTCCAGTGGGCATATAGTCTACGGCTTCAAGGGCACAAGGAGATGTTCATATGAACCAAACAGATACAGAACAACAGATGCAAGAAAACCGGAAGCCAAAGAAAGGCTGGAAAGCTTATGCTTGGGCAGGCTTTGTCACCCTCACTAGGATTATTAATATGCTAATCACCATCGCAAGATGGCTAGAGGGAGATGGTGAGTAATGTGTTCTCCCCTCTTTCAACTTAAAGGAACATTTAATGCTTCACAAAGCCTTGCGCCTCATACGGAAGTACCATAATAAGTCCCCTTCGGAAGCAGCGTTAGCCCTCGGTATATCTAAGAACGAACTGTCTGAAATTGAATCGAATCAGCGTCCTGTATCTCCTGACCTTCTAAACAAGTATGCGAACCTGTTTGAGCTCCCTGTTTCTTCACTTGTTTTGTTTTCAGAGACAATTGAAAAGGAAAGGAAGTACAGCCAGATAGTAAGAAAATCTCTCGCAGGGAAAGCTTTAAAAATCTTGGAATGGATGACTGACGAACATGCCCAAAGCAAACACAAAGCTTAAAATTGATACTAGAGGCAAGTTCTACGCTCATACAGATTCCCCTTTGTACAAGCTCAGAACGAAACGACGTCTAGCAGAGGTACTAAACCAACCTTTTCAGGCTCTACAAGCCTTGCGTTCAGACCAAGGTAACTACAAAGAATTCGAAGACACCTCAGGCGGCAAAGCCAGAAAGATACAACAGCCCGCCCGTAACTTAGACGTTGTTCATACGCGAATAGCTAGTCTTTTGTGTCGAATAGACACTCCCGACTACTTACACTCAGGCAAAAGGGGATTTTCAAACGTAACCAATGCCGAAGCACATATAGATAGCCAAAATGTTCTGACGACCGACATTCGCTCATTCTTTCCTTCAACAACTAGGAAAATGGTCTTTTCTTTCTTCTATGGCTTCATGAAATGTGCTGCTGATGTAGCAGATCTATTGGCCGACCTATGCACTATTCATTCACATATTCCAACAGGCAGTCGTCTGAGCATGCCACTAGCATTTTGGGCAAATCATACGATGTTCAATGAGTTAAATGAGCTGTCAATTAAGCACAATGTGAAAATGACGGTTTACGTCGATGATTTAACATTCTCGGGAGAGGCTGTAAATCGGCTATTTTCGTCTTGCGCTCGAAAGATAATATCCAAGTATAGCCACTGCATGCATCCAGACAAAACTAAGCTTTACGGTTCAAAATCTCCAAAACTCATTACTGGGGTCATTGTCCAAGGTGCATCATTAAAAGTTCGAAATCAACAGCACCAATATCTCTTAAGTGAAATGGCGCAATGGTTGTCAATCAAAGACTCACCAAACGCGCTTCACCTCAGCATAACCAATCGAATGCTCGGCCGCTTATATTCAATGTCGGTTATTGATAAGCGTTATCGTGCAAAAGCTAAAATGGTACGGAACTCAACAACCCCTTAGGGAATCGATTCAACTCCCGAATGGGGAACTGAACCCAGTTGTCAGTGTTCTACAAGGTGTGCTACATTCATTGCAACCCTATGATGTACCATCCTTGTATATCAGAGACTTACAACAGGATAAGCGGCAAACTCTCGAATCCCGCCAGCTCCACCAAACGTTTGGAAAGGGCCAACTCGAAAGAGTTGGCCCTTTTTGTATTTACATCTTTCTGATCCAAGTACAATTTGAACTTGAGTACGACAAACCTTGTATTGCATCTGAACATTGAGCCGATCGGGTCCAAACACTCTCAACAATCACAGGTATACCGACACTTCGGAAATGCGGTGCAGCCGTAAAACGATTTGCCTGCATTCTGGCCTTTTTTCGCGAGACGCACGACCAGCTCAGAGTGACAATTAGGACACAACTTAGGGGGAAATTGAGAAGATGGTTCTTCAATCACCGGCTTTTGCGTCAAGCTGCGTCCCTCTTCGATCATGTGAACTAATTCGCTCCCGTTGACTAGCCACAACCGTTTACCTTGAGCAAAAGTGATCGCTTCAGCGGTAAAACCACCAGAGGTCACGATGATCATTTTGCTGGCCTGATGTTCAATCATCACACCATACATCTCTCGCAACACTTGGACCCCAACCTTTCGCGCTTTCCAATGCTTACATTGAACAAGGCTGAGTTCAGCATCTTTGGTGAGCCAAATATCCACACCACCATCCGTTTGTTTCGAGAAAGATTGTTTGACGTCATACCCCTGATGTTTAAAGAATTCGCCGACGTAACTTTCAAACTCAATCCAACTTAGCGCATTCAATGGAGAGGCATTGTTGTGAGTTCGGATTTGAGAACTGGTGGAAAGGTAACGTTGCTTTCTTCGAACTTGTTTAAACAATGCGATGGGTGCCGGAATCAGCAGTACGGCGGCTACTGGCAACGCAAATGTAGGCAGGTTGAGCCCAATAGCATTCAAAACAAAATTGTCAGAGCTCGCCGCCAAACTTGGCAAGACCCATGATAACCCCAAATAACTCGCCGCCGACAACACAACACTCAACCACCATGGCGCGTCCATTAAGTGCCATATCAATCCGTCGTTTTTTCTTGCCATTAAACTTCCCCATAAGCATTTGGGTGCATTTAATCACAAACGAAGCGTTCTTAACTTCGACAGGCTTCATGAATCAACTAAAAGCATCTCCCCGTTTCCCCTTCCCGCCATCATTCCACCTCAGTTGCCCCGGCAATCTGCGCTTTCAGCCAATCGCGAAAGATGCGGGTGGTGTCGTTAGCGGTGTGGGTGATGAGAAAATAACCGGCGTTGGCCGCAATGGGGGTAAATGGCGTGACCAGTTTACCACTGTCGAGTTCATTGGTGATGAGCGCCATGCGCGCCATGGCAATACCCACGCCCGCTTCGGCGGCAGACATCGCCATGTCGGTTCGGTTGAAAAAATGGCCGCGCTGGGTCGCGAGTTCCAATCCCATTTCGGATGCCCAGTACAACCATTCAAAATCGCGTGGCGCTTTGGCCCACGGCATCGCATCGTGCAACAACACCACATCCTGCCAACCAGCGGCATGACTTAACTGTGGGTGCGCCGCCAGATAAGCCGGGCTCATCACCGGCAGCAACGATTCTTCCATCAACATTTCTGCATTTTGTTTGGGGTATGGCAGTGGGCCGTAGTCGATCGCAAGATCGAAATCTCGGCGGTCACTGTCCACCAGCGCGCCCTCAGCAAACATCTGAATCTGAATATCCGGGTTGTGACGATAAAAGTCATCCAGGCGCGGTACTAACCATTTAAAGGCCAGCGACGGCGTCAGCTTGAGGCGAATCTCTTTGCGGTTGTCACGTTGGCTAAGGCTTTGTATTGCAGAATCTATTTCCTGAAAGCTGCGCTGCAACACCGTGAGCAGCGTCTGCCCTGCTTCAGTTAAACGCACACCTCGCGAATGTCGTTCAAACAGGCTAAAACCTAGCTGCCCTTCCAATTGCAACAATTGCTGGCTGATCGCTCCCGTGGTGAGGTGCAGCGCTTTCGCTGCACTGCTGAAACTCGGGTGCTGTGCGACCAGCATAAAGATATGTAACGCGGAGACATTGTGGCTTTTTAACATGACTTGCTTAACATCGCTTGCTTTTAGAAAAACTAAACACTGGTGATAAATATTATCGATTGTTAAGAAAAGGTAAAGCAAAGAAACTAGCCACCAACAAACAGAGGTCGCCGTTTTGATGTCGCGACTTCATAAAACAGTCAGTCGCTCTAAGCAATCAACAGCCTTTGTAATAGGAAGTCGTTATGGAAGTTATCGTATTAGGTAGTGGTGTGGTCGGCCTCACTTCAGCATGGTACTTGTCTCAGGCAGGACACAGCGTCACGGTCGTCGACAGGCAGCCGCGCAGCGCTGAAGAAACCAGTTTCGCCAACGCCGGACAGATCTCTTACGGCTACTCTTCCCCATGGGCGGCGCCGGGCATTCCGCAAAAAGCGGTCAAATGGCTGTTTGAAAAACACGCGCCCCTGAAAATTAAACCGTCACTGGATCCAAAACTGCTGGGTTGGATGACGCAAATGCTGGCGAACTGCCAATTGTCGCGCTACCAGGTCAACAAAGCGCGCATGCTGGCGATTGCCAACCACAGCCGCGCCTGTCTGACCCAACTGAACAAAGAGCACAATGTGCAATATCAGGGCCGTCAGCAAGGGACGCTGCAAGTGTTCCGTGATGAAAAACAGCTGGTCTCAATTGAAAAAGACATGCGTTTGCTGGAAGAGAGCGGCGTGCGTTTTGAACTGATGAATGTCGACTCGTGTATCGCGCAAGAGCCGGGCCTGGCCCCAGTGAAAGACAAACTGGTGGGCGGCCTGTACCTGCCGGATGATGAAACGGGCGACTGCTACCTGTTCTGTCAGCAAATGACGGAACTGGCGAAAGCTCACGGTGTGCGTTTTGAGTTCGATACTCAAATCAAATCGCTGGCGACGGAAGGCAAAAAGATCGTCGGTGTCCAAACCGATAAAGGTCTGCTGAAAGCGGATGCGTACGTGGTTGCGTTAGGCAGCTTCTCAACCGCGATGCTGAAACCGCTGGGCATTGATATTCCGGTTTACCCAGTGAAAGGTTATTCACTGACCGTGCCTATCGTGAATCCAGAACTGTCGCCACAATCAACCGTCATGGATGAAACGTACAAAGTGGCGCTGACCCGTTTTGATGACCGTATTCGTGTGGCGGGCACCGCAGAACTGGCGGGCTTTGACCCATCGATTCCGACCGCACGTAAAGAGACGATTGAAATGGTGGTGCGCGATCTGTTCCCGCAAGGTGGCGATTTCGACCAAGCGCAATTCTGGACCGGCTTCCGCCCAATGACGCCAGATGGTACGCCAATCATCGGTGCGACGCAGTTCGATAACCTGTTCACCAACACCGGTCACGGTACACTGGGTTGGACAATGGCTTGTGGTTCTGCGCATCTGCTGGCGGATATCATGACCCGCGGCAAAGCCGAGATCGACACTCGTGGCCTGAACGTGTTCCGCTACCAAAACGCGTCTTAAATCCCCTCATATCTCCGTCATCCGGTGCTTAATCATGCGCCGGATGGCGGCTATTTTTTAGCCAGAACAATCATCTACTCTTTTCCTGCCTTTCAGCACAGCACTTTATAACGAATAGTTATTCATCCCCAGACGTATTGTTTCCGTACGATCGCATGTAAAAAACAAACCGCTCACTAATTAACCAAATGCTAATAAAGTCGCCATTTTTTAACATTCATTCAGGATTTTGTGTTCCATATCACGCTCCTTAGCATTAGCAGATAAATCAATTAACATTTGAGTTACAAAAAGATTAATATGTTGAACGCAAAACAAACACAACCATCTTTAAACAGGGAAAATACTCATGCAGTCATTTGTTGATTTTCTGAATGGAATTATCTGGAGCCCGGTGCTGATTTATCTTTGCCTTGGCGCTGGTTTGTTTTATTCCATTCTGACCCGTTTCGTTCAGGTCCGTCATTTCTTTGAAATGTGGCGTTTGCTGCTGTCTGGCAAAAGCTCATCAAAAGGCATTTCATCGTTCCAAGCGCTGGCAGTATCACTGTCTGGCCGTGTTGGTACAGGTAACATCGCTGGCGTAGCAGCAGCGATCGGTTTTGGTGGTCCTGGTGCTATCTTCTGGATGTGGGTTGTTGCCTTCTTCGGCGCAGCAACAGCATACGCAGAATCAACTTTGGCTCAGATCTACAAAGAAGAAGACGAAGGCGAATTCCGCGGCGGTCCGGCTTACTACATCGAAAAAGCGATGGGTCAGAAATGGTACGCATGGATCTTTGCTATCGCGACCATCTTCGCGTGTGGCGTGCTGCTGCCTGGCGTTCAGTCAAACAGCATCGGTAACGCGGTAGAATCTGCATTCGGCTCAGGCCCAATGATTGAAACGGCTATCGGTACTTACAGTTTCGCAAAAATCTTTACTGGTACGGTTGTTTCTATCCTACTGGGTTTCATCATCTTCGGTGGTGTAAAACGTATCGCTAACTTCACGCAAATCGTTGTGCCATTCATGGCGCTGGCTTACGTGATCACTGCATTCGTTATCATTCTGCTGAACATCGGCGAAGTGCCACGCATCTTCGGCATGATCCTGGGTGACGCATTCACGCCTATGGCGGGTCTTGGCGCAGCCATCGGCTGGGGTGTAAAACGTGGTGTTTACTCCAACGAAGCGGGTCAAGGTACTGGTCCTCACGCAGCGGCAGCGGCCAGCGTAGAGCACCCAGCACAGCAAGGTCTGGTTCAGTCTTTCTCTATTTACATCGATACTCTGCTGGTGTGTTCAGCAACAGCGTTCATGATTCTGATCACTGGTGCGTACAACGTACACGGCGGCGCAGAAGGTGCCTTCCTGGTACAAAACCTGGCGGCGGACATCAGTGCGAATGGCCCGGTATTTACTCAGGTTGCGATTGAAAGCGCGCTACCAGGTGTGGGTAAACCATTCGTTGCATTCGCGCTGTTCTTCTTCGCGTTTACCACGATTCTGGCTTACTACTACATTGCAGAAACCAACATCGCCTACATTCGTCGTACCTTCAAAATCGACGGTCTGGTGTTCATCCTGAAACTGGCCATCATGGCAGCGGTATTCTACGGTACTGTAAAAACAGCGAACCTTGCCTGGGCAATGGGTGACGTGGGCGTTGGTCTGATGGCATGGCTGAACATCGTCGGCATTCTGATCATCTTCTTTATGGCAAAACCAACCATGGCAGCGCTGAAAGATTACGAAGATCAGCAAAAGCAAGGCGTTGAAGAGTACGTATTCAACCCAGTGAAGTTGGGCATCAAGAACGCCACTTACTGGGAAGAGAAATACAAGCGCAAAACGGGCAAAGCACCGAGCGCTGAAGTTGAAGACACGCAAGTCGTTGAGCAGCCTTCAACCTAATTAATAATAAAAAAAGCAGTGGATTACACAAAGCAAAAGGGCCGGCATACGCTGGCCCTTTTTTTATTTCGCATAACCTTGCCACCCGACCGTCGCTATTGAAACTCCGGATAGATATCGCGCATGTCCTGCAGTATTCGCTCAAACAGCTCCATCGCGCTTTGTGTCATAATATCGCGCTTAGGCCGCACAACAGAGATCACGCTGTCGGGAATGTTGTCCAGAAGCGGGACGACCGCAAATTCGTTCTTAATATAATCCAGTTCCAGCGACTCCGTCGAAAACAGCGCCGCTAAATCCGCCGTCTGAATCAATGAGCGAGCCAATGTCATCGACGTGCATTCACGGATCCGCGACGGAATCGGTAAACCGTTCACCGCAAACAACTGATAGTGGTATGTGTTAGGGTCATCCGGCGCATCCAGCGTCACCCACTCACTTTGATGCAGAGCACGCAGTGAACGCGTATTGCACAGCGGATGCGATTTGCGCGTGACGACAACATTCGGAATGCGGCAGATAGCCTGCCAGTCAAGCGCACTGTCAATCACTGGGATCTGCGACGTAATGGCGAAATCGACCCCACCCTGACGAATCTGTTCCAGCAACGGAGCTGGTCTTAATTCGACAATTCTCAGGGTCACTTCCGGATGACGACGCATGAACTCGTTGAGGCTGGTCGTCAGCGATTTGATCAACGAGGCAATCGGCGTTACGCCCACCGTAACCAGACAACTGGAAATACCACGCATGGTATCGATGTCCTGTTTGGCACGCCGCGCGGTTTCATTCATCATTCGCGCGTAACCCAATAATCGCTCACCGTACGGCGTGAGGTTTAAACCGCTGGCACTGCGTTCAAACAGCGCAACACCGTACTGCTGTTCCAGTTCTTTGATGGCTTTGCTGAGAGCAGGCTGAGTCAGATGCAACTGCTCGGCTGCCGTTTTCAGGCTTCCTGCCTGACTGACGGCCAAAAAGGCTTTGATTTGATGTAGTTTCATGTCGCTATATATACCTTTTCGCGTGCCGCTCGCAAAGCCACAGTGCACTAATTTTAGCTTTTAGCTAAGTAATTGCTCACTAACTGAACCCAACATGCCGCGCCAATCGTCACTAAGCGATCATTGAAGTCGTATCCCGGGTTATGCACCGAGCAGCCGTGCCATTCGCCCAAGCCGTTCGCCAATGTGAAATAACACCCTGGTCGCTGTTGGAGCATCCAGGCAAAATCTTCACTGCCGGTGATCGGCTGAGCTTCTTCCCCTGCCACATTATCTTCCCCCAGCACAGCTTGTACGGCCTTGCGCGCCCAGCGCGTCTCTGCCGCAGCGTTGAAAATCGACGGAACCTGACGCAGATATTCGACCTCGCCCTGAATGCCAAATGCGCGGCACTGCCCCGCGACGATGTCGCGAATTCGCCGCTCGATCAAATCCTGATTCTGCTGACTAAAGTTGCGCACCGATAAGGTCATCATCGCATCATTGGGAATCACATTCGGTGTGGTTCCGGCCTGGATCTGGCCAATGCTGACAATGCTCTGATCGCTCGGAGAGATGTTGCGCGACACAATGCTCTGTAAACCGAGAATGATATGACCAATGGCGATCGTCACATCAGCAGAGAGATGCGGCAAAGCCGCATGCCCGCCTTTGCCCGTCAGGCGAATGGTGACTTTGTCGGACGAAGCGCTGAAAATTCCGCTGCGTACGTCGGCCTGCCCCACTTCTTTGCCCGGCATATTGTGCAGCGCAAAAATCGCATTGCACGGGAAACGCTCAAACAGACCATCATCAATCATGGCCTGAGCGCCGGAAAGGCCTTCTTCATCAGGCTGAAAGATCAGATTCACGGTGCCATCAAACGGTTTATGCTGCGCCAGATAGTGCGCCGCAGCGAGCAAAATAGCCGTGTGACCATCGTGTCCGCAGGCATGCATGCGCCCATCAATAGTACTGGCATAAGGTAAACCGGTATTTTCCTGAATTGGCAGCGCATCCATATCCGCACGAATACCGATGGAACGCTCCGCACTGCCATGCTTAAGTACGCCAACCACGCCGTGTCCGCCGACCTGAGTATGTGTTTCATACCCCCACTCTTGCAGTAACCGGGCGACGAGTTGCGCGGTATTCGGTACTTCAGAACCCAGCTCCGGATGGGCATGAATGGAATGGCGCGTCTGAATAAACTGCTCACAACTTTGGACAAAGTCAGCGTTATTAAGCAGTGAAGAAGCAGGTGTTGTCATCATTAATTCCTTATCAAGCGATCAGTGTTGTTGCGGTGCACGGGTTGGAAAACGCCAGATGGCCAGAGAGCTGACGGCGACGGCCACCATCAGATAAAACGCCGGCGCCATTTTGTTGCCGCTCCATTCAATCAGGCTGGCCACCAGCAGCGGCGTGAAACCGCCAAACACCGTCACTCCAAATCCGTAAATCATCGAAATGCCGCTGGCACGATATTGCTGAGCAAAAGCTTCCATGATCAGCACCAGTAGCGAGGCATTGGAGAGCGCAAACAAGGCAATCAGAGCTCCGATAATGAAGAGCGCTTTGACAAGCGATGCTTCGCCGCCAAGCAGAGTGAATGCAGGATAGATACAGACGAATGCGCTCATCATGCCAATCAGCGGCAGGACTTTGCGGCTTCCGAGCCCATCCGCCCATTTCCCCATAATCGGCATTAACACCATGAGCATAAAACCCGCCAGCACCGCGACAGCAAAAGCCGTCGTGGGGGCATATCCCAACTCTTTAATCAGGTAAGTAGGCATGTAAAATACTTCGATATACATCGATGCGGTTGCGCCCCAGATCATCAGCATGCCGATCAGTACGGTGCGCCCTTGTTTCGACAGCACGGTTTTAAACGGCGTCTCTTCGACAGCGGTCTGTGCTTGGTGCGGTTCATCCAGATGGCGGCGGATATACCAGCCAACGGGGCCAATTAACAAACCAAGTACGAACGGAATACGCCACCCCCAGCTATGCACTTGATCCTGAGTGAGTAAGCCATTGATCGCAAAACCGATCATTGCGCCCACCAGCGCCGCGGCGCCTTGGCTCGCCAGTTGCCAGCTCACCATATAGCAGCGACGCTTATAGTTATCCGATTCCATCAGAGCAGCCGATGCCGCGCCGATTTCGCCACCAGCTGAGAGCCCCTGCAACAAACGGCCAACCACCAGCATCACCGTGGCGGCAATACCGATGCTTTCGTAAGTCGGCGTTAACGCGATCATGCCTGTACCAATGGTCATCAGCGCGATGGTCAGTGTCAGCGCCGCTTTGCGGCCATGTTTATCGGCATAGTTACCAATCAATACCGCGCCAAGCGGACGCATAACAAAACCGACACCGAATGTTGCCAACGACAGCAACAATCCGGCAGCCGAACCTCCGACATTGAAAAACAGTTCGCCGATAATGACGGCAAAAAAACTGTAGACCGTGAAATCGTACATCTCGAGCCCATTGCCCAGTGAAATGGCGACAATCGCTTTGCGTGAACTCAGCGGCTTCGCAGGAGCGGTGGAGACGGACGTCAGATCTTGGCTCACTGAGCCAGAAAGTGTGCTGCTCATGGTTTCCCTTCCTTATAATGATCGCGATTCATTCGCTATCGACTGATTAGATAATAACCATTGCCATTCAATCACTAAGAAACCAAAAGTAATCCACAAAACTTTTGGTTGAGTTTCCAACTCGACGATTTGCCCAAGCATTCAGCAACGTGCGCCGTTTATGTGCAGCTAGCCAGAAAGTAAACCCAAAAGAGAAGAGCATAGAGGAAAGCAATAGTGCAGGAGCCGAGAAACCCACGATGTCGTGGTCCCTTGGGAATGATTCAAATCGGCAAACCAAAAGTTATAGGCCTAAAAAAAGAGAAACAAAAAAGGAGACATACGTCTCCTTTTACATGGTTCGCCGGGTTATTGAGTGACTTCAGCCTTGATGGCTGTCCCACCTTTTAACGGGCGCTTCGCCCAGTAACCTGCTAACAGAGAGCCGGACAAGTTATGCCAGATGGAGAAAATCGTCCCGGCAACGGCCGAAGCCAGAGTGAAAAACTTCATCGCCAACGCGGTCGCTAAGCCTGAGTTTTGCAAACCCACTTCAAAGGCCACCGTACGACAAATGCTTTCGTTAAAGCCCAGTGCACGACAGATCCAGTAACCGGAAGCAAGACCAATACTGTTATGCAGAATGACCGCTAGCGCTACGATAGGCCCAATCGTCGCCAGTTGGCTCGCATTAAGTGCTACTACAATCGCAATGATCATGACAATCGCAACCATAGAGACCAGCGGCAAAACAGGCTCCAGCTTCTCAGTCACCGAATGCAACAACACATTACACAGCAAGCCAATACTCACAGGCACAAGCACGATCTTAACCAAACTCATCAACATGCTCATCGCTGGCACATCGACACTTTGTCCAGCGAGCAACTTCACCAACAGAGGCGTCAGTACCACACCCAATAATGTTGAAATGGATGTCATGGTGATCGACAGTGCAACGTCCCCTTTCGCGAGATAGCACATTACGTTAGAAGAGGTGCCGCCCGCGACACTGCCCACCAGCACCATGCCGATCGTCAGCATTGGAGCGAAGCCGAGTAATAAACTCACCAAAAGCGCAGCCAGCGGCATCACGGAAAACTGCAGAATCAGGCCGATACCAATCGCTTTTTTATTGGTAACGACATTGAGAAAATCTTTGGGTTTGAGCGTCAACCCCATCGCCAACATGATAATGGTCAGCAGCGGTACGATCTGACTTTTCAAATCGACAAAAACGGAAGGGAAAAAGTAAGCGCAGAGTGAAAACAGCACTGCCCAGAGAGGAAAGAGTTGAGTGATTGTCCTTAACATGGTTATACATTCCTGTTGTGTGTTGCTTTGTTATAGTGTTTTAAATATCACCAACTAAGCTAACTCAGCTCTTCACATCGAAACAACCAGATTTTTATTAAGGGCTTAATTTCAGACAATAAAAAAGGCCGGCACATGGCCAGCCTTCTTTGCGATGCGTTAAATTACGCAGCGATTTCCTGTGCAGCAGGAACGGCTTTTTTCTTCTCGCCGATTGGCAGAATAACGCGACCGTATTCGTTGTTCAGAACTTGAGCCATTGCGAAGTACACTGCGCTCGCGCCACAGAAGATACCTTCGAAACCAGCAATCATGCCAATGAACTCGCTACCAGTGAAGTCACGGATAGCCAGCAGAGCGAACAGGATAGTCAGAGAACCGAATACCACCTGTTTTGCTACTGGGTAGCACAGCGAACCGATGAACATGAAGCCTGTGAAGATGCCCCACAACGCAAGGTACCAACCCATGAATGGAGCCGGGCTAGCAGGCAGACCCATTTTTGGCATCACGATCAGACCAACCAGAGTCAGCCAAAACAGACCGTAAGAAGTGAACGCTGTCGTACCGAAAGTATCACCACGTTTAAAGCACATGATGCCTACAATCACTTGGCTCAGACCACCGTAGAAAATACCCATAGCAAGAATCATCGAATCAAGCGGGAAGAAACCTGCGTTGTGGATATTCAGCAGAATTGTCGTCATACCGAAACCCATTAGACCGAGTGGTGCTGGGTTGGCTAATTTAGTAGACATTCAAGTTACCTTAAAATTAAAAAATGTTGATAAAAAATACGCGCGGATTTTAATAACCCCTATACAAAAAGATAGAACTCAAAAATGAAAACTTAGTTCTCACAAATAACACAAAAACAATTACTCATGATAGATAACGCCAATCAACTGATAAATAATAACTTTTAAAAAACAAAAAAAGGCCTCTCGTTGCAGAAAGGCCATTGAAGAAAGAAAAATATTTTTTACTGGCAGGAAATTTCGTCCCAGAACCAGTTGGATTGCACTGGCGTTTCCCACACTCCCGGGCCGTTTTTCGCAATGAAGCAGCGCCCGTTGTAAGTCACTTTATCGCCGTTAGCGACCTGAGAGACTCCCGGTTGCCACTCGAGAAAACTGCCTGTATCAGGTACAGGATCCGGAGTGGGTTGTGGCTCGGGAGTTGGTGCAGGTTCCGGCGTTGGTTCTGGCGTCGGTTGTGTTCCACTGACTAATAACCAAGGCCCGCCATTGGCGGGATCGTCGCCTTGAGTCCACCATTTTGCTTCATAAGTTGCCCCATTCCACACCACTTGATCACCAGCGTTATAAACCGCATTTTTATCCCACACATTGCTGCCCGGATCGGTTCCCGGGTCAGAAGGTTCAAGTTTCTCAACCACACGTACCTGAGGCCAGTTGGCGTGTGAACCATAGAAGTTGGTAACACATTTCTCGTAATCGCCTTCAACCAACGCGGAATAAGCGGTCTGAAAGCCCACCAGTTCACACTCAAACGAATAACCGCCAGGGCGATCCGGATAGTACTTCCAGTTGCCATCCCAGTTGGTATACAGCACATCAGTCGCGCCGTTAAGGTTGAGGCTGCCATACGGCGTTTGTTGCCAGCAGGTGTTTTTCTCATCAGGTTGCTGTGGAATTTGATAATGTTCGGCGAGCCCTTCCCAGTAGCGAATACGATTGACGGGCTGGCCTTTGTCTTTATTCTGCTCACCACATTCAATCCCCCCATTGATCACATTGATTGTGGTGCCAAAACCGTAGCCGATACCCGCATCAATTTCTCGTTGCGATGGCACCCAGGTACGATCAATCACGTGCAACATCGCAGGTTTAGGGGCCTGAGGCGTGAGGAAAAACCAGATAGCCGACGCCAGGTTCAGCCACGAATCAGCCACCAGCCCCGGGTTATTCAACAGAACCGTCGCATCGCCATCAAACATGGCTTCGGAGAAAGCGCCATAGTTGAAGTGATAAGAGAGCTGCTTCGCGCCACGGCCAAAATAGCCCTGTCCGGCGGCACATGGCCAACGGGCATTTTGCCAGTCGTTCTGTCCGCATCCGGTGGTATAGCCCTCCTGCCCCTCTGACCAGCCCATTTCACGCACATGCACCAACGCCTGCTGCCACTCTTCCAGTGCCAGCGGGTTATCCGATACATTATCTTTGGCGATATGGCCTCCGGTTTCTTGAGAGAAATGGGCGAACGCCGTCACAATCGACTTCTTACAGATGGCGTCAGCATCACGTCCATCTGTGTAGTCTCCACAAAAGGCAGGAAACTTACCAATCGCGCGCAGAAAACGTGTGTAGGTATATTCCGGTGCCGCCATATGTGTCAGATAATCCCATTCACTTTGCGGAAACACGCGCTCAACCCGTTGTACGTTACCCGGGTTACTCGCCAAACCGGGTTCAATAGCTTCAACTACGCTATTGGGCTGAGTCTGTAAAGCTTTGGCCCAAATGGCGTACATCGGGTTTGCCGTTTTAGCTTGCTCTGCGGCGTTCAACTCTACCCGCGACACTAAGTAGCCATTGGGGTTATTGGGATCGGGATCTATCGTCATTGACGCCTGACCACAGGCTGTAAAAAGACACCCTGCGATCAGGGTCAGTTTGCTTGGCGTTAACATGTTACGCTTCCTTCCAGATTGCACATCACTGGCGAGAGCGTAAGTACCCGCAGTGGGATTGAATAGCAGAAGTCGGTCAGAAAATGTGGTTTTGCGAGTCACTTCGTCAACCAAACGATGCGTTACTGATGCTTGGCAAATTAACTGCTAACTGCGCTAAAAAGTTCGGCTTTAGATAGATGTAAAAAAGCCCCGGAATACATCCGGGGCTTTTTATTCAGTTGGCTTGCTATCGCACAGGGATTATTCCCACTCGATAGTTGCTGGCGGCTTACCAGAAATATCGTAAACCACGCGAGAAATGCCGTTCACTTCGTTGATGATGCGGTTAGACACTTTACCCAAGAAATCGTAAGGCAGGTGTGCCCAATGCGCAGTCATGAAGTCGATGGTTTCTACTGCACGCAGAGAAACAACCCAATCGTACTTACGGCCATCGCCCATTACGCCCACAGAGCGTACTGGCAGGAATACAGTGAATGCTTGAGACACTTTGTCGTACAGGTCGGCAGCGTGAAGCTCTTCAATGAAGATAGCGTCTGCGCGACGTAGCAGGTCACAGTATTCTTTCTTGATTTCACCAAGAACACGAACGCCCAGACCAGGACCCGGGAATGGGTGACGGTAAAGCATGTTGTACGGCAGACCGAGCTCTAGGCCAATCTTACGGACTTCGTCTTTAAACAGCTCGCGCAGTGGCTCAACCAGACCCATTTCCATGTCTTCTGGCAGACCGCCCACGTTGTGATGCGATTTAATCACGTGCGCTTTACCGGTTTTCGATGCTGCAGACTCAATAACGTCTGGGTAAATCGTACCCTGAGCCAGCCATTTCGCGTTTTTCAGCTTCTTCGATTCTTCATCGAATACATCGACGAAGACGTGGCCGATAGTTTTACGTTTATCTTCTGGATCAGACTTGCCTTTCAGCGCATCAAGGAAGCGATCTTCTGCGTCAACTTTGATGATGTTCAGACCGAATTTATCGCCGAACATGTCCATCACTTGCTGACCTTCATTCAGGCGTAGCAGACCGTTATCAACGAACACACAAGTCAGCTTGTCACCGATTGCACGGTGAACCAGCATAGCTACAACTGAAGAGTCCACACCGCCAGATAGGCCAAGGATCACTTCATCGTCGCCTACTTGCTCTTTAATACGAGCGACTGCATCTTCGATGATCGATTCCGACGTCCAAAGACGCTCACAACCACAAACGCCAAGAACGAAGTTCTCCAGCATCTCTTTACCGTGTTTGGTGTGAGTAACTTCTGGGTGGAACTGTACGCCGAAGTATTTCTTCTCTTCGTTCGCCATCGCAGCATAAGGACAAGTGTCCGTCTCACCGACTTTCACGAAGTCTGCTGGAATCTCAACCACTTTGTCACCGTGGCTCATCCAAACATCTTGTAGTGCGTCTAGATCTTTGAACAGAGATGATTCACCAGAAACTTTAACCTGCGCATAACCGAATTCGCGCTCGTCTGAACCCGCAACTTTACCGCCCAGTTGTTCCGCCATGGTTTGCATGCCGTAACATACGCCCAGTACTGGTACGCCAGAGTCAAAAACGTATTGTGGTGCACGAGGTGAGTTCAGTTCAGTGACGCTTTCAGGGCCACCAGACAAGATGATGCCATCTGGATTGAATTCACGAATATCCGCTTCTTCGACATCCCAGCTCCACAGTTCACAGTAAACACCGATTTCACGTACACGGCGTGCTACCAGCTGAGTGTACTGAGAACCGAAGTCCAGGATCAGAATACGTTGGTCATGAATGTTTTTAGTCATTTTGAGCAGTCTTATAAGCTAGGTTATTAAAACGGAGGCGAGTGTACTCGCCTCTTATTAATGCTTCAAGGAAAAAGCAAACGTTTACGTTGTTTTCTCGTCAGAGAAAAATCGACGTAACGTTGATTAACCCAAACGATAGTTTGGTGCTTCTTTCGTGATTTGAACGTCGTGTACGTGAGACTCTGCCATACCAGCGCCAGAGATACGTACAAATTCTGCTTTAGTACGCATATCTTCAATCGTCGCTGAACCGGTCAGACCCATGCTTGAACGTAAACCACCCATCTGTTGATGAACGATCTCTTTCAGACGACCTTTATATGCGATACGGCCTTCGATACCTTCAGGAACCAACTTGTCCGCTGCGTTATCAGATTGGAAGTAGCGATCAGAAGAACCTTGAGACATCGCGCCCAGAGAACCCATACCACGGTATGCTTTGTACGAACGACCGTTGTACAGAATCACTTCGCCTGGTGCTTCTTCAGTACCCGCAAACATTGAGCCAACCATCACGCAAGATGCACCTGCGGCAATCGCTTTACAAATATCGCCAGAGAAACGGATACCGCCGTCAGCAATCACTGGAATACCGTATTGATTCGCTACTTCAGCAGCATCAGAAATCGCGGTAATTTGCGGTACACCAACACCAGTCACGATGCGAGTCGTACAGATAGAGCCAGGGCCGATACCCACTTTAACAGCACTGACACCCGCTTCGATCAGTGCTTTAGCACCTGCGCCAGTTGCGACGTTGCCGCCGATGATATCGAGATCTGGGTACGCTGCGCGTGTTTCGCGAATACGGTTTAGTACACCTTCAGAGTGACCGTGTGAAGAGTCAATAAGTAGAACGTCAACACCAGCTTCAACCAGAGCAGCAACACGCGCTTCGTTACCTGCGCCAGCACCAACCGCAGCACCTACACGTAGGCGGCCACGCGCATCTTTACATGCATTTGGTTTACGTTCAGCTTTGTGGAAGTCTTTCGCAGTGATCATACCGGTCAGTTGGAACTCATCATTCACAACCAGTACTTTCTCAACACGCGCTTCGTGCATTTTTTCTTGAACTTCAGCGCGAGTTGCGCCTTCTTTTACCTCAGCCAGACGCTCTTTCGGAGTCATCACTGCTGAAACTTTCTTAGATAGGTCTGTTACAAAACGAACATCACGACCAGTGATGATACCCACCAGTTCGTTGCTTTCCGTTACCACTGGGAAGCCAGCAAAGCCATGCTTTTCAGTCAGGGCAATCACATCAGCAATGGTTGCATCCGGGCTAACAGTGACAGGGTCGGTAACTACGCCAGCTTCGAATTTCTTCACCTGACGAACTTCGGCAGCTTGCTGCTCGATAGACATGTTCTTGTGGATAAAGCCAATGCCACCTTCCTGAGCCAGAGCGATAGCCAGACGGGCTTCCGTCACGGTATCCATCGACGCAGAGATCATTGGGATGTTCAGTTGGATGTTTTTCGTCAGCTGAGTGCGAAGATCAGCAGTATTTGGGAGAACGGTGGAGTGTGCTGGCACCAGTAGGACGTCATCGAATGTCAGCGCTTCTTTGGCAATTCTTAGCATTTGCAATATCTCACAATATAAGGAGTAAAAAGAACAATCCAAGCCTCATCGTTTCGCATAATGAGTGCAGGCGTGCTGCATTTGGATTAGATATTGCGGACGGATTATACGCCCAGAGCAATCGCTTGACCACTCATTTTTTTATTTTTTATTTGCAATTACCCCCTTGATATGTATTATATTGCCGCTAATTTCCATACTCACGTCTGAGCAAATTAGCGAGCCTTCTTTGACCAATCCAAACATCTATACCGTTTCCCGTCTCAATGCTGAAGTCCGGTTATTACTGGAAAATGAAATGGGCATTGTGTGGCTGCTTGGTGAGATCTCAAACTTCTCCGCTCCTGTCTCTGGTCACTGGTACCTGACCCTCAAAGATTCCCGCGCACAAGTTAAATGTGCGATGTTCAAAGGCAGTAACCGTTTGGTTCGCTTTAAGCCGCAAAATGGTCAGCAAGTGTTGGTTAAAGCGCGTTTATCGCTGTATGAGCCGCGTGGTGATTACCAAATCATCATTGAAAGCATGCAGCCAGAGGGAGATGGTCGCCTGCAGCAGGAATTTGATCAGCTGAAGATGCAACTGGCCGCAGAAGGTCTGTTTGCCCAGACGTTGAAAAAGCCGCTACCAGAGCATCCACGTTGCGTCGGCATTATTACCTCTAAAACCGGCGCTGCCCTGCACGATATTCTGCAGGTACTCAAACGCCGCGATCCCAGCTTACCAATCATTATTTATCCGACTCTGGTTCAGGGTGAAGACGCCGCGATTCAGATCGCCCAAGCGATTGGACGCGCCAACGCACGTGAAGAGTGTGATGTGTTGATCGTCGGCCGCGGCGGAGGTTCTTTAGAAGATCTGTGGTGCTTTAACCATGAGATTGTCGCGCGCACTATTGCAGCCAGTCAGATCCCGATAATCAGTGCCGTCGGGCACGAAATCGATGTTACAATTGCCGACTTTGTGGCTGATGTACGCGCACCGACGCCTTCAGCGGCGGCTGAACTCGTCAGCCGTGACAACAGTCATAAAAAGCAGGCGTTTAAGGGCTATGAGCACAAACTCGCCAGTGCGATGCGCCACTATTTCGCCGAGCAAAAAGTCAGCCTCAAGCAACTGCAATACCGTTTAGATAAACAGCACCCCATGTATCGCCTGCAGCGCCAGCAGCAACAACTCGATGAGCTGAGCATGCGCCTGGAGCGCGCGGTACAGAAACAGCTCAATGGCACTCGCCAGCATCTGGCTAAGCAGCAACATCGCCTGCAACTGCTGTCTCCAGAGAAGACGTTGCGTGAACAACGATATACATTAGCTCTGCGCGAGCGTAATCTGATCGACGCGATGCAGCGTCAGTTGGTGATGTCCCAACATCGTTTTACCCGCCTTATCGACAAACTCGATACGGTAAGTCCACTGGCCACCCTTTCTCGAGGTTATTCGATCACTCAAACCGCACAAGGTAAGATTGTTCGACAAGCGACGGATGTGAAAACGGGCGATCAACTGATCACCCGTTTAGCAGATGGCGACGTTCACTCGACCGTAAATTGATTACTGCTTTTCAAATTCAAAGCGCACACGCGATTTGGATTTCAGTTCATTGCAACTGTTACAAAAATAATTAGCCGCGCCGCATGCCTGCAGCTTTTCCAACTTTGCACCACAATCCGGACAATAGCCGATTTTCTTGTAGTGATCTTCGCAATGGGTACAGTGATACTGGCCATCCCATTCCAGCTCTTGTTGACAGGCCGGACATAGATTACTCATAACGTCTCTCCATTAATGCGCTCAGTTCATGGTCTGTGATCTGCCCATCTCTTGCTTTGATCTTTATCACAGCGAGTTCATTCCAGTCTGCTTTATGGTTTCGGTGCTGCTATCATTTTCTTAGAATGATCAAGACCGGATCATCTGCTTTATACATCCTGTTCAGCGATCTACCCTCAAAAGAACATTTATATAACCACACACCGAAAGCATAAGTTACATATCCTGTTTTTGGATTTTAAACAGATTTAAAATCCAAATTTACATTAAAAAACCCAAACGCAAAGAGTTTAATAAAAGGATCATTCTTCCGATAACGGGGTTACTTGAGTGTGCATTTCAATGTGTTGCTCATCGACCACTTTGAGCATAACTGTGATGCTTTGGTAATCAGCTAAACTCGTTGCATGCGTTCCGCCACAAGGGATACGCGCGACCGCTCCCTCCTGTAAATCACACTCCCAGTAACGGGAATCCGTCAAAGCGTCAGCCTCTCTAGAGAGGGTAATGTCTGCTCTTAATTGAAGCCAATGCCTTAACTGAAGGTTCACCTGCTCTTCAATCTTCGACAGGTCTTTCAGCATATCCTCACTGTTTAAACCCCTTTTACGGAGTGTTTTACCAAGTCGGTAGGTATCAACACAGCGATCTTCTGCCACGAAACTGGTGACCTGAGCATAGCTATTAAAATCACAGTGGCCGTGCGGGTCTTTACGATCCGCATCCTTGCGCCAATAACCGCCTGCCAAGACTTTATTCAGGGCCAGATACGCCAAATGCCCTGCACTGTGACCACGGCTGAGACTTTGTTGGTAAGTCTGATTCACCGCCAACGTTACCGTTTCGCCAAGTAGCACTGCGGTCGAATCAGCCTCAATAACATGAACCACCACAAAGACCCATCCAGGCGCATCACGTTTAACAGGGATCTGCTGCCCAACCTCTAAGCGGCCGGTTTCCAACTCAATAGCACCGACCTGGCAATCTAGCACCTCAAATTCCCCCTTGGAGGAGGTCAACGTTCCTTTATCTGCCGGATGATCGGGCCAAATATGGCTGACCGGATGAAATGGCGTGCTGTGTGTGACCACACACAATGTATTGTTTAGCGGCTGAACCCGCTGTACCTGACTGGAGAGCGTCCATACGGACTGAGTGAAAGTGACGATCGTTGGCGTGTAACACATAAACAATTCTCAAACAGAGTGAATTTCGTGGGCACAGAATAGCAAAAAGCCCGGGCTAAACCCGGGCTTTGTTGTTATTTTCTGCGATCTTTTACCATGCTCATCAGGCGTTTACGCTTACGTTCCTGAGACAGTGTCATCTTATTGGTTTTACCCTCAAATGGGTTTTCACTGTTCTGGAACTGAATACGAATCGGCGTACCCATGATGTCTAATGACTTACGGTAGTAGTTCATCAGATAACGTTTGTAAGAATCCGGCAGTTCATTCACCTGGTTACCGTGAATCACGATAATTGGCGGGTTGTAACCACCAGCGTGCGCGTATTTCAGCTTCACGCGGCGACCACGTACCAATGGTGGCTGGTGATCGTCCGTCGCCATTTTCATGATACGAGTCAGTACCGAGGTGCCCACACGTGTTGTTGCAGAGCGGTAAGCTTCCTGAACCGATTCGAACAAGTGACCAACACCCGTACCGTGCAATGCTGAGATAAAGTGAATACGGGCGAAGTCGACAAAGCCCAAACGACGGTCCAGCTCTTTCTTCACTCGCTCTTTAACGTCTGTATCCAGACCATCCCACTTGTTTACCGCAATCACGATTGAACGGCCCGCATTCAGAGCAAAGCCCAGCAGGCTCAGATCCTGATCGGAGATGTTTTCACGTGCATCGACAACCAGCAGCACCACGTTCGCATCTTCAACGGCTTTCAGGGTTTTAACCACGGAGAACTTTTCAACGGTTTCGTTGATACGCTTACGACGACGAACACCTGCCGTGTCAATCAGCACGTATTCACGCTCATCACGCTTCATCGGAATGTAGATAGAGTCACGCGTGGTTCCCGGCATATCGTAAACCACCACACGCTCTTCACCCAGAATACGGTTAGTCAGCGTCGATTTACCTACGTTCGGGCGACCGATAATCGCCAGCTTGATCGGTTGATCCTGCAGACGCTTGTACGCTTCTTCCGCTTCTTCTTCGGTGTAATCGAGCTTCTCTTCTTCTTCAGAATCGATGAAGTCGGTCAGGTCTTCCAGTGCCGCTTCTTCCTGCTGCATTTGTTCTGCAAGCGGATTCAGAGCTCGGTCAATCAGAGCACCGACACCACGGCCATGAGCAGCGGCGATCTGGAACATTTGATCAACGCCAAGCTGCCAGAATTCTGCACTTGCCGCTTCAGCGTCGATACCATCGACTTTATTCACGACCAGAATGGCATTCTTCTCGATACGGCGTAGGTGGTCAGCGATCGCTTCATCCGCAACCGTCAGGCCAGCGCGGCCATCCACCATAAACAGCACCACATCTGCTTCATCAATCGCCGCCAGCGATTGTGCAGCCATTTTGGTTTCCACACCTTCTTCACTGCCATCAATACCGCCGGTATCAATAACGATAAACTGATGTTCGCCAAGTTTTGCTTGGCCATATTTGCGGTCGCGGGTCAAACCAGGGAAGTCCGCTACCAGTGCATCTCGTGTGCGGGTGAGTCGGTTAAATAGCGTCGATTTACCTACGTTAGGACGCCCAACAAGAGCAACTACAGGTATCATAACAACCTCTACAATGATTCTTTTCTTATGTAGTTATAGGTAAACACTCTTTCACAAGCGCTAAATTTTTACCTATAACCACAAAGGTTCTCTAAAATAATTTCGCAGTTTGGCGGGCGATCCTGCCACTTCCAAGTACGAAAAGTATAAAACGGCTCCTAACCGTTGCCAGCTAGGAGCCGTTTGTGAATTGTATCACGAAATATTACTTGATCGTCAGTTTCTTTATATCGCCATCACGGCTGATAACCAGGTAACCATTGTCCAGCACGAGTGGGCTTACCGCGAAACCGCTGTCGTTCACCATTTGCTGCGCAACGAATTCGCCTGTACTACGGTCAATCCAGTGCAGGTAACCTTCGCTGTCACCCACGACAACAAAACCATTGATCAATACCGGAGCCGTAAGCAGACGGTGTTGCAGCTGATCATTACTCCACAGTTTAGTACCACTGCGCGCATCCACCGCAACAACGTGATCTTTATCGGTCACGACGAACAGTCGGCCGCCATCGCTGGCCAGATCCGTTGATGATGAATAGTTACGTTTCCACATCGGGTTCCCGGAACGCAGGTCAATCGCAATCAGCTGACCATTAAAGCCCACGGTGTACAGCGTAGAACCGATAATCAATGGAGAGGAATCCACATCCACCAGACGATCAATCTCTGTCGCGCCTTTTGGCTGACCAACAGGTTGTTGCCAGATTAGCTGACCACGTTCAGAAATGGCGGCCGCTAAGCGCCCGGCTGACGTACCCCAGAAAACACCACCCGATGTTGCAACAGGGCGGCTGTCGCCACGCAACGTCAGATTCGGTACTTCAGTACTGATAGTCCATTTCTGCTCACCCGTTTGCTCATCGAGCGCCACCAGCGCACCGCGACTGGTGTTCACGATAATCTGGTTTTGATCCGCGGTCGGCGCGGCCAAGACTTCACCTTCAACGTTAACACGCCAAGTTTCTTCACCGGTTTCTGCGTTTAGTGCGATGACTTCACCATTTTCGCTACCGATGTAGATTTGACCGTAAGCTGAAGCAATACCGCCAGACAAACGCGCAGGAGTATCTTTTTCCAGATTCGTTTTCCAGATGACTTTGCCGTTCGCCGGATCGAGTGCTTTGACTTCGCCATCGCGACTGGCGACAAAGATTTTGTCGTAAGCGTATTCCGGAGACAGTTTCGAGAAGTAGTGCCCCACGCCGTCACCGACAGAAGCACTCCACTCTGAACTAGGGGTAAATTCACTTTTCACCACAGGCACTGGTGCCATGATGACGTTTTCTTCTTCACCCGCACAGCCAGCCAGCAATCCCAGAACTGCGGCAGACAGGAGCACTTTGTTGAACATCTTTTTCATCAAGGTGTGCCCTTATTTGGCCAGATCATCCAGTTTCATCTGTAGCGTCTGACTTGCATCATCCGCCTGCTGCGCTTCGGTGTAAGCAGCATAAGCCGCCGCTTTATCACCTTTACGCAGAGAAATATCACCACGCAGCTCCGCGACACGGCCAGTCCAGCTTTGCTCTTCAATGTTCGCCAACTCACTCAGCGCAGCATCAAAGTTGCCTTGTTCTGCTTGCAGACGCGCAACACGATAGGTAATCACAGGTTTCAGCGCTGCATCACCCGTGGCGTTTTTCGCCCACTCTAACTGAGCCAGAGCTTCATCGAGATTACCCGCTTGAACTTGCGCTTTGGCCAGTTGCATAGCCGCCAGTACGGCGTACTCAGATTTATTATTGCTGTCGATAAAGCTTTGTACGTCCGCTTCTCCGTCAACGCCTTTGGTTGCCAGAGTTTGAATCGCTTTGGTGTAACTTGCAGAAGCAGCCTCTTGCGCTGACGTCACAGAATCTTGATAAAAACGCCAGCCAAACAAACCACCCAAGCCGATCACTGCGCCAAAGATTACGGCTTTGCCATTCTCTTTCCACCAATCTTTGATCGCTTCAACTTGTTGTTCTTCAGTATCGTAGAGTTCCACTTCCTGTCCTCTTAGTATGAAATCTCAAAAATTAGCGTTTAGACGAGATGAGCCAGTTTGCCCGCAATCTCGGTTTGAGAAATCGTTTCTTGTTCACCGCCAGCTAGGTCTTTCAGAACTACAGTCTTCTCTGCTACTTCGTTTTCACCCAGTACCAGAGCCACTGCCGCGCCGACTTTGTCTGCACGTTTAAATTGTTTCTTAAAGTTGCCGCCGCCAAAATGCGTCATCACGCGCAGTCCAGGAACTTGTTCGCGTAGCTCTTCAACCAGTTTCATTCCAGCCGTCAGCGTACCTTCACCGGCAGTCACCATGTACACATCAACGTTACGACGCACGTCTGTGTTACCCAAGGTTTCCATCATCAGTACCAGACGCTCAAGGCCCATCGCAAAGCCAACCGCTGGGGTTGCTTTACCGCCCAGTTGTTCAACCAGACCATCATAACGGCCGCCGCCACACACGGTCCCTTGTGAACCCAGGCTTTCAGTCATCCACTCAAATACCGTACGGTTGTAGTAGTCAAGACCACGTACCAAACGCTCATTTACCGTGTATTCGATACCTGCAGCGTCTAAAAGTTCACATAGACCTGCGAAGTGTGCTTTAGATTCTTCACCTAAGTACTCAGAAAGACGCGGTGCATCACCTAAAATAGCCTGAATGTCAGGGTTCTTCGTATCAAGAACACGCAGTGGGTTAGTGTGCATGCGGCGCTTACAATCTTCGTCTAGCACATCGATATGTTGCTCAAGGAAGGCAACCAGTGCTGTGCGGTAGTCTGCACGATCTTCTTGAGAACCGATTGAGTTCAGCTCAAGACGAACGTGCTTGTCGATGCCTAATTCACGCCACAGACGTGCAGTCATCATGATAAGCTCGGCGTCAACGTCTGGGCCATTTAGACCAAACACTTCGACACCACATTGGTGGAATTGACGGTAACGACCTTTCTGCGGACGCTCATGGCGGAACATAGGCCCCATGTACCACAGACGCTGTTCATCACGGTTGATCAGGCTGTTTTGAATACATGAACGTACACAACCCGCAGTACCTTCAGGGCGAAGCGTCAGACTGTCGCCATTACGGTCTTCAAAGGTGTACATTTCTTTTGAAACGACGTCTGTCTCTTCACCAACAGCGCGGCTGAATAGGTTTGTTTCTTCAACGATTGGCATGCGCACTTCGTTATAACCGTACGCGCTGATTACGTTTTTCACGATGCCTTCCACTTTTTGCCAAAGCGGAGACTGAGTTGGGAGGCAGTCGTTCATGCCTCGAATTGCTTGAATAGTCTTTGCCACAGTACTTACCGTAATATCGTTGAGATTAATCTTGTTGCTTGATGTCGATGCGATTTTTCACATCCAACTGAGCGGCTTTAGCGCGAATTTTTGCTTCCAGCTGATCGACGAGGTCATCGTTGTCAAAACGCTCTTTCTGGCGCACACCATCTTCGTAGAATGCGCTCTTCTTGTTACTGCCAGCCAGGCCAAGATGCGACACTTCCGCTTCACCTGGCCCGTTCACCACACAACCGATGATGGAGACGTCCATCGGCGTCAACACGTCTTCTAGACGCTGTTCAAGCGCGTTAACAGTACCAATCACATCAAACTCCTGACGTGAGCAGCTTGGGCAGGCGATAAAGTTGATACCGCGCGAACGAATGCGTAGCGACTTCAGAATGTCAAAACCGACTTTGATCTCTTCAACCGGGTTGGCCGCCAGAGAGATTCGCAGCGTGTCACCAATCCCTTCCGCCAATAACATGCCGAGACCGACCGCAGACTTGACAGAACCAGCGCGAGCTCCGCCCGCTTCGGTAATCCCGAGATGCAAAGGCTGATCAATCTGTTTCGCCAGCAAACGGTATGAATCCACCGCGAGGAACACATCGGAGGCTTTAACGCTAACTTTAAACTGATCGAAATTGAGTCGATCCAGAATATCGACATGGCGCATTGCCGATTCCACCAGTGCAGCCGGGGTCGGTTCGCCATATTTCATCTGAATGTCTTTTTCCAGCGAGCCACCGTTTACGCCAATGCGAATCGGAATGCCTTTGTCGCGTGCACAATCGACCACGGAGCGAATTCGGCTTTCATTGCCGATGTTGCCCGGGTTAATCCGCAGACAGTCAACGCCATATTCCGCCACTTTCAGCGCAATACGGTAGTCAAAATGAATATCCGCGACCAGAGGAACAGACACCTGCTGTTTGATCAGCTTAAACGCTTCTGCGGCATCCATCGTCGGAACCGAGACACGTACAATGTCGGCACCCACATTTTCCAACGCTTTGATTTGCGCCACAGTTGCTTCCACATCCGTAGTGCGAGTGTTGGTCATGGATTGAACGGCGATGGGCGCACCATCGCCAATTGGCACGTCACCCACATAAATACGTGTCGATGGGCGACGTTTGATAGGAGACTCGTGTTGCATAGTATTGTCTAAGGTAAGGTGAATCTTGCTACTTTGCCGGAAGTATACCCAGAAAGGTCGATAGGTTCACTCGCAAATGTGACTGAAACGCCTTCCGGAGCCCCAAGAATCACTTGCAGAGGCTTCTGACCGCGTAAATTAAGTGTCTCACCCGCTTTTTTGATGCCGGTAGACAGAGTTTTGCCAGTGGCGTCTTTCACCTGAACCCAACAGTCTGAACTGAAGTTCATGGTCAGCAGGTCACCAGAGGTTGCTTCAGCAGTTGGCGCTGCTGGAGTGGTTTGTGGTTCAACAACCGCTTCTTCTTGAGCTGGCGCGGGATCTTCCATCGCCATTTCGTCGCCCGTTGGCTCATCACTAGGCTGTGCGTCTGATTGCGCTTCTGCCTGTGTAGGCTCAATGGTATTGAACTCAGGTTGCACTTCTTGTGTCGCAGGCGCAGCAGCTTGATCTGCGACCGCAGATACCGCTTCCGCACTCTGGTCCGGCTTAAGCGTATCTTGTTCGTTGTTCTGCCACCACCACAGTGATGACATTCCAATGATGACCAGCAGAATGATCCAGGTTATGGTCATGATGCGGCTGTCATGCTTCTCACGCTTGGTTTTCTTAGAAAAACTCTGCATGGTCTGCTCTTGAGGTTCAGGCGTCACACTCTCTTCAAATGCATCCAACACCAGATGTTCCGCAAGGCCCACCGCTTTTGCGTACGAACGCAAATAACCGCGGGTAAAGGTGGCGACTAAATCGGAGTCGAAATTATTTTCTTCGATATTCTGAATGATGGTAACGCGCAGTCTCAGACGATCAGCCACTTGCTTCTGCGTTAACCCTAACGCTTCGCGTTTTTCTTTAAGAAGGGTACCTGGTTGTACTTTTGGAGTGCTTTCTGTGATGTTGTCTTGTTCTGTATTCATCCGCGATATCAATCTCGTGTTTTTGTGTCCAAGTCTGTTTCCACTCGCTTTTATTTTTGATTGTTAGTAGCGAATTCGTTACCGACTTAAACATAAGGAATGTGGTAGCGTCAATTTTATCAGCAAATCAAATCGACTTTGATAACAGAGAATCATTCTAATAGATATTAGGCAGTAAACAACATGGATTTGGGAAAGAAATTACAGACACGTCAAGGTTTTTCGTTAAATTGACATTGAAAATGACCCGAAACCTTAAAAAAACCGCCAAATGAATAAAGCCAGAGTCAACTCTGGCTTTATGAAAAATATTTTAATTACAGTGTCTTAACAGGAATCGCATTCTCAGCAACTTGTTTCATTTTAGTCCGTTTGGTACGGTCGATAACATCGCCGACCAACTGACCACACGCCGCATCGATATCGTCGCCACGTGTCTTACGAATAGTCACAGTGTGATCATATTGCATCAGCGTTTTCTGGAAACGGTCGATACGTGAGTTACTTGGCTTTTTATATGGCGAACCTGGGTACGGGTTGAACGGAATCAGGTTGATCTTACACGGCGTGTCTTTCATCAACTGAGCCAGTTCGTGAGCGTGTTCTGTGCCATCGTTAACGTGGTCCAGCAGAACATATTCCACGGTCACTTTGCCACGGTTGGCATTCGATGAAGCAATGTAACGACGCACAGATGCCAGGAAGTCCTGGATATCCCAACGGTCGTTGATTGGCATGATTTCACTGCGCAGTTTGTCGTTTGGCGCATGCAGAGAAATCGCCAGCGCAACGTCGATCTGACCCGTCATCTGATCCAGACCAGATACCACCCCTGAAGTCGACACCGTTACACGACGTTTAGACAGGCCAAAACCAAGATCATCCAGCATAATTTCCAGCGCCGGAATCAGGTTTTTCATATTCAGCAAAGGCTCACCCATGCCCATCATCACCACGTTGGTGATTGGACGACGTCCGGTCTCTTTTTCCAGACCAATTTCGCGAGCAGCACGCCACACCTGACCAATGATTTCGGATACGCGCAGGTTGCGGTTAAAGCCTTGCTGAGCGGTTGAGCAGAATTTACATTCCAGCGCACAACCGACCTGAGAAGATACACACAAAGTAGCACGGTCATCTTCAGGAATGTAGACGGTTTCTACGTCCTGATCACCCACACGCATCGCCCACTTGATGGTACCGTCAGTAGAATGCTGCGCTTCAGAAACGTATGGTGCGCGAATTTCACAGCGTTCTTTCAGATGTTCACGCAGTTTCTTGTTGATGTTGGTCATCTTGTCGAAATCATCACAACCAAAGTGATAGATCCACTTCATGATTTGATCCGCGCGGAACGCTTTCTCACCCAGTTCTTCAGCGAAAAATGCGCGCAAGCCTTTGCGATCAAAATCGAGCAGATTGACTTTTTCTGTGGTCATGTGGCCTCTCAGAGATGGAACAAGAATTAAGGGCGCGAATTGTACAGCCTTTACGCAATGACAACAAGAGCCGCAATCCCATGAGTTTACTAAGGCATTAATATCTTTGCGGTTAAAAATCAGCCAATATTTCCATGAACACCATCACACTTTATCAGACACAAAAAAGCCCTCGATATGAGGGCTTATTGGCATCAAAATCTGGCTTATTTGCTACGAGGGCAAAGTTCAGATTCAGGGAAGAAAAATTCAATTTCGCGGGCGGCTGATGCCGGGCTGTCGCTGCCGTGCACTGAGTTCAGACGCATGCTGATCGCGTAGTCAGCACGCAGTGTGCCGCATGCCGCTTCTTCCGGGTTGGTTTTACCCATCAACTCACGGTAGCGGGCAATCGCATTTTCCCCTTCCAACACCTGAACCATAATCGGGCCAGACGTCATGAATTCTTTCAATGCCGGGAAAAACTCTTTACCTTCATGCTCGGCATAAAAGCCACTCGCCTGCTCTTCTGTCAGATGCAGCATTTTGGCAGCAATAATACGCAGGCCTGCTTTTTCGATGCGATGGTAAATTTCACCAATCAAGTTACGTTCAACTGCATCGGGCTTAATAATCGAAAACGTTCTTTCAAGAGCCATAAGATGTCCTTTTTACTTCTATTGTAGTTATAAAGGGCAGCACAACATGCTGCCCGCGATTTTTCGCTATTATTTTGCTTGATCCATCAGGATACGAGCGACAGTTTTCACACCCATACCGGTTGCGCCTGCGGCCCATTTGTCACTTGGAGACTTGCGGTAAGTGCCCGCGCAGTCAAAGTGCAGCCAGCCTTTCTTGTAGTTATTGACAAAGTAAGACAGGAACGCCGCAGCAGTGCTCGCGCCTGGAGAATAATCACCTGAACTGATGTTCGACAGGTCTGCAAAGCTCGATGGCAGCATTTCACGGTGGAAATCCACCAATGGCAGAGGCCACAGGCCTTCATGTTCTTCCTTCGCCGCAGTCATCGCATCATGAGACAACGCGTCATCAAAGCTCAGCAGCGCGTGGAAATCGTTACCCAGCGCGTTTTTCGCCGCACCAGTCAGGGTGGCACAATCGATGATCAGCTCAGGATTTTGTTCTGAAGCGTAAATCAGACCATCCGCCAGAACCAGACGACCTTCAGCGTCAGTGTTCATGATTTCAACGGTTTTACCGTTTTTGTAGGTAATCACATCACCCAGTTTCAGCGCGCGGCCAGAAACCATGTTTTCTGCACAGCACAGGATCAGTTTGACGCGTTTTTTCAAACCACGCATGATCGCCAGCCCCAGTGCGCCAGTAATCATACCTGAACCACCCATGTCTGCTTTCATCGCAGCCATGAAGTTCGATGGTTTCAGGCTGTAACCGCCTGAGTCAAACGTAATGCCTTTACCCACCAGACAAGCGTACACCGGCGCATTTTCGTCGCCAGTTGGGTTGTAATCAAGTTGCAGCATTGCAGAAGTGCGCTCAGAGCCGCGGCCTACCGCGAAGATGCCTTCCCAGCCTTCGGTCAGCAGATCTTTGTCTTTCACGATACGGTAAGAGACATGCTCCGGAGCCAGCGATTTGATGAATTCCGCAGCCATCGTGGCCAGTTGACGAGGGGCGACTTCTTCTGCGCTTTTGTTGATGATATCGCGCGTCCAGTCAGTCGCTTTAATGCGAGCTTCCAGTTCGTCCTGCTGTGCCTGATCCAACGCCTTCCACTCCAGCGTGTTCAGTTTCTTCGGATCGCGGTAGCCCTGATAGAACGCCCAGATCGCTTCCAGCGTCCAGCCTTCGCCATCCAACAACAGTGAACGTAAGCCCTGGTTGTCCAGTTTACGCGCCGCACGCTGAATTGCGCCTAAATCATGCGATTGCTCAAGGTGAATCATTGCACCTTGTTCAGAAAACGAAATTAGCGCTTTTTCTCCCCACTGAGGCTGAGCAGAATCTTGGCTAATGAATACAGACATCTGTGTAGACATGGTTTCTCCTTGTCCTTATCGTGGCTTCACCTCAGCCACGTCGAATAATTAACGTTCGGATGTTAGCATTTTGTCAGGTAAAAATGTCAACTTGATAAAAAAACGGACCATCAGGCCCGCTTTTTTTAGTAAAAACTGTTAACTTGGCTCCGTTTTAGAGCAGCGCGTCCAGCTGACTAGTCGCGTTCGTCCATCCAGCACAGGATCACGGCTTCCAGAATCTTCTCATTTGAGCGGTTCGGCTCATCATCAAAGTCTTCTAAGTCAAGAATCCATTGGTGCAGATCGGTAAACCTTACGGTTTGTGGATCAACATCCGGGTACTGTTCACAGAGCTCAATCGCGATGTCGCGCGAATCTGTCCATTTCATGTCAACATTCCTAGTGCTATGCGGCCCCGGCTATAGAATAGACGAGGCTCACGGATTAATGGTCTTCTGATGCGTGGTTCAGCGTGTATTTCGGAATCTCTACCACCAGGTCTTCATCCGCCACTCGTGCCTGACAGCTGAGACGAGATTCTGGCTCCAGCCCCCATGCTTTATCCAGCATATCGTCTTCCAGTTCATCACTCTCTTCCAGTGAATCAAAACCTTCACGAACGATACAGTGGCAAGTGGTGCACGCGCACGATTTCTCACACGCATGTTCAATGGCGATACCGTTTTTTAGTGCCACATCAAGAATCGTTTCCCCTGCTTGCGCTTCTAATACTGCGCCTTCAGGGCAAAGGGTTTCATGAGGCAAAACAATAATCTTAGGCATGTTGGTAGTCTCTTCAAATCTCGTCAACAGAATGACCGGCCAGCGCAGCACGGATGGATTTATCCATACGACGTGATGCAAAGTCCTGACTGGCTTTGTCGGTATCTTTAATGCCCTGTTCAATGGCATCAGCATTGTCGCCATTGCGCAGTTCAATCAGTTTTTCAATAGCTTGCAGTAGTGTCTGACGCTCTTCTTCGGTCAGCAAATCGTCACCGTCTGCCTGCATGGCGGAAATCAGACCTTCAATCACGCGGTCGGCTTCCACACGCTGTTCAACCAGTGCACGCGCCTGCATGTCATCTTTGGCGTGCGCCATCGAATCTTTCAGCATGTTGGCTACTTCGTCGTCACTCAGACCGTAAGACGGTTTGACCTGAATTTCTGACTGCACACCAGTGCTCTTTTCCATTGCAGTTACGGACAACAGTCCATCAGCATCGACCTGATAAGTTACGCGAATGTGCGCCGCACCCGCTGCCATTGGCGGAATGCCTTTGAGCGAGAAACGCGCCAGCGAGCGGCAATCATCCACCAGTTCACGCTCGCCCTGCACTACGTGCACGCTCATCGCCGTTTGACCATCTTTAAAAGTGGTAAACTCTTGCGCGCGAGCAACAGGAATGGTGGTGTTGCGTGGAATGATTTTTTCCACCAGACCGCCCATGGTTTCGATACCCAGCGACAGTGGAATCACGTCCAGTAGCAACATTTCTGAATCCGGCTTGTTACCCGCCAGAATGTCCGCCTGAATCGCGGCACCAATCGCCACAACTTCATCCGGGTTGATGCTGGTCAGTGGTGTACGGCCAAAGAACTCGCCAACCATAGCTCGTACGAATGGCGTTCGAGTGGAACCGCCCACCATCACAACTTCTAACACTTCGTCTGCGGCTACATCAGCATCTTTCAGTGCACGGCGGCACGCCATCAGCGTCTTTTTCACCAGCGGCTGAATCAGTTCATTCAGTGTTTCTCGACTAAGTGAACCGGACCATCCCAGCACATCAACCGGCGCTTCTTCGGCGTCAGTCAGGGCAATTTTTGCTTGTGTCGCCGCATTGATCAACGCGCGGTATTTATCAGCACTCAACTTTCCTTCCAAGCCCATTTGAGCTTGCAGGTGATCAGCAATCAAGTGGTCAAAATCATCACCGCCCAGCGCCGAATCGCCGCCTGTTGCCAACACCTCGAACACACCTTTAGAAAGGCGCAGAATCGAAATATCGAATGTACCACCACCCAGGTCATACACGGCGATCACGCCTTCCTGACCGGAGTCCAGGCCATAAGCAATCGCTGCTGCTGTTGGTTCGTTCAGCAGACGTAATACATGCAATCCGGCCAGATTCGCCGCATCTTTAGTGCCCGCACGCTGAGCGTCATCAAAGTAAGCCGGCACAGTGATCACCACGCCAGCCAGTTCACCGCCCAGAGTACTTTCAGCACGTTTCGCCAGTGATTTAAGAATGTCCGCAGAAACCTGAATCGGGTTCTTGTCACCCTGTTCGGTTTGCAGAATCGGCAGGCCGTTGTTACTCGCTTTAAAACGGTATGGCAGGTTGGTATAGCGAGTTTCAATATCTTGCAGTGAACGACCAATCAGGCGTTTCACCGAAATGATGGTGTTTTCAGGATCAGCCTGAGCTTTATCTCGTGCTTCGTAGCCAACCAAGCTTTCTTCGCCTGAGTAGTTCACGACGGAAGGCAGAATGCTTCTTCCTTGCTCATCAAGCAACGTGGTTGCGCTGCCGCTGCGTACGGATGCAACCAGTGAGTTGGTGGTTCCCAGGTCAATACCCGCGGCCAGTTTATGCTGGTGCGGCGCCGAACTTTGACCAGGTTCTGCAATCTGAAGTAATGCCATGGATGGGTCCTTTTATTTGAATTAGCCGAGCAGCTTGTCTTCGACTCGTTCTATTTCAGTTTTTAATTTGGCAATAAATTTAAGTTTACGTACGGTATCTGCGGCAGTTTCCCATTGCGCCTCGTTCAGCTCTTTTTCGACCTGAACCAGATGCTGCTTGTACATCTTGCTGACTTTGCCATCAAAATCAAACAAGGCACTTTCCGGATCTGCACGGCTTTCGACCGCTTCAAGTTCTTCACGCAGTTCCATCTGTTCCATCAGGAACATCGGATCCTGAAGCGTTTGTTGCTCACCACGAAGCTCAACGCCATTTAAAGACAGCAGGTATTCTGCGCGATTGATTGGGCTTTTCAAAATTTGGTGGGCGTCATTAATCTGCGCCGCTTTCTGGACCGCCAACAGGCGATCCCGCTCAGACGCGGTGGCAAAATTATCCGGATGGAAACGCTTTTGCAACTCACGGAACTGAGAAGAAAGAAGGCTACCATCCAGATCAAACTGAGTTGGTAGCCCAAATAATTCAAAGTAATTCATGTAAAACCGGTCCTTAACATTCGGAGACAGGCAACCAGTGGCTACCTGCAACACCGAGATTCAACCGTTAAACGTTGAAGCTTTCACCACAACCACATTCACTTTTCGCATTTGGGTTGTTGAACTCAAAACCTTCGTTTAACCCTTCTTTCTTATAATCGAGCTGAGTGCCGTCGAGATAAACCAGGCTCTTGCTGTCGATGATCACTTTCACACCATGATCTTCAAACACCTGATCTTCTTCGTTGAGTTCATCAACGAATTCCAACACGTAAGCCATACCAGAGCAGCCTGTGGTTTTTACACCCAGACGTAAACCGACACCTTTACCCCGGTTATCCAGGTAAGATTTCACTCGGCTTGCTGCGGTTTCGGTTAGGGTAATGGCCATACTACAACCTTTGATTCTCAATTAATTAAAGGGGGGAGCAGCCAGTGCTCCCAAATGAATTACAGTTCGTGTTTTTTCTTGTAATCAGCAACAGCCGCTTTGATTGCATCTTCTGCCAGAATTGAACAGTGAACTTTCACTGGTGGCAACTCAAGCTCTTCTGCAATTTCAGAGTTTTTGATTGCTGCCGCTTCATCGATAGATTTGCCTTTCACCCACTCAGTAACCAGTGAGCTTGACGCGATTGCGCTACCGCAGCCGTATGTTTTGAACTTCGCATCTTCAATAATGCCTTCTGGAGACACTTTGATTTGCAGGCGCATTACGTCACCACAAGCCGGAGCGCCAACCATGCCGCTACCTACTGATGGGTCTTCTTTATCGAAAGAACCAACGTTACGTGGGTTCTCGTAGTGATCAATTACTTTTTCGCTGTATGCCATGATAGTTACCTCAAATCCTCTATATCCCTGGAACGATTAGTGGTGAGCCCATTCTACGGTACTCAGATCCACACCCTCTTTATACATATCCCATAGAGGAGACATGTCGCGTAGTTTGCTTACCGCTACACGAATCAGTTCGATTGCGTAGTCAACTTCTTCTTCAGTCGTGAAACGACCAAACGAGAAGCGAATTGAGCTGTGAGCCAGTTCATCATTCAGGCCCAGAGCACGCAGTACGTACGATGGTTCCAGGCTTGCTGATGTACATGCACTGCCTGAAGACACTGCGATGTCTTTCAGAGACATCAGAAGTGACTCACCTTCAACAAACGCGAAGCTGATGTTGAGGTTGTTTGGCAGACGCTGTTCCAGATCACCGTTAATGGTAACGGCTTCCATATCTTTAATGCCGCTTAGCATGCGATCGCGCAGCGCAACTGCGTGGTCGTAATCTTTCTGCATCTCTTCTTTTGCGATACGGAACGCTTCGCCCATGCCCACAATTTGGTGGGTCGCCAGTGTACCAGAGCGGAAACCACGCTCATGACCACCGCCGTGCATTTGCGCTTCCAGGCGAATACGTGGCTTACGACGTACGTACAGTGCGCCGATACCTTTTGGACCGTAGATTTTGTGTGCAGACAGAGAGATCAGGTCAACTTTCGTTTCCTGAACATCAATCGGCAGTTTACCCGCTGATTGTGCTGCATCAACGTGGAATACGATTTTACGCGCGCGGCACAACTCGCCAATCGCCGTAATGTCCTGAATCACGCCAATTTCGTTGTTCACGTGCATGATTGAAACCAGAATCGTGTCGTCACGCATTGCTGCTTCCAACTTGTTCAGGTCAATCAGGCCATTGGTTTCAGGCTCAAGATAAGTTACTTCAAATCCTTCACGCTCTAGCTGACGCGTAGTGTCCAGCACGGCTTTGTGTTCGGTTTTGCAAGTGATGATGTGTTTACCTTGCTTTTGATAAAAGTGCGCAACACCTTTAATCGCCAGGTTGTCAGATTCTGTTGCACCCGAAGTGAAGACAATTTCACGTGGGTCTGCGTTGAGAAGATCCGCAATTTGCTCACGCGCGGTGTCTACCGCTTCTTCTGCCTGCCAGCCATAACGATGAGAACGCGATGCCGGGTTACCGAAGTTTCCGTCCATCGTCATGCACTGAACCATCTTTTCAGCAACACGCGGATCGACTGGGCAAGTTGCTGAATAGTCTAAATAAATAGGCAGTTTCATTTTTTACTCCAATGTAAACATTGCCGCTATGAGCGAACGTTAATACCAACGGGTGCCGCACCAATGGTGACTGTGTTCGAATTTTTGTGTGCAAGCCCTTGGCTAACCGCGAGATCAATATCTTGGCGGTCTGAAATTTCTAAGACTTCGTTATCAATCATCAGCTCACCGAGCGTAATGTTGTTCAGGAAGTCGCTGATGCGTGAGCTGAGGTCACGCCACAGAGTGTGCGTTAAACAACGCGTGCCACCCTGGCAATCGCCCTTGCCATTGCATTTCGTCGCGTCGACAGACTCGTCAACAGCGGCAATGACCGTACCGATTGAAATCGTTGTCGCGTCAGAACCCAGACGGTAGCCACCACCTGGTCCGCGAACACTCGCCACTAGGCCGGCTTTACGCAGCTTAGAAAAAAGCTGCTCTAAGTATGAAAGCGAAATACCCTGACGTTCTGAAATGTCCGCCAATGGTACTGGGTTTTGCTGCGAATGCAGAGCCACATCTAACATGGCCGTTACTGCATATCTTCCTTTAGATGTAAGTCTCATATCACACCGTATCCACATTGTTTCTGTGGATAGAAGTTTTTCATACCCGACAAAATTGGTCAAGTATTTATTTGACTAAATTACTCGGGTATTTAACCCCAGGGTAAATGTGGTCAATCTTTATGCAGCGCTTTCTTTTCTATCGCGGTCAGAACACCACGCAGAATATTCAGTTCCTGTTCTTCCGGACGCGCGCGGCTGAACAGGCGACGTAATTTGTTCATCACCTGACCTGGCTTCTCTTCAGAGATAAACTGGGTCTGTACCAACACCTTTTCAAGGTGGGAGTAGAACATTTCCAGCTCATTGTGACGGGGGTAATCCACTGGTTGTGAAGGTGGAAATTGCGCCTCTAGCTGGTTCAGATGTGCGACACGAATTTCGTAGCACAATGTCTGAACCGCCATGGCCAGATTCAGGGAGCTGTATTCCGGATTGGCCGGAATGGCGACGTGATAATGACATTTTTGTAGCTCATCATTGGTCAGGCCTGTGCGTTCACGGCCAAACACAATGGCGACTTTGCGCTGCAGGCCTTCCTGAGCGAATTTTTCACCGCATTCGCGAGGGTCAAGCATAGGCCATTCAAGTGTGCGGGAACGCGCGCTGGTTCCGACCACTAAGGCACAATCTGCAACAGCATCATCCAATGTTTCAACAATCTGAGCATTGAGCGCAATTTCGCTCGCCCCGGCAGCCAGTGCAATCGCCTGAGCGTCCACTTCACACTGCGGATCGACCAATACCATCTGTTTGAGCCCCATGACTTTCATCGCACGGGCCGCAGAGCCGATATTTCCCGAATGTGAGGTTCCGACTAAAACGACTTTAACATTGTCTAACATTGCGTTATTACACCACTCAATTTACAGCCGCAGAATCTTAACATAAACCTGAGTGAAATGGTCAGACCCTTTGCGGACATCGCCATCAAACGCGCAAAAAATAACCACTTCCCTTTTGCGAAAGTTTTGATATACTGCCGCCCGCTTTTTCGTTCTTTAACATCCTTTGGGAAATTCGTATGCATCCAATGCTAAACATTGCTATTCGCGCAGCGCGAAAAGCAGGCAACCATATTGCCAAATCTCTAGAAAACGCTGAGAAAATTGAATCAACTCAGAAAGGCACGAACGACTTTGTTACTAACGTAGACAAAGAAGCAGAAGCTATCATCATTTCAACTATCAAGAGCTCATACCCAGAGCACTGTATCGTTGCCGAAGAAAGCGGTCTTATCGAAGGTAAAGATAAGGACGTACAATGGATCATCGACCCACTGGATGGCACCACTAACTTTGTTAAAGGTCTTCCTCACTTCGCGGTTTCTATCGCGGTTCGCTTCAAAGGCAAAACTGAAGTTGCCTGTGTTTACGATCCAATGCTGAATGAACTGTTTACTGCTCAACGTGGTTCGGGCGCACAGCTGAACAACGCGCGTATCCGTGTTCAACCACTGAAAGATCTGCAAGGTGCCGTTCTGGCAACAGGTTTCCCGTTCAAACAGAAACAGCATTCTGAGTCTTTCATGAAGATCATCTCTGCGCTGTTCATTGAATGTGCGGACTTCCGTCGTACTGGTTCTGCGGCTCTGGATCTGTGTTACCTAGCCTCTAACCGTGTTGATGGTTACTTTGAGCTGGGTCTGAAACCTTGGGATATGGCAGCGGGTGAACTGATTGCTCGTGAAGCAGGCGCAATCCTGACTGACTTCGCTGGCGGCACTGATTACATGAAATCAGGCAACATCGTAGGTTCAAGCCCACGCGGTGTGAAAGCAATTCTTAAGCACATCCGTGAAAACGGCAACAGCGCAATTCTGAAATAAGAACGCCCTGAGAATTCCAGCTCCGTCACAGCTGATAAAAAGCCCCGCGATTGCGGGGCTTTTTTTATAAAAATTGTACCGTCCTAAATGTGTCAACCTATATCAGGACGGGTCAAAATCATATCAATTAAGCACTGATTACAACAGAACCAAGACATCCTGAGTGGTGCCGGTTTCGGCCAGACGCGGGAAAATCGCGTTAATCGCGTGCTGGTGATTATCGAGATTCAAATCCGTCATCGCATCGGTACACAACGTCACATGATAGCCGAGTTCAAACGCCTGACGGGCCGTTGATTCCACACCAATACTGGTTGCGATACCAACGATCACCACTTGCGTCACTCCCAACGCTTGCAACTGTTGATGCAAATCGGTGTGCATGAATGCCCCCCAAGTGCGTTTGGTGATCAGAATGTCATCGTCCTGACGGTGAAGTTCATCCACTAAAGTCGCCCAATTGTCCGGTGCCGAATGCGAACCGAGCTTCTGGTCCGTACGTCCCGGAGCACCGCCTGCCACATTGACTAAAACCACAGGTCGCTCTTGCTGATGAAACACATCAATCAGTCGGTTTGCCTGTTCAATCACACCCGGCACCGTATGCTGGGGAGGCAGAGCCACAATACCGCACTGCAAATCAATCACGATCAGTGCGGTTGTTTTATCTAATTGAGTAATCGCCATGCGCGCTCCTTTTCGTTAATGACAATAGAATGTTAAAAGTAACCATAAGAAAAAAGCCACTGAATCGTCAGTGGCTTTGAGGAGATTATGGCAGCTCGTCGAGATCTGCACCTTCTTTTTCCACTTGTGGTGGAAGCAGGTGCTCACGGGTAATCCCCAGTCTCAGAGCCAGAGCCGATGCGACGTAGATTGATGAGTAAGTACCGACGGTAATACCCAACAATAGTGCGGTAGCAAAACCATGAATGTTCGCGCCACCCTGTACAAACAGAGCAATCACCACAAACAACGTGGTTCCGGAAGTGATCAGCGTACGGCTCAGCGTTTGTGTGATCGAGATGTTCATGATCTCAGCCGGTTCGCCCTTACGCAATTTGCGGAAGTTTTCACGAATCCGGTCAAAGACCACGATAGTATCGTTGAGCGAGTAACCGACCACCGTCAGCAGTGCCGCGACAATCGTCAAGTCCACTTCGATTTGCAACAGTGAGAACACGCCAAGCGTAATGATGACATCGTGCGCCAGTGACAACACAGCACCGGCCGCCAGACGCCATTCAAAGCGCATTGAGACGTAAATCAGGATACAGATCAGTGATACGATGATCGCCAGACCACCCGCCTCTGTCAGTTCATCACCCACGTTAGGACCGACGAACTCGATACGGCGCATTTCCACCGCTTTACCGGTACCTTCTTTGATAGCATCCAGAATCTGGTTACCCAGTGTCTGGCCTGCCATATCATCACGTGGACGCAGACGTACCATGACTTCACGGGCAGAGCCAAAGTTCTGCACCGTTGCATCACCAAAACCTTTCGCTTCCAACGACGTACGAATCTCTTCAAGGTTCGCAGGCTGCTCAAAACCGACTTCAATCAGCGTACCGCCGGTGAAGTCCAGGCCCCAGTTCAGCCATTTGGTCGACAGCGTGAAGATCGAAGCTCCGATCATCAGCAGCGACAGCATGAAGGTGACCTTTGACCAACGCATGAAGTCGATCGTTTTCTCTGCTTTCAGAATTTGAAACATAATAATTCCTGGCCTTAGATCGACAATTTGTTGATGCGTTTACCGCCGTACAGCAGGTTGACGATGCAACGTGTACCGATGATAGCGGTAAACATGGAGGTCAAAATACCGATAGACAGCGTGACCGCGAAGCCTTTAATCGCACCTGTACCTACGGCAAACAGAATGATTGCCGTGATCAGCGTGGTGATGTTGGCATCAGCAATGGTACTGAACGCGTTAGCATAACCCTGGTGAATCGCTTGCTGAGGATTGCGTCCATCACGCAGCTCTTCACGAATACGCTCGAAGATCAAGACGTTGGCGTCGACCGCCATACCGACTGTCAGAACGATACCCGCAATGCCCGGCAGCGTCATGGTGGCACCTGGAATCATCGACATCACACCGATGATCAGCACCAAGTTTGCCGCAAGTGCAACGTTGGCGATCAGACCAAACTTACGGTAGTACAGCGCAGTGAAGATCATCACCGCCAGCAGACCCCAGATACATGCCTGAATACCCATATCGATGTTTTGCTGACCCATTGATGGACCAATGGTGCGCTCTTCAACGATAGAGATAGGTGCGATCAGTGCGCCTGCACGCAGCAGCAGCGCCAGGTTGTGCGCTTCGGCAACAGAGTTAATCCCGGTGATGCGGAAGTTACGGCCCAGAGCTGACTGAATGGTCGCCTGGTTGATCACTTCTTCATGCTTGGTCAGAATCACTTTGCCTTCAGCGGTTTTCTCGCCACTGTCTTTGTATTCAGCAAACACGGTCGCCATCAACTTGCCGATGTTCTTTTTCGAGAACGCCGCCATTTTGCTGCCGCCTTCGCTGTCGAGCGAAATGTTTACCTGTGGACGGCCGTATTCATCGGTGCTTGAACTTGCATCCGTGATGCTTGAACCGCCCAGAATCACACGTTTTTTCAGCACAACCGGACGGCCTGAACGATCCAGTTTGATTTCACTGCCCGCAGGTACACGACCTGAAGCCGCGGCCGCTAGATCAGCTTTATCATCCACTTCGCGGAATTCAAGCGTGGCCGTTGCGCCTAAGATTTCTTTGGCACGCGCTGTATCCTGAACCCCTGGCAGTTCAACCACGATACGAGTAGCACCCTGACGCTGAACCAGTGGCTCAGCCACACCCAGTTCGTTTACACGGTTACGCAGAATGGTGATGTTCTGTTCAACAGCGTAGTTACGGATTTCCTGCAGACGTGCCTCAGTAAAGGTGGCAGTCAGAATGAAACGACCTTCGGTGTCTGAAGGGACAAACGTCATATCACGGTGCTTGGATTCCAGTGCTTTACGCGCCTGATCGACCTGTTCGGCATCACGCAGCGTAATTTCCACTGAATTCGCCAGAGGACGAATCGCACGGTAACGGATTTTTTCTTCACGCAGTTCGCTGCGGAAAGCTTCTTCCTGCTGACCGATCAATTTCTCCATTGCCGCGTCCATGTCGACTTCCATCAGGAAGTGCACGCCGCCGCGCAGATCGAGACCGAGTTTCATTGGCGCAGCGCCAATCGATTCCAACCAATCCGGAGTTGAAGCAGCCAGGTTTAACGCCACAATCTTGTCACTGCCTAACGCTTCGCTGATCACGTCGCGGGCACTGATTTGAGTATCGGTGTCGTTAAATCGAACAAGAATGGATCCATTTTCGAGAGCAATGGATTTATGAGAAAGGTGCGCCGTATCGAGCGCTTTGGTGACAGCATCCAGCGTTGACATATCTACAGAGGCGCCACGCGCCCCTGTAACTTGAATAGCCGGATCTTCACCGTAGATATTTGGAAGTGCATACAAGGCAGAGATGGCAATGGCGAACACCACCATCAGGTACTTCCATAATGGATAACGGTTTAACACAGCGAGGATCCTCTAGCTGTTTTATAGAGATTTCAGTGTACCTTTTGGCAGCACTGCAGTGACGAAGTCTTTTTTGATCACAACTTCATTGTTTGTGTTCAGTTCGATTGAGATGTAGTCGTTGTCTTCTGCAATCTTCGTGATTTTGCCAACCAGACCACCGCTTGTCAGAACTTCATCACCTTTGCCCATGGAGGACATCAGGTTTTTATGCTCTTTCACACGCTTTGATTGTGGGCGGTAGATCATGAAGTAGAAGATTACCGCGAACATGCCCAGCATGATCAGCATTTCAAAACCACCACCTTGTGGGGCACCTTCACCTGCTGCATGTGCTACAGAAATTAGACTCATTGAGAAACGTCCTCTAAGTTATTGTTGTGTAATTTTCGATTCTATTGGGCTACGCCAGGTTAAATTCAAGCAGCTCAGTGCACAAATCCAACCTGGCGCACGAAATCACGCCTTTTCTTTTTGCAGCGGCGGCACTTCGCGGTCACGACGTGCGTAGAACTCCGTTACAAATTGATCAAAGCGGTCTTCATCAATCGCGCGACGAATGCTCTCCATCAGGCGCTGGTAGTAGCGCAGGTTATGGATCGTATTCAAACGTGCACCCAGGATTTCGTTACAGCGATCCAAGTGGTGCAGATACGATTTAGAATAATTTTTGCAAGTGTAACAGTCACAATGCGGATCCAGAGGTGATGTATCCGTTTTATGTGTTGCATTACGGATCTTGATCACACCGCCAGTCACAAACAGGTGGCCGTTACGTGCGTTACGCGTTGGCATCACGCAGTCAAACATGTCGATACCGCGGCGAACACCTTCTACTAAGTCTTCCGGTTTGCCCACGCCCATCAGGTAACGCGGTTTATCTTCCGGCAGTTGTGGGCAGGTATGTTCCAGAACGCGGTGCATATCTTCTTTCGGTTCACCCACCGCCAAACCACCGACTGCGTAACCGTCAAAACCGATTTCAGTCAGGCCTTTGACCGACACGTCACGCAAGTCTTCATACACGCCGCCCTGAACGATACCAAACAGGTTGTTCGGGTTTTCCAGCTTGTCGAAGTGATCGCGTGAACGACGCGCCCAGCGCAGCGACATTTCCATCGATTTCTTCGCTTCATCGTGCGTCGCCGGGTAAGGTGTACACTCGTCGAAGATCATGACGATGTCAGAGCCGAGGTCTTTCTGGATTTCCATCGACTTTTCCGCGTCCATGAAAATTTTATCGCCGTTCACCGGGTTGCGGAAATGCACCCCTTCTTCGGTGATTTTACGAATATCACCCAGGCTGAACACCTGGAAACCGCCTGAGTCGGTCAGGATCGGACCTTGCCAGTTCATAAAATCATGCAGGTCACCGTGCATTTTCATCACTTCCTGACCCGGGCGAAGCCACAGGTGGAAAGTGTTACCCAGCAGGATTTGCGCGCCCGTCGCTGCCACTTCTTCCGGCGTCATGCCTTTAACCGTACCGTAAGTGCCCACTGGCATAAATGCCGGCGTTTGTACTGTGCCACGCTCAAAGGTCAGTTGACCACGACGAGCGGTGCCGTCTTTCTTTTTCAGTTCGAACTTAAGTTTCACTAAAGCCTCCAAATGTCAGAGAAACAGTCTGACGGATTATGTATCTGTGCCGCGTCAGGCAAGCATCGATACCACATCGCCCGGATAAGTGTCCTGACGATTCATAATAGATTGTGTTTATGACGTCACGCCTGCCGAATTAAGCTTCGACGGTTCGTTTACGGATAAACATCGCATCACCATAGCTAAAGAAGCGATACTGCTGCGTTACCGCATGATCGTATGCGGCCATGGTGTGCTCATAGCCAGCAAAGGCGCTCACCAACATGATGAGTGTCGATTCCGGCAAATGGAAGTTGGTGATCAAGCAATCCACCAACTGGTATTCATAACCAGGGAAGATGAAGATCTCGGTGTCACCAAAAAACGGAACCAGCTCAGTGCCCTTTTTCAGCGCATCTTGCGCTGCGCTTTCCAGCGAACGGACCGACGTGGTTCCTACCGCAATAATGCGGCCGCCACGGGCTTTGGTCGCGGCAATCGCGTCCACTACCTCTTGCGGCACTTCAACGTATTCCGCATGCATGTGGTGATCGTTGATGTTGTCCACGCGCACCGGCTGGAATGTGCCCGCACCCACATGAAGAGTCACGTAAGCAAATTCGACACCTTTCGCCTTGATTTGTTCAAGCAGCGCTTGGTCAAAGTGCAGGCCGGCTGTCGGCGCAGCCACTGCGCCCGGCTTCTGGTTGTAGACGGTCTGATAACGCTCTTTGTCCGCATCGTCGTCAGGACGATCGATGTACGGCGGCAGCGGCATGTGACCAATCTGGTTCAGAATGTCCAGCACCACAGTTTCAGCGGTAAAACGAATCTCAAACAGCGCATCGTGACGCGCTTCCATGATGGCATGGAATTCATCGTTTTCGCCCAGAAACAGTTCGGTGCCTGGCTTGGGTGGCTTAGAGCAGCGCACGTGAGCCAGAATCGAATGTTCATCCAGCATACGTTCCACCAGCACTTCCAGCTTACCGCCAGACGCTTTACGGCCGAACATACGTGCCGGAATGACTCGAGTATTGTTAAACACCAGTAAATCACCCGGTTCAACACAGTTCAGGACATCCTTAAAGGTGCCATCAACCAGCTCACCGGTGTTGCCGTCTAGCTGCAGCAGACGGCTGGCGGTTCGTTCCGCCATCGGATAGCGAGCAATCAGCTCGTCCGGGAGTTCAAAATGAAAATCTGAAACTTGCATGACTCTTTCTTGATTCTCTTGGCTTTCGCCTTTCTCGGGATAGGTGCGACGGTTTATTTCGCGGCGCGGTAGTATATACCCAAGTCATCTCAAGATACAGGATTGTGCACAAGTCAGGCGGGCCTTGAAAAGCAAAGGATTGTAATCAAAAGTGACATGCCAATCGCTCCGCTCAGCCAGTGAGGCCATAAAAACCGACTTAACTCTCAGATAATTACCCACAAAAAAACTATAGTTATAAGCAAAGAAGCCGCCGTCATCGCCGAGCCCAGAAGCTCAGCCTAAAGAGGCGTATGACTTGCGGTCAGATGGGTATTTTACAGTCTCAGAAGAAACAGGAGTTGGTTATGATCAAGGTCGAAGACATGATGACTCGCAACCCTCACACCTTGTTGCGTTCCCATACCTTAGCCGATGCCCGTCATATGATGGAGGCACTGGATATTCGCCATATTCCGGTGGTCGATGCCAACCGTAAACTGCTTGGCATCGTCACTCAGCGCGACATTCTCGCGGCGCAGGAATCCAGCCTGCAAAGATTACCAGCCGAACAATCTTACACCGCCGATACCCCACTCTACGAAATGATGCACACGGAAGTGATGACGGTCGCGCCGCAGGCCGGATTAAAAGAGAGTGCCCTTTATATGCAAAAACATAAAGTGGGCTGTTTGCCGGTGGTGGCAAAAGGTGAGCTGGTTGGCATCATTACCGACAGCGATTTCGTCTCCATTGCCATCAACTTGCTTGAATTGGCCGAAGAAAGTGAACCGGATGAAATTGAGCAAGACAGTGATTTGGACACCACTGAGTTGTGATGAAAAACCAAAAAAAGAGCGACCGAAGCCGCTCAAAGAGTGTTGCACAGATTATCGTTTTTAACTCACTGAGGTAAGGGAACTCAGTTAAAACTGGTCTTCTTCTGTAGAACCAGTCAGGGCAGTGACCGATGACTGACCACCTTGGATGGTGTTGGTCATCTTATCAAAGTAGCCGGTGCCCACTTCTTGTTGGTGGGCCACGAAGGTGTAGCCTTTTTCTGCTGCCTGGAATTCACGACGCTGAACCATTTCCACGTAGTGACGCATGCCTTCACCCTGCGCGTAAGCGTGCGCCAGTTCGAACATGTTGAACCACATGTTGTGAATACCGGCCAGAGTAATGAACTGGTATTTGTAGCCCATGTCCGCCAGTTCCTGCTGGAACTTTGCAATGGTTTCCGCATCCAGATTTTTCTCCCAGTTGAACGATGGCGAGCAGTTGTAAGCCAGCAGTTGATCCGGGTACTGAGCGTGAATCGCTTCTGCGAACTTACGCGCCTCTTCCAGATCCGGTTTTGCCGTTTCACACCACACCAAATCAGCGTATGGCGAGTAAGCCAGACCACGGGCAATCGCCTGATCAATCCCGGCACGCACGCGATAGAACCCTTCTGCGGTGCGCTCACCAACGATGAAATCGGCATCGTATGGATCGCAATCTGAAGTCAGCAGGTCAGCCGCGTTGGCATCGGTACGCGCAATCACCAGAGTGGTGGTACCCGCCACGTCAGCCGCCAGTCGCGCCGCAACCAGTTTTTGCACCGCTTCTTGAGTTGGGACCAATACTTTACCACCCATGTGACCACATTTTTTGACTGACGCCAGTTGGTCTTCGAAGTGCACGCCCGCAGCGCCCGCTTCAATCATCGACTTCATCAGCTCGTAAGCATTCAGAACGCCACCAAAGCCCGCTTCCGCATCCGCCACGATAGGCAGGTAGTAATCAATACCGCCCTCATCTTCTGGTGATTTACCGCCAGACCACTGAATCTGGTCGGCACGGCGGAACGCATTGTTGATGCGCTTCACCACGCTCGGTACAGAGTCAACCGGGTAAAGCGATTGGTCCGGGTACATGGTGCCCGCGGTGTTGTTGTCCGCCGCCACCTGCCAGCCCGACAGATAAATCGCTTCGATACCGGCTTTCGCCTGCTGCACCGCCTGACCACCCGTCAGTGCGCCCAGACAGTTCACATAGCCTTTCTTGGCACTACCATTGACCAGTGACCACAGTTTGTCAGCACCGCGCTGGGCGATTGTATTAGCTGGTGTGACTGAACCACGCAGGTTCACTACTTCTTCGGCGGTATAGGTACGTTTTACGTTTTTCCAGCGTGGGTTAGTTGCCCAATCTTTTTCCAGAGCTTCAATTTGTTGGCGGCGAGTCAGTGTCATAATCTATCCCTTCTTGTAATACGCAGCGCTCGGCATGCGCATGGTCGTCCTTTTCGCTATCAGTACAACAGGCTCTGATATTGAATCGTTAGTTTCACGTTAGTGTTGTTATAAGTGGTATTACGCTAAGTAGTCGTAACCCGGTATGGTTAAGAAATTGGTCAGTTCATCACTGGTGGTCAGTGTTTCCATCAGTTGCGCGGCTTCTTCAAAGCGGCCTGCATTGAAACGTGGCTCACCGATTTCCGCTTTCACCACCTCGATTTCCTCCGCCAGATAATCGCGGAACAACTGTTTGGTCACCTGTTGGCCGTTATCGAGTGATTTACCGTGCTGAATCCATTGCCAGATAGAGGCGCGGGAAATTTCAGCCGTCGCGGCATCTTCCATCAGCCCGTAAATCGGCACACAACCATTGCCAGAGATCCAAGCCTCGATGTATTGCAGCGCAACGCGAATGTTGTGGCGCATACCCGCTTCAGTGCGCGGACCGTCACACGGTTCCAGCAATTCCTCAGCGTGAATCGGTGCATCCGACATGCGGCTGACATCTAACTGATTGCTGCGCTCACCCAGTACTTGGTTGAACACTTCCATTGCGGTATTTGCCAAGCCCGGGTGTGCAACCCAAGTGCCATCGTGGCCGTTGGTCGCTTCCAGCATTTTGTCGTTGCGAATCTTCTCCAGCACCTTGGCATTTTCTGCCGGGTCTTTCGCCGGAATGAAGGCCGCCATACCGCCCATCGCAAACGCGCCGCGTTTATGGCAGGTGTAAATCAGCAAACGTGAGTAGGCGTTGAGGAACGGTTTGTCCATCGTCACCACCTGGCGATCCGGCAGCACACGGTCGCTGTGTTTTTTCAACGTTTTGATGTAGCTAAAGATGTAATCCCAGCGGCCGCAGTTCAGCCCCACGATATGCTCTTTGAGTGAAAACAAAATTTCATCCATCTGGAACACCGCAGGCAGAGTTTCAATCAGCACCGTGGCTTTGATGGTGCCCGTTTCCAGTCCAAAGTAATCTTCGGTGAAGTGGAACACTTCACTCCACCATTTCGCTTCCTGATACGCCTGAAGTTTTGGCAGATAAAAGTACGGGCCACTGCCTTTTTTCAGCAACGCTTTGTAGTTGTTGAAGAAATAGAGCGCGAAGTCGAACAGAGCACCGGGAATTATCTGGCCGCCAAAAGTGACGTGTTTTTCTTTGAGGTGCAGGCCACGCACGCGGCAGATCAGCACCGCAGGGTCGTCCGTCAGTTCGTAACGCTTATCGTTGTCCGGGTTGGTGTAACTGATGGTGCCGTTAACCGCATCACGCAGGTTGATTTGGCCATCCAGTACTTTGTCCCACGCTGGCGCCATTGAGTCTTCAAAATCAGCCATGAACACTTTTACGTTCGCATTCAGCGCGTTAATCACCATTTTGCGATCCGTTGGACCAGTGATTTCTACGCGGCGATCCTGCAAATCTTGCGGAATCCCCAGGATTTTCCAGCTTCCTTCGCGAATATCTTGCGTCTCTTTGAGGAAATCTGGCAGTTGGCCTTGGTCGATCTGACTTTGTTTTTGTTCTCGCGCCGCAAGCAGCGTGTCGACACGTGAGGCAAACTGAGCACACAACTCAGATAAAAAGGTTTGGGCTTCCACAGGGAAAATCGCCTGATGTGCCGAAGACAGAGTTCCGGTCACCTCAAGCATGCCTTCGCTAGTAGTGGATTGGCGGTGTGCTAAATCTTTGTCTGGCGTTTGAGCAAGCATAACGTCCTTCCTTAGAATCGTTCTCAAGACCTCATTTGTAATTTTCAGACTACAAATTTCATCTTGCGTTTATTGGGCTAATTTGTTCCCCCGGTGTCTATACACTCCCTCAGAACCGGGTCATATTCAAGACTTTCTAACCTAGACATAAGTCTTACAAAACTTAATTAAACCTTACCCGATAAGGCGTTAAGCGAAAAGACCAAAAGTTAATCAAAGGTGAAATTTGAAGTTTTATTCCGTTTCAAACTCATGCTTGAAATGCTAGGTAAAAATGTAAGTTATTACGTAATAAAATTACATTAATTCTAAAGTGCAAAATCGATTTAAAACAGCACGGCACCGCATCACGACGTGGATCAAAGGTTGGGTTTTAAAGGCGGGAAGTGAAATCGCAGCGGATTTTTGAAACAACATCCGGTGTGAAATCTGTAAAATTTACTTTGTGAATTTTTACGATTTTATGAAAGGTTCAAAAATAAGTTTCTGTAAAATTTTACAATTAAAAAGTAACCAACAGAGGAATAAACCAGAAAACACGCCAGACTCAGCGTGTTTTCACTAGGATTTTTTTATCTTGCTGGTACGACTATTCGCTATAGCAGTTCAGAAACTACATCTGCCAAGCGTTCAAAAGTGTGACTGCGCGACGAACTCGGTCGCCATACCAAGCCAATTTCACGATACGCCTGTTGTCCTGGTGGGTCGATCACCACCAAATTCTGGTTGTCCAACAAACCATGTTCAATCGCCATCTGCGGAATAAACGTTGTGCCGAGGCCATTGGCCACCATCTGTACCAGCGTATGTAAACTGGTGGCGGTAAAAGGGTTAATTTTCTCTTTGTCGGTCAGTTTACATGCCGAGACCGCATGCTCTGTCAGGCAGTGTTCGTTTTCCAACAGGAACACCGACTCGTCCGGCAAATCATCGTATTTGATGGGTACGCGAATACCATCCGCCTGATGACGACTGATCACCATGCGAAACGGATCCTGGCCAACCACCCGGCTTTCCATATTGCCAATCTCCATCGGCAACGCGAGGATCAGCACATCCAGTTCACCATTACGCAACGCCGTCAGCAGATTAGCCGTGGTGTCTTCACGTAACAGAAGATGCAGGTTGGGATAGCGCACATTCACTTCCTGAACCAGATCGCACAGCAGAAATGGCGCGATGGTCGGAATACAACCCAATTTCAGCTGCCCTTCCATCTCTCCGCCCTGACACTGTTTCCCCAGTTCAATCAGATCCTGACCACGCGCCAACAACTCGCGGCTGCGTTTTACAACCTGTTCGCCCGCATGAGTGAACACCAGCGGACTTTTCTTATCTTTCTTTTCAAATAGCGGGCAACCAATCAGCGCTTCAAGGTTCTGAATGCCTTTACTCAAAGTCGACTGGCTGACAAAACACCGCTCCGCCGCATCACTGAAATGACGAGTCTCATGCAGTGTCACCAGGTAATGCAGTTGCTTCAAACTAGGCCATTTAATCATCGTGTTTTAGTCTTTGTTCTGTATCCATTTTTTTCATCGAGCAAAAGATAAGCTCATCGCTTTTTTCGATTAACTCAATCTATTTAATTCGCTTTTTTCTATACTACATTCTGTACTATAGTTTGTCTCGTACATACACGGACTGGGTCCGCTATTGTCTGCGGTTCCGGAACTAACCATTAATCTTAGGAGCAAAAAAATGGTACTAGTAGGTCGTCAAGCCCCTGATTTTACTGCTGCAGCAGTGCTAGGTAACGGTGAAATCGTTGATAACTTCAACTTCGCTGAATTCACTAAAGGTAAGAAAGCGGTTGTTTTCTTCTACCCACTAGACTTCACTTTCGTTTGCCCATCTGAACTGATCGCATTCGACAAACGTTTCGAAGACTTCAAAGCGAAAGGCGTAGAAGTAATCGGCGTATCTATCGACTCTCAGTTCTCTCACAACGCATGGCGTAACACTGCGATTGAAAACGGCGGTATCGGTGAAGTTCAATACCCACTGGTTGCTGACGTTAAACACGAAATCTGTAAAGCATACGACGTAGAGCACCCAGAAGCGGGCGTTGCTTTCCGTGGTTCTTTCCTGATCGACGAAGACGGCATGGTACGTCACCAAGTAGTTAACGACCTGCCACTAGGCCGTAACATCGACGAAATGCTGCGCATGGTTGACGCTCTGAACTTCCACCAAACTCACGGTGAAGTATGTCCTGCACAGTGGGAAGAAGGTAAAGCTGGTATGAAAGATTCTCCAGCGGGCGTAGCTGCTTACCTGTCTGAGCACACTGCTGACCTAGGCAAAAAATAATTGAAACACTTAAACACCCGCGCTCAACTCGGGTTTGTGGTTGGAATCTTATAAGCGAATAACGCAACGCCAATCAGTTTAAGTAAAGTCATTTCAAGCCCCGGACATTGTCCGGGGCTTTTTTACATCCTTTACCCTGCAATATAGGGAAACATGCACCCACAAAGTTTACCCCTATTTCTCACCCCCGGCAGACAGACGAGACAACTCAGGCTTGCTACACTTCGTCCACTGTTTCTCATGAGTAATCTGACAATGTCTTATCAACTTGAAGTGTGTATCGACAATATTGAATCTCTGCACAATGCGATGGCAGGCGGCGCGACGCGTATTGAACTGTGCTCCTCATTGGCCTTGGGTGGCTTAACTCCCAGCTATGGTTTTATGCAGCAGGCGGCAAAGGTCGCGAACATTCCGGTGTATGCCATGATTCGGCCACGTCAGGGCGATTTCTTCTACAGCGATGAAGACATCGCCATCATGAAGCTGGATATTCACGCCGCACACCAGGCCGGGCTGCAAGGCGTGGTGCTGGGGTTACTCAATCAAGATGGAAGCATTGATGCTAAGCGCAGCCAAGACTTGGTCTCACTGGCACAGTCGCTGGGCTTGGGCGTCACTTTTCACCGCGCGTTCGATCAGTGCAACGATGCGTTTTCCGCACTGGAAACGGTCATTTCGCTGGGTTGCGAACGCATCTTGACCTCAGGACTGGCGCGCACAGCCCCGCAAGGCGCGAACATGCTGACAGAACTGGTTCAACGCAGCGCCGGGCGCATCGCGATCATGGCGGGTGCTGGCGTCAATGCCGACAACGTCGGCCAATTGGCGCAGACTACCGGAGTCACTGAATTGCACTTGTCTGGCAAAACTACACGTGCCAGCCACATGGCTTTTGTTGCTCCAGAGAGCAAAATGGGCGCCAGCGATCAAGACGATTTCATCGTGCCGATCACCGATACCGATGCGATTCGCCGCACGGCATCCGTTCTGAAATCAATCAGCTAGCTCTGTTTATCCCCTCCGTCGGTGCTATGATTTTGTTATCAACGGAGGGAACTATGACCAAACTAAAAAGAAAATTTTATGAGCAGGAGCTGGAGCGTCTGCAAGTTGAGCTGGTGAAACTGCAAGAGTGGGTCAAACACGAAAAACTCAAAGTCGTGGTGATTTTTGAAGGGCGTGATGCTGCGGGCAAAGGCGGCGTCATCAAACGCATTACCGAAAAACTAAACCCGCGGGTGTGCCGCGTGGCCGCGTTGCCGGCTCCCACCGAAAAAGAGAAAACCCAGTGGTACTTTCAGCGTTACGTGACGCATTTACCTGCTGGCGGTGAAATCGTACTGTTTGACCGCAGCTGGTATAACCGCGCCGGAGTCGAGAAAGTGATGGGCTTCTGCACGGGCGAAGAGTACGAAGAGTTTCTGCGATCCTGCCCGGAGTTTGAGCGCATGCTGCAACGTTCCGGCATCATTCTGCTTAAATACTGGTTTTCTGTGTCCGATGAAGAGCAGGAAAAGCGCTTTCTGGAACGGATCAAAACCCCAATCAAACGCTGGAAATTCAGCCCGATGGATCTCGAATCCCGCCACCGCTGGGCCGATTACTCCAAAGCCAAAGACAAGATGTTCGCCTACACCGACACCAAACATTGTCCGTGGTGGGTGGTACCGTCAGACGACAAACGTCGTGCGCGCCTCAACTGCATCAGTCATCTGCTGAGCCAAATTGAGTACCGCAACGTTGAGTATCCGCCAGTCACTCTGCCGGAATTGAATAAAGAGGGTTACGTCCGCTCACCACTAGATGAACAGACGTTTGTGCCGCTGAAATATTGATGGGTGAGTGGTTAGCGCAGGGCGTCATTGATGCCCTGATCGCCTAAATGACGCACGTCTTTGCCTTTGACGAAGTAGATGATGTATTCGCAGATGTTCTGACAGCGATCCCCCACCCGTTCAATCGAGCGCGCCGACCACATGACTTGCAGAATATGCGGAATATTTTTCGGGTCTTCCATCATGTAGGTCATCAACTGACGGATCACCGCTTCGTACTCTTTATCCAGCTTGTCATCGAGCTTGTACACCTCAGCAGCCGATTCCACATCCATGCGCGCAAACGCATCCAGCACCTGATGCAGCATCGCAATCGCCTGACGACACAACGGCTCCAAAGACACCTGAAATTTACTCTCTTTGGTCGACGGACTTTCAATCGCCACATACGCCATTTTGGTCGCCACATCGCCGATGCGTTCCAGATCAGTGATGGTTTTGATGATCGCCATAATCAGGCGCAGATCTTTGGCCGTAGGCTGACGTTTGGCAATAATGCGCGTGCAGGCTTCGTCGATCGACACTTCCATCGCGTTGACTTTGTGATCATCGCGCACCACTTTACGCGCCAGCTCAATATCATCTTTATTGAGCGCCTGCATAGCAAACGACAACTGCTGCTCCACCAATCCACCCATGGTTAATACATGAGTTCGAATAGACTCCAGCTCAACGTTAAACTGCCCTGAGATATGTCGTCCTAATTGCATGATGAATCCTTCGCTTGTTGCCGGTTAGCCGTATCGGCCAGTAATGTAGTCTTCGGTCTGTTTTTTCAATGGTGACGTGAAAATAGAATCGGTATCTGAGTACTCGATCAATTTTCCCATATGGATAAAGGCAGTGTGGTCGCTGACCCTTGCTGCCTGTTGCATATTGTGGGTCACGATCACTACGGTGTATTTGGTTTTCAGATCGTGGATCAGCTCTTCAATCGTGAGCGTCGAAATCGGGTCCAGAGCCGAGGTGGGCTCATCGAGCAGCAACACTTCGGGCTCAATCGCAATCGCACGTGCGATCACCAGACGCTGCTGCTGACCGCCAGACAGACCAAACGCGTTTTCATGCAGGCGGTTTTTCACTTCATCCCACAGGGCGGCCGCGCGCAATGAACGCTCCACCGCATCGTCCAGCGTACGGCTGTTTTTGATCCCCTGAAGGCGCAGTCCGTAGACAACGTTCTCGTAAATAGACTTTGGAAACGGGTTCGGGCGCTGAAACACCATCCCCACCCGGCGGCGCAGAGTCGGCACGTCCACTTCCGGCAGATAGACATTCTTACCGTGCAGTTTGACTTCGCCCTCAACCCGGCAACCTTCCACCAGATCGTTCATGCGGTTAATGCAGCGCAGCAGGGTCGATTTGCCACAGCCCGACGGGCCGATGAACGCCGTGACCTGACCTTTCGGAATCCGCATCGAAATATCGCTCAGCGCACGGGTCTGGTTGTAAAACAGATTTAACCCTTCGATCGCGATCGCGGTCTGTTTGTCGGTTAAGTTGTTGACATCCAGAGGTGGTTGGTACCCCAGTGTTTGGTTGACAGAAAACATGTTTAATCTTGTCCTAAGGTTCGATATTTCTCACGTAAATTATTACGAATGCTGATGGCCGTGAGGTTCAACGCCACAATGACCGTCACCAGTAAAAATGAAGTGGCGTACACCAACGGCCGCGCGGCCTCAATGTTGGTGGTCTGAAAACCGACATCATAGATGTGAAAACCAAGGTGCATGAATTTGCGCTCCAGATGCACAAACGGGAACTCGCCATCCACCGGCAGACTGGACGCCAGTTTGACCGCCCCCACCAGCATCAGTGGTGCCACTTCGCCTGCCGCACGGGCAATCGCCAGAATCAGTCCTGTAATCATAGCAGGGCTCGCCATCGGCAGAACAATGCGCCAGATGGTTTCAAACTGCGTCGCACCCAGTGCCAATGAGCCATGACGTACGGAGATCGGAATGCGCGTCAGGCCCTCTTCGGTCGCCACGATCACGACCGGCAGTGTCAGGACCGCCAGCGTTAGAGCCGACCATAAAAGCCCCGGCGTGCCAAATGTCGGAGCAGGCAAACGCTCGGCATAAAACAGGCTATCGATGGAGGCACCGATGGTATAAACGAAAAAGCCGAGACCAAACACGCCGTATACGATCGATGGTACACCTGCGAGGTTAATTACCGCTACGCGAATGATGCGGGTGAACGCATTATCTTTGGCGTATTCGTGCAGATACACTGCCGCGACCACGCCGAGTGGCATGACGATAATCGACATGATCAACACCAGAAAGACCGTACCGAAAATCGCCGGGAAAACGCCGCCTTCCGAGTTGGACTCGCGCGGATTGTCCGACAGAAAGACCCATACCTGCTTACCCCATTGAACGATTTTCTGCGTCAGGTTCATGTCGTTCGGGAACCAGTAATCAAGGATCTGACTCAGCGGAATACGCACGGTATCGCCTTTCATATCCTGAGCAATCAACACCTGGCGCTCCATCTGAGCACGCAGCGAGTCCAGATGCTCTTCAGCTTTGGCCAGTTGCTGATCCAACTGCGCTTTGCGCTGCTGGTACTGGGTCAGATACGCCTCGTCCAGCTTGCCATTCAATTCGCGGCGCCGCTTTTCCAGTCGCAGCTTTTCAATGCTGCTGCCAATGACACGAATCTGTTCATTGACCACCTGATCGATCTGCTTACGCAGCACATCCGCTTGCTCCAGACCTTGCTCAAGCAGCGTATCAATATGTTCGCTGACATTGCCATTGACCTGTTCATATCCGACAGGCTTACCGTAAAACTGACCGTCACGGGCACGTTCTATCACAATCCAGCCATGCGGCTTGGTCGGCTCAGACAATTTCATGCTCAGCATCGAAACAAAATCAGCGCCATACAATTCGCGGTTGGCCACTTTAATACTTAAGCGGGTCGCTGTGCCTGTATCTTTAACCGCAGCGGGCAGGTCAATCCCCATCTCGCTCAGATGGCTCACGGGCACCGACTCGGTGGCGTACAACTGCCCCACTAACGTTTGGCCGTTGGCGTCTTGCCATTGGTATAAAGGCGCCGGCCAGAAATAGGTTAAACCTTTCCAGCCAATCAACAACAACAAGCCGAGAACGGAAATCAGACTGATACTGACCGCCCCACCCGTTAACCATATCCATGGGGCGCCGGAGCGAACCCAATTTATCGTTTTCATCGCATCCCCCACTACAGCGCACGGTACTTGGCACGCAGTCGCTGGCGTACCCATTCAGCCAGGGAGTTGACTGCAAACGTGAAGATAAATAGCAGCAGGGCTGCCAGGAAAAGAATACGGAAATGCGAACTGCCCACTTCAGACTCCGGCAATTCCACCGCAATCGTCGCCGATAAAGTGCGCATCCCTTCCAGAATGTTCCAGTCAAGGATCGGCGTATTGCCTGTCGCCATCAGCACGATCATGGTTTCACCGACCGCGCGGCCAAGGCCCATCATCACCGCTGAGAAAATACCCGGACTGGCGGTGAGCAGCACCACATGTGTCAGAGTCTGCCAGGGCGTCGCCCCCAGGGCCAGAGAGCCGTCGGACAGATGCTTCGGCACAGAGAAAATCGCATCTTCGGCGATGGTGAAAATGGTTGGGATCACTGCAAAGCCCATCGCAAACCCGACCACCAACGCATTGCGCTGGTCAAAATCGATACCGTGCTGCGCGAGATAGACGCGCACGTCGCCGCTAAACAGCCACAGCTCGATTTCACTGCTGTAGGAGAGAATCGTTGTCGCCACGGCCAACAGAACAGGGATCAGGATCAGCGCATGCCAGCCGCCAGCCATTTTACGCAGCACGGTCTTTGGCAGTTGTGACCACAACAATCCGATGATCACGGTCGACAGCGGCAAAAACAGGAACAGGGCCACGATGGACGTCAGGTGGCTTTCCACCAACGGCGCAAACCACAACCCGGCCAGAAAACCGATAATCACCGTCGGCAGCGCTTCCATTAACTCGATAGTGGGTTTCACCACACGGCGCATTTTCGGCGCCATAAAGTACGCGGTATAAATTGCGCCAAATACCGCCACCGGTACGGCAAAGAGCATCGCATACAGCGCCGCCTTCAGCGTACCAAACGCAATCGGCACCAAACTGAATTTGGCCTCAAATTCATCGCTGGCCGATGTGGACTGCCACACATACTGGGGCTCTGGGTAGCTTTCGTACCACACTTTCTGCCACAGCGAAGAGAATGACACTTCCGGATAACCGTTATCGATTTTGGCGACGCTGATTCTGCCGCTGTCATACGTGGCGAGATAACGTTCGTTGCTCGACATCGCCGCCAGCGCCGGAGCCTGTTGATAGGCGCGCTCGAAAATCACCAATTTTTCACTGGTGGTGTAGTGGCTCTGCACCGTACCGTTGCGATAGAAACTGTAGAAGCCTTTGCGATAGGTATCCGGCAGCAGAAACGTCACTTCGGAAGCCAGTTTGAAATCGCGGATCAACGTCAGATGCCGCTCGCCCTGTTTGAGCACATCAAACCACTGCGTCACCAAACCATCGCGATGCGTCACCAGCAGTGAATACGCACCGGACAACAGATTGATAGTCTGCACCGCATGTTTTTGCTGCCCCTGACTGAGATCCACGATGTCGCGCACCTGATATTGATCGTGTGTCAGCTCGGCAATCACTAACTCAGAACCGCTGCGCAGATACAAGGTTTTGCCATCCGGCGTCAGCAGCATCTGATCCAACTGCTCAAACGACGAAGAAAAAGTAAATTGCTGCGGCACTTGCGGCGCGTCCAGACTTACCCAATGCACCGACACCTGTTGGTTCGACTGATAAACGGCAAAAAATGCCTGACTGTCGGTTACCGCGGCACTGAGCTGGGTTATAGACAGCGAACGGGGAATGAGCGACCAGTTTGCTGGCAGCGACAGCGCTTCAAGCTCGGGAGTGAATACACGGCCATTTTTAGTGACCGAATACGTAAATTGAGGACGCGCGACATAAACATTATTGTCAGCATCCGTGGCCGCAAACCAGCCGCTGTCGGGTGTCGTGGTGGTGAACTTCACAGGCGCGAACGGCAAGCTCTCGCTCCAACGCGGTAAACTGCGTTCATGATTGAGTGACCAGAACTCGGCTTTACCATGGTCACCAACAACAAAGGCATTCTCGCCATACTCGTCAATCGCCAGCATTTTAGGCGCGACCGTGGTGATGGGCTGACTGGCAAAACCGGTCTCTAGTTCCGCATCGGAAAATAGCGGAAAAACCACCATCGCCAGATAGACGAAAATGAGGATCAAGGCGCCGAGAACACTCACGCCACCACCGGTCACTGCAAGACGAACAAGGCGATCTTTAATAAGTCGCTTTCGATCTCGTTCTTTCAATGAAAACTCGGCCTGTGCCATGAATAACTCTACCTTTTTAGTCCAAATAACATAATATTTCGATTAGGTGACAATTATATTACAAGTCACATTAAACAACTGAAAATAAAACAACTCTGCATACTAATCTGTTTTGCAATAAAAGTGTCACATTAAAACCCTAGTTTGCAGTGGTTAATAATTAAAACGTCACTAACAGTCAGAAGGTATCTCATGAGCGCGGAAAAGTTGTATATCGATAAGGAATTGAGCTGGCTATCGTTCAATGAACGAGTCCTTCAGGAAGCCGCCGATAAAACCGTGCCGCTGGTCGAGCGCATCCGCTTTTTGGGGATTTTCTCCAACAACCTGGATGAGTTTTACAAAGTCCGCTTTTCGGATGTGAAACGTCGTATTCTTATCAACCGTGAACGTGGAGGAAACGACAGCTCCAAGCATTTGTTGACCCGCATGCAGAGCAAAGCGCTGAAGCTGAATCAGGACTTCGATAACCTGTACAGCGAAATCATCATGGAGATGGCGCGCCGCCGCATTTTTCTGGTCAACGAAACCCAATTAGATGAAGCGCAGCAGCGCTGGATCACCAAATATTTTCATAAAGAAGTGCTGCCGCATATTACGCCACTGTTAATGAAAGATGACATTGACGTACTGCAATTCCTCAAAGACGAATACGCATACATCGCCGTCGATTTAAAGAAAGGCGACGAATCGCACTACGCGCTGATCGAGATCCCGACCGATCACCTGCCCCGCTTTGTCATGGTACCGGAGCAAAAAGGCAAACGACGTAAAACCATCATTCTGCTCGACAACATCATTCGCCACTGTCTGGATGACATTTTCCGCGGCTTTTTTGACTACGACACGCTGACTGGCTATGCGATGAAGATGACCCGTGACGCGGAATACGACCTCAGCCACGAAGTCGAATACAGCCTGTTGGAACAGATGTCAGAAGGTTTGAGTCAGCGCCTGACCGCGATGCCGGTTCGCTTTGTGTACGAGCGCGAAATGCCGCAAGAGATGCTGCTATTTCTGTGTGAGAAGCTCAAAATCTCCCACTACGACAGTTTGTTACCGGGCGGTCGTTACCACAACTTTAAAGACTTCATCGGTTTTCCGAACGTCGGCCGAGAGTACTTGGAAAACCGTCCGCTGCCTCCGATGAAGTGTGCCGATTTTGAAGGCTTTCCGAATGCCTTTGATGCGATTCGCGCTCAGGACATTCTGCTGCACTACCCATACCACAGCTTTGAACACATTACAGAGCTGGTGCGTCAGGCATCGTTCGACCCGAAAGTGATCAGCATTAAGATCAACATCTACCGTGTGGCGAAAGATTCGCGTTTGATGAACTCGCTGGTCGATGCAGTGCACAACGGCAAGCGTGTGGTGGTGGTGGTTGAACTGCAGGCGCGTTTCGACGAAGAGGCCAACATCGAATGGTCACGTATTCTGACCGAAGCGGGCGTGCAAGTGGTGTTTGGTACGCCGGGCATGAAAATTCACGCCAAGCTGCTGCTGATTACCCGCCGTGAAGAGGGCGAATTTGTGCGTTACGCTCACATCGGTACCGGAAACTTCCACGAAAAAACCGCGCGCATTTATACCGACTTCTCGCTACTGACCGCAGACCGCGAAATCACCAACGAAGTGCGCAACGTGTTTGGCTATATTGAAAACCCGTTCCGTCCGGTGAAATTCAATCATCTCATCGTGTCGCCACGTAACTCGCGCACGCAGCTATACCGTTTGATCGACACCGAGATCGCCAATGTCAAAGCGGGTAAAAAAGGCGCGATCACCCTCAAAGTGAACAATCTGGTCGACCGCGGCCTGGTCAACAAGCTCTATGGTGCCAGCACCGCCGGAGTGCAAATCAAGATGATCATTCGTGGTATGTGTTCGCTGGTACCGGGCATTGAGGGATTGAGCGACAACATTCGTATCATCAGTATTGTCGACCGCTTCCTGGAACACCCGCGCGTGCTGATCACGCACAACGACGGCAACCCGCAAGTGTATATCTCTTCGGCCGACTGGATGACGCGTAACATTGATTACCGAATTGAAGTGATGGCGCCAATACGTGACGAACGCCTTAAACAGCGTATGATAGACATCATCAATCTGCAGTTTACCGATACGGTGAAAGCGCGCGTGATCGACAAAGAGATGAGTAACCGCTACATCAAGCGCGGGAACCGCAAGAAAGTCCGTTCGCAGCTCGCGATTTACGACTATCTTAAAAACGTAGAAAAACAAACGCGTAAGAATAAGGGGCAAACAGACACCCATGAACCAACCCAGCACAACTCGTGACACTATTACTCGTGAAATTGCCGCAATCGATTTAGGTTCTAACAGTTTTCACATGGTGGTCGCCAAGGTGGTGGATCAGGATTTACAACTGATCAGCCGCCATAAACAGCGCGTGCGCCTGGCATCCGGACTGGATGCACAAAAGAACTTAGACAATGCTGCCATCGAACGAGGCCTGGAGTGTCTGGCGATGTTTGCTGAACGTCTGCAAGGCTTTGACGCCGATAATGTACGTATTGCCGCCACGCACACCCTGCGTCAGGCCAACAATGCGCACATTTTTTTGCAGCGCGCGCGCGAAGTAATGCCGTTTCCTATCGAGATCATTCCCGGTACTGAAGAAGCACGTCTGATTTACCTTGGCGTGGCCCACACCCAACCACAAACCGAATCCATGTTGGTGGTTGATATCGGCGGCGGCAGCACCGAAATGATCATCGGTAAAGGCTTTGAAGCCGAACTGGTCAACAGCAAACAGATGGGGTGCGTGAGCTACACCGATCGCTACTTCTCCAACGGCAAACTGTCGAAAAAGAACTTCGCTCAGGCAATCCTCGCCGCCGAACAAAAGCTGGAATCCATCGCCAGCAAATACTGCAAGCTTGGCTGGCAAACCGCATTTGGCTCATCCGGCACCATTAAAGCCATTTATGAAGTACTGATTGGCCTTGGCCATGATGATGGCATCATTACCGCTGAGCGGCTGAACAAGCTCATCGACAAACTGTGCGAATGGGACTCGATTGACGACATTCAGCTCACCGGACTCACCGACGATCGCAAACCCGTGTTTGCTGCTGGCGTCGCGATTTTGGCCGCGATTTTTAAAGATCTGAAAATCAAAGAGATGTTCTTCTCTGACGGCGCCCTACGTGAAGGTCTGTTGTATGAGATGGAAGACAGATTTAAGTATTCCGACATTCGCCTGCGCACCACTGAAAACCTGGCCAGCAAACATCTGGTGGATTTGGAACATGCCGCCAAAGTGAAAGGTCACGCGCGCGAATTTCTCGATCAGGTCGCCGATGAACTCGGTTTGAAAAAGAACAGTGAACTGTTTGATCTCCTGGAATGGGGGGCGCTGTTGCACGAAGTGGGGCTGAGCATCAGCCTGCAGGCATTTCATCGTCACTCCGCGTATATTCTGCGTCACACCAACATGGCGGGTTTTAACAACGAGCAGCAGTTGGTGCTGTCGACGCTGGCGCGCTTTCAGCGCAAGTCGCTCAAGCTCAATGAAATGGAAGACTTTTCGCTGTTTAAGAAAAAGCACATTGTCGGTCTGATTCGTGTATTGCGTCTGGCGATTCTGGTAAACGGGCAACGCAATGACGATCCCCTGCCGGAGTTGACGCTGTCCGCTCACGATGACGAATGGAAGCTTGAATGTGCCGACAAAGAGTGGCTGGAAAACAACAAACTGCTGCACGCGGATCTGCTCAGCGAGCAGGAGTATTGGCACAGCGTCGGCTGGCAACTTGAGTTTTAAGCCGATGAAACATTCAAAAAGCCAGCATGACGCTGGCTTTTTTACTGCTCTTCAATACCGACTTTCACCAGCTCTTCATGAGCAAACTGCGGTGAAATGGGCAGGTAGCCATCTTTTTCCACCAGCGCCTGGCCCTGCTTGGAGAAGATAAAACGAATAAACTCACGTTCAATCGGCGTCAGAGGACGTGTCGGATGCTTGTTGACGTAGACGTACAAATAGCGCGACAGCGGATACTTGCCGGAAAGGATGTTGGCGTGAGTCGGCTCAACATAGTCAGTGCCTTCGCGCGCAATAGGGATCAGTTTCACTCCGGACACCCGGTATCCGACGCCCGAATATCCCAAAGTATTGATCGACGATGCCACCGACTGCACCACCGACGCCGAACCAGGCTGCTCGTTCACGTTGCGTTTGAAATCGCCGCCACACAGCGCATTTTGTTTGAAGTATCCATAAGTACCCGATACCGAATTGCGCCCGAAAAGTTGAATACCGCGCTTAGCCCATTCATACGGCAGACCAAGTTCAGACCAGGTATTGATTGAGTGGTTGGCACCACAACGCAGTGTCGAGGAAAAAATGCTGTCGAGCTGGGTGAAGTTCAACCCCTCAATCGGGTTGTCGCGATGGACGAAAATACCGATCGCATCAATTGCGACCCGCAGCGCCGTCGGTTTATAGCCATGCGTGCGTTCAAACGCTTCAATTTCACGCGTGCGCATCGGGCGACTCATCGGTCCGAATTGCGCAGTGCCTTCCGTCAATGCCGGAGGAGCCGTCGCCGAGCCAGAAGCCTGAACTTGGCCGTTCACGTTGGGATAGATGGATTTGAACTCTTCCACCCACAACGTCGTCATGCCCGCCAGCGTATCAGAGCCGACCGACAGCAAGCTGCCAGCCACACCCGTGGTTTTGTGGTAATCCTGCAGCTCATCGTGCGCCTGAACATGACATGCGATGCCCGACAGAGCGTACAGCGCCAGTTTCACATACAGTTTCATTTCACAACCAGACGCTTAGGTAGCACGAACGAAAAGCGGCTGCCGACACCGACGGTACTCTTAATATCGAGATGCGAATCATGATGGGACAAGGCGTGCTTCACGATCGCGAGCCCGAGACCACTGCCGCCAGTATCACGCGAACGCGCCTTATCAACCCGGTAAAAACGCTCGGTAAGACGATGCAGATGCTGCGGCTCAATACCGTCGCCCTTATCTTCCACTTCCAAACAGGCACCCTGCGGCGTTTGGAACCAGCGCACGTTAATTTCTGCGCCCGGCGGCGTGTATTTCACCGCGTTATAGACCAAGTTGGAAATGGCACTGCGCAGTTGATCTTCATCGGCCAGCACACGCAGCTGCTTATCGATGTCAAACTTGAGCTGATGCTGATCGTCACCGCTAAGGCTCACCGCCTCTTTTTCCAACACTTCAAGCATGGCCGGTACATCGACCACATCTTCCAATTCATGCATCGGCGCCGCTTCAATCTTCGACAGCGTGAGTAATTGATTGACCAAGCTGTTCATGCGGTTGAGCTGCTCGGTCATCACGCCGTGCGCTTTGCCCCACATCGGGCCCACCAGCATATCCGGATCTTCGGTCATTTCCAGATAGCCTTGCAGCACCGTCATCGGTGTGCGCAGTTCGTGCGACACGTTAGCAAAAAAGTTGCGGCGCATGCCTTCCAGCTGTTTCAGTTGGGTCACGTCGCGCACCACCATCAGGTGTTCGCCTTCGGTGTACGGCACAATACGCAATTCAAGGGAGCGCTCCACATTGAGCGGAGAACGCATCTCCAACGGCTCGGTGAAGTCATCTTTTTGCAGGTATTTGATGAAATCCGGTGTGCGGATCAAGTTGGAAATCGGCTGCCCAGCATCATCCGGCCAACGAAATCCTAGCAGATGCTGCGCCAAGCGGTTGCACCACACGATATTGCCTTCACCACGAAACACCACCACCGCATCGGGCAGCGATTCCGCCCCGTTGCGAAAGCGGCGAATCAGGTTGGTTAACTCTTTGCGCTTTTTGCGCTGACGCTGCTGCAAACGGTAAATGCCGTTAAACAAGTATTCCCAGTTGCCGGAACCCGACGGCGGTGTCAGTCGCTTTTCATCCCACAACCACGCCGAGAGGCGCATTTGGTTGTGCAGATGCCACACAAGCTGCAACGCCGTGGCCGCCAACAGCAACCACGGCATGTATCCAAATATCCACCCGACCACAATCCATGGCAGGTAAAAAAAAGCCAGCTCCCAGGCCAGCTTTTTCCAAGTTAACCGTTCAACCATAATACTTCGCAGTGGATCCTCTTACGCTTTGGTTGAGAAACGATAGCCCGCGCCACGCACGGTCTGAATCAGCTTGTCGTGACCCGCTTCTTCGAGGGCTTTACGCAGGCGACGAATGTGCACATCAACCGTGCGGTCTTCCACATACACATTGGTGCCCCACACGTTGTTCAGCAGTTGTTCGCGGCTGTACACACGCTCTTGGTGGGTCATAAAGAAGTGCAGCATTTTAAATTCGGTTGGGCCCATATCGAGTGGCGCGTCGTTGGCCGTGACACGATGCGACACCGGATCCAGCTTCAGACCTTGCACATCAATCACATCTTCGAGTGCCGTTGGTGTTACGCGGCGAATCACCGCTTTGAGGCGAGCCACCAGCTCTTTAGGCGAGAAAGGTTTGGTAATGTAGTCGTCTGCACCCACTTCAAGGCCGCGGACTTTGTCTTCTTCTTCACCCCGCGCCGTGAGCATCACCACCGGAATGTTGCGTGTCAGCTCTTCGCGTTTCATGTGTTTGATGAAGTTGATGCCGCTACCGCCAGGTAACATCCAATCTAACAGAACGAGATCAGGGAAGGGTTCAGCCAGTTTGTTGACGGCAGTGTCATAATCCTCTGCTTCCACGGCCTGGTAACCTTTTTGCTCAAGCACGAAACACAGCATTTCACGAATCGGCGCTTCGTCTTCAACAACCAGAATCCTTCTAGACATAATTGAATAACCTTTATTTTTAATCAACGCCATGCATTATGAGAAATGATTATGACACTTTTGTGACCATTGAAAACAATTTTTAATATAACTTTCTTATCAAATTCATCGTTCTATCTCAGTTGTATCAATCACGGAATTTTGAATTTGAGGTAAGACTTTAGCGCTGAAATCCCCTATGATGTGGGGCTTTCGAACAAGGAAAAGAAATAGATATGTGGTTTAAAAACTGTATGGTTTATCGCGTGAACCGCGAGATTGACTTCAATGCCGATCAGCTGGAAAAACAACTGGCTGAGTTCCGTTTCACGCCATGTGGCAGCCAGGATAAACAGAAGTTTGGCTGGGTTCATGCGATGGGCAGACATGGCGACATGATGACTCACGTCAGCGAAGACCGCATTCTCATCTGTGCCAAGAAAGAAGAAAAAATGTTGCCAGCATCGGTGATCAAAGACTCACTGAACGCCAAAGTGGAAGCGATGGAAGCCGAAGAAGGCCGCCCGCTGAAGAAAAAAGAAAAAGACAACATCAAAGAAGACGTCATTGTCGATCTGCTGCCACGTGCGTTTAGCCGCAGCCACCTGACGCCAGTACTGATCATGCCCAAACAGGGCCTGATTCTGGTCGATGCCAGCAGCTACAAAAAAGCTGAAGACGTCCTGGCGCTACTGCGCAAAACCATGGGTAGCCTGCCTGTTGTCCCTGCAATTCCAGAAGTCGCGGTCGAAACCACACTGACCGAGTGGGTCAAAGAAGGCAATCTGCCACAAGGCTTTAACTTGCTGGACGAAGCAGAGCTGAAATCGATTCTCGATGATGGCGCTACCGTACGTTGCAAGAAGCAAGAGCTGTCGAGCGATGAGATTCTGAGCCACATCGCCGCCAACAAGGTGGTGACCAAGCTGTCCATCAACTGGCAAGATCGCATCAGCTTTATTCTCGCGGAAGATTGCAGCCTGAAACGTCTGGCATTCAGCGATGAACTCAAAGATCAAAACGAAGACATTCCTCGTGAAGATCAAGCTGCGCGTTTCGATGCCGATTTCTCACTGATGTGTGGTGAATTTACGGTGTTCCTGCCAGATCTGTTCAACGCGCTTGGTGGCCTGCCACACGCTGACGCGTAACCCCTTCCCTCATCAGGCTTGCGTCTCACGACCAAGCCTGATGTTTGCTTGCAATCTCAACTGGTCATGCGCCCTCTTTTGGCGTAAAATTTGCGCCCCTTCCAATACCATCAGGTGGTATTGGCCTGACTTGAGATCAGATTGAGAATACAAGCAATGTCTACTGAAAAAACTTTCGTCCCTGAACTGCTGTCACCAGCAGGCAGCCTGAAAAACATGCGTTACGCGTTCGCATACGGTGCCGATGCCGTTTACGCTGGCCAGCCGCGTTACAGCCTTCGCGTACGTAACAACGAATTCAACCACGAAAACCTGCAAATCGGTATTAACGAAGCGCATGCCTTGGGCAAAAAGTTTTACGTGGTGTGCAACATTCAACCGCACAACTCAAAACTCAAAACCTTCATTCGCGATCTGAAACCTGTGGTCGATATGGGCCCAGATGCGCTGATCATGTCAGACCCTGGCCTCATCATGATGGTGCGCGAAGCGTTCCCGGATATGGCGATTCACCTGTCAGTACAGGCGAACGCAGTGAACTGGGCGACCGTCAAATTCTGGGCAGCAAACGGCGTAGAGCGCGTGATCGTGTCTCGTGAGCTGTCACTGGAAGAGATCGAAGAGATCCGCGAGCACTGCCCAGAAACTGAACTGGAAGTGTTTGTGCACGGCGCACTGTGCATGGCGTACTCAGGTCGTTGCCTGCTGTCTGGCTACATCAACAAACGTGACCCGAACCAAGGCACGTGCACCAACGCTTGCCGTTGGGAATACAAAGTTGAGAAAGGCAAAGAAGACGACGCAGGTCAGATCGTGGAAGAGTTCGATCCAAATGCGCCGCAAGCGATTGAAGTGCAGGAAGAGCGTCCTGAAACCACCATCGGTCGTGGCAAGCCAATCGACGACGTGGTGCTATTGTCTGAAAGCCATCGCCCAGAAGAAAAAATGGCCGCGTTTGAAGATGAGCACGGCACTTACATCATGAACTCGAAAGACCTGCGTGCGGTTCAACACGTGGAACGTCTGACGAAGATGGGTGTGCACTCGCTGAAAATCGAAGGTCGAACTAAATCGTTCTACTACTGTGCACGTACCGCGCAGGTTTACCGTAAAGCGATTGATGACGCTGTCGCTGGCAAACCATTTGATGACACGCTGATGGGTACGCTGGAAAGCTTGGCGCACCGTGGTTACACCGAAGGTTTCCTTCGTCGTCACACGCACGATGCATACCAAAACTACGATTACGGCTACTCTGTATCCGACGCGCAGCAGTTCGTGGGTGAGTTCACGGGCAAACGCCGTGGCGACATGGTCGAAGTCGAAGTGAAGAACAAGTTCATCATTGGCGATAGCCTCGAGCTGATGACGCCAAAAGGCAACGTGGTGTTCACGCTAGAAGCGATGGAAAACCGTAAAGGCGAAGCAGTTGATGATGCAAAAGGCAACGGTCACTTCGTTTACATTCCTGTTCCTCAGGATATGGATCTGGAATACGGCCTGCTGATGCGCAACCTTAATGCTGGTCAGGATACCCGTAACCCGACAGGCAAATAATTATGGCACTGCTAATCACAGGTAAATGCACTAACTGTGACATGTGCGAGCCGGAATGCCCGAACGGCGCGATCTCGATGGGTGACAGCATCTACGAGATCAATCCGGATTTGTGTACCGAGTGTAAAGGTCACTATGACAAGCCAACGTGCGAGTCGGTGTGCCCGATCACCAACTGTATCATCACCGATCCAGCGCACATTGAAACGGACGAACAGCTGTTAGAAAAGTTCGTCATCATTCAGGGACTCGCCTGATACAAAAAAACGGCCTTTACGGGCCGTTTTTTTATGTCTGCCATACCGCGTCTTTAACTGTAATCGTCGAGTTGAATCAGTGGCGCACGCAGCGCATTGAGCAGGCACAAGAATGCCAGTGACGCCGCGAGCAGATACCCCGCCTGAAACGCATCAATGATCACCTCGCGCGGAGTCTCCAATAAAGCCGTCAGCGAACTTTCCGCGCTGAATCCCGGAATTTGCGAGTAAATCAGCGTACCAAACACAGCCGTCCCCACTGACGCACCCAATGAGCGCGATAAGCCTGCCATCGAGGTAATCCGCCCCAGATTCGCTTTGCCCGCAATGGTCTGAATGGTGATTTGGGTCGACGGCATAATCGTGCCCAGCCCCAGACAACAGAAAAATCCGATAGCGCTGACGGTGTACGGGCTTAGATCCAGCATCGCCAAGCTGAAAAATGCCACCGAACTGACGGACATACCACACACTGGCACCCACTTCGGCACACCGGTACGGGAAATCACTTTACCCGTGATAAAGGATCCACAAATCACGCCTGCCGAAAGCGGAATCATCAACATCCCCGATTGCGCCACGCTGACGCCGAGGCCAACCTGCAAGAAAATCGGTAGGAAAAACACCAGTGCAAACAAACAGGAAGCAAACAAAAACGTCGAGATGAGCGGAATGTGAATTTCCCGTTTTGCCAGCAGCGTCAACGGCAGAAAGGACTGTTTCACCCGTTGCTGCTGCGTGACAAACAGCGCCACCAGCAGCGCAAATAACCCAAGCAGGATAAAGCTCATACTCGAATTCCAGGCAAAGTAATGACCACCGGCGGAGAGCCAATAAATAATGACGGTCATCAGGCTGGGAAACAGAATCAACCCAAACACATCTATGCGGGCTTTGCTGGCTTTTTCCTGAGTCGATTTGAGCTTAGACAAACGATAGAGCGCAAAACCGACCAGCGGCAGGTTAATCCAGAACAGCCAGTGCCAGGTCAGATAGGTCACAATCACCCCGCCGAGCACCGGACCACCGATACTGGCGAGCGCAAACAACGAAGCGAAATAGCCCTGAAAACGCGCCCGTTGACGCGGCGGCACCAACTCACCAATCAGGGCCTGCGACAAGCTCATCAAGCCACCGCTGCCCAGCCCCTGAACGATTCGTCCGGCGACCAATAGCGGCATATTCACCGCCAAAGCGCACACGATAGAACCGAGCGCAAAAATGCTCAGCGCGATCGCCAACATTTTCTTACGCCCGTATTGATCCCCCAGCCAGCCGTACACAGGCACCGAAGCCGCCCCGGCCAGCATGTAACCCACGGCGATCCAGGAAGAGAGCTGCATGTCGCCAAGATCGCGCACCATGGCGGGGGTTGCGGTGGCGAGCAGTGTCTGGTCCACCGCAGCAAGAAACATCGGCAAAAAGACGGTGGTAAAAATAGTGAGAAAGGTTTTTTTATCAACGGGCTGAGACATAACGCATTCTATGTGGTGAAAACGTCACCATCATACACTGAACGAGAGTAACAAATGCCAGAGAAATGTAGTCCGGCAAAAAAAAGGCCACGCAACGTGGCCAAAATCAAGAAGGAGCTTAGGACTATAATATTTGCCTAGGGGTAAAGACCTTTTCCGAACAGGTTAAAGATGCGCGCCACCCCCTGAGTAAACACCATCGGCTGCGTCAGCACCGTCAGGCATAAACAATCCTGCTGATGCGCGGTTTGCGGTGAATGACGGATTGAGGCGTCACGCTGCAGGAAATCTCCCGCATCATAATGACCATCTTCATCACTGAACGCGCCATGCAGCACCAGAGTCGATTCCATACCACGGTGAGTGTGCTGGGGAATACTGACGCCAGCGCTGATGTACATCAGATTCATATGCACGTCATCATCGTTATGCAGTGGCAGGCTGTACACTTTTCCGCCATAACTGCGCCATTTGGCATTGGGCGAAATCAGTCGCTTGAGCGCACGCGGCACAGGAATCTGTTTGCCGTTAACCGACACCAGCACAGGTTTGTTGCTCAGCGGTTTAGGCACAGGTTTCACCTCATGCGCGGTGATCTGGTTCAACATTTGCTGCCAATTGTGCTCGCTGTCACCAGCCTGCATATTGAGCAGTTCCGCGCCTTGTTGCTCTTCGAACTGCCTGGCCTTATGGCGGCAGCGAGGGCACATTTCCAAATGAGTAGCCACAGCGAGGCCGTGGGTTGCGTCTATTGAGCCTTCGGCATAGGCTTCGATTAATTGAAGATCAGGATGGTAGCTCATAACCGCTCCGCATCGATTGAAGTTCTAAGTTTTTCTACCGCTAAACGCAGGCGAGATTTCACAGTACCCAGAGGAATGTTGAACATTTCCGCTACCTGCTGATGAGGCAGCTCCTCCAAATACACCGCCCGCACCACTTTTTGCTGCGCTTCCGGTAGCGTATCCAAAAATTTCAGCACCTGTTCTTTGAGCATTTCATGCTCCGGTGCGTAGTGTTCCACCATGTCAGGCGGACAAAAATCACTGGGCCAAATGTCATCGGCCAGCACGTGAGGTTCTTTGCCTTTCTGCTTGCGCAGCAGGTCAAAGCACAGATTACGTGCAATCGTGTATATCCAGGTCGATAACGAACTTTTGTTACCATCGAACAGGTGCGACTTTTGCCAAACCGTGGCCATCGTCTCTTGCACCAGCTCCAAAGCGACCTGCTCGTTGCCCAGATGCTTAAAAACAAACTGTTTCAAACGCGGCGAGAAATAGTGAAACACGACCGCAAACGCGTCTTTGTTATGCTGCTTCACTTTTTCCATACACACTGTCCAGTCCTGCCGGCTGAAAGTTTGTGGATTTACACTCGTCATAGGATGTCCTGTCCTTCGCAGCCCGAATTTCGGGCCCTCTGTCACCTAACGTCAACTTCTACGTCAGTACAGCAGATTCGATCACTCTTATCAGTATAGTGGTCTTGTTGCGACGGACTTAATCGTTGTAGGTCTCAATCGTCTGCGTCAGAAATGCCAACGCATGGTGACAATCCTCATGTTGCGACAGAGCATCAAACTGCTGATTCGACAGCGGCAACAGTTCCAGCCAGCGCTGCGCTACCCAACTGGCATCGTCGAAAAAACGATGCGGGTAGAGCTCGCCAATCTGAGGAAACTCTTTGTATAGATTCTGCAGATGATGACTGAGAAACATTTGTGCGTCACCAATGGATTCTGTCGGCCAACTGGGTTGCCATTCCACTTTTGCGCGGCGCAAGCCATCGTACTCCACCCGCACTTTGTGAATGGCGAAACGTTTGATGCCGACCACAGTGATGCCGAGCAATCCGTCACTTAGTGATTCAAAATCAACAATTTTTACCCATGTACCAAATTCAGAAAGTGGATTTGCATTTGGTTTGATTTTGCTATCAAACAAACACATTCCAAAACCGCTGTTCGCTTTGCTGCATTCTGCCACCATACGTTTGTATCTTGGTTCAAAAATGCGCAGTTTCATCTTCCCTTCCGGCAAAACAATTGAGCTCAGCGGGAATAACATGATCTCTTCCATGCCAAATTCCTGTTTCCGAGTGTTTTTTGTGTCTACGAGATTGGCAAATTCTCCGATCACTTACTAAATATGTTGGTTAATCGATGTGCTTAAAACTTCGGTTTACCGCCCACGCAAACGATCAAGATCACAATAAAAATGCAATAAAATGAAATATAAAAAAGTTCCCTAACTTTTATCAATACATGTGATCAATATCACTAAGAGTGATTATTTTTGCATCCTTTATCACTTTTAATTGAGAATTTTGTCGCTATTATTCCCGTCAATTGGAAGAGCCGAGGAATAATTGCTCTTCTGAATTAATACAAACATAGAGAGTCCCCTAATGCGTAAATCACTTTTAGCTCTTAGCCTTCTTGCGGCTACTTCAGCGCCAGTTCTGGCGGCTGACTATTCAGATGGCGATATCCACAAAAACGATTACAAGTGGATGCAATTCAACCTGATGGGTGCGTTTGACGAACTGCCAGGCGAGTCTAGCCACGACTACATGGAGATGGAGTTTGGTGGTCGCTCGGGAATTTTCGACCTGTACGGTTACGTTGACGTATTCAACCTAGCAAGCAAATCAAGCAGCGACAAAGCGACTGCAGGCAGCAAAATCTTCATGAAATTTGCTCCACGTATGTCTCTGGACGCACTGACTGGTAAAGACCTGTCTTTCGGTCCAGTACAAGAGCTGTACATTGCATCTCTGATCGAGTGGGACGGCGCAACTAACTACTCTGATTCATACGCAGTAAACAACCAAAAAATCGGTCTGGGTTCAGACGTGATGGTTCCTTGGTTGGGCAAAATTGGCGTAAACCTATACGCAACTTGGGATGGCGACGGTAAAGAGTGGAACGGTTACCACTTTGCTACTAACTGGTTCAAACCTTTCTACTTCTTTGAAAACGGTTCATTCATCTCTTACCAAGGTTACATCGATTACCAATTCGGTATGAAAGATGAGTTCGCATCTTCAAGCACTGGCGGCGCGATGTTCAACGGTATCTACTGGCACTCAGACCGCTTCGCAGTGGGTTACGGCCTGAAAGGCTACAAAGACGTTTACGGTATCAAAGACTCTGACTCTCTGAAGTCAACTGGCTTTGGTCACTACGTATCTGTAACTTACAAGTTCTAATTCTGACTTGCAGTTACGCAGAAAAGGCGCCGATGGGCGCCTTTTTTATTGCTTTCAGCAAGCTGAGCATTATCCTTAGCGCAAACCCTTAACCAAAGCATGTTCAATGAATATTGTGGTCGTTGGCCCGGGCGCGGTCGGCAGTTTGTGGGCCTACTCTCTGCAACAGGCCGGACATCGCGTGTCACTGTGGGGCACTCAGGATACGTCTCACTGGGCACTTCAGCTTGATGAATCGCCCAGCATCGATTTTGCCTACAATCAACCAGACACCTTACGTCATGCCGATCTGTTGCTGATAACGGTCAAGGCCTGGCAAGTCGAATCTGCCCTACAGCCGCTGCTGCCGCTCATCGAACAAGAGACCATTTTACTGTTTATGCATAATGGGATGGGCGCACTGGATAATCTTGCTGACCGATTGCGCACGTTCCCGGCACTGCTTGCGACGACGACCCATGGTGCGCTGAAGACCTCCGCTCACACGGTAAAACACACTGGTCTTGGACATACTCAGCTAGGCGCGTTTAATCCGCTCGGCGCCCAGTGCGAATTTATCGCCGAGGTGCTCAATCACGCTCTGCCTTCTGTGGCGTGGAACATGCACATCGAACAGGCATTGTGGCAAAAATTGGCGGTGAACTGCGCCATCAACCCGCTGACTGCGATTCATCACATTACCAATGGTGAACTGGCGCAGCCACAGTTCCGCCAGACATTGGATAGTATCGTGGCAGAAGTCGTCAGCGTCATGCAGGCTGAATACATGCCGGTCGATCATGCGGCTCTCCGAGCAACGGTCGACAACGTGATACACGCGACCGCCGCCAATCGTTCTTCGATGCATCAGGATATTTTTCATCGTCGGCGAACCGAGATAGACTTTATTACGGGCTATGTGGTGCGCAAAGCGCAGCAACACGGATTGGCCGTACCTGCCAATCTGGCTCTTTATCAACACATTCAATCAATCGAACAAAGTTGGACACAATCATGACAAAACGAATTCTGGTACCGATCGCTCCGGGCACCGAAGAGATGGAAGCCGTCACCATTATCGACATTCTGGTACGTGCAGGCTATCAGGTGGTTGTCGCCAGCGCTGATTTCGACGGTAAACTGACCATGACCGCCTCGCGCGGCGTGACGCTGACAGCGGAATGCAAGTTGGTCGACGTCGCCGACGACGAATTTGATGCGGTAGTGCTGGCTGGTGGTGTCGGCGGTGCGGAAAACTTTCGTGACAGCACACTGCTGGTCGAAATCATCAAACAGCAAAAATACGATGGTCGTTTGGTGGCCGCGATCTGCGCATCTCCGGCCGTCGTACTGCAACACCACGATCTGTTTCCGGGGGCACTGATGACCTGTCATCCAAATTTTCAGGATCGCATTCCACAGGACTTATGGCGCAACCGCCGCGTGACGTTTGACGTCAACAACAACCTGCTCACCAGTCAAGGGCCAGGTACAGCGCTGGAATTTGCTGTGGAGATCATTGTGCAGTTGTCGGGCAAAGAACTGGCCCGCGAAGTGGCGCTGCCATTGGTTGCTCTGCCACAACTGAACTACGAAAAGCTGGGTGAAGAGTAACATGTTAGACATCGCCGCCATTCGCGCGCAATTTCCCGCCCTCAACCAGACGGTAAATGAGCAGCCGCTGATCTATCTCGACAGCGCCGCGACGACGCAGAAACCTCAGGTCGTGATTGACGCGATTACCCGTTACTACAGCGCGCAAAACGCCAACGTGCACCGCGGCAGCCACAGCCTGACAGCACACGCCACCAGCCAGTTTGAAGCTGCGCGTGAGCGTGTGGCGCAATTTATCGGCGCGCCAAGTACTAAGAGCATCATCTGGACTCGCGGGGCAACCGAAGCACTCAACCTCATCGCACAAACCTACGCACGTAATACACTTAGAGCTGGCGATGAAATTCTGGTCAGCGAAACCGAGCACCACGCCAATATTGTGCCGTGGCAGATTGTCGCCGAACAGACGGGGGCCAAGGTAGTCAAGGTACCGATGACCCGCGACGGTGAATTTGGTCTCGAAGCGTTCCATGAACTGCTGTCGGAACGCTGCAAAATCGTTGCGCTGGCCCACATTACCAATGTCACGGGCACACGCCAGCCGATTGAAGCAGTGATCGCAGCCGCGCATCAAGTGGGTGCCATTGTCGTGGTCGATGGCGCTCAGGGTATTGTGCACGAAACCGTCGACGTGGCAGCTCTGGATGCCGACTTTTATGTCTTCTCCGGCCATAAGCTGTATGCGCCTGCCGGGATCGGCGTGTTGTACGGTAAGCAGGCATTACTGGAAGCGATGCCACCGTGGCATGGTGGCGGCAAGATGGTCGAGAAAGTCTCGTTCGGCGGTACCACTTACTCCGGGCTACCGGGCAAGTTTGAAGCTGGCACACCGAACGTGGCAGGCGCGATTGCACTCAAAGCCGCCATCGACTGGTACAGCCACTTTGAGCGTACTGAGGTTGAAGCGCATCTGCATCATCTGCAAACCCTGACCTATCAAGCACTGAGCAAAATGGAAGATATTCGAGTGCTGGGCTATCAGCCTGATGCCAGCATTCTGAGCGTGGTGATGGAGGGTGTGCACCATCAGGATCTCGCCACCTTACTCGATCAACAAGGCATTGCCGTGCGCGCAGGTCATCACTGTGCTCATCCGTTAATGGAAGCGTTTGGCGTCAAAGGCACCGTGCGGATTTCGTTTGGCATTTACAACTCTGAGCAGGAAGTCGCGCAGCTGATCAAAGCGATCGAAAAAGCGGTCGACATTCTCTAGAAAAAGAGTCGCCACGTGCTGAGACCAATAGGCCGGGCTTAGAGTGAAAAGAAGAGAACTGTCTCAACAGAATTGATTGCTAGACTAACTGATGTATCGCCTCAAAAGGAACGAGCCAGAGATGAGCAAAAAAGTGGGATTGTGGCTACTCATCATGCTCTTTGCCCTGTTTTACTGGGTAGTTCAAGCTCAGCAACAGATATGGTGGGGAGAGAACCTCGCCGCCTATCCGCCGCTTTTTATTCTGCCGTTCGTTATTTTACTGCTGGTCGGCTTGTACCAAAAAGCTTGGCTCGCCGTGTTTGCCTGCATTTTCTTCATTGCCTATCTGGTTCTTGCTGCACCACACGATTCCGCGGTCGTGAATCGCGAGTGCCACCGTCCGGTGCGCATCTTTCAATACAACATGCTGTTTTCCAATCAACATGTGGATCAACTGATTGCGTATCTATCCAAAGAGCAACCGGATCTGGTGGTATTGCAAGAGGTGACGGTTAACCATTTCGAACAATTGCAGTCGCTCGATGAACGCTATCCCTATCGCTTTGGTGGGCAACCCAAAGTCGGTTTACCCTCCCATCAATTGATTTTTTCCCAGCAACATCTGTATGGGATGCACGCCTACTATTACGAGGGTTACCACAATTTCATTCGAGGCATTTGGCAACTGGATGAGAACCATCCCGTGTCACTGCTGATTGCTCATCCCCCCTCGCCTCGCAACAATGAGCTATGGCAAAGAAGAAATGCGCTCATTCAGGCTTTGGAGTATCAAACGACACAAAGCCCAACCGAAGATATTCTTGTCATTGGAGATATGAACTTGTCAGGACAAAGCGCACGCTTTCATACGCTTTTTCGGCAGATGCAGACCGTTCCGATTGCAAGTTGGCCGAATCACCCAAAATTTGCACTGCCTGCGTGGCTAAAAATTTCGATTGATCATTTGTGGCTAAATAGCGAACTCGCTATCTGCAAAAGAGAAACCGTCCAAGAACTGAACGGCTCAGATCATAGCGCGATAATGACTTACGTAGGCCGTTAACGGCTAGGCTGCGTCATGGTTTGGATCTGCTCGACGATGGCGCGCAGACCGTTGCCGCGTGATGGGCTCAAATGGGCAATCAAACCCAGTTGGTCAAAATAGTCATTTATGTCGAAAGCCTGAATCTCAGCGGCCGTTTTTCCGTCAAACGCCGCCAGCACAATCGCAATCAAGCCGCGCACGATACGCGCGTCAGAATCGGCGCAGAAATGCCATACGCCATCTTGCGGCTCACCCACCAGCCACACCAGACTCTCGCAGCCCGATACTGTCACCTGCTCGCTTTTCAGTTCGTCAGGCATCTGAGGGAGTTTTTTCCCCCACTGAACCACCTGACGATAGCGATCTTCCCAGCCGTGCAGGGACTGCATCGTCGTGACGATCTGTTCACTGGTGATTTCACGACCAAACGGAGATGTGGGATAGCGAGACATAACAACCCTGCCTATTTATTTTCTGTGTTTCTGAATCAGTTTTTCGACGATGCGTGAGACCGCAACAAAACCAAAGGTTGCCGTGACGACAGTGGCTGCGCCAAAGCCGCTGGCACAATCCATGCGCTTCGGACCTTCCGCCGTCGATTTCACCGCGCACACACTGCCATCCGCTTGCGGGTACTTGAGCTGCTCGGTTGAAAAAACGCAGTCGATACCAAACTTACGCGCCGGATTGGTCGGGAAATTGTGGAAACGGCGCAAGCGATCTTTGATTTTCTTCGCCAGCGGATCCTGAATGGTTTTGGTCAGATCAGCGACCATGATTTGAGTAGGATCGGTCTGACCGCCCGCACCACCCGTGGTGATCACTTTGATTTTATTGCTGCGACAGTACGCCAGCAACGACGCTTTGGCTTTCACGCTGTCAATAGCATCAAGCACGTAATCGAACTCTTTGCTCAGGTATTCATGCTGATTGTCCGGAGTGATGAAATCGTCAATCAAATTAACTTTGCATTCCGGGTTGATCAGTTTCACCCGTTCTGCCATCACTTCAATCTTGCTCTTGCCGACGTTGCCGCTCAGCGCATGGATCTGACGGTTAATGTTGGTCACACACACGTCGTCCATATCAATCAGCGTCAGTTCGCCAATGCCGGTACGCGCCAGTGCTTCCACCGCCCAGGAACCGACACCGCCGATGCCGATGACACACACATGCGCCGCTCGCAGAATATCGACTTCAGAGTGGCCGTATAAACGGCGGGTACCACCAAAACGCTGGTTGTAACTGTCTGAGGCTGGAGTATCGAGTTCACGCATGTTCATCATCCAAAATCGGGATCGTTAATCCGCAATGATAAGGTTCACAAAAAGAAAGAGTGCGATTTATACGCACTCTTTTCGAAAAAGTCTAGCTGACCGCGGGCTATTGTAACTTCTCTGGCGGCAGAGCCCAAGGCGCTTGTGTCGGTGAGTTTTCGAGCCCCAGTTTCCACACGCGGCCGAAGTGCTTGTAGTGACCGGCTTCAGTGCCAGCACGCGGCCCCATGCCGTGATAGAGATCGAGATGGTTCTGTTTCACCGCTCCGCCGGTATCGAGCACAATCAGCAGACGCAACTGATGCGCGCCCGACCACGTGCCATCGGCATTGAGTAGCGGCACTTCGGCCAGAATCGGTGTGCCCATCGGGAACAGCGAACGGTCGCCAGCGACGGAGGCCATTGGCAATAGTGGAATACCCGCACTGCCCGTCACAGGCGCCGCCGCGCGCGGTTGGAAAAACACGTACGACGGGTTCTGCTCTAACAGCTCTTTGACGGTGGCGTCATCGTTAGCCAGCACCCAGTCTTTGATCGCTTTGAGAGACATCTTTTCACGCTCAACCAACCCGCGTTCAATCAGAATACGGCCGATGCTGACATAAGCCTTGTTGTTCTTGCCGGCGTAGGCAAAGTATTCCAGCGTGTCGTCATCGCCAAAATGGACAAAACCGCTGCCCTGCACTTCCATAATAAATGGGTCGATACGGTTGGCCGCAAAGCCCAGCTCCAGCCCCTGGCCACTCAGTGCACCATCATAGATTTGCGCGCGGGTCGGACACTCAGCATCACAGGCAGGCATGCCATAGACCGGGAAATGGAACTCAGGATCCGGCGTATGACGCAACTCAATCACCGGAGAAAAGTAGCCGGTAAACAGCACGTTGCCCTGCTTATCGCCGCCGCCCAACTGCGCGGCCTGCACGCCAAACTGAGCCAGCTCGGCCGGATCGCCACTTTGTAACACCCAATCATTAAGCTTTTGATACAGCGGCCCATAAATCGCAGCCATCGACGGCGACTTCTCCACCACTTGCTCACTCTGCTTGGCAAACTCGGTGAAATCACGCGGTTTATTGGATTCGATCTGCTCGACTTTGTTCAGCGTCTGCGGGAATTCATCATCCAGATATTGCTGGGCACGATCCGTTGGTTGCGCACAACCGAACAGAACCGTCAGAGGGAGTGCCAGAGTGGCAAATGGGAAAAGACGTTTTATCACTGGAGTTTATCCGTTATCGAAGTTCAGCGAAAAGGATGACAAACTCCAGTAAGAAGCGCAATTGTCGAATTGTTAACGAAGGTTTTTTTGATGTTTTCCTGACAATTGGAAGGTCGGATTGTAATGTGCGGGTGAAATCAGGGTCATTTCGGTGTTCTCTTCATTCAGCATTTTGTAGCGATACTCCTGATCACCGATACGATACTCAAGATAACGACCATTAAAATCGAAGGATGTCGTCACCACGCGTCCTTCGATCACCACGCCTTTCGCTTCCAGTTCGATTTTCTGCGCTGCATAAGGCGCGACATTCTGCTCCACCCACAAACCATAAACATCGCTTTTTGGTGGCAAAAACAGGTCGGCAACGCGTCCGAACACATTGCTGACCATTACGATCACTATGATCGTTCCAACGAGAGCGATCGAGAGCAGCATGCGCTCAATGGCTTTTCGTTTACGTAGACGAAGTTCGTCATTCACTGGCTCTAACGCCTCACTTTTAAGCATTTTGTTTCCATCTGAGTTGACGGTTTACGGCACCCTCGGCCTGACTTCGCTGACAGTCTATCTCAGCCTTATCACACGACTGAAACGTCACGACGATATTTTGCATCAGACTCAAAAAAACCACTTGTCTCAAGATGAATAAAAAGTCATTATTTGGACATATTTAAACATTCAATTCGAGTATCCGGCCGTGAAAATTCGTAGTACCGCCCTTGTTAAGGGCTTCAGACAATCAGCCCCTTATGTCAACGCTCACCGCGGCAAAATCATGGTGGTGATGGTTGGCGGCGAAGCGATTGCTGATAAGAATTTCTCAAACATTATCAGCGACCTGGCACTGCTACATAGTCTGGGCGTCAAGATAGTACTGGTTCACGGCGCGCGCCCACAGATCAATCAGATTTTAGCTACCCACAATCGCTCTACGCCTTATCACAAAGGCATTCGCGTTACCGACGAAGAAGCGCTCAGCTTGGTTATGCAAGCGGCGGGTCAGCTGCAACTGGCGATCACCGCCCGTCTTTCGATGAGCCTCAACAACACACCGATGGCCGGAACTCAGCTCAACGTCGTCAGTGGTAACTTTGTTATCTCTCAACCATTAGGTGTAGATGACGGCATCGATTATTGCCATAGCGGACGCATTCGCCGCATTGACATCGATGGCATCAACCGCACGCTCGATCAGGGTTCTATCGTCGTTCTTGGCCCGATAGCAAGTTCAGTCACTGGAGAATGTTTTAATCTTCTCTCTGAAGAAGTGGCGACCCAAGTGGCGATAAGATTAAAAGCCGATAAGCTGATCGGCTTTTGTTCCACTCAAGGTATCATCGATGAAAATGGTAACTCGATTGCCGAGCTGTTTCCGGCGGATGTCGAGAAAATCGTTAGCCGTTTGGAATCAGAAACCAATCCGGATATTGATGACACCACTGGTACCCTGCGCTTTTTACGCGCGGCGATTGCCGCCTGCCGCGCTGGAGTTCCGCGCAGCCATTTAGTCAGTTACAAGGAAGATGGCGCACTGATTCAGGAGCTGTTCTCGTTTGACGGTATCGGGACTCAGATCGTCATGGCGAGTGCCGAACAAGTACGTCTGGCGCAGATTGACGACATCGGCGGCATCTTCGATTTAATTCGTCCGCTGGAAGAACAAGGGATTCTGGTGCGCCGCTCGCGCGAGCAGCTCGAGCAAGAGATCCACAAATTCACCATCATCGATAAAGATGGCCTGCTGATTGGCTGCGCCGCCTTGTATCCGTATCAGGAAGAGAGCATGGCCGAAATGGCGTGTGTGGCGATTCATCCGGAATACCGTGATGGCAACCGTGGCTTGCTGCTACTCAACCACATGAAGCATCAGGCGAAACAGATGGGCATTCAACGTCTGTTTGTGCTGACGACGCACAGTTTGCACTGGTTCCGCGAACAAGGGTTTATTGAAGTGGGTGTCGATAAATTACCGATGGCAAAACAGAGTCTGTACAACTATCAGCGCCGCTCAAAGATCTTGATTTTGAACCTGTAATCGTCCTTACACAGCCTGTTTTTACCAAACGGACAGCATAAATCGCTAAAATTAAGTCAAACAGAAAGCTGCAATCCATTGCATCTTTCTGTTCATAAAAACACCACTTTTCAAACTGTAAATAACTGTGTAAAATTCGCCCACTTGTGACTTAGATCTACTTTTGAGTTACAAGCTCTAGGACTCTTACTAAGCTTTGGCTGGCTTAGACATCGCATGGATTGCTTTTATTACTAAAACAAGTACTTAAGAGCAAACTTTCTATGAAAACCGTTATTTGTAACTCTCTGCAAAGCTTTTGGGATATGGCCGACAACCAGTTTCTTGAAGGGTTGGATGTACATTGCGTTTTTCCCGTCAGTGAAAATCTCAGGGCTTTTATCCTTGGCTCGAAAGAGCGCTACCGCATTCGTAGTATTACTTTCACGAAAGCGTTCATCTGACAAAATTCAGTCTGGCAGCCTCAATGGCTGCCAGCTTCATTTTGTCGCTCTCAACGATTAGGCGTCGTCGCCCATATCCATCAAACGTTCCACCAATCCACTTGCGCGTTGCGTTTTGAGTTTAATGCCGCGTTTGAGCACTCCCATATCGCAATACAGCGCGAGCTGCTTCTTGGCACGAGTGATACCGGTGTAAATCAACTCACGGGTTAAAATCGGGCTGAATTCCGGCGGCAGAATCATCACAGTGAACTCAAATTCACTGCCCTGCGATTTGTGAATCGTCATCGCATAGGCAGTTTCGTGTTGCGGCACTCGGCTGGGCAACACCGCTTTAACGCTGCCATCGGGCAGTTCAAAGTAAACTTTCAGGCGCTGCTGCTCATCTTGCTCATCGCGCAGACAAATCCCGATATCGCCGTTATACAGGCCAAGACCATGATCGTTGCGCGTCACCATCACCGGGCGTCCGGCATACCAAATTTCATCCTGTACTTTAATTTTCTTGCGCGCAGCCAGCGCCCGCTCAATGCGGTAGTTAAGTCCGCTGACACCAAAATCGCCTTCTCGCACCGCGCACAATAAACGCGCGCGGCCAAAGGCCTGCAACGCATCGCGCGCTTTCTCAGCCATATTTTGCGACGGCGTAAGCGGCGTTGCCATCAATGCCAGATACGGCGAATAGGCGCCCACCAGAGATTGCAACATCTGGTTGTAGTGCTCGCTGCTGAGCGCAAAGTGTTGGATGTCGCTAAATGCTTCCTGCCATACTTTATCCACCCACAAGGCCTGACCACTGTTGATGGCTTTCGCCAACTGACCAATGCCGGAGCGCGCATCAAACCGGTAACTCTTTTGCAGCATGCATAAGCTATCGGCAATGCGATGATCGGCGTGACGCGGGCTGAGCGCCGCAGACTGAAAACCGGTCAGCTCAGACAACAAACGGCTCTGCTCTTTGCTGTAACCTTGGTAAAGAAACGAGCAGATATCGCCCAGCACGGCGCCCGCTTCCACCGACGCCAACTGATCTTTATCGCCGAGTAAAATCAGCCGCGCACTGTCCGGCAGCGCATCGACCAATTTGACCATCATGGGCAAATCGACCATCGACGCCTCATCGACCACCAGCACATCAAGGTGCAGGCGATTGCCTGCATGATGACGAAACTCGGCGCTGTCGGGAATCGCTCCCAACAAGCGGTGAATGGTGCTCGATTCGGTAGGGATCAGCGCTTTGAGCTCAGGCTCTACGGCTAAGCTTGCCACCGCTTTACCGATCGATTCGGTCAGCCGCGCGGCCGCTTTACCCGTCGGTGCCACCAGTTTGATGGTCGGCGTGTGCTGCGCTTGTTGCGCCTGACTGATCAACGCCGCCAGCAATTTGGTCACGGTGGTCGTTTTGCCCGTACCGGGACCGCCGGAAATCACCGCAAAACGGCGCGTCAGCGCAATCGCGGCCGCCACTTTCTGCCAGTTCAGACAGTGCGCTTGGGGCACCAAGGTATCCAGCGGCGCGAAATCCTCGCTGCGTTTGGCCTGTTGCAACACGCCATCAATCGCTTCCCAATCGAGCCCGGACTCGTCGACCACATCAAGTAAGTCGCACACCAAACGTTGACGCGCCACCTGATTCAATGCCAACGCTGCCCCCTTGCGTTGCAAGGCTTGTTGTAAAAAACGATAGTCGCGGGCAAACAACGTATCGAGTCGCTGGCGAAGGTTTTGGACTGCCATAGGCTTTAAGATCATGGGTGTCCCAAAGCTCTGCAAACGCGCCGCCAAAGTCACTTCATAATGCCAATAACGATGCAGGTACAAGCGCTGACCATCAAACATCAGCGGCACCGCTTCACCGCGTGCGCCAATCAGCGGCGTGCGCGCCACCAGCGCTGCCCAATCCACAGACAACCACAGCTGATTCAGCGGCAGGGCAGCGTCGCCATACATACCCAATTTACTCGCCAGTTCAACCCGGTTGCCCTGCTCATCGACCAGCGGCAAACAGATATGACCACGCCCCAGTTCGGCACTGACCGCCGCAGCGGCTAACATCAACGCCGCGCGCTCGTGATCGCTCAGCGTCCCCGCGTCGGTTTGTTGTGCGAGGAAATGAGCAAACTGGTAATCGAGCTGGCGCAGTGCGCCCTGCGCCGCCAGTTGCTTTAACTGCGCGCTCACCTGCGCGAAATCCAAACGGACATCCATCATAAATCCAACTCCATCTGTCCGGCGGACGTGGTGCGCGAAGTCATCTCTTTACCTTGAATCAGATAATCCAGCTCTTCCAACATTGCCTGACTCGGCTTAGCGCTGAAAATGCCGTGTTGCGACGTGCCATCCATACCGCGTAAAAACAGGTAATAAACGCCGCCAAAGTGCTGCTGATAGTCATAGCCCGCCAAACGGCTTCGCAGAAAACGGTGCAGCGCCAACGCATAGAGCTGATACTGCAAATCGTAGCGGTGCTCGACCATCGCCTGCGCTAACCGTTCGCCCTGATACGCGGCGACTTCATCGCCCAGATGGTTGGATTTCCAGTCCAGCACGTAATATTTGCCCTGATGTTCAAACACCAAGTCGATAAATCCTTTCAGCATGCCCTGTACGGTGTAGAAGCCGAGATCGCCCGCTTTAGCCGACAGCGGGTCATGGCGCTGCACCACACGGTTCAGGGCAGGCGCACTGAGTACTTCGATGGGCAGTAAAAACTCCATTTCGGTCAGGCGCTGATGCGGCGCTTTTTGGTTAAGGCACAAATCTTTGCCGTTAAGCGGCGTGCGCAGCACGGTATCCACCAGCGATTGCAGCACTGGCAGCCAGTCGGTATCGATCTGCTCGCGTTCCATCAAGTCGGTAATGATGCGCGTGTTGTGTTCATCGCCAGCCGGTTGCGTGAACTCCACTTCTTCAAACAGGCTGTGCAGAAATGTGCCGGGCTGCGCGCCGCGCGGGAAGGTGAAAATCGAGCGCTCGGGTTCAGCCAATGCCGCCTCATCGTGCTCATCCGCCGAGTCGACATCAAAGCCGCCGATTTCAAAGCTCGCATCATGCTGATGACTGCCCTGTTTGACCAAACCGGAATAACTGGTGATGCGCCACAGGCGATCAATCTCGTGGCTCAGCGAACGCGCGCTCAATGGCGGCAACGGCTCTGCCAACGGCACAAACACCGACTCTGGCACGGCGGGCGGCTCCGTCACCGCAACACACGCCAGCGCCGTCTGTTGATGCAATGATTCTGCGAGCAGCGTCAGGCCGCCTTGCTGGGCATTTTGCAGCAAATAGCCCAGCGCGCTGTGATGCACGCCAGTTGGTTCTTTGCTGGAACGGCCGTTGCGCAGCGGCGCCACACCAATAAAGCAGCCGTACACGGCGCGGGTCAGCGCCACATAAATCAGACGTAGATCTTCCGCCAGACGCTCTTTGTCCGCCTGTTGAATCGAGGCTTCCTGACCGCTGATGTCCAGCAAAGTCTGGCCGCTGCTGGCATCGTAATACTTGCCTTCGCTCGCTTCGCGATAGCTGAGTACAAAGGGTAAAAACACCAGTTCGTACTCCAGACCTTTGGATTTGTGGATGGTGACGATCTGCACCAGATTACGCTCAGATTCAAGGCGTTGAATCGCCTCATCGCTGCCGCCCAGCCCTTGTTCGGCATCAGCGATCGACTGCGCCAACCAGCGCAGCAGGCCATGATCGCTGTCGATCTCCTGTGTCGCCTGTTGTAGCAATTCACTCAGGTGCATGAAATCCGTCAGTTGGCGTTCGCCGTCAGGTTCTTCCAGCCAACGCTCGGCAATGTGGCGCAGGCTCAGCACCGCGCGCAGCATCGGCAGCACGCCGCGATCGAGCCACAACTGACGATACTGTTTGAATTCGTTCAGCGCATTTTCCCACTCATTTTCATCGTTATTGAGGGCGTCCAACTGCTGCGCATTGAGCGCAAACAAGGGGGAAGCGAGCGCCGCGCGCATGGCGCGATCGTTATCCGGGGTCAGCACTGCTTGCAGCAGACGCTGCATATCCGGCGCAATCGTACTGGTAAACACGCTGTCGCGGTTCGAGAGATACACGCTGGCAATGCCTTGCTGAGCCAGCGCGTCTTTGATCAGGCGCCCTTCATTCCCGGTGCGCACCAGCACTGCGATGTCACCCGCTTGAATGTTTTTGCCGTGACTAAACTGCGCCTGCCCTTGCTGCGCCGCTGTCAGAATGGTTTGAATCTGGCTTGCGGTTGCCGCCGCCATGGTGTCGAGATACGCGCCTTTGGTCACTGGCGCGTCGGCCGTCATTGACCAGTAGGTCAGCACAGGCTGCACCTCTCCGTTCAGCAGCCAAGCACGGCCACCCGCTTTCGGGCTGGCGCTGACCGGCAAAAACGGAATGTCGTTGTCGTAAATAAACGGGCTGTCCGGCAGGGTGAATATCTGATTCACCGCCGCGACCATATCGGCGCTGGAGCGCCAGTTGGTGCCGAGCGTGTAGTGCGCGCTCACCTGATTGCGCGCCTTGATGTAGGTAAAAATGTCTGCGCCGCGAAAACCGTAAATCGCCTGTTTCGGGTCGCCGATCATAAACAGACCGCACTGCGGATGCGGCAGATAAATGCGGCTGAAAATGCTGTATTGCAGCGGGTCGGTGTCCTGGAATTCGTCGATCATCGCCACCGGATAGAGCGTGCGAATGCGCGCTGCCAGTGTGCCTTCATCGTCACCATCCAGCGATGCGGACAACTGAGTCAGCAGGTCATCGAACGACAGCCACTGCTTGCTGGCTTTGGCTTTCGCCAGCAGCGTGCGACAGTGAGTGATCGCGTGCGCCAGCAGCGGCGCTTCCAAGCTGACTGGCTCCGCCAAAAACGCCTGCACGGCCTCAAACACCGCATGACGCGGCGCATCGCCCGATGGCGTTTTCTCCACCAGCACATCCTGAGCAAAACGCTCCAGCTTGTCCGACACCTCGTAACCATGGGTTGGCTGCGCCGCCCAGTCCGACACCGCGGCGATCCACTCCGGCAATGATTTCTTGGTGTAGCTGCGCTTGTTAATGCCGGAATTGGCGATGCAATCGTGAATGTCATCGGCCGCCGCCAGCCACGCTGCTTTCATCGCCTCAATGCGAGTCAGGTTGTGCTGATGCAACGCCGCGAGGTCGCCCTCCATCACCGGTGTTGTCAGAGACAGCGGCGCGCCGGTCAGATAGCCGCCGATTTTTTCCAGCAGCGCCGCCGGCGATGCCCACAAGCGGCGCACTTCCGCCGCCAGATTAAGCGGCAACGGATAAAATTGACGGCGCCAGTAATCGGCCACCACTTGCGCTTTTAAATGGCTTTCATCGGTGACAAATTCGTTGTTGAAACGGCTGCCGGACTCAAATGCGTTTTGCGTCAGCATGCGCTGACAAAAGCCGTGAATGGTGTAGACCGCCGCTTCATCCATTTGGCGCTCCGCGTTGAGCAGGAGTCGTGTCGCCAGTTGATGATCGGCAAATTCCGCCAACAGCGGCTGAATCACCGGGTCATCACTTTTCCCGCGGCTGAACGCCAGACGCGCATCGTGAATGCGGGCGCGAATTCGGTCTCGCAACTCAGCGGTCGCCGCTTCGGTAAAGGTCACCACCAGAATCTGATCGACCGTCAATGCGCTGGCATGACGGGTGTGTTCTGTCCCATGGCCGAGCAGCAAACGCAGATACAATCCGGCGATGGTAAAGGTTTTGCCGGTACCCGCCGACGCTTCAATCAGACGCGCGCCGTGCAGTGGAAACGTCATGGTTTCCAGTGGCGTCGCAGTTATGTTGGCAGTGACACTCATATTTCCAGTTGCCTTTGGGTCATTATTCGAAAATTTATGTGATCCGAATTAAATAATTCTATGAATCTGTGCAAAAACTTGCCCAGGCAGAAGGTTATGGGATCGGACTCACAGCGCGCACCATATTGGATCATTACACTGCACCCCATTGATGCAAGCCCAGCTTGCCATCTACCGAATCATGGTCCCTCTGACCTGTGGCCGTACAGCGAACGCCCTACACCAATAATGATTTTCTGGCGGCCACTCTACTTTATTCCCTACATTCGATGCTTCCCAACATTCGATGCTAACCATCATTCCTGACTAGCCTTCTCGATTGAGATGTGGTCGGCGTAATCGCGCAACTGTAAACGCGGTGCCTGTAAGACCAAACTCGCCAACACACGCACCTGATGCGCCAATTCGTCCGTCCATTGCGGCCACAAACGCGCGATGTAATGGTTGTTGCCTTCACCGCTGGTCATGAAACCGTCATTGAATGTCTCAGCCATCTTCTTGAGCGATTTTTCTTCATCGTCGACCCATTGCCCGCGGCTGAATCCCGCTTCAACACCGGCCAACGCTGTTTTCGGGAAATAGGCCAGCGGCGCAGTCATGCCTTGGTAATAGAGTCGCGCCAATTCGTTCAGTTGCGCCATTGCCAGAGCCGCGCTTTCACTTGAATGACTACTGAGTGGCGGCAGAACCTGATGCACCACGCCTTCTTTGCGATCGTAGCCAATCACATGCGTGGTCAGGTTGGCACCTGATGCTGCGGCCGCCAGATGATCAATCCACGCCGCCAGAATATCTTCCGATCGAATCGCGCCGCTGCGATAACGCACCAGCCCCGATTGATAACGCCGCGTCAGCCAGCCGCTCAAGCGTACCGGGCGTGACTGGCCGAGCGCCGTGAGGGTCAGGTTGACATCGAGATCATCAAGCGGCGCCTGACAAAGAAACTGGATTTTTTCGACCAGCTCTTCGGCTTGCACGCGGTTGGTTTCAAATTCCAGCTCACCAAACGCGCCGACCGGCAGTTTGCCTTGCGCGCGCTGCTGCTTGTTGAACTGCGCCAACACCTCATCACGCGCCTGCGCCGAGGGAGCATTGAGCAAGCCGTCCAACAGCGCGTCACGCAGCTGATAGCTGGCAAGGCCACCGAGTGCGAACGGCTCATCGTCTTCCATCACTGGCAAAGGCGGCTCAAACACCACTTTCAGGCGGCGATTGAAGAAATATTGCACCGGTAAGCGCCAAAAACGTTGCAGCTCGACCAGATCCAATTCCAACGGATAAACCGCATCGAGTAGATAATCATCCAACGCGCGATGGAACGGGCCACTCGCGGTGCCTTGGCGCAGCGCGGCAGGCAGCCACTCTTTGGCATAGCTGCCGACATCGGTCAAAAACGCTTGTGGGCTGAAGGGCACCATGGCGTGGGTGAACTGCAACTGTTCAATCAGGTGCGCGCCAGAGTCATCACTCGGCAGCGCTTCATCGCCCGCCAAGCAATAGTTCTGCTGGCAATATTCCAGCAATTCGGTCACCAGCACTGACGGCACGCGCTCGGTGTTGTCCTGAATCGAGCGGCCCACGTAACTGATGTACAGGGTGTGCTGCGCGGAAAGCATCGCTTCGAGGAACAGATAACGGTCGTCATCGCGGCGCGAGCGATCGCCCGGACGCGTACGGCCGTTCATTAAATCAAACCCTTCCGGCGGCATGGAACGCGGGTAAACCCCATCGTTCATCCCAAGCAGACAGACAACGTTAAACGGAATCGAACGCATCGGCATCAGGGTACAGAAGTTGACCTGACCGGCGAGAAAACGCTGACTGACGCGCGTACCGGACAGTTTGTCGTGCAGGTACTGACTCATGATGGCGGGCGATATCGCGTCGTCGAATCCGGCGTCGGCAAGCTGCTCTTTGAGCGCCGCGAGCGTGTCGCGAATCGATTTGAGCGCCATCTCGCCGTCCAGATCGACGCTGAAACAGTCATCAAGCAGCGACGACAGCAGCTCGCGCCACGCCTCAATGGGCTGCGTTTGCGCCAGGCGCTGACGGTAATCACTGATGGTGTCGATGAAATGCGCCAGTTTGCCAGCGAGTTCCGCGCTCATGCCCTGCACTTCGTTGTACGGTGCCATGGCGTGACCGCCCGCTTCAAACAAACCAACCGATGACGGCATCGCATAGCCCAGCAACATGCGGGCAATGCCGAACTGCCAGGTGTTCTGATGGGTCTGCGGCAGCTCAAACTCTTGCGCGGTCGCGTCGTTGAGCCCCCAGCGAATCCCCGACTCTTCAACCCAGCGTTTCGCGGTGTCAAATTCGCTCGCATCAAGCGCAAAGCGCGCCATCATCGCTGGCGTTTCGAGAAGTTCCAGTAATTCCGACGCCAGACAGCGTGATTGCGGCAACGCGACCAACTGCATAAACGCATTGAGAATCGGACTTTCCTGATCGGCGGTGCGGTCGGAAATCGAATACGGAATGAAACGTTCTCCCGGCGCGTTACCAAACACCGCCTGAATATAAGGGCTGTAGGCGTTGATGTCGGCCACCATCACAATGATGTCGCGCGGTTTGAGTTCCGGATCGCGGTCAAACATCGCCAGCAATTCGTCGTGCAGCACTTCCACTTCCCGCATCGGGCTGTGGCAAGCATGCAGCGTCAGTGAGCGATCGCCGTGAGGCAGTGCTGGCTTATGCGCACTGCTGTCCAGCCGCGTGTCGTCTTGATGCTCTTCCAGATGCAGAATGTCGGCCTGCAACTGATGCAGCAGCGAATCCCGCGGCACATCAATAAACAGTTCATGCTCTTCGTTGTCGCTTTGCGCCAGCAAATAGAGGTTATCGCGCCCGAGTTTGCCCATCGAGGCCAACAAGCTGTTACCGACGGCTTGCGCGGTGTGCAGTTCATCGCCCGCGTAATCGTCCAGCTCGCCTTTCAGTGGCGAGACTTCTCCCTCCACCGTGAAGGTTTGTGCCTCCGCATTGGGATGGAGAACCAATTGTTTGCGGCGCTGACTTTCCACCCGCGCCAGATATTTACGGTCGCGAATATCGCCCCAGTAATGCTGACATGGGTTGGTAAACATCAGATGCACGTCAATGTGTTCGCCAAGCGCTTTAAGGGCGTCCATATAACGGGGGGGTAGCGACGAGATGCCAAAGATAAACAGGCGTTTTGGCAGCGCAGCGCGCAGCGCCTCATCGTGTGTCAGGTCGATGTGCGCTAAGGCGTCGATAAAGCTTTGGTAGAGATTGGCACGGTGATAATGCGATTGGCCTTGCGCCAGCGTGTAGTCGTAGAGCGCTTTCCACAACACCGGCTGCCACGGGTGCTCCCCATCGATTTCAGCCACGCTTTCCCCCGCTTCCCAACTGGCGATCCAGTCGGGGCGATACACCAAGTAACCATCGAAAATATCGGCGATTTTTTCTGCCAGTTGATAGAGCTTCGACTGGTCGGCATCGTCTTGCAGATAGCGGCGCAGCGGCGCGAATACATCCAGATCCAGCTGCGATGGCAGCAGTTCCATCAGTTTCCAGGTCATCGCTTCTTTGTTGAAGGCACTGCGTTTGGGCACGTTCGGCAACACCTGAGTGAACATCTCCCATATGAAGGTTGCCGGCAGCGGAAAATCGAGATTGGCCGCGACACCGAGCTCTTGCGCCAGCGCCATTTTCAGCCACTGCGACATCCCCGGGCTTTGTACCAGAATCTGCTCTTTCTCAAACGGATTGGCCAGTGGATCGTTTTTAATCAGATGCACCAGCAGAATCTTCAGCGTATCAACTTTGTTGGAGTGGTAAACGGTAAACACAATGCACTCATGCTGCTCTAGCTTTCATAGCCACTGAGATTAGCATAAGTGCATTTGAGGAATGACAATTTTGCGGTTTTCGATGCGCAAAGGGTTACGCATTGCTCATAATTCGAGGCGCTGGCTGATAATACATCACATAACGCAGCGCCACGTAACTGACCACCATGGTGGCGACCAGCAGTTCCACCATCGCCAACGCGTGAACTTGATGAACGTAATGTTCCGCCATGCCGATACTCTCCATCCAGTGCGCCATTTTGAACAGCGCAGTGGCACCAATCACCATCGGAAAGGTGAATGCGGCGTAGCCCGGGCTAAACGGCAAGCGCAGCAAGCGGGTGAACGCCAAGTAGATGATCGCAGTCATCAACACCGCAATTCCAAACAGCAGCGCAATCACCACTGGCGATGGCGTGGCGGTTACGGTCAGATAACCAGCCATCGACAGGCTGGCTGGCGCGGCCAGAATTGCCATGGTGGGTTTAGCCGCATCCGGCACTTCTTGGGTGAACATAAAGCGATAAATCATCACCGGCAGCATCACCGCGTAAGCCAACATGCCAAACAGCAGCGCGCCATGAGCAATCGGAGCCAGCGCTGGGTTACCGGAAAACGCGACGTCTGCGACGATAATGCCCACTGGCGGCACAAACCAGCTTGGCACCATGTGGTGCAGTTCGAACGCTTTGGCGCGGTGGTACACAAAACTCGCCAGAAAAATCACATGCAGCACCACGGCCATCAGCCACAATGCATTGCCTGCAACGGGGAAAAACTGGCCGACGGAATGGCTGACAACCATGGTCGCCATCGCATAAGTGGGCACCACGCTACCGACCACCGGATGGGCCAAATCTTGGCGCAATAGATGACCGTGGCACAGAAACTTAACGGTCAGGATCAGCAGCAGCACGCTGGCCAGCGCCGCACCAGTCCATTGACCGACGCCATGCAAATCGGCGGCATTTTCCCAGCACCAGCCCAAACTGGCGATACCGAGCGCCAAACCCGCCATCGGAGTTGGCGCGCCCATCACTTTGTTTTTCGCAGTTCGAATCATAACCACCTCATCACTCGGTTACTTCAACAACACGACGAAACCGGTCATCAACCGCGTCGTATTCGGGAATGGGGGCATAATACGCTTGCACTACGTTTGAATATATCTAATTATTCCTAACAGACGTTCAATCTAACTTAACGAAAATGGCATCCAATATTTCCCTCAAACAGTTGCGCGTGTTCACCACCATCACGCAGCACAAAACCCTGACGGCGGCGGCCGAGGTGCTGTTCCTCTCCAAAGCGGCGGTCAGCATGGCGCTCTCGGAATTGGAGAAGCAACTCGGGCACGCGCTGTTTGATCGGGTCAACAACCGGTTGATCCTCAATCAGGAAGGGCAAAAGCTCTTGCCGTTGGCCGATGAACTGCTCAGCCGCGCCAAAGATCTCGATCACCTGTTTGAAGATAACCAAACCCTTTCCGGCCAACTGCGCATCGGCGCCAGTGACACCATCGGCAATCAGGTCGCGCCCTATTTACTCAGCGCCTTTCGCGCCCAGTTTCAGCATCAGTCGCAAAGCCTGTTTATTTCCAACTCGGCGCTGATCTGTCAGAAACTGGTCGACTACGAGCTCGATATTGCGCTGATTGAAGGTAAAACCCTGCACCCGCAATTGATGTCGACTCAATTCAGTCAGGACGAAATGTGCATCGTGTGCGCGCCGAATCATCCGCTGGCGAGCAAAGACAAAATTGTGCTCAGCGACTTTGAGCACAGTGAATGGGTGCTGCGCGAAGCCGGTTCCGGCTCACGAGAGTTTTTCCTGCGCGTGATGGCACCGCGCATTGAGCAGTGGCACGAAGCGTTTGAACTCAACACCACCGAAGCGCTGATCAACAGTGTTTCCGCCGGGCTGGGCTTTGGCTGCCTGTCGCGCCTTGCGGCGCAAACCGCGATTCGTGACGGGCGCGTGCACGTGCTCAATGTGCCACTCGACATGAAGCGTCGCTTTTGGGTTCTGGTGCATAAAGAGAAATATCAGAGCCCGCTGCTCAAGCGTTTCATCGAATTCTGCCATGACTGGCCAGCATGATGCGGCAGCTCTCAGTTTGACGTCGCTGGCTGGACTTTTGAGTTTAAAAACTGTATAAACAGCCAGTAATTTTTTAGCAAAATAATGTAGAGGATGAACCATGGCTGTCATCGTTAAGTACGTGGTGGAACGCAACGGAGAAGAGAAAATGACTTTTACCTCGAAAGCCGAAGCTGACGCTTATGACAAAATGCTGGACACAGCAGATGAGCTGTTCGAGCTACTGGGTAAAAGTGAACTGATCGAAGACGAAGCGAAACAGGAAGAGCTGGCAATGTTCCTGGCACAGAACAAAGAAGAGATTCTTTACGCTCTGGGCGCAAAACGTAAACCGACCCCAAAAAAGCCTAAAGCGGTAAAAACCGAAGACGCGGTTGATGACGCAGCTTAACTAGACGCTAAGCCGCTGCTCAGGCAGCGGTTTTTTTATCTCTGTCGTTCAGACAGGTCAGCACTGGGGTATGTTTGACACCCTACTTCCATCTAAAGAGATATGTCTCCAAAAAGACAAAAAGTATCGTTCTACGGACGGATCCTTTTTTTACCCTTTCTTCTCCGAAAGAGTCTCTCTATGATGATTTCAACGCATTATGCGGTAGCGACGACGCTCAACTCGCCGCTATCAGGAAATAATTTTAAAGCTTAACGTTTAATGGAGACCAACATGGCGAACTTTGCACTGGGCTTTGGTACTGCAACCAAAAACCGCGACGGAAAAATCATTGAAGTATTCTTCCCGACTCCGATTCTGAACCCAAGCGATCAGCTGGTTGCTGATTTGGCGGCAGTGGCTGGCTACAGCGAAGGCAACCAAGCGTTGGAAATCACCGCAGCGCAAAGTGCCGAGCTGGCCAAAGTATTTGCGGCCAACGATCAGGCGGCAAGCGCAGCGTTTGCGGAAAAAGCAGCCGCTTCGGCCCAGCCTTTGGTGTTGGTAATTCTGGCGTCAGATGACAAACCACAAAGCGTGGCAGAAGGCTTTTTGAAACTGCAACTGATCTCAAACCGTCTGGTTCAGCCTCACGGCACCGTACTGGATGGCATTTTTGGTCTGCTGCACAACATCGCCTGGACCAACGAAGGCCCAATCGACTTACCTGAACTGGCAGAGCGCCAAATCGAAGCTCGTCTGGCTGGTCGTACGCTGAGCGTCGATTGTGTCGACAAATTCCCGAAAATGGTGGACTACGTGGTGCCAACTGGCATTCGTATCGCCGATACCTCGCGCGTTCGTCTGGGCGCACACGTGGGTGAAGGCACCACCGTGATGCACGAAGGTTTCATCAACTTCAACGCAGGTACAACCGGCGTGAGCATGGTTGAAGGCCGTATTTCTGCGGGTGTACTGGTGGGCAACGGTTCTGATATCGGCGGCGGCGCATCGATCATGGGTACTCTGTCTGGCGGCGGTAAAGTCGTGGTGTCTATCGGTGAAAACTCACTGCTGGGTGCCAACTCAGGTCTGGGCTTCCCGCTGGGCGACCGTTGTACTGTGGAATCGGGTCTGTACGTGACTGCCGGTACTAAAGTACGCATGCTAGATAAAGATGGCAACGAAGTGGAAATCATCAAAGCACGCGATCTGGCTGGCGTGTCTGACCTGCTGTTCCGCCGTAACTCTCAGACCGGTCAGGTTGAGTGTCTGGCGAACAAATCTGCGGTTGAACTGAACAGCGAACTGCACAGCAACAACTAAGTCAGCGAAAAGCCATGAACTTGCCACGAATGCGTCGGCAAAATTCAAAAGGATAACGGTAAAAGGTCAGCTATTGGGTTGGCCTTTTTTGTTATCAAAATTCAGAGGGTTGAAAAAGGTTTCTGCTCAATAGTGGCGTTTTGGCTCGATTCGGTTATCATTTAATGAATTTCCGCATGCAATTCAATGCCTCTCGGGCGACGAGAACTCGTCAGTGGCGAGACGCGGAAATCAGCATTGTTGCTTCGTATAACCCCACTGATAGGGTGTGGGGGTCTCTACCAGAATCCGTAAAATTCTGATTACGAAGAGTTAAGCGCACGATCGCTTTTCTCTTTGTATGGCCCAACCAAACCACCCAAGGTGAAAAGCGATTAATCTCAACTTTTTGATTAAGAGCCAATATATGAAAGAATTTATTCAGCAACTACCGAAAGTAGAACTTCACCTGCACATTGAAGGGTCGCTGGAGCCTGAACTGATGTTCGACCTCGCCCAGCGTAACCAGATTGCGATTCCCTTTTCTTCCCCGGATGAAGTGCGTGCGGCCTACCAGTTTTCTAATCTGCAATCTTTCCTCGATATTTACTACCAAGGCGCCAACGTTCTGATCCACGAGCAAGACTTTTTCGACCTCACTTGGGCTTACCTGCTGCGTTGCCAACAAGACAACGTAATGCACACCGAAATTTTCTTCGATCTGCAAACGCACACCGCGCGCGGCATCGCGTTTGAAACGGTAATTAATGGCATTACGCAGGCGCTGGAGAAAGGACAACAAGAACTGGGCATCTCCAGCCAGCTCATCATGTGTTTCCTGCGCCATCTGAGCGAAGCCGACGCCATGCTCACTCTGCAACAGGCATTGCCGTACAAAGACAAGATTGTCGGTGTCGGTCTCGATTCTTCGGAACAGGGTCATCCGCCGGAAAAATTTCAGCAGGTATTCCGTCAGGCGCGCGAAGCGGGCTTTATTGCCGTGGCGCATGCTGGTGAAGAAGGGCCGGCACTGAATATTCGCAACGCGATTGATCTGCTTGGTGTACAACGCGTCGATCACGGCGTGCGCTGTGTCGAAGATGCCGCTCTGGTACAGGAGCTGAAACAGACCCGAATGCCGCTGACGGTCTGCCCGCTCTCCAATCTGAAACTCAAAGTATTTACTGAAATGGAGCAGCACAACATTGTCGATCTGCTGCGCCAAGGGCTATGCGTGACCATCAACTCTGATGATCCGGCCTACTTCGGCGGTTACATGACCGATAACTTTATGGCGGTGGCCAACGCACACCCGATGTCACACCGAGAACTGGCCCAATTTACCCTCAATGCAATTGAAGCGAGCTTCATCTCTGACGCTGAAAAAGCGCACATGAACGCGAAAGTGCATGAAGTGCTGGCGCGCTTTGCGTAAGCGCTGACTACCCCAGAAACACAAAAGCTGCGCCCTGCGCAGCTTTTTCTTTTCATCTTATGCTTAGCCGGGATGGCCGTCCGCCCTTGGTGTCAGCAACATAACACCAAACCGTGCCACAAACAGGCCAAATGCCAGCGCCCACAAACTGGCGCTAAGGTTCAGCCATAACATCATATGCACTGGCCAGAAGGCAACGCCAATACTGCGCACCAACGCCGCCAAGAGCAGCGCAGAAAATGCCAGCACCATGTTCGGCCCCTGATAAATGGCACGGCCGGTATGGCCCATGGTTACACGCGCGATCATTGCCAGAATCAGCCCTGCCAGCGCGCCAATCGCAAACAGATGCAGCATATTGTGCGAAACGAAATGATTGCTGACAAAGCCACGCACCAACAAGCTGAGCGGAATACAGGCGTAAGCTGTATGCAGTGACCACACTAAGGGTTCACTGAGCGTGCGCCACGGCTGCCAACGCAGCCAGCGAACCAGTTGCGCTACTCCTGCCAGCAGCATCAGCGGCTGGCCTAATTGCGCTTCAGCGAGCGGGAAGAAACTGATCACAAACAGCGCAACCAACGGGCCGTTGGCCAGCACATCCAACCACAATTTAGAGCCTGCTTTGTCAAACTGAAAACGGCGCGCAGTGAAAAAGGGAATCACCCGCCCGCCCATTACTGACAACAGCAATGTAAACCACCACAACATCGCCTGCCACACCGCAGAGGAAGAAAACGGCGGCATGCCTTTGATGGTGGCATAACTGGCAAAGTTGGCCGCAATCGCAAGAACAAACAGCGGGACAAAAAACAGATTACGCCAGCCTTTGGCTTTCACCACACGAATGCCAATTTCGTACGCCGTCAGCACCAGAAACAGCGCTTCAATGCTCGACGTCAGCCACAGAGGAATCGGCGTCCAAAACAGCACGCGTACCAGCAACCACAGCGCTACCAACAGTGCTAAGCGCGTGCTTTTGGTACCGGGAATGCCGGTCCAGTTTTGTACGGCCGTGAGCAGAAATCCGGCCACGATCGCCATAGCAAAACCAAACAGCATCTCATGTACGTGCCACCACAACGCGGGCACACGCAGCGCGTCCGGCTGACCATGTTGAAACATCCACACCCAGGCCACCACGGCTATCACCGCGTACACGCTGCCCAATAAAAAGAATGGCCGGAAACCCAAGCGCAACCAAGCTGGAATACGTTCTTCAACCCGCTTATCGACGATATTTAACACTCTGACTCCTTATCCCCAGTTCAGGTTGTTTTACTTACCTAGGCATAAACCGAGCCAGAAAATTAATCATTAAATATCAATAAATTAAAAACAATCCTTTCGTTTTCGAGTCAAATAAACACAACAAAAAAGGAGTCATTAAGACTCCTTTAGTTATTTATGACTCACTAGAACTATTGTGAATCACGACGGCTGATCACCACACAGGCAATTTGCTTTTGCTTGCCAAAACCGAGGATCTGCGACAGCGCTTTTTTGCCCACCGGCACATAGGCCGACGCCACCGCATGATCTTCCGATTCGGCGTGCGGATCATGGAAAAAGAAGAACTTGTCGCTCATACCGCTGAGTACGATCCAGTGCGGCTCTTTCTTGCCGTCAAAGCGGTAGGTACTGATCAGCAGCAGCACGCACGATCCCTGAGCGACCCACTCTTCGAGCTGAGCCTGACTTGGCGGCGCATCGATCATTTCTACATCTTCGTCGGTCAGTTGACGGCAAAAATCCTGATGCACCAGCTCAATGACCGCCTTTTTATTCGGATCGCGCACACTGTCGATAAACGGCGTACTGCGCGACTGGTTCCACAGCTCAACATGAAAACCCCGGCGTGCCGCAGCAAGCGCCAAGCCTTGACCACTGCAACCACCATGGCCGGCCGCCATGAAAATGGTGGTCGCTTCACGCCACAGTTGCAGCTCCTGCGTCCGGCTCGGTTCATAGCTTTCATCCAGATATGAAAAGCTCATCATCAGACACGCGGCACCACAGGTAAATGGTGTGGTTTGCACGTACAGCGGCATCGGTAGCTGAACTTTTTGACCATGGGGTGTTAAACGTTTCTGCATGCGACGGCCATCACATAAATCATCATAGTAATGGATGAGCAGCTTCAAAGTTTTATAGCCCATTTTTTCATATAAATTTATGGCTGCTATATTGTCTTCACGTACTTCTAGCCGTAATGTAGTAGAGCCTTGATCAAGAGCGGCACGCTCGCATTGCTCGACTAATGTCTGAGCAATCCTCCGTCCTCTGAAATCGGGTTTAACGGCAATCGAATACAACCTTGATAGCTGTGTACCTTGATGAAATAGTAGCAATGCATATCCAGCCAGTTCCTCACCGGCGTCTGCCACGAAAACAATCGCCTGGTTGGAGTGTAAAAAACGCTTCATTTGACGCGGGGAAATTTTATCCCCATCAAAAAGCTGTTGTTCTAACGCATTAAGCGCAGTGAGATCAGCACCTTTCGCAAGACGAAAGTCCATACGATGTCCTTACTGGGTTTACAGGATAGTGGTTGGCAAGATTGCGACTCAATTTACCCAAAGTACTTGGCGTTGCAGCCAGATGAACAGCGAGTGAGTTCCCATGAGCATAGCTCACTATGTGATGGGGCAGACAAGCGCAGTCGACAATGCGGCTTCAAGTCAGAGGGTTATAATACACCTATTGTGATAGGAAAAAATTAACTATGGCAAACCTTTTAATCGTGACAGACCAGGCCAGTGACTGGCAGCAATATTTCCCATCAGAACAAGTCATCAGTGTCGATCAGTACCTGGATGCCGATTGGAAAAACAATCACCGCAGTCTGCAAGTGGTGAACCTGTGTCGCGATTACGACTACATGAGTACCGGCTATTACTGTTCTTTAATGGCGGAAGCTCGTGGTCACCGTGTTATTCCTCGTGTGATGGCGATTAATGACATCAACCAGCCGTTTTTACTGTCCAGCGGTCTGGTTAAACTCAACAAACTGTGCAAACACACCGAGTCGATTCACTGCAAAATATACTTTGGCCGCACTCCGGAGCCAGGGCTGGAAAAACTCGCTCGTCGTCTGTTTGAACAGTTCATGGTGCCCGTGATTGAACTGGCGATGACCAAGTTCCAAGGTCACTGGCAGATCAGCAAAATCGCACCTTTCCCATTTCAGGATTTGGCCGATCAAGAACAGGATTTCTTCATCGAATCGCTGGAACAGTTCTCGAACAAAATCTGGCGTAAACCGAAGCAAGAGAAGAAATACCGTTACGACATCGCCATGCTGGTGGATGAAGAAGAGAAAATGCCGCCGTCAGATGCTTCTGCCCTGAAGCGTTTTCGCCGTGCAGCCAACCGCTTGGGTATGAACCTAGAAACCATCTCACCAGACGATTTGTCACGTTTGGGCGAATTCGATGGCTTGTTCATTCGTGCCACCACCAACATCAGTAACTTCACCTACCGTTTTGCCAAAACGGCCGAGAAGATGGGCCTGGTGGTGATGGATGATTCCGAGTCAATCATGAAGTGCACCAACAAAGTCTTTCTGACCGAGTTGTTGCAACGCAACAATGTTCCAGCGCCTAACAGCGTCATCGTACAAGGCTATGATCCCAACTGGAAAACGTACCTGATGGAACACCTCGAGTTTCCAATGGTGTTGAAGATTCCGGATGGCGCCTTCTCGCGCGGAGTGGTGAAAGTGCGCAACGAACAGGAGTTGGAAAAAGAAGCCACCGCGCTGTTTGAAAAAAGCGTGCTGATCCTGGCGCAAGCCTTTATGCCGACCGATTTCGACTGGCGTATTGGTGTACTCAACCACCAGCCGATTTTCGCCTGCAAGTACATGATGAGCCGTGGTCACTGGCAGATCTATCAGCACCACAGCAGTGGCCGGGTTTCCTCCGGTGGTTTCGAAACGCTGGATTTGAAACAGGTGCCGAAGCAAGTCGTCGATGTGGCGGTCAAAGCGGCCAACCTCATCGGAGGTGGTCTGTATGGTGTTGACTTAAAAGAGATTGACGGTCAAGTTTATGTTATCGAAGTCAATGATAACCCGAGCATTGACCACCATGTCGAAGACGCCTTCCTTGGCGATCTGCTTTACGACCGGGTGATGACCGAGTTTTTACGCCGCATTCAGATGCGTGGATTCTAAAATTAAAAGCCAGGGTAACCCCTGGCTTTTTAGCATAAGAGGATAGTTATGGATTTTCTCATCGATCACTGGCGTTTTAGTGAAGATCAAGCCGTTCAGCCTGAGGGTAAACCACAAAACATTGAGCCCGGCCACTGGTATCATTGCCAACGTGACGCCGCCGGTGTGCGCGAATGGCTGGTCAGTAACGCCATTCCGGCTTCGATTGTCGATAGCTTGCTGGCCGAAGATACTCGCCCGTTGTTTGAACAGTACGATGATCAGAACTTCTTGCTGATCCTGCGTGGCGTCAACCTGAACGAAAATGCCGACCCGGCCGACATGCTCAGTGTGCGTATTCTGTATTACAACGGCGCACTGATTTCGAGCCGCAAAATTCCATCCAAAACCATTAATACGCTACGCAATGCGCTACTCGAAGGCAACGGTCCTAAGAGTCTGGCGGAACTGGTACTGGGTATCGTCGATGGCCTCAACCGCAATATCGACAGCTATCTGGATCTGGTGGAAGACAAGATCACGGCATTCGATGACGAAACTGAGCTCAGCGAAGAGCTGATGAATACGCACAAAGCGCTGCTCAAAATCAAACGCTTCATTAAGCCGCAGCAATACGCCATCGATGATTACCAGAATTCCAGTGTGCCGCTGGCCAGCAACAAACATTTACGCCTGCGTCACAGCGTCAACACCATCACGCGCATCAACGAAACGCTGGACTTTTACCTAAGTGAGCTGGAGATCATCAAAGGCGAGCTGCGCCAGTATCATGCCGAGAAAATGAACCAGAACACCTATCTGTTCTCGGTCATTGCGGCGATTTTCCTGCCCACCAGCTTTTTAACCGGCCTGCTTGGTGTTAACGTGGGAGGCATTCCCGGCACAGAATCACCGGTCGCATTTGGCGTATTCTGTTTAGGCCTGGTGGCAATTTTTGGATTGGAATTCTGGATTCTGCGCCATTTGCAGTTTTTCAGCAAACAACCATAGCGAGAAAAGTGCGGCAAGCCTTTTATTTCGCGAACAAAGACACAAACAACCGCGCCATTTGCAGACTCAAACTGCAACTGGCGCACAAGAGGTAATGGAGTCAACATGTACATTTTTGGCTATGGAAGCCTGATGAATTCCGCATCCCGTCAGCTTACTGGTAACACGGGAAAAGCTCTGCCCGCCACCGTACACGGTTTGATACGCTACTGGGGCAAAATCGATGACAGCTATGTCATTTCACCGCTCGTGGTGAATCCGGGTGAGGGCCAGGTCAATGGTGTATTACTGGAAATTGATGAGGCCGCATTGGCAGAGTTTGACCGCCGCGAGCGCGGCTATCAACGCATCGCGCTGACAGCGGAACAAATTGAAACGGAAGCGGAATTTGACCGCGAGCGGGAGATCTGGGTTTACGTGACCGAGCAGCACCAACCGCCGTGCGAGCGTAGCCCGATAGTGCAAACATATGTCGATACGGTTCTGGCTGGCTGCCTGGAAGTGTCCGAAGCATTTGCTCGTCACTTTGTCGAACATACCGTCGGCTGGCATCATCCACTGGAAAACGATCGCCATGCGCCGAAATATGGCAATCTGGCTGGGGTTTCACCCGCGCACCATTCAGTCATTGATGACCTGATTGCCAACGTACGTTAAACAATACGAACCCCCGAGGCAATCGGACGCTCAGGGGTTAACAGCACACTCTCTTCACCATCAACAGTTTCTGCGCACAGCAGCATGCACTCAGAAATCTCACCGCGCATGGTCACTGGCTCCAAATTACACAACACAACAACCTGGCGATCCATCAGCTCTTCCGCACGATAATACGGCACCAGACTGGTCACGGTTTGCAATGTCTGCTCCCCGACTTCAATCTGCACAATATAAAGTTTGTCTGCGTTGTCGTGCCTTTTAACGTCCCGAATTATACCCACTCGCAAATCGAGCTTGGCAAATGCGTCGTAACCGACGGTGTGAAAGGTTGAGTCCATAGCTGAGTTCCGGAAAGCAAATAATCGCTCACACTAGCAAGCCCGCACAAAAGCACAAGCGCCTTTGAACGGAACTATGAAGACTCGCACGTCGTTGACGTGGTAAGACCTCCCCCATGACAGAGGCCAATCACGCTTTACCGTGTGGTCTTAGTGGCTCTCATCCGTCAGCAGAAACTGATACACCGTGGTATAGGCGTATTCTTGTTCAGGAAGCAGCATACAACTCTCCTGCTGCCATTCTGGATGGTTAGGTGAGTCGGGCAAGAACTGGGTTTCCAGCGCGAGTCCTTGGTAATCGCTATACTCTGTCCCGTTGCGTCCCGGCGTGCCCTGCAACCAGTTCCCGCTATACAGCTGCATCGCTGGTTTATCGGTAAAGACCTTGAGCGTGACCTTTTCGTCATCGGATACCAGTGTCGCTGCACAAGCCCCCAGCCGGCACTCTTCATTCAACCAGTAGCTGTGATCATAACCCTTGGCGAGAGCCTGCTGCTCGTCGCTCATCAGATCCTGGCCAACGGTTTTCATGTAGCGAAAATCAAATCCCGTATTCCTCACACTCTGCAACCCGCCAAGCGGAATCGCCGTTTCATCTGTCGGCAGGTAACACTCCGCATTGATGGACAGCTTATGCTCAAGCACATTCGCCCCTGACTCCGCCCCCATCAAGTTGAAATACGCATGATTGGTCAGGTTAATCGGGGTCGCTTTGTCGCTGTTCGCCAGATAGCGAATGCAGACTTCGTTAGCGTCAGTCAATTCATACGTCACTGACGCGGTCACATTGCCGGGGAAACCTTGTTCGCCATCTGCAGAATAAAGAGAAAACACCGCTGTCCGCTCTGACTTGCTGACCAGAGTCCAGCGGCGATGGCTCCAGCCCAATTTACCTCCGTGCAAGCAGTTGGCTCCTTGGCTGGCGACCAGTTGCACAGTTTGCCCGTCATACTCATATTGAGCCTGAGCGATTCGATTGGCGTAGCGTCCGACCGTCGCGCCAAGAAATGCACCTTGAGATTCAAACGCAGCCATGCTGTCCACGCCCAGCACGACTTCACGCTCTTGTTCGCCAAGCGGCAACCGACAACTTAACCACGTGGCACCGATATCCATCAAGACAATACGCATTCCATGCACATTGCTTAACTCAACGAGCTGGGCAACACGCCCATCTTGAAAACTCTCGCGAGTCATCGACTCAAACAACGGGTTAGCCACGATAAACCTCCGAATATTTGATCATCGATTTCACTCCCCTAACACAGACTTCCAACCGCCATTTCATGCGCCAACATCCAGAATCAACAAAGATTAATGAACGAAGTTTAGCAACTTGCCATAGCAATATGCTGTGACTCCCTTGGCATTAATGAAAACGTTTCACCGATATTATAACCATGTATAAACACGCGCCAGACTAAAGGCTAAACTTATAAGTGAGTGAGTTGACAATGAAAAATTAGCAAACTGAACAAAGCCGGTCGCAATCTGCACTAAACTGATATGACAAATGGATAGCAGAGTGGCTCAATGGAATTTCGAATCACAAGCCCAAATTGGCATGAAGAGTGGCAGAGCCTGAAACTGACTCTTGCCGAAGATAAGATCATCTATCTCTATGTGTTGATTCTGATTCTTTGCATCTATGGCGCAATCTCGTTCGGTGGTATTGAGACCAAACTGCATTACCGACTTACGACCTATCTGGGGTCGATGGTACACACAACCAGTATGACGTTTGTGCTCTGGTGTACATACTTCTATTGTCACATGCTCAAAAACCGTATCGCACACCCAACAGTTCATCTGCTTAAAACCGTACTTGCCTTCTTTTCACCACTCTCGCGCCCGTTGGCATGCCTGTTAACCCTGTTGTGTGTCAGTGTGGTGCTATCCAGTTATACCTACATGAAATCCATCATTCCGGATATTCAGTTTTATCAGTACGATGCGTTGTTTTATCAGTTGGACAAAGTACTGCACGCTGGCTTATCACCATGGGAAATCACCCACGCTATTTTTGCTCACCCGCTGGCGACCTTAATACTCAACTTTTTCTATAATCTGTGGTTTTTCGTGATTTGGGGGGTACTGGTGTTCTTCATTTTGTATCGACAAAATCAGGCGATAAGGTTACGTTTTTTTCTGTCCTTCATCACATGCTGGTTAGTGCTTGGTTGTGTGCTAGCCACCCTACTTTCGTCAGCAGGCCCTTGTTACACAGAACTCCTCAATTCCTCTTACAACTACTACACTCCGTTGATGCTGCGCCTTCAGGAGCAAAACCAGTGGCTACAGCAAAACCATCTTCCCGAGATCTGGGCATTGAACATTCAGGATGTGCTCTGGCATCAATTTGAAGCACGTGATCAAGGCATAGGTTCAGGTATATCTGCGATGCCCAGTATGCACGTGTCTATGGCGGTATTGCTCGCCCTTGCGGTTTCGGCATTGCATCGCAGATGGGGGTATCTGGCATGGGGCTATGCCTTGATGATCCAAATTGGTTCGGTTCATTTAGCTTGGCATTACGCTGTCGATGGTTATGTCAGCACATTGCTGACTGTCATAATTTGGCGTTCAATGGGCTGGCTGACTCAAAAGTCTGATATCCCACGCTAATGTCATAAAACTGCTGTATTTTCTTACAACTTTCTAGTTGAGCCTGAGAATCACACCTTCTACATTGCCGATCAGGATACAAGCGACATGCAAGCAGGATAAGATGTTAGACATATTCAGAACCTTTTTCACTTTAGGCTGGGTCAGCTTTGGCGGACCAGCCGCGCATATCGGCTACTTTCGCCAAGCGTTTGTTCAAAAGCGAGGCTGGCTCACTGATGACGAATACGCTCAGATTGTTGCGCTCAGTCAGTTTCTGCCGGGCCCAGGCTCAAGCCAGGTTGGATTTGCAATCGGATACCAGCGTGCGGGCCTGTTTGGTGCGTGTGCAGCCTTTTTAGGTTTTACTCTGCCATCCGTCATATTAATGCTGCTGATTGCGTTATTGAGCAGCCAGCTACTCAATCAGCCGCTGTTTTTGCATATTGTTCATGGTTTGAAATTGCTGGCCGTGCTGGTTGTCGCTGATGCGGCTTGGGGTATGTATCAGAACTTCTGCCGCCAGAAACTTACCATTTTGCTCTGCTTAGTGACCGCTATCGTATTGCTCTGCGTACCGACTCTCACCACCCAAATGCTGGTATTGATTGTTGCCGCACTGGTTGGTGCATCACAGCTCAAAGGAGCTCCCCCCAAAGAAGCGACCAAGGGCTATTCGCTTTCATGGGTGCCTCTGGCGCTGTTTGCGCTCCTCTTTTTCGGTCTGCCTCTCGTCAGCTCGTATTCTTCACTGCTCAGTGTGTTCGACCACTTTTATCAGGCTGGCAGCTTAGTATTTGGTGGTGGGCACGTTGTGCTTCCACTGTTGCAAAATACGCTGGGAGATCAAATAACTTCAGATATATTCTTAACGGGTTACGCCGCGGCTCAGGCGGTTCCCGGCCCCATGTTTACTTTTGCGACTTATTTGGGTTATGCGCTAGATCCAGACTCTCCAATCACTTCAGCTCTTATCGCGACAGTGGCTATTTTTCTACCCGGTTTTCTGTTGCTTCTGGGTGTGATTAAGCATTGGCGTGCTTTAGCTGCTATCCCTGCCATTAACGGAGCGCTGGCGGGGGTGAATGCTTCTGTTGTCGGCTTACTGATCGCTGCGTTATATCAACCGGTATTCAGCAGTGCTGTATCGACAACCTTTGATATTGCCGCCATTCTGCTTGGCTTTGTGCTGATGAAAATACTTCGTTTGCCCATTCTGTTGATGGTGATTTATTTTGCGCTTGCGGGTATTTCTTTGAGCTTAATTTAAGTCAAGTTTGGGTGGATTTTGTTGGTGTTCTGTTAGCCGTTTCATCTGTGCATGGCCTAAACTTAAGTACTGGGGAACGGAAGCGCAGGCATGGAGGCTAAAACATGAACACCCACAGCAAATCTGGTGATCACAGTTACTTTCCGACGGCGGGTACACTGAACAACCAACTGGCCGATATCCACCATCGATTGTTAGTCACTGAACCAGAAATTGATCGCATCTCTTTCGCTCTGTATGACAAAGAGAATGATTTGCTGAAAACCTATGCCGACAGTACCTTCCACGGTTTTGAACTGATGCATTACGAGTTCCCGTTAGCCGAATTGCCTGCGTTGAAATTATGCGCCCAATCTGGCGAATGTCGCTATGTGAATGACATCCCCTTGGAGTTAAAGCCCAACTACCCACACACCAAGTGGCTTATCGATCAGGGGTTTCGCTCATCGCTGGCAATCCCGGTTTATCACGATAGCGAGTTCATTGGTTTTATTTTCCTGAACTCCTGCCAAAGCCATTTCTTCAGCGAAGTGAAAAATTTCATGCTCAAACCCTATATTGAGATTTTGCGTTTCGTGGTCACTTCGGAATACGACCTTGTCCATACGTTATTGGAATCGGCCAATCATGTAAACGCCAATTCTCCCGAGCATTTACAAGAGTCTCGGGAGCACAGAGAGCGCATCAGTCGTTATGCAAAAGTCATCGCGCTGGAGGTCGCTCCAATCTACGATCTCGATGATGAGGCAATTGAGAATATCAGTCAGTTTTCCAAATGCCACGATATCGGCAAATTGGCTGTCCCCGCCAGTGTTCTGACCAAACCTTGTGAGTTAGAAGCCGATGAGCGTGAACAGTTAAACGGGCATGTGGAAAAAGGGGTGGAAATCATCAATCACATTATCGATGACATGGGAGCACCCAATCACCCTTGTGTGTCTGTGTTGAAGGAAATTGTGGCGTACCATCATGAGTTTCTTGATGGCAGCGGTTACCCGTATGGCCTGACTCAAGATCAGATTCCGGTATCCGCACGCATCATTGCGGTTGCCAATGTGTTTGATGCCTTAACCAGTCATCGCCCTTACAAACAAGCTTGGTCCGTCCCATTTGCATTGCTGGAACTGGAGAAGATGGTTTTGGCTGGCAAACTGGACAGACATTGTGTCAATGCCCTGCGCTACCATCAGGAATTTCTGAAGAAAGTCATCGAAGCCTATCCGGAGCCGGATCCTTCAGACAGGCTTACACCTCCGCATCACTGAACTGTGGTCGCAGTGCCTTTCTCAGCCGCGTTTGCCCGTACCTCTAACAACGCTCGCTCAAGGTTCTCATTCGCCACTTTGTAGTAAGATGGCTTTTTGTCGATCGCTTGCTGCAAGTAAGGAATCGCTCTTTCCGGTTTTCCTTGTAACATCAGGAAATAGCCCACGTTATTAAGCGCTTCCGGTGCGTCCATAAACTTCATAAACACATTCAGCGCACGCTGTTCTTCGCCACTGGCCAAGTAAATCAGAGCGAGATTATTCTGAGCCCGCTGGTTGTTTTGGTCCTGCTCAAGCGCAGACATCGTATAGCGCTTCGCATTGTCGTAATCCCCACTCATGTAGTAGGAATACCCCATGTTCATTAGTGCCTTGCTGGATTTCGGCTCGATTCTTAGTGCATGCTTGTAGAGAGCCTTCGCAACATCATGCTGGGCTTTAACATCATACAAAATGCCTAACCCCATATACGCCAATGCCGGAGACTGATTATCACTACTGAGTTTGTCGATGCTGGCAATGGAAATGCTATTGAGGGCAATGGTTTCACGGCTCGCTAAACGAAGTTGGTCTGCGTTAATCGCGCGAATAAAATAGCTCTCCCCTTGCTCCACATCCCCTTGTTTGGTGTAGTTTGAACCGAGTTGCTCAAGCACTTTGATGTTATTTGGATTGGCTTCCAACGCCATCAGGTACGCTTTCTCTGAAAGTGCTAAATTGCCTCTCGCCTGATGGATGCGTCCGATGGTGTACAGGGTTTTGTCTTTATATTGAGCGTTAGGGAAATCCAGCGAGCGCACATACTCATACAGCGCCAGATCGGTATTGTTACCTTTGAGGGCATAATCGCCGCGTTTAATCGCCTCCACTTCTGTCATTGGTGCCGCTTCAGCATCAAACGTTTCGACTGGCCGACCATCGTAAAGCTCGTTTTCAAAAGGTTTGGGAGTATTCTGGGAGGAAGCACACCCCACCAATATCATCAGCATGATGAAAATAGTACTGCGTCTTATCATAATCACCTCAGCGTCCAAAATGTGCAGTCAAAGACAGGATTGAAGGCCCCACTGCGACGATGAAAAAGCAAGGCCAGACGAACAATAGCAATGGAAAAATCATTTTAGTTGGAATTTTTGCCGCAATTTCTTCAACTTCTTGATTGCGTTTATCTCGAAAGTCTTCAGTGTAATCACGCAACGTTTGAGAAATACTGCCACCGATACGAGAAGCATGGGCGAGCATACTGACAAGGCCACTGATCTCTATCAGGCCAGTGCGTTCTACCAGTTGTGCCATCGCTTCTGACATTTCAACCCCAGCTTTAATTTTGGCACACACAGTATCAAGCTCATCAGCCAAATCTGGATGAGAAATCATCAATTCATCGGCGACGCGGCGCAGTGCAGCATTAAAACCTAAGCCAGATTCCGTACATACCACCAACAAATCCAGCGCGTCAGGAATGCCGCCTTTGATGCGGGATTTGCGTTTTTTCACCATTCTATCCAACAGAAAATTGGGCAAAAACAATCCCATCGCCACACTGAAAATCACAACCAACTTCAGATTTTTCATATCTGGATACAGGAAATACAGCAGAGCACTGAGCGCCACACCAGCTAAAGTCGACAACACTTTTAATGCGTAAAAGGTCGTGAGTGCGCTGGCATCGTGATAACCAGCATGCATCAGTCTATGACGAACACTCTCCCGTTCCTTAATATTCTTGGGCGACATAATGGGCGCGATAGATTCTAATGTGTTATGAATTCGGTCGCGTTTTTTTGCGAGATGACCACCTGATTTAACCGAACTCTCTTTGCGGATTTCTTCTAATTGACGTTTGATAGGCGCTTTGGTGCCAACAAAAATAAGGGCAACCGACATAATCAACAACACAGTGGCGATTAAAATTAATCCGAGAAAGACATTCTGTTCGGTCAGTTGAAATGAGGATAATGCAGTCAGTAAATCGTCCATATTACACCTCGAAATTTATAATTTTTCTCATCCATAACGAGCCAATAAATAGGCTCACAACCCCATAGCTAATCAGCCCCATGCCTCGAGGGTCTTCGTACAGGGGTGCCACGTAATCCGGACGCAGAAAGGACATCACCACAAACAGAACAAAAGGTGATAACACCAGAATCCAAGCAGACATACGACTTTCTGCGGAAATGGTTTTGATTTTTCGGGCCAATTTAAATCGGGCTCGTAAAACTTTAGACACTTTGTCGAGGTTCTCGGACAAGTTACCGCCAGTCTCCTTTTGCAACAAAACTGCACTTGAAAATGCCAGCATCGATACGGTAGGTGTTCGATCTGCCATCTGCATGATAGCCAGACGCATGTCATAGCCATAATTCAACAGGTTAAACGTATTTTTAAATTCGATACCAATCGGTGCAGGCATCTCATTACCGACTTCATTGAATGCCTGAGTGATTGGCTGGCCTGCCTGTAACATGCGACGAATAATATCCAGTGCATCTGGTAACTGCTCTTCAAATTTGGACAAGCGATCAGAGATTTTTTTTTGCAGTATCATGTGCAGACATACCCACACGAAAGCGACGGCAGCAAGACACAGATACCAAAGCTGTCCGAGAATGAGCAAAAGTAGCCCTACACCTAAGCTCAGAATCGTTGTTACACCCAGCGTTTGTGACAAAGACCAATCAAACCCCGACAGTTCAATTGTTTTTTTCAACGAAGCAAAGGCTTTAACCTGCACCAATCTGCGATCCAGTGGTGTCAGGCTTTTCAGATAGTGCTCTTGCAACAAAGAACGGCTTTCTTCGTCAAGATTGGATTGTGTTTCTTTGAGACGATTAGCCAGTTCTTTGTGCTTCGCCTTGCTCCCCGCAGCGGGCAGAATCAGTGCCTGAGAAATGAACACAACTGCAAAAAACAGCAACACAAAAAACATCGTGATATCTTGCATAGAGACCTCCTATTGGTACGTCTCATTAAAAATTTCGTACGGTAGATGGAAGCCCCGTTTAGATAGCGATTCATGGCATTGAGGAATAACACCTGTTGCCGTGTAGTAACCAACGACATTTCCTTCATCATCCATGCCCTGACGCTGGAATTTAAAAATTTCCGACATCGTAATGATGTCGCCTTCCATGCCGTTGATTTCAGATACGCTCACCATGCGGCGTTTACCGTCTTCCTGACGTTCCATCTGAACGACCAGATGAATGGCCGAAGCGATCTGCGCACGCAGGTTTTTGGTCGAGATATTCCAGCCCGCCATCGCGAACATATTCTCAACCCGGCTGAGCGCATCACGTGGAGTGTTGGCGTGAATGGTTGCTAATGAACCATCATGACCGGTGTTCATGGCCGCTAACATGTCGACTGCTTCACTGCCGCGCACCTCACCAAGAACGATTCGATCTGGTCGCATACGCAGTGAGTTTTTGACCAAATCACGCTGAGTAATTTCACCTTTGCCTTCGAGGTTTGCCGGACGCGTTTCCAAACGCACGACGTGAGGTTGTTGCAATTGCAACTCCGCCGAGTCTTCAATGGTGATAATGCGATCTTCTTTGGGGATAAAGCCAGAAAAGATATTGAGCGTGGTCGTTTTCCCTGAACCCGTCCCTCCGGAAATCAGTATGTTCAGCTCTCCCTTGACGGCAGCTTCTACAAATTTAGCCATTTGTTCAGATAATGAATTGAACGACAAAAGGTTATCCATCGTCAGTTTATCTACAGCAAATCGGCGAATCGACACTGAAGGCCCGTCAAGAGCCAACGGTGGAATGATGGCATTCACCCGTGAGCCATCGGCCAAGCGAGCATCTACCATCGGAGAGGCCTCATCAATACGTCGACCAACTTGGCTAACAATGCGGTCAATAATATTGCGTAGGTGGCGATCATCGAGGAATGTATAAGGCGTGCGTTCCAGTTTACCGCGGCGTTCCACGTAAACACTCTTAGGCCCATTAACCAGAATATCGGAAACCGTTGAATCGTGTAGCAGCGGTTCCAATGGCCCCAAACCAAACACTTCATCTTCGATCTGTTTGATCACACGCTTACGGCCTTCAGCACTCAACGCATGCGTTTGGTCATCAGCCATTAGTTGCACAATGGCATCATGCAGATCTTTTCTTGCGCGGTCTTTTTCCAGACTGGAAAGCAGTGCCAAGTCTAACGTTTCCAACAAGCGCTGGTGGTAATAATGTTTGACCGCCAGTTCTTGCTCCAACTGCTTACGAGCATCATCGATTTCTCGATTTTTGGTTTCAGACTCTCGTAATTTCTTCTCCAAAGGACTTTCATCCTGCTTGGGTCTGGACTCCGAAAATGCTGATTTAGACTCAACATTAGGAAGATCATCAACTTTTAGCACCTGGTCTTGAAACTCGGCATTGATGTTTTTTCTTTTGAAGAACATGCAACCCTCCTAATCCATCAGGAAAATAAACGCTTAATCCAACCTTTTTTCTCTTTCACTTCAGGCGCTAACGTTTGTGATAACTCAATTACCGATTTGGTAATTGAACTGTTTTTCTTTGATTCCACCACGGGTTTACCTAAATTGGCACTCTCAATGGCGGCTTTAAAATCATTGGGAATCATGTGAACTTGAACACCAGTAATTGTCTGCTCAATATCCTTCAGTTTGATTTGCTGGCGCTTTTCATATCGGTTCACAATGATTTCTATCTGTTCTTTAGAGATGCCGTATTCGAGCATCAACGACTTCGCTATACGCGATGTATTTTTAATGCCCACCAAGTTTTGTTGCGTAACAAGAAAAACCTTCGACGAATGAGATAAAACTGGCGAAAACATTCGATCGACACCTATCGAGAGATCTACAAAAATATAGGGGTAGTATTCCATCAATGTCGGTAACAATTTCCCTAGTTGCATGGCTTTATCAAAATTCTCATTGTGGTTTTCATGTTTAAAGCTTAGTACATGTAATCCCGATGAGTGCTTCGAAACCAAACTGTGCAGCGAAATTTCATCTAAGTCAGCGACATTCGCGATAGCGTCATTGATACTGTAGACCGGATTGATATTGAGATAATCCATGATCACTCCGAAATGAATATCAAGGTCAAGCAACAACACTTTATTTTTATGCTGCAGCGCGACTTCAACCGCGGTATTTAGCGCAATCGTCGTCGCTCCCGAGCCACCTTTGGTATTGAGAAATACAAACAATTGACCGAGTTTTCTGGCCGCAATTTTTTCTTCAGCAGCATTTTTCAACAGCGGAATAAGATCTTCTAACGAGGACCTGTCAGAAACGAAATCAGCGGCTCCGATTCTTAAAGCAATTTTTAATGCACCATTATCGCTTTCATCACCGAATACAATTAAAGAGGTATTCACGTCATCTTCTTCTACCTCGGGACTTTCATAATTCTGCAACTCAATCACTTTTTGCGCCCAATTTGGTCCAGTTTCAACAAAGATCAAATCTGGCGGCGAAAAATGTTTGAAGCTCTCAGACATCACACCGTGAAGAGAAATTACCTCATAACTAATACTGTGGCATTTCGATAACTCACTCATCATGTGAAGTTTAAATCGGTCACTAGAATAGAGTACCCACACCGATAAACTGGTTTTAAGTCTGATATTACTGCTGTCACCTCGCGATAACTTCACGGCTTCTCCCATATCAATCCCTCTCAGCAATCGGTTTTATCGTCAGGATCTGAAGAGTCTGGACGTAAAATACCTAACGACTCCGAAGGTAAAGTGGTCTCAAAATCCGGTACTGATACGACGCCACTGTTACCTAAAAAACTTAACAACCCAGAAAACTGGTAGCTGTATCCCGTCACTCGTGCCCTGACGTAATAAATATCTGCATAGTGAGATGCTGGTGGTTCAGCAACTTTTGCACCATCAGATCCCAAGTATTCAATAACCAAATTTGATGATGTAAAACCATCTGGCGCTCCATCATTAAGTGCAAGTGATGGTATGTCCGGATCTGACACCACGCATACTGTCGCGAAACGGGCCGCTTTTCTTGTAATGTTATTGATTGTCTGAATTGAGTACACATACATGCCTATTTCCATAATAGCGAACAGAATAAGCAACAATACAGACGCCAAAAAAGTAAACTCAACCAGGGTCATACCCCGCTGTATACGGCGAACAACTTTCATAATGTCGTCCTCATAACAGCCGATGCACTAAGTACAATATTATTCATAAGCGAAGCGGGCAGAATATTGACAAGGGGTACGTAGGTGTAGCTGGCCGATACAACCACGTACTTGTCTGCGTGAGTCACGGTAACGTTCGCAGTAGTCAGCGTCGTTAATAATGCAGTTCCCGTCCCGGCTTTATTTCCATACACCACCATATTCTTAATGTCCGCGACCTCAGCAATGGAGTCGGACGATGCTGTACCATAAATATCAGTCACCGCAAATCGACAACCATTCTGTACTAGCTTGCTCAGCGTGTTGTAACGCACGAAAGCATTGCCAAACTCTATAATTCCGCCGAGCAGAACGAGTAATAGCGGAACGGTGATGATGAATTCAACCGCAGCTAAGCCTTTTTGTTTTTTAACGAACCTTTTCATGTCACGATTCCTCACTATTCGGGTCCTTGTAGAGGACGATTCGATGAGGACCATTTGATGTATTGGTTCCATTATTGCGTGTGTTTTTCACCGTACAATCTTCGATGAATTCACCAAAGATAGAGGTATGCCCGCCATTCGAATTGGGCGCTTTTTGCAGTAAAAAGAAGCACCCTATTGCCGTTACGGAAAAACTATTGGTTCCCCCTGTTGCCCCGCTACAATCCACAATCGGGATAGCAAGAATTCGCCGTTCTGCATCACCATTAGCTTTACAATTTGTCGTATCCCCAGGACACACCCCACCAGCTAGATCGGATTGATAATCATCGTATCCCCATGCTGGTGTGCTGCCTACATCAGAGTCAGTTAACGTAGGAGAGGTTTGTTTAACATATAGGTCTGGCGGATAATCAGTGGCACTGAGACCGCCTCCAGAATAATCACCAAACCGAGTATTCAGCCCTTGCCCGACAGGACCGACAGTGTTGCCCGGTTTAGTATCAACTGTCTCTCCAGCATCCAAATCAACACAACCTTCGTATCCTCCAGCCAATGCATCACGTACGGTACTGGCACCTGAGCCAAAATCAAGCAATTGGAAGTTACCCGAGCCCATGGTGGGATCACTTTGATCAGCAATTTTCAGCGCATAAACTACGCCAGCGTCATACCCATTTGTCCCAGCATCATCCCCTTCACAAACGGCCATGGGAACAATATTACAAGCATTACCACCAGGGCTAGGTCCAGCCACGGCACTGGCCGACAAGCGCTTGGTCACTCCCATCACTTTTGCAAAGAAGAAACTCTCTAAGTCCAACTCATTAACAACCACTCGAACATAGCGATCAGCGTCAGGAGAACTTGAGTATGTTGACGCCGGAAATATGATCGGGTCATTCGAAAACTGAACTTGAATGTTTGCTGTATCAGATACGTCAAACACAAGTTCAGAGTTGCCTGCCGACGTAGACATTTTAGTTAATGTCGCTCGAGCCATTGCATCAGCCTGAGCTTCAGTACCATCTTTGTCCAACACGACAGCGGCAGCTAAAGCGGCTGCATCCACGCTATTTTGCAACTTGGTACGGTTCATCAGTGCGTGGTTGATATCAATAGCAAATGCAGCGACTGCAATCAGTAGCAACAATGCAATGGTAACAATCACAACAACCAGACCTCGCTGCTTACGTATTCCACGAAGTGGGCGTTGTGTTTTCATAACGACCTCGACTAGTTACTGCTGGTAGTACCACTACTAAAACCGTCTATAAACTGGCTCGTAGTGCCGCTCTCCAACGGAACTTCTTTTCCTGTGTAAGTTTTGTATACGCCTTCCATTCTTTCACCCGTACCAACGGGTATATAGCCCAGATTTTCTTGGGTGGCGTTGGGATTGTATGTTTGCTCTGAAGCCAACTGTGCAACGTAGTAGCCCAAACGGGGTTCATTGGCGCATCCGGTCAAGAGCACAACACTTATTAGAAAAATCACTGATGAAATTTTCATAATATTTTCCTTATAAATCATGACCAAATGAGCCTTCAGACCCACCTTTGGTGGTATCTTCCATCGCATCATATTTAGACGACTTGGTACGTTTCACATCTTTGGGTTTAGCAAGATATGCACCTTCGCCTAACAGGTAATATTTCAAGTCCGTAGGCTCAACAAATGCGTCTGTCGGTAAGGTGATTTTTGAGCGATCGATAGGTTTGGCGAGTCTTGGTGTCACCAGAATGACTAACTCGGTTTGGCCTGAAATGTATTCTTGGCTGTTGAAAAGTTGACCTAATACAGGAATATCACCAAGACCTGGCATTTTGTTGGCTGAATCACGAGTGTTCTCACTGAGAAGGCCAGCAATACCTATCGTTTGCCCATCAGCGAGTTCAATAGTGGAAGAAGCGCTGCGTCTTGTCACCGGTGGGATATAGTAGACCGCATTGGTACCAACCGCCGTGTAATTCAGAGCCGAAGAGGACGCCACTTCGCTGACATCGACAGCCAATTTTAGGTTGATTTTTTTGTCACTCAGAATCGTTGGTACAAATTTTAAGCCAACCCCGTACTCTTTATACTCAATGGTAATACCGTTATCGTTGGGTACAGGAATAGGGAATTCTCCCCCGGCCAGAAACTCTGCATTGGCACCACTTAACGCGGTTAAATTTGGCTCAGCCAGCACTTTAGCGACCCCGTTTTCTTTCGCGATATCTAAAGCAATGGAAAACAATGTATTACCATCCATAAAGGTTGACAGAAAACCCGTACTATCGATGCCTAAATCATTGAACACTGGTGTCACACCACTTATCCCACCGCCAGCGGATGTTCCGCCAATGGAAAAGTTACCGTTAGATTGCAGGAAATTAAAATTGGCACCAAAACGTCGGACTAAGCTGCGTTGCACTTCAGCCACTGTGACTTCAAGCATAACTTGCTGAGCACCACCGATGGTCATCAGGTTGACGACCCCCGTTGTACTTGCGTCCTCATTGCGAGAGCCTGTTGCTTTGTCGACGGCTTGTGCTGGCGCATAAGTCTCGGCCAATCGCAGGGCTAAGTTCATTTTCTCTTGTGAACTCACCAACCCACTCAGAATCAAGCGATTTTGCGAGCTCTGCACTTTGATACCTTCGTCCGGCATGTATTCGTAGAGCTTCGCTTTCAGGCTGTTTACATCGTGAATAACTTCAATATTAATCGATTCAATCAGTCTGCCTTGTCTGTCCCAGGCCATTAAGTTTGTCGAACCCAGCTTATTACCGATCAGAAATAGCTCATCTGATTTCAGCATAACAATATCTAACACTTGCGGATCACCAAGAGAGACTCGGCTGGCACTGCGTTGCAGTTTTACAAACGTAGACTTATGATGCGGCACCGTTATCGTTTCACCCGATTGGCTTGCAGAAACAGTCCAAACACTACATGCAAAGAATAATGCCAATGTTGTAATTATCGTTCTCATAACACACCTCAATTCTTCACACGAATGTTGGATGAATCGGTTCCTTTAATAATAGTCACACTTGGCGGTGGCACATATTTAACAACCTTTTCTTCCACTGCATGGGGATTACGCAGAACAAGTTGAATGTCTCCTTTACTTTTGGCACTCAACAGTTTTTCAGCTTCTCTAGGAGAAACTTCTAACGTTACAGCCCGCACAATAATCGGCTTATTTTCTTGAGTCTTGGCCGTCTGGTCGACAGCAAGAACACGGATGTCTTTTAAGATAGTGGTCGTATTGGCTGAGGTTTTGCTGTACTGAACCGTGCTTAAAACGTCAACTTTATTGCCGGGTAACAAAAAACCAGCCACACCAATAACATCGTTAACACGAATAGTAACCGCACGCTTATCTTCCGGAATCAGAGCAGCGAGGGTAGCCCCTTCTCCCGGTGTAGTTAGGCGCTGAGCAACAATAATTTCGTTGGTGTACATGTCCGAACCGGCTATTTTCCCAACAACACCTTCTGTACTCGAAAATTGGTTATCCTCTACCCAAGATTTTTCCAATAAACGAGTCGCTAAATGTTGCTCTTCAATGACTGTGCCTACCGGAATTTCACGAGAAGCCACAACCACAGGAACACGCTCCACGACTTCAACTTCAGTTTGAGGTTGAACTTGTCTATCCATCCATTGTTTCGCAAAGAAGACCGCTCCAAGACCAAATACAATAGATAACAGAAATAACAAAATCACTTGACTGCGACTCATCGAGCACCTCCTCCTTTGCCATCTGCTGTGAAGTAAACTTCCCACGCTCGCTCCATAATGACCGGAGTAATAAGGGGTTCGCTTTCTTCAAACGCTATGATGTCTCGACTGATTCCAATTAAGTCTTTCGGCAAGCAGGGATAAAAACCCACAGCATGTTGTCTGTGTAGGCTATGTAACACTTCGAAAGACGATGCATGGATCTGTAAATTTCGATTAGAAGCCATTTCTTCCCACAATGCGTGGTATTCAGATTGCTCCAGAGGATGAAACTGAACTTTGTAACCTAGCCGACGCAAAAATGCAGGGTCACTGATTTTTTCGGGATCTAAGTTCGTCGAAAAAGCCAGCGTCAATATGAAAGGAATAGTAATTTGTTGGCCATTTGGCAAAGACAAGTAGTCATAAAAATATTCCATGGGGACGATCCAACGGTTGAGCAAGGTTGCTACTGGCATTGGTTGCCGTCCCAGGTCATCAATAATGAAAATGCCATTGTTGGCCATCATTTGTAGTGGCGCCATCCAGACTCTGTTGTGTTCAGTGTGATTCACTTCCAACATATCCATGGTCAGTTCGCCGCCCACTTGAATACTGGGGCGTTCGCACAGAACCCAACGGCGATCATACTGATCTTTATACGATACCGATTGAGTCTGACCATTTGAGTCAACGGCACGATGGTGCTGTCTTGAGTACACCTTGATGATGTTACCCATGGCATACACGGAATAAGGTACGAACACAGATGTGTTCAAAGAATTGAGGATTCTTGTCGCAACGAACGTCTTACCCGTCCCTGCATCTCCATAAAGGAGCAAAGCTCTGCCAGAGTTAATAGCGGGACCAAGTACAGACACTAATCGTTCTGCACCATAGACATCCTTCAATGCAAACTCGACGTCAGGACGCGTAATAATTTTAGATCGAACGTCCTGAGCCTGGACCATCGCATTGTAGTCCTCAAGAGAGACAGGGGCTGGCCCCAAGTACGCATCTTTGGCAAATGCCGCATCAGCTTCTCGCATACCTGTTTCAGACAAGCCGTAACGGACATGCCCTGTAGAAGGGCTTAAATAAGAAGCCTGTTCTGCTTGAAAGACTTCTACCAGCGACTTTTGCCTCAGTGTTGCGATAATGTCTTCAATCATGTGGCTGTTAATTGCCATATGCCGAGTAAGCTGTAGAACATCCGATTTGGGGTAAGCGGCTAAATGCTTCAGCAGCAGATTTTCCAATACTGCTCTCGGGACTTTGAGATCTTCAAAAGATGTAGGAACCTTCGGCGCAGAAGCTTGAGGCGTCAGGGCGGATCGGTGAAGATCTTGGGATACCACTGTTGCCATAATGACTCCTTGTCATAGTAGCGCTTTAGAAAGAGCTCTGGGCATATTGTGCTAATGCAACACCGACAACGATGACAGGCGCCAATGGCATAACAAGATCATTACCCTTAGGACGTTTCAAACTTTTTCGACTTAGCTTTGTGTATAGCGGTCCAGACAAGTGAACTTTACTCACAATGTCTCCCGCACTGAGAGCTGATTTGTACTGAAGTAAATAATTCAGTACTCCGTACATGACACCGATAAAGACAGCACTGAGACCGATATATAAAAACGTATCAGCCAAATGACCGAAGCCGGTTAAGAATCCAACGACAGCCAACAACTTAACATCACCTGGTGCCATCCAACCCGCCAAATTGCATAGCAACGCGAGGAAAAACACCATCACCATTGCTCCAACTTGACCTGCGAATAAGCCATAAGACTCATTCACTAAGACGGTTTGAATCGTCCCCGCTAAAATCAGCAGAGCAAGCAGATAGTTGGGTATACGATGCTGTCTCGCATCATATACACCAACTACAAACAACATAGTCCAAACTATAAGGCTCATATGTAATTTTTATCTGTAATGATTGATTGTCTACGAGAAGATGGCATCCAGCTCAGATTGCAGGGTAGAGCCCCAACCCGAGAACACGACAGCCAACGCTGCAACCAAAAGACCCGCACCGACTACATACTCAACAACAGACAGGCCTTCTTCATCTTGCCAAAAGTCTTTAACGAACTTAGTGAACTTATTCATTTTCTGGTCTCCTTCCTGAATGGTTCCCTTTGAATCTAGATAGTTCTATCAATAGCTGTTAGGACTTTTTTGTCTTCTTTTGGTACTTTTTTATTCAAGATCTCATGTAAAAGTTTGCTTAACCATCACTGAAAGTAATGAGTTGACCCCGTTTATTTGGCACTAACCGTTGCGACACTTGAACTGAATGATTTGGCAGATAGGAGATCGTGACCTGAAACGCACATTTTTCTGCAAAGAATTTATCTCTCCGGGTATTTTTGCGAGCGATTTAATTCTCAATTGTGAAACTTAATTCACAGATTACATCCCTTTTTGTTGGGCTGTATGTTGAATAGCAAAGAAGCCTATCAATCGGACCTCATACTTAGGTAAGTCGACTTGCACTTTGCTGCCATGATTCTAGGCTTAACTACAAAACCCCTTATTCCAAAGGGTTAACGATAAGAACGATGCGAGCGCAAACTATGGCAGGAAAACTGGAAGGACACTGGTTGGGAAGCCCGGTAAACTTTTTACCTAAGCGAGTTCAGGATGTTTGCCGACACCATTTTGAGCTGGTGGAACACGGAAGCGACGTTTCAATCCTTAGTGAACCCAACATTCACTATGCATTGTTTTTCTATCAGAAGCCTCGCTGTCAGGAGTTACTCATGACAGCAATAAAGATGTGTGCCAATTTACATAAGTATCTGATTATTATTCACGATGGAAGCTACGAGAACTCTATCGGCCATCATGAGTCGATATTCGGGATTATGGATATTTCCGTTGATGACCCTTCAATTACCCTGATTGGATTATGTCAAAAGCTGCATATGAGTTTTGACAAACATATTTTTTCGCCCAAGTTGCAAGAAAGTCCTATTTCATCCGCAAGTATGAGCAAAGAAATGGTCGATATTCTGCGCTATATCGAACTCAACATTACCAAGGAAATTCGTGAAGAAGACATCGCAGCGTATTGCCACTACTCCGTTTCCTACTTCTCCAAATTATTCCACAAAGTCATCGGGATTAGTTTTCGTGATTACATTTGCAACAAGCGGATTGCCATGGCGAAAAGGCTATTGGTCGATGAGCGAAATGCCAAAATCGCCTTTATTGCCTACCAGTGTGGTTATCATGATGTTTCCTATTTTTCTCGAATTTTCAAAAAGAAAACGGGTATTAGCCCGGGAGTTTTCCGCCAGATCCACTCTTAATAAATTCTGTAACTGCGTGTGAGCAAAGCTTCCCCAGAGCAAAACAAACTGCTATATTTAACAACCAATTAACATAAAAATAACAACAGTTTTGCCAATAACATGGAGTTAGAGAATGATTCAGCCTAACGAGTTAAGCAAACCGACCAGTGCTCTCCCACCACCCAATGAGATGATTTTGAAATGGGCCAGGGAACGCCCTGATGAGGTTTATCTCAAGCAAATTATCAACCGACAATTCGTTGAATTTACTTATGCCGACGTTGCGGATCAAGCACTTCGTCTTGTCTCAGCACTGCGCGATCTGGGTGCAAAACCGGGCGATAAGATTGCTTTAATATCAAAAAACTGCGCCGAGTGGTTTATCTGCGATCTTGCGTTCATGCTGGGTGACTTCGTCAGTGTTCCCATCTTCCCCACAGCAGGGGCCGATACGATCGAATACTGTATTTCTCACAGTGAAAGTAAAATCTTGATCGCAGGTAAGCTTGATGATGCAAAAGCAACATCGCAAGTACTTACAGAAATACCCGATCTTATCACTGTCTCCCTGCCATACGATTCAGCACCAACGTGTCAGCATCGTTATCAGGATCTTATCGCGCACTATCCGCCAAGTGAAAGTCGTCCACAACACTACGATGACAAGTTGATGTCGCTGGTGTACACCTCGGGAACCTCGGGATTACCGAAAGGAGCGATGCTGACCTACGGCGCGTTCAGTTGGTCGGTTCAGCAATTGATTCGACACATCGGCATTCAGGAAAATGACCGTCTGTTCTCCTATTTGCCTTTAGCGCACATTACCGAACGAGTTTACATCTTTGGCAGCTCAATTCAGGGTGGCGTTCCGACGGCGTTTCCGGAATCACTCGATACCTTTATTGAAGATGTCAAAATGCAGCGCCCGACGTTGTTCATCTCAGTGCCGAGACTCTGGACCCTGTTCCAGCAACGTATTCAGGATAAGTTGCCGCAACGAAAACTTGATATCCTGCTTAAGATACCGTTCGTCAATACATTGATTAAACGCAAACTGGCTGATGGCCTTGGCCTCGATAAAGCGCGAGTGCTGGGTTGTGGCTCAGCACCGGTGTCCCCAGCACTGCTTTCCTGGTATCACAGTGTTGGTTTAAACATTACCGAAGCCTGGGGAATGACCGAGTCATTTGCTTACAGCACGATCAACTACCCATTCCGCGCCGATAAAATCGGAACGGTCGGGCAAGCCGGGCCGGGGATCAACCTTAAGATTGCCTCTGACGGAGAGATCATGGTTCAGGGCAAAGGCTTATTTTCCGGTTACTACAAAAATGATATTGCCACCCAAGAATCCTTTGATCGCGAAGGCTGGTTGCACACCGGAGACATTGGCTCGTTGGATGCTGAAGGCTATCTGACTATCCAAGGGCGTAAAAAGGATACCTTCAAAACAGCGAAAGGTAAGTTCGTTTCCCCCGTACCGATCGAGAAAAAGTTGTTTGAGTACAGTCGGGTAGAGATGATGTGCCTGATTGGTCTTGGGCTCCCCGCTCCTATTCTATTGGTCGTCCCTCATGATTTTCCTAACTTTGACCGGGCACGTTATGAACGCACAACTCGCAAAGTGATTGATAAAATGAACAACGAGTTGGAATCTCATGAACAAATTAAGGGCGTACTCATGATCAAAGAGCCATGGAGTATCGACAACGGTATTCTGACACCGACGCTTAAAATTAAGCGTCACGTGTTGGAACAAAAATACCATGAAGTCGGACAAAATTGGCCCAAAGGTCAGCTTGTCGTCTGGGAAGAATAATTGGAAAGGAGCCTGAGGGCTCCTTTTTCATTTTCACTATAAGTAACGCTGATAATCACGAGCGTTGTCACCGACTTCTTCTAACCCTATGTCTCGTCTAAGATGGGCATTTTCTGGTTCTGGTAATACTCGTCGGAGTTCCTTCTCCATGCCCAAAATCTGCCGAATCGCGTTATTTATCTTTCTAATAACAGAATATTGCTGCTTAACTTGAATAACCTTTTCCATACATATCTTCCTGTACCCACCACCGCATAGCCCGTATTATGAAAAGGACGCTGACGCGATACGAACGATCATTTAACACACCAACTATAAGCAGAGATTATGGACAGTCGCCTCAAACACCTTGCTGGCTTACGCTATTTTGAAGTCGCAGCACGCCTTCGAAGCTACAGCGCTGCCGCTACAGAGCTGTTTATTTCTCAAGCCGCCGTGAGTCAGAAAATCCGTCAACTGGAAGAAGGCCTGAGTTGCAAACTTTTCGTCCGACAGGGCCGAGAAATGCAACTGACCAAACAAGGTGAAACGCTCTACCAACAAGTCAGCAGTGGCTTTGAGAAAATCATCACTGGTCTTAATCAAATTCAAAGCGAACCGGTTGAAGGCGTACTGTGTGTGCGTACTCCACCTTCATTTGCTTCACGCTGGCTGATGCCAAGATTGTGGAAGTTCACGATGGAGCATCCGTATATTCCGATCCGCCTCATTACCGACTGCGATACACCCAATATTCGCCACACTTCGATTGATGTGGCGATATGGCAAGGGGATGAAGAGGTCAATGATCCTGGCTTGCACCAAGAGATGTTGTTTGAAGAGCCCGTCTATCCCTTTTGTTCACCTGAGCTGGCTAACTCAATGAAATTCTCCGAGCCGGAACAACTGCTGAACTGCTGGCTGATCCACTTCGACTCACAGAGTTTTTCCTGGTCTCAATGGTTCAGACAAGCGTCCGTCGTCATGGCCAAAGATACCGTTCAATGGATGGAAGTGAGTACCTTCGACATGGCTCTGAATGCCGTGATTGCAGGTCATGGAGCCTGTTTGGCGACCGACAGTCTGGCTGATGATTTTGTTGCCCGTGGCCTGTTAGTCAAACCGTTCTCTGTCGGATTAACACCCGGTGTGCGCTACAGCTTGATCAGCGATCCTTCTTCATCCCGCGCAGCCCGTATTGAAGCATTCAATGACTGGCTGCGACGGGAGCTGAGACAGCAAGCACCGCTTTAACGCCAGAAGCTTTTGTTAACTTCTGCCTCAATCTGCTCACGCTCAAGACCCAGGTCTTTCCACAGATGCGGCGGCAAGTCACGCAGCTGACGACGAGTGCGGTAGTTTTGTCGCCATTGCATTAACTGACTCAAGAAAGTATTAACTGAATAACTTGGTAATTGGTGCTGAGTATATGATTTTTCGATTTGAGTAACGTTCATAAGTCCCCCTTGAACCCTGATTTGTTATGACTAATAATCGTCATTAATCGTTATCCCGACAAACGATAGATCTTGCCATTCAGTTAAGGAAAACTAATGTGAGTGAACGTATCCCGCCTTTTCAAGGGCTGTTTTATTTTTATACAGCCGCCGAAACAGGCAGTTTCAAAGTCGCAGCGGAAAAGCTGTTTGTGACACCAGCGGCCATCAGCCAACAAATTCGCCTATTAGAAGAGTGGCTTGGGGCTGAACTGTTTGTTCGCCAACACCGAAAAATTCATCTGACCCATGAAGGCAGTGTGCTGTATCAACAGGCTCAGAAAGGCTTTGCTCACCTGCAGGAAGGTATTCGCTTGATCAACCAAGATCCTTCGCCGCATCAATTGTCGATTTCAACTCTGCCCTCTTTCGCTCAGCATTGGTTAGTGCCGCGCATCGGCGATTTTCGAACCCAACATCCCGAAATCTCACTATTAATTGAACCTACCAGCGATCTGGTGAATTTTCAGGACTCCAGTGTGGATGTCTGCATCCGCTATGGCCGCGGCGACTACAAGAACGTCCATTCCGAGTGGCTGATGGATGAAGTGCTCTACCCAGTCTGTCACCCGATTTATCAGCAGCAACACAATATATATCAATTGGATGATCTGGTGCGCGCTGATCTCATCGAGGATATATGGCCGGATATGGATTGGGGATTATGGTTGCGTAACTTGGGCTATCACAGTAGTAAGTCGACTCTGCAGTACAACGGTTCTCAATTTGTGCTGGAAGGCGCACTGGCCGTTCAGGGGGTAGCTTTGGTGAAACACGCGACAGCATGCCGATACATTGAAGAAGGTAAGCTGGTTCAGGTGGGAAACGTCGCTTTAAAACCGCGTTTTCAATTTTATCTGTGTGCGCCAAGTGGTTACTTCAAACGTCCAAAGATTCAGGCTTTTCATACCTGGCTGAAAGAAGAAATCGCACAGTTCCAGCAGCGCTATCCTTACATCGGTGAGATTCGGGAAACACAATTCGAACTTTAGACAGTGTCTCTCGTTTGCCGCGTAGAGAGCTTAAAGCTGAGCCAAAGAAAAAGCCCCGTCAGCTTTCACCAACGGGGCTTTGTTGTTAAATGCTTAACTCAAGAATTACTTCTTAGCGTTACGCTCTTTAACTTCAGCAATCACTTTCTCAGCAACGTTTGCTGGACATGGTGAGTATTTTTCGAACTCCATAGAGAACTGACCACGACCTGAAGTCATAGTACGTAGAGTACCGATGTAGCCGAACATTTCTGATAGAGGAACGTCTGCTTTAATACGAACACCAGTTGCACCAGCTTGTTGGTCTTTGATCATACCACGACGACGGTTCAGGTCACCGATTACGTCACCAACGTGATCTTCTGGAGTGAACACGTCAACTTTCATGATAGGTTCTAGAAGCTGAGCGCCTGCTTTTGGCATTGATTGACGGAATGCGCCTTTCGCTGCGATTTCAAATGCGATTGCAGATGAGTCAACTGCGTGGAAGCCACCGTCGAACAGTTCAACTTCAACGTCAAGCGTTGGGAAGCCTGCAAGAACACCGTGAGCCATCATGCCCTCAAAACCTTTCTCAACTGCTGGCCAGAATTCCTTAGGAACGTTACCACCAACTACAGTTGATTTGAAAGTGAAGCCTGAGTTTGGCTCACCTGGTTTGATACGGTAGTCGATCTTACCGAACTGACCTGAACCACCAGACTGTTTCTTGTGCGTGTAGCTGTCTTCGATTGCTTTAGTGATAGTTTCACGGTAAGCAACCTGAGGAGCACCTACTTCCAGTTCAACACCGTAAGTACGTTTCAGGATGTCCACTTTGATGTCCAGGTGAAGTTCGCCCATACCTTTAAGGATGGTTTCGCCTGAATCTTCGTCAGTTTCAACTTGGAACGATGGATCTTCTGCAACCATTTTACCGATCGCGATACCCATTTTCTCAGTTGAACCTTTGTCTTTAGGAGCAACAGCGATAGAGATTACTGGCTCTGGGAAGATCATTGGTTCAAGAGTACATTCGTGTTTTGGATCACACAGAGTGTGACCAGTTTGAACGTTCTTCATGCCAACAACTGCGATGATGTCACCAGCTTGCGCTTCAGTGATCTCAGTACGGTCGTTCGCTTGCATCTCAACCATACGGCCGATACGTTCAGTTTTGCCAGTCGCAGCGTTAAGGATGGTGTCACCCTTCTTCATGCGGCCAGAGTAGATACGGATGAACGTCAGAGCACCGAAGCGGTCATCCATGATCTTGAATGCTAGCGCTTTCAGTGGCAGCTCTGGATCAACGATCGCTTTTTCACCAGTTGGTTCACCAGTTTGTGGATCAGTCAGATCTTGAGGTTCAACTTCAGTTGGAGCTGGTAGGTAATCTACTACCGCGTCAAGAACAAGTTGCATACCTTTGTTTTTGAACGCAGAACCACAGAATGTTGGGAAGAACGCTAGATCGCGAGTACCTTTACGGATACATGCTTTGATTTGCTCAACAGTTGGTTCTTCACCTTCCATGTAAGCCATCATCAGCTCGTCGTCTTGCTCTACAGCAGATTCGATCAGAAGCTCACGGTACTCTTCTACTTGATCAACCATGTCCGCAGGAACTTCTTTGATTTCGTAGTTTTCTGGAAGACCTGAATCATCCCATACGTAAGCTTGACGGTTTAGTACGTCAACAACACCGATGAAGTCATCTTCACGACCGATCGGAAGAGTCATAACCAGTGGGTTAGCTGCCAGTACGTTCTTCACTTGTTCAACAACGTTGAAGAAGTCTGCACCCATACGGTCCAGTTTGTTTACGAAGATGATACGTGCAACTTCTGATTCGTTCGCGTAACGCCAGTTAGTTTCTGACTGAGGTTCAACACCGCCAGAACCACAGAATACACCGATACCGCCATCAAGAACTTTCAGTGAACGGTATACTTCTACTGTAAAGTCAACGTGTCCAGGAGTATCGATAACGTTTAGTCGGTGTTTTTTCCACTCACAAGTTACCGCAGCTGATTGGATAGTAATACCGCGCTCTGCTTCCTGCTCCATGAAGTCTGTAGTAGATTCACCATCGTGAACCTCACCAGTTTTATGGATTTTACCAGTAAGCTTAAGAATACGCTCAGTGGTAGTGGTTTTACCCGCGTCAACGTGCGCGAAAATACCAATGTTTCTGTATTTCGATAAATCTGCCATTGTCTTACTCTGTTAATAAGGTATAAAGTGCGCGCAGAGTATATCACAATCCGTCAAGACTGATACCCCTGCGTACACTTGCTGAAAAAAAATAGTTTACGTCCGCCTACTGCTGATGAAATATAGGCGATCCGGCACTAAGACGCGAGTCGATGAGCGAAATATTTAGCGAGCGTTTTGAATTCGCTTCCTCACAGTTCATCAAAAGCGGAGATAGCTTCAGACAGCTTGCGAACGCCGTGAATCTGCATTCCCGGAATGCCACCTTTGGGCATATTCGCAATCGGGACGATGGCTTTTTTAAAGCCATGTTTGAACGCTTCGTTCAATCTTTCTTGTCCACTCGGCACCGGACGGATCTCGCCCGCCAGCCCCACTTCACCAAACACCACCACATCTTTTGGTAGTGGTTTATCACGAAAACTCGAAAGCAGCGCCATCAACAGGGCCAGGTCGGCACTGGTTTCGGTGACTTTGACACCACCGACAACGTTGACGAACACATCCTGATCCGCCATTTGCAAACCGCCATGCTTGTGCAGCACGGCCAGCAGCAGTGACAATCGGTTCTGCTCTAAACCCACTGCAACGCGACGTGGGTTGGCCAGCTGCGAGTAATCCACCAGCGCCTGAATCTCAACTAAGAGTGGACGCGTGCCTTCCCACACCACCATCACCGAGCTGCCGGAGGTTGCTTCTTCACCACGTGACAGGAAAATCGCTGACGGGTTGCTCACCTCGCGCAACCCTTGTCCGGTCATGGCGAATACGCCCAGTTCATTCACTGCACCAAAGCGGTTTTTGTGACTGCGCAGCGTGCGAAAGCGGCTGTCTGAGCCACCATCCAGCAGTACCGAACAGTCGATGATGTGTTCGAGAACTTTCGGGCCAGCCAGTGTGCCATCTTTGGTCACATGACCGACGATAAACACTGCTACGTTATTCTGCTTGGCGTAACGGGTCAGAGCCGTGGCCGCTTCGCGCACCTGAGCCACACTGCCCGGCGAAGATTGCACATCGGCAACGTGCATGACCTGAATCGAGTCAATCACCATAATGCGCGGTTGTTCTTTTTCGGCAATCTGGCAAATACGATCGACGTTGGTTTCCGACAGCATTTTAAGATGCTCTTTCGGTAACCCAAGACGAGACGCGCGCATCGCCACTTGTTGCAGCGATTCTTCGCCCGTGACGTACAGGGTTTTCATTTGCGATGAAAGCAGACACATGGTTTGCAGCAACAGCGTCGATTTACCCGCCCCGGGGTTGCCACCGATCAAAATCGCCGCGCCCGGCACCACGCCGCCACCCAAAACACGGTCGAGTTCTTTGAAGCCACTGGTAAAACGCGGCACTTCCTGCAAATTAATGTCGGACAGGGTTTGTACTACCGCTTCCGTGGCACTGCCCGCGTAGCCACTTAAGCGTTCATTGCGCGCCACTTGTGGCGACGCTGCCAAGCGAACTTCAGAAATGGTATTCCAAGCTCCGCAGGCATTACATTGCCCCTGCCAACGCGGAAAATCCGCGCCACAGTCATTACAGACATACGCACGTTTTGCTTTAACCATGAATCCTCAAAAATCGTCTAAGTTGTGACTACACAGGTTTAATAAAATGTTGAATCACTGCAACATATCGCTAAAGATTTTACATCCAGAGCCGATGTATCATGAATGAGAACCACACTCTAACAGAAAAATATGCAGCAATCTGAAATTCTCTCTTTCGCTGAACAATTAATTCCGGTGTTTAACTCACCCGATTTCGAGCGCCTGCTGAACCAATTAACCAGCAGCCATCCACCGTCAGTCAAACTGTTGGTAAAGATGGAGCTCAACCGTGTGATGGCGCCGTGTAACAAAAGCATCGACCTGCGTGGTCGGGTGCAAGGTGAATGCCGAGAGTATGATCTGGATGGCCGCAAACACTGGCTCGATGATGTGGCCTTTAACGCCTATCACAAAGGGCTGAAGAAATACGGCAGCTACACCGAAGGGGTGTGGGATACACTGTATAACACGCGCAACAACTTCCGGGTCATGCAACAACGCGGTACCCTCAATCAATCAAAACTCACCAGCGCCGACAGTCCGTTTGAAGTTGAGCCGGTGAAATTGGGCTATGACCTCAAGCGTCAGGAAAACCGTTTAAAAATCGCATCGCAGGTCAAAATTCACCTGCGTACTCGCGAACAGGTTGTCCACGGCCTGAGTGTTGATCTGTCAGCCTCTGGCGCCAAGTTCAAAGTACCTTCCGCGTTTGATTACAAACTGGGAGACGTTATCTCGGTGCTGTTCACCGAACTTGAGCAGACCTCAGAGATTGGTGGCCTCAACAAACCTATCGAATACCGTATTCTGGCGATTGAAGAGTCTTACGACAACGATGCCGTGAAGTTTTTACGCACGCTTAAGCTTTCCGAGACCAACGTCGTTGAGCAAGTGATCCTTGAATCACTGCGTAACAACGCGCAAAAAGCCAAACACGATAACCAGGACAAAATCATCCGCGCCCGTACTCGAGGGTACGAACACAGTTATCTCAAACACACCGCCAACCTGCCGGTCTTTTTCAGTGGCAGCGAACTCAAACTGGTGTTGATGACAGAAAACAACCAGCCTATCTGGCAATACTGGCAGGATGAACGCAATCAGCAAGCGTTGGGCAGCCTGTTCAACAACAGCCGCATGGAGATGCTGACCAAACCCGGCATTCGTGGCAGCAACAACGTACTCTATGCCTTCAAGCACGATCACCAAGGCAAAACGCTGTTCTTTTCGATGATGATGCCAGAAGCGACTCGCGAACAACGTAAACTGTTCTGGCACATCGGTGCACGTAAAAACAGCTGGAAAGCGTTTCGCCTGTCGGTATTTGAGCTCTCTGAAGAGGAACGCGTTGAACTGGCGAAACATTCGCAAGAACTGGCCAATCACTCCAGCGAACTCACCCACTGCGGTATTTTGCAGGAAGTGAGTGATGTCAGCTCAGCGAAAGATTACCTGTTGGTGGACAAACCCGCCTTAGCAAGCAGCGAGCTCAACCCTTTCCGCCACCCGCGTAAAGTCGAAGGCATGCCGCTCAACATCTATTTCGATGCACGCACTCGCCGTAAAGAGCCACGTTATAAGTTCCGCACGCCGCTGCAACTTCACCTTAACGACCAAGTTTTGGCTGAGGGCTTTACGGTCGATCTGTCTAAACGCGGCCTGAGTCTGATCCTCAGTAGCCCTGTGGACCTCAAAGCCGGCGATATGGTGAATGTGAACTTCCAGGAACTGAAGCTATATGACAAAAAGCTGCCACTGGATGCGCTGCCTTATAAAGTGATACGCATCAGTCCGGAAGGCCGCCGCCTGCAAATGGTGATTGAAGAGAATACGCAAACCATTAAGAGTATTGCTTTCTTTAACAGCATCATCGAAAACAACCAGGACAAGCTGCTACGTAAAGAAGAGATTCTGCCTAGTCAGTCATTGCTGGAAGGGTTGCACAACATCCTGCTGGACAAAATGGTCAGCACACCGATTTTTGTCGAGAAATCGGGGGCCAACCTGAGACCACGCGTCATCGGCGTCAACTACCCGTTGCCACCCCATCTGGCGCTGCTGGCGAAACTCGGACACGAGAACCGAATTTCACTTGAGCCGATCTTCAAAGGACACACCAACTCTTTACTCGCCACCCCGATGCGGCGCATTGATGGTGCCGAGCCCCAATATAACGAGGTTTACATCGCGGCAATGAAGTTTGGTTCACGCATTCAGTCGATTGAATCAAGGCTGGTGAATGATTTTGCCAACACCAAAGAGCGAATGCAGTTTATTGCTCGTGCGCAGCACATGGGCGAAATTTACGTGCTGCGAGTCAGCGGTGTGCCGGTGTTTGACCCCATCACGATGTTAATGCGCAGCGACCTCAATGAACTGACCCAAATCAGCATGCCACACGCCAAATCGCTGGAGAAAGAACTCAGCGCAATCATCGGCTTTGGTGAAATCATTGATATCACCGAAGAAGTGTTGATTCGTCTGGAACTGACCCAATAAAAAACGAGGCATCACGCCTCGTTTTTTTCATCATTTCGCATCAATTACGGCTGCGCTTTCCAGCTCAGCTTCTGCTGCTTCACCAAACCAGCGGAGAGAATACACAATACGCCGCCCAACGCCGAGAAACGAACCGAGGTTTGCGCTTTCGCTTCGACTTTCGGTTTGGCATGATACGCCACGCCCAATCCCGCGGCGGACATCATCACCAAGTCGTTGGCACCATCGCCGACGGCAACCGTGTTGTGCATTTCGATATCGAACTGCTGCGCCAGTTCAACCAGAATATCGGCTTTGGTTTGCGCCGACACCACATCGCCCAACACCTGCCCCGTCAGTTTGCCATCGACAATTTCCAGCGTGTTGGACTGAGCATGATCCAGTGACAACATCTGTTTGAGATGATCCGAGAAATAGGTAAATCCGCCTGAGGCAATCGCTGTTTTCCAACCAAACGACTGCAATGTGTCAATCAGTTCCGGCAGTTCAGGCATCAATGGCAGTTCACTGCGCACCGCTTCCAGAATTGCAGCATCGGCATCTTTCAGTTTGCCCACTCGCTGGCGCAGGCTCTGTTCGAAATCCAGTTCTCCCTGCATCGCGCGTTCGGTCACTTCCGCCACTTCTTCCCCCACGCCGGCTAACTTAGCAATTTCATCGATACACTCGATTTGAATCGCCGTGGAGTCCATGTCCAATACGATCAGCCCCGGTTTGGACAGATCCGGCACTTCCGAGATGCGGGCGAAATCGAGTTCCAGACCTTTGAGGATGGTTTCATGCTCCGGCGTTAACTCACCCGCCATTAACGCGACGTCGTAATGACCCACTTTCCAGGTTTCCACGATGGTGTTGTACTGGCCAGTGAAAAAATCAATGTCATCAAATTGCTGTGGCGACAGAAACTCGCCAAAAATGATCCAGTTGGCTTTGGATTTATCTAACTGGCTAGCAAAACGGGTTTCTGGCAGACGGTTGAGCAAAGTCGTATGTTTTTTAATAGTTAAGGTTTTCAAAGCGTCCATGTCCACTTTCCTTTGTTGGGATTCCCTGACGTTACCCTATTGCAATTTAAAAACGCAAGTCTCAATATGAGCCCAGTCTTATTTTTCTTTGGGTTAACAGTGTATGGACGGCTCTTTATTTTCCTTCCGTATGGTGATTCGTATCCTGGCAGTCCTCCTGTTGGCGGCGATGTTTTTCACCACCATCAAAAACAGTGTTGTGATCAGTAAAGGCAACGAACGGATTCAGGCCAATCAGTTGGAAACCCTGACTAAAGTGCTGATCACGCAAGCATCGCTCTCTGCGAGCAGCATGATTGCCGATCAGGATCAAGAGCGTTTGTTAGCACTGACTAACCAGTTAGCCCAGGAACGTTTGGTATTTGATGCCACTATTTATGATTCTGAAGGGGTGAAACTGGCCGCCAGCGATTCAGCCCTGAGCGTGCGTGAAGTACTCGGCCTGGACACGCCACTGCAAACCGCCAGTATCGGCCGCCAGCAGTTAGTTGAACCAGTGATGCACGATGGCAGCCTGATTGGCTTTGTACGTATCACCTTTGAAACCGGTAAAGTGACCGCCATTTCCGATCATCACTACCGCAAGAGTGATCGCTACATGTACCTGATGCTGCTGATGAGCTTCATCAGTGGCGTGTTGTTAACGCTGCTATTGCGCCGTAAACCGAAAAATAAAGGTGAAAACCTGTTGTTGAAAAACGCCGGATAACCTGAAGATACGCATAAAAAAACCTCAGCACATGCTGAGGTTTTTACGTTTTATCTTACTGAGAAAAATCAGTAACCTTCTTGGTCACCAATCAGCACTGAATCCAGCGCAATCTCAATCATTTCGTTGAACGTGTTCTGACGCTCTTCTGAAGTAGTTTGCTCACCCGTCTTGATGTGATCTGAAACAGTACAGATAGCCAGTGCTTTTGCACCGTATTCAGCAGCCACACCGTAGATACCCGCAGCTTCCATCTCCACACCCACGATGCCGTATTTATCCATCACTTCGAACATTGATGGATCCGGCGTGTAGAACAATTCAGCCGAGAACAGGTTACCCACTTTAACCTCAATACCGCGAGCTTTGGCTGCTTCTTCCGCCGCTTTCACCATTTTGTAATCCGCAATCGCGGCAAAGTCGTGATCTTTGAAACGGATACGGTTCACTTTAGAGTCGGTACAAGCACCCATGCCAATCACGACATCGCGCACTTTGATGTCTTCATTAACGGCGCCGCAGCTACCAACACGGATGATTTTCTTCACGCCGTAATCTTTTACCAGCTCAGTCACGTAGATTGAGCACGATGGAATACCCATACCGTGGCCCATTACTGACACTTTGCGGCCTTTGTAAGTACCTGTGTAACCGAACATGTTGCGCACGTCGCAGACCTGAACCACATCGTCCAGGAAAGTTTCAGCAATGTATTTCGCGCGCAGCGGGTCACCCGGCATCAGTACTACATCAGCAAAATCGCCCATCTCAGCATTGATATGTGGAGTAGCCATGTGTGTTTTCCTTTATTGCGTTTACCCAGTCTCTGGATAAATTTTAATCGTTGAATTTGGTTTCTGCCCACAGGCAGTCAAATCTTTGCCCGCAGACGTGACAGGCCGATGACGTCGTCATCACGTGTTCGTCTGCGGCGCGCTATCACAGAAAGTTCTTTCCGTAGTCCATTGCTGAGGTACCGAAGTAGCTCGCCAGTGTCTGGCCGATGTCAGCAAAGGTTTCGCGCTGGCCCAGAGAGCCCGGCTTCACTTTCTTACCGTACACAATCACAGGAATGTGCTCACGCGTGTGGTCGGTGCCCGGCCAAGTCGGGTCACAGCCGTGATCGGCGGTCAGGATCAGCAGGTCATCGTCCTGCATCAGTTCCAGCACCTGTGGCAGACGGTTGTCGAAGTATTCCAGCGCCGCCGCATAACCGGCCACATCACGGCGGTGGCCGTAAGCGGAATCGAAATCGACGAAGTTGGTGAACACGATGGTGTTATCACCAGCAGCTGAGATTTGCTCCAGAGTGGCATCAAACAGCGCTGGAATGCCGGTCGCTTTGACTTTTTTGGTGATACCGCAGTTGGCGTAGATGTCAGCAATCTTACCGATCGATACAACCTGACCCTGTTTCTCATCCACCAGCTTTTGCAGCACAGTCGCTGAAGGCGGTTCTACCGACAGGTCACGACGGTTACCGGTACGCTCAAACTGACCTTTACCCGGGCCGATGAACGGACGCGCGATCACACGGCCAATGTTGTAATCTTCCAGCTCTTCACGAGCGATTTGGCACAGCTCCAGCAGACGATCGAGACCAAACGTCTCTTCGTGACACGCAATCTGGAACACCGAGTCTGCCGAGGTGTAGAAAATTGGCTGACCCGTTTTCATGTGCTCTTCACCCAGATCATCCAGCACTTGAGTGCCCGATGCGTGGCAGTTGCCCAGGAATCCGTCCAGGCCAGCGCGCGCCAGAATGCGGTCGGTCAGCGCTTTCGGGAAGCTGTTTTGTTTGTCGCTGAAGTAACCCCATTCAAACAGTACCGGCACACCAGCAATTTCCCAGTGGCCTGATGGCGTGTCTTTACCAGAAGACAGCTCGGCAGCGTGGCCGTAGGCGCCGATGATATCGGCACGTTCATCCAAACCCGGTGCAAAACGCCCCGTGGCTTCTTTATGTGCCATTGCCAGACCCAGTTTGGACAGGTTTGGCAGCGTTAATGGGCCTTTGCGGTTCGCGTTGTCGGCTTCACCGTTAGCACACTGATCCGCGATGTGGCCCAACGTATCTGCACCGACATCACCAAACGCTTCGGCATCTGGTGCCGCGCCAATACCGAAGGAATCTAAAACTAAAATAAATGCTCTTTTCATTGCTCACTCCTAGCCGAAACTACACGTCTTCTTCACGAATCTGACGGTACACTTCCGGAGTTGGTACATACTCTCCGCCCACTTTGATTGCACGTTGTAGTGCGTTGGCAGCGTCTTGCCACTGCGCTTCAGTGCGGGCGTGAATCATTGCTAAAGGTTTATTGCTGTCGGCCACTTCACCCAGACGGATAAACTGATCAAAGCCGACTGCGTAATCGATGCTATCGGTCGCCACACGGCGTCCGCCGCCCATACCGACCACCGCCATGCCAATAGCGCGGGTATCCATTGAGGAAACCACACCGCTTTGCTCGGCGTACACAGGTTTGATGATGTCGGCTTTATCAAGGTAGTTATCGTAGTTTTCCACGAAATCTGCCGGCCCACCAAGACCTGCCACCATCTTGCCAAAACGTTCCGCCGCCTCGCCGTTATCCAGCACGGTTTGCAGTTTGGCACGCGCTTCAGTGGTGTCTTTGGCCAACTTACCCAGCACCAGCATTTCGGCGCACGACGCCATGGTCACTTCAAACAAGCGTGGATTACGGTATTCACCGGTGAGGAAACGCACCGCTTCGCGCACTTCCACGGCATTACCCGCCGATGACGCCAGCACCTGATTCATGTCGGTCAGAATGGCCGTGGTTTTGGTACCGGCACCGTTGGCTACTGCCACGATGGATTTTGCCAGCTCTTCCGATGCTTCGTAGGTTGGCATAAACGCGCCCGAACCCACCTTGACGTCCATTACCAGCGATTCCAGACCTGCCGCCAGCTTCTTCGACAGAATGGACGCGGTAATGAGGGAAATGTTGTCTACCGTTGCGGTGATATCACGAGTCGCGTAGACACGCTTATCCGCGGGAGCCAAATCGCCAGTCTGGCCGATGATGGCCACGCCGGCTTCTTTGGTCACTTTGCCGAACACGTCATTGGTTGGCGTAATGTTGTAGCCCGGAATCGATTCCAGTTTGTCCAGCGTGCCGCCAGTGTGGCCAAGGCCACGGCCAGAGATCATTGGTACGTAACCGCCACACGCTGCCACCATTGGGCCAAGCATCAGTGAGGTTACGTCGCCCACACCACCGGTGGAATGTTTGTCGACGATCGGGCCATCAAAGTTCATGTGGCTCCAGTCGATCACCATGCCGGAATCGCGCATTGCACAGGTCAGCGCAATACGTTCAGGCATGGTCATTTCACGAAAGAATACCGCCATCGCAAACGCTGCGATCTGGCCTTCAGAAACCGTGTTGTTCGCAACCCCCTGAATAAAGAAGTTGATCTCTTCTGCGGTCAGGACTTCGCCATCACGTTTTCTGCGAATAATTTCTTGAGGTAAATACATGAGTGCCTCCCAAGCTCTGAATCAGAGCCATGGTCTATATCGTATAGAGAGAATATAGGTGGCGCAGCGCGCCACCTGAGACGCGAAACGAATTAGTACGCTGCAGGATCTGCAGTTTCGTTGGTCACTTCTAATGTATTTAGTAGATTGGTCAGCAGGCTTGATGCACCAAAACGGTAGTGACGACTGTCTACCCAGTTGTCACCTAGGATCTCATCTGCCATTGCTAAGTAAAGGGCTGCATCTTCTGCAGTACGAACGCCACCCGCTGGTTTGAAACCAACGCTTTTCGCTACGCCCATATCACGGATCACTTCCAGCATCATGCGTGCGTATTCAGGCGTCGCATTCACTGGCACTTTGCCCGTAGAAGTTTTGATGAAGTCTGCACCCGCTTCGATACAGATTTGAGAAGCTTTTTTGATCAGCGCTTCTTCTTTCAGTTCACCGGTTTCGATGATCACTTTCAGTAGCACTGTGTCACCACAAGCCGCTTTACATTGTTTCACCAGGTCAAAACCAACCTGTTCATTGCCTGCCATCAGAGCGCGATATGGGAACACCACGTCCACTTCATCTGCACCGTAAGCCACAGCGGCTTTGGTTTCAGCAACCGCAATATCCACATCGTCGTTACCGTGTGGGAAGTTGGTTACCGTTGCAATACGAACGTCTGGTGTACCTTGCTCACGAAGGGTCTTCTTAGCAATAGGAATAAAGCGAGGGTAGATGCAGATCGCAGCGGTGTTACCGACTGGGCTCTTCGCATCATGACAAAGCTGGATCACTTTCGCATCCGTGTCATCATCATTCAGCGTAGTCAGGTCCATCAGTTTAAGTGCACGTAGTGCTGCTGCTTTTAAATCGCTCATTTCTATCTCCGATCAATATATTCAAATAGTTCACTCCCCGGCCCGAAACGGATGTTTCATGGCGGGCAGCCACAAATGAACGGACTTGGTTCCTTGAAGACTCGGTGCTACGCACCAATTGCTATCCCTGTCACCGCACAGTACCAATTTGGTCTATGGCACAACAATCTGCGATTGTGGTGTCTAACGTATACCAGCAACATCGGTTGCCTCAGCGTGAATGATACTCCTTGTATCCACTCAAGCTAACTAAAAACTTCCCAATCATAAATTAAGAAGCAATCCCACCCGACGCATCTTTATCACTCCCGTGACTGAAGAGTGCGCAACAGATGGCTAAACACAGAACAGCCACTCCCGAACAGAAGAAATGGTCACCGTATTACTACGATTTATCCCATGCTCTTTAGTTTTATACAGTATAGATATTCGTCGCAAAACTGTAGCGCCGTTGCTAGAGCAAACGGTTTGTATCTCAAAATAACCAGCAATCGAAACGAGGTTCAGCCCTTGTCGGAGCTGGATTTAGCGTGCAATCCATTACACGTTGCCCTCATTTTCGATGGCCAGAAAACAAAAAAACCCCGCAGCAATCTCTTGCTACGGGGTGATGTTAAATGGCGTCTATATAATCTTTCTCTACAAACTTAGAAAGACAGGAAGAAGCCAGCAATGGTTGCTGCCATCAGGTTAGATAGCGTACCAGCAGCCACAGCTTTCATACCGAAACGGGCGATGTCGTGACGACGGTTAGGAGCAATACCACCCAGACCGCCCAGCAGGATCGCGATAGAAGACAGGTTCGCGAAACCACACAGAGCGAAGGAGATGATTGCAGCCGTCTTCTGAGACATTACCGCACCAGTTGCTGCTACTACTTGAGCGTTTTCGCCCACGTAAGGAACAAAGTTCAGGTATGCAACGAATTCGTTTACTACGATCTTCTGACCGATGAATGAACCGGCAAGAGTTGCTTCAGACCATGGCACACCGATGATGAATGCTAGTGGAGAGAATACCCAACCCAGCAGCAGTTCAAGAGTCAGTTGTGGCATACCGAACCAACCACCGATACCACCCAGAAGGCCGTTAATCAGAGCGATCAGACCGATGAACGCCAGCAGCATTGCGCCGATGTTCAGTGCCAGTTGCAGACCCATAGACGCACCGCCCGCCGCAGCGTCGATTACGTTTGCTGGTTTGTCGTCGCCACCGTCGATGTCTACTGTTCCCAGTTCTTCATCTGGAGCCTCAGTTTCAGGTTTGATGATTTTCGCGAACAGCAGACCACCAGGTGCCGCCATGAATGACGCTGCAACCAGGTACTCTAGAGGCACACCCATTGATGCGTAACCAGCTAGTACACCACCTGCTACAGAAGCCAGACCACCACACATTACTGCAAACAGCTCAGACTGAGTCATTTTTGGAACAAACGGGCGCACAACCAGAGGTGCTTCAGTTTGACCAACGAAAATGTTTGCTGCTGCAGACATAGATTCCGCGCGAGAAGTGCCTAGTGCTTTTTGCAGGCCACCACCCAGAATCTTGATAACCCACTGCATCACACCCAGGTAGTACAAAACTGAGATCAGTGCAGAGAAGAAGATTACTGTAGGCAGAACTTGGAAAGCAAAAATGAAACCGATACCGTCAACAGAGAAGTTAACCAGGCTGCCGAACAGGAAACCGATACCATCTTTACCGTAGTCGATTACGCTCTGAACACCAGCAGCAAAACCTGCCAGCAGATCACGACCCCAAGGGACGTAAAGAACGAAACCACCGAGTGCGAATTGGATAGCAAATGCGCCACCCACGGTTCTAAAGTTAATAGCTTTACGGTTATCAGACAGTAGTACTGCGATTGCAATTAGTACTGCCATACCGATTAGGCTCATAAACAGGCTCATAGTTTATGACTTCCTTATAAGTTAATTGTTGGCGTGTAAAACTTTGGTTTGTTTTCGCAGCGGATTATACGCACCCGCCAAAAAAAAAGTAACGCACGCATCACGCAATATTGATAAAACTCTTTTTGTTGCATTTATAATTGAGAAGCTAATCACAAATAATTGTGTAGATAGTGTTCAGAGTTGCTATTTGACCGGTTTGGTGTGCAAAAAATCCGACACGTCGAACTCACCTAACTGCAACCGTTTGCTCAATTTAAAACCCATAAAGATCGCAGCACGTTAACGACAAATTCACGTTTTTTATTTTCATTTCGCTGCGTTTTTTCTCATTATTGGCAAATAAAAACTTGTGTACTCAGTCACACCAATTTGAAACAGTTTTCACTGGTTTTTTCGGTTTATTTGGCTTTCTTTGTCTGACCTGTTTATTTATCCATAAATTTATTTTCTTTCTGATATTCAATTCTAGTCAGTGAAATTTCATTCCCGCTATTTTTTATATGAAATTATAAGCACTTCGTTATTACGCATGAATGAGTTAATCGATTACATTAATTTAGCGACGACACTCACACAAATCCTGCTATTCACCCGATCAATTGTTAATAAAAACAACAATTGATTAACAATTCAAAACCTAATATTTTGTTCTTCGAAAAAAAATGTGACTTGATGTGAACTATTGCACTTTTTTTTGCAGCGCAAACGATAAACTTATAATTGGTAGGCTCAATGAGTTGACCTATTGGTCAACATTTTATTATCAATTTAACAACAGTGGTTTTGTAACATAGGGATATATACAGTGAAAAAATCCATCCTAAAAATATCTACCCTTGCTCTCGCAATCTCCTCTTTCCACGTATTCGCAGAAGCAAAACCTGCCGTTATCTACGATACCGCAGGCAAATTCGACAAATCGTTCAATGAAGCGGTTTATCAGAACGGCGTAAAAGTCATGGAGGCCGAAGGCCTTGAAGTTCGTGAGTTTGAGCCTCAGAACGAAGCTCAACGTGAACAGGGGCTTCGTCGTCTGGCGAGCCGTGGTTTCTCACCAATTGTTGCGGTGGGTTTCAACATGGCGTCAGCGGTCGAGAAAGTCGCCACTGAGTTTCCAGACATCCACTTCACCATTCTCGACATGGTGGTTGATAAGCCCAACGTACAATCGATCGTCTTTAAAGAACACGAAGGTTCGTTCTTAGTTGGCGCACTGGCCGCGAAAGCCTCTAAATCAGGCGTTGTCGGTTTTGTCGGCGGTATGGACATTCCTCTGATCCGTAAATTCGAATGTGGTTACGAGCAAGGCGCGAAATACGCCAATCCACAGATCACCGTTCTGCAGAACATGACAGGCTCAACACCCGCAGCGTTTGCAGACCCGGCAAAAGGTTCAGAGCTGGCGAAATCTCAGTTTTCCAAAGGCGCTGACGTGATTTACGCCGCAGCAGGTGGCACTGGCTTGGGGGTTTACCAAGCAGCAGCCGATGCGGGCAAACTGGCCATTGGCGTGGACTCAAACCAAAACCATCTTCAACCAGGCACCATGCTGACCTCAATGGTGAAACTGGTCGGTGCGGCGGCTGTCGACAGCTGGAAAGAAGAAATCAACGGAACTTGGCAACCAGGCATCAAGGTACTGGGCCTGAAAGAAAACGCGGTTGACTGGGCGTACGACGAGTACAACAAGCCTCTGATTTCCGACGAAATGAAGTCCTACATGGAAAGCCTGAAAGCCGACATCATCGCCGGCAAGATTCAGGTCCATGACTACATGTCAGACAATAAATGTGATTACTAAAACACTCTGACTATCCATATAAGCCAGGCCTTGCGGGCAACACCGCAAGGCAAATGGCCAATGGATAACCTGATACGCCGCTGCTGATGTAGCGGCGTCTATTGATTTATATTGCGCCCCTTTTGGCGCAATAAAGGCAAGAAACTCATTTTCGTTCAGGAAGTTTTCGTGTGACTCAATCTCAACACTTTGCCATCGAACTTAAACAGATCGATAAGCGTTTTGGTGCTGTTCATGCCAACCGCGCAATCGATCTGCAAGTCCCGGCCGGAACCATTCACGGCATTATCGGTGAAAACGGTGCAGGCAAATCGACGCTCATGAGCATCATCTACGGCTTCTACACGCCTGATGCCGGAGAAATGCGCGTCAACAACACCCCATACTCCCCCAGCAATTCGCAAGATGCGATTGGTTCAGGGATCGGCATGGTTCACCAGCACTTCATGTTGGTGGATACCTTCACCGTTTTGGAAAACATTGTTCTGGGCGCGGAAAGCGGCTGGAAATTGAATGACAGCCTGAGTGCAGCGCGCAAAAAGCTTATCCAACTGGAAAAAGACTACGGTCTAGACGTCCCGCTCGACAGCCTGGTGGGCGATCTGCCGGTTGGCTTACAGCAGCGCGTCGAAATTCTGAAAGCGCTCTATCGCAACGCTAACGTACTCATTCTCGATGAACCCACTGGCGTGCTGACACCTCAGGAAGCGGATCACCTGTTTGCCATTCTCGATAAATTACGCAGTCAGGGAACCACCGTCATCATCATTACGCACAAACTGCGTGAAGTACTGGCGATTACCGACAACATCTCGGTGATGCGTCAGGGTCAGATGGTCGCCCATGTCAAAACCTCAGACACCAATCGTGAAGAACTGGCCGAACTGATGGTGGGGCGTAAAGTCCGCCTCAAAGTCGAAAAGTCTGAACCTCATCCGCAACAGGCGCTGTTGCAGGTTGAACACCTCAATTATGTCGACAGCAGTGGCGTTCCGCGTGTCAAAGACATCAGCTTCTCCGTTCGCGCTGGTGAACTGGTGGGTATCGCCGGCGTTTCCGGTAATGGTCAGTCTGAAATCCTGTCGCTGTTGTCCGGCATCCTCAAACCGACGTCCGGTACGATCCAGATGAATGGTCACACGATTTCTCCTCAACACCCTGCTGACCCACAGCAAGTACGTGCGATGGGTGTCGGCCATATTCCGGAAGATCGCCACAAACAGGGACTGATCAATAAGTTTGAAGCGCAAGAAGCTTACATTCTCGGCTACCACAACCTGCCGAAGTACAACAAAGGGTTGCTGCAAGATAAGCAGGCCATTGCGACGCTGTGTCAGGAAAGCATGAACAAATGGGATGTGCGGCCAAACGACATCCATCTGAAAACGGCCAATTTTTCCGGCGGCAACCAGCAGAAACTGGTGATCGCACGCGAAATGGAAGAAGAACCGGATGTGTTACTGATTGGTCAGCCGACGCGCGGGGTCGACATCGGCGCGATTGAATACATCCATCAACAGATCATCGCCTGCCGTGATGCGGGCAAAGCGATCCTGCTGGTATCGGTGGAACTCGACGAGATCCTCAGTCTGGCAGATCGCATTCTGGTGGTCTTTGACGGCGCGATCGTGGGTGAACTGGATGCCAAATTGGCAGACGAGAAAACCTTGGGCCTGATGATGGCCAACATCGTGCCGGATCATGTAACACAATCACAGGGGAACTTGGTATGAGTCAGACAAATGTCCCTGCCTGGGTCACGATAGGGTTGCTGCCTGCGATCAATGTTCTGGTTGCGTTTCTGGTCTCTGCCCTGCTGTTTATCTACATCGACATCAATCCGCTCGATGCGATCAAAGTCATGTGGACCGGCGCTTTTGGCTACGCGGAAGGCTTCGGTTACACCCTCTACTACACTACGGGCTTTATCTTCACTGGTCTTGCCGTTGCGGTGGCTTATCATGCTGGCCTGTTCAACATCGGGGTAGAAGGTCAGGCTTACATCGGTGGTCTTGGTGTCGGCTTAGTCTGTTTAACACTGGGCGAATACGCGCCTTGGTATGTGGTATTTCCGGTTGCGGTGCTCGCCGGCGGTGCCTTTGGTGCGGCCTGGGCGTTTATTCCAGCGTACCTGCAGGCGAAACGTGGTTCGCACATCGTGATCACCACGATCATGTTCAATTTCATCGCCTCTTCGCTGATGGCTTATCTGTTGGTTGATGTGCTGAAGCCAGAAAACACCATGGCGACCGAAAGCCGCGTGTTTTCGGTATCAAGCTGGTTACCGAAAATGCATGAACTGCTGGCTGTGTTTGGCGTAAAACTGGCCGCAAGCCCACTCAACATCAGCTTTTTGTTTGCGCTGCTGAGCTGTGTTTTCGTCTGGCTGTTTATCTGGCATACCCGTTGGGGCTATGAGATTCGCGCCATCGGCGCCAATGCGTCCGCGGCTTCTTACGCCGGGATTAACTACATCAAAGTGATTGTGATTACCATGCTGCTTTCTGGCATGTTGGCCGGTTTCTTTGGCATCAATGTTCTGCAAGGCGAGCTGCACCAAATCAAACTGAACTTCGTCGAAGGCTTTGGCTTTACCGGGATTGCCGTAGCACTGATGGGTCGTAACCACCCGGTCGGAGTCCTGCTGGCGAGTTTGCTGTTTGGCTTCCTCTATCAGGGCGGTGCAGAACTGAGTTTTGAATATGGGGTTGACCGCAATATCGTCGTCGTTTTGCAAGGTTTGGTGATTCTGTTCTCCGGCGCGTTGGAGCACATGTTCCGCCCATCGCTGGAACGCACCTACCGACGTCTGTTCGGCCAGTCAAAACAAGGAGTGGCATAAGCTATGTTTGAAACCTTTATTCTAATGGCCGATGCCACGGTCCGAGTCTCGACACCGCTGATTCTGGCCGCCTTGGCTGGCATGTTCAGTGAACGCTCCGGCGTCGTAAACATCGCGCTGGAAGGGAAACTGCTCGCCTCAGCATTTGCCGGTGCGGCGACCGCCTCTGTAACAGGCTCAGCCTGGCTTGGTTTGCTGGCGGGTGTCGGTGTTTCCATCCTGCTCGCGCTGCTGCACGGCTTTGCCTCTATTACCCACCGCGGCGAACAGGTCGTCAGCGGCATGGCCATCAACATTCTGGCGACAGGCTTGACCATTACCCTCGGCCGTTACTGGTTTGGACAGGGCGGCCAGACGCCCACGCTCTCAGGCGATGCGCGTTTTGCGCCGCTCACCCTGCCAGGTGCAGATGCCGTTCAGGATACGCCTGTGATTGGACTGCTGTACTCCGAGTTGGTCAGCGGCCACTCAATCATTGAATACATAGCCTTTCTGGCGGTACCAACCGCTTGGTATGTGCTGTTCAAGACCCGCTTTGGTCTGCGCTTGCGCGCGGTCGGTGAGTCCCCTGCTGCGGTCGATACCGCGGGGATTTCGGTTGTCGGCATGCGTTACAGCGCCATGGTGATCTGTGGCCTGTTGGTCGGTCTGGGCGGCGTGTATTTGTCGGTCGGCCAGACGGCGCAGTTCATTCCAAATATGAGTGCTGGTAAGGGCTATATGGCCCTCGCCGCGCTGATTTTCGGGAAATGGCGGCCTGTGACAGCGATGGCGGCCTGTTTGTTGTTCGGCTTTCTCGACGCACTGGCGATTCGCTTGCAAGGGGTCTCGATTGGTGATTTCCCCATTCCGGTCCAGGCAATCGAAGCTTCGCCTTATATACTGACCGTCTTCCTACTGGCTGGCTTTATTGGTAAAGCGGTAGCACCAAAAGCAATTGGTGTGCCTTACACCAAAGAACGCGAGTAACCACCAAATAGTAAAGGGCACATATCGTGCCCTTTACCTTATCCTTCAGATAAGAACTGTCACTCACGCTTCAGATATGCCAAACACGCGTAAACTGTTATCCCACAGCTGCTGCGCCAGTTGATGTGGGTCTTCATTGCGAAGCTGCGCTAAAGCATCAAGTACCTGCGGCAGATAACGCGGATGGTTGGGTTGTCCCTGCAAGCCTGACAACGGCATATCGGGAGCATCTGTTTCCAGCACCAACGACTCAATCGGCAACACCGCCACAGCCTGACGCGTTTTATTGGCACGTGGATAGGTGATGACACCACCGACACCGATGTGAAATCCCAAAGCAATAAACTGCTGCGCCTGTTGCACACTGCCGGAAAAAGCGTGCAACACCCCGCCGTATTGAAAACGGGTTTGTTTAAGCAATTGCAGCAAGCGATTGTGCGTTTTTCGGCTATGCAGAATAACGGGCAGTTGCGCACTCTGCGCGATTGCCAGTTGCCCAATTAATAACTGTTCCTGCAACTGGGCATCGACAGCAATCATGCCATCAAGCCCCATTTCACCGAGCGCGATACATGCCTCATTGCGCACACTGAGTTCACGTTCCAGTCTGGCTAGCAGATTGTGCCAATCTGATTGAAGAAAATAGGGATGAAAACCCAGTGCGTAATAAATCGCACCGGGAAACTGCTCAGCCAACTGCGCAACACGTTGCCAGTTCTGCGGCCCAATAGAGGGAATGAGAAAACGTTCAACCCCAGCTTGTTGTGCCAGCGATATCTCGGTCGGGAAATCACTGGCAAACGCATCAAAATCGAAATGACAATGGGTGTCGAACAGGCGGACCTCAGACTTTATCGCCATCTTGATCGTGCGCCGGGTCTTTACGGTATGGTACGCAGCAGCGTTTTTGGTCCGGCGTCAGCCCCATGGCCCGACACCAGGCATCGTAGCGTGCGATCATTGCCTTCATCCATGCCCACATAGCAAACTCTCCTGTGCGTAACGATTACTGTTCTTCGCGCTTGAACACCAGTTCAGTAGCGGTCGATTCTGCCGCCACAAAATAGTAGCCAGCGGTATCAAACGCTTCCAGCTGTTTTACCGACTCAATACGGTTTTCAATAATGTAACGAGCCATCATGCCGCGCGCCTTTTTGGCGTAGAAACTGATCACTTTGTACTGACCATTTTTGCAGTCTTTGAACACTGGCGTGATGACCTGCGCGTCCAGTTGTTTAGTATTGACCGCTTTGAAATATTCATTGGATGCCAGATTGACCAGCACGTTGTCGCCTTGAGCGGCAATCGCTTCATTGAGCTTGTCAGTAATGACATTGCCCCAGAACTGGTAAAGGTTACTGCCACGATCGTTCGCCAGCTTGGTGCCCATCTCCAAACGGTAAGGCTGCATCAGGTCCAGCGGCTTCAACAGACCATACAGGCCAGACAACATGCGTAGATGTGACTGTGCAAAGCTCAGATCATCATCGCTTAGCGTCTCAGCCTCAAGCCCGGTGTACACGTCCCCTTTGAAGGCAAAAATCGCCTGGCGGGCGTTTTCAAAGGTGAAAGTCTCACTCCACTCAGCAAAGCGAGCAACGTTGAGTCCGGCAATTTTATCGCTCACCTTCATCAGCGCGGAAATGTCCGCTGGTGTCAGTTTACTGCACACCTCAATCAGTGCTTTTGAGTGCTGGGTCAGTTCCGGTTGTGTGTGGCGCTCGCTTGGCAGCGGCGATTCATAATCCAGTGTTTTTGCAGGTGAAACCACAATCAGCATTGTCTTATCCTAATTCTTTGATTGGTTGAGCTTTCTATAGCCTACAAAAAAAGCCATGCATTGTCTGCATGGCTCTTCCAATCTCTGGTATTGATGCTGTCTATTAAGACTTTTTGTTGTTGTCCCAGATACCGTCTTCCAGCTGAGATTTTAGCTCAGGGTATTCATTGGCATCAAAAGTCGGCACTTTGCCCGCTTTCAACTGGCGGTTGTAGTCTTTCGCCAGCTTAATCACAATGCCAGACAGCAACAGAATCGCTACCAGGTTAACAATCGCCATCAGACCCATCGACACGTCAGCCATTGACCAAACGGTCGGCAGCGTTGCCAGAGAGCCGAACATCACCATGCTCAGGAAGATCAGGCGGAAGACCACCAAACCTTTCTTGTTGTTGTGCTCAAGGAAAATCAGGTTGGTTTCTGCATACGAATAGTTAGCAATGATCGAGGTGAACGCGAAGAAGAAGATCGCAAACGCCACGAAAATAGAGCCCCAGCTACCCACTTGTGAACTCAGCGCGCGCTGTGTCAGCTCGATACCGGTAATTTCACCATGTGGTACGTATTCACCCGACATCAGGATGATAGCAACGGTAGCCGAACAGATTACGATCGTATCGACAAACACACCCAGCATCTGCACGTAGCCCTGAGAAGCAGGGTGTGGTGGATATGGAGTTGCGGATGCCGCTGCGTTTGGCGCAGAACCCATACCGGCTTCGTTCGAGAACAGGCCACGTTTCACACCGTTAATCATCGCCTGGGCAATCGCGTAGCCCAGACCACCAGCAGCGGCTTGCTGGAAGCCAAACGCGCTCTTGATCACTAGGCTGAATACGGCCGGCAGTTTTTCAAGGTTCATGAACACGACGAACAGGGCAATCGCAATGTACGCCAGCGCCATGAACGGCACAATGATTTCCGCGGTGCGCGCGATCTTACGGATACCACCGAAGATAACGAACGCAGACAGCAGAACAATCGCAATACCAACGTAGAGCGGTTCGTAGCCAAATGCGGTGTTCATCGCGTTAGTGATGGAGTTCGCTTGTACAGCGTTGAACACCAGACCAAATGCAATGATCAGGAAGATAGAGAACAGCACGCCCATCCAGCGCATGCCCAGGCCTTTTTCCATGTAGTAAGCCGGACCACCGCGGTAGTTACCGTCTTTATCGCGGGTTTTGTACAGCTGCGCCAGCGTACTTTCCGCAAAAGAGGTCGCCATACCCAGGCAAGCCGTCATCCACATCCAGAAAATAGCACCCGGACCACCAGCGGTCAGAGCGACAGCCACACCGGCCATATTACCGGTACCCACACGGGCAGCCAGACTGGTACAAAGGGCTTGGAAAGAAGAAATACCAGCATTGTCCTCTTTTCGACTGTTCTTCAACACGCTGAACATGTGGCCGAAATGACGGAATTGGATGAAGCCTAAACGTAGAGTGAAGTAAATACCTACACCCACTAAAAGATAAACCAGAATCGATCCCCAAAGCAGATCGTTCATTAAATTGATTAAGTCTGTCACAAGTACCTCTCGTAGAGTGATTGCGCTGATCTGAGCTAAAGCCAGCACGGCAAATGCACTTTCGCGTCCCGCGAAATTATCAGAATTGTGGTTACATTTGATGTCGTTTTGCCAGTCAGAATGACCGTCAAAATAAACCAGCGTATTTTTGACGGGCGGATAATGCAACCTGAGGTAGTAAAAATCAATATGCAACAACATGCTTTTAATTGTTATTTTTTACTATAAAATCACCATTCATTAACACGCAATCAATCAAAAACAACACAAAATTAGAACAAAACACCACACACATCGCAACATTTTAGAGCAAAAAGCAACCATAAAAACCTTATTGCATAAACTTAATCTCATCCCCTGAGAATAAAGGGATGGGACGTTCAGGCCGGGAAATTTGTCAGCAAAAAGTCATATTTTGAAATCAAATGAACAAAAAACAACCACTCAATCATTCTGGCACGAACTCTTCAACACCTTGTTAACAACCTGCCGAACGCAATAAAAACGTTTGCGCAGTTCAATTGCTGATTTTTTACTCAAAATTTCCGTCAGAAAAGTGTGAATTCCAGTTGAAAAACTCATCAAAGCTTCATCAAAACGAAACAAATGAGAAACAAATCAAAGTTACGCTGCGGCTAACTGTGCTATTTAGACAGCACTCATGGAATGACAACAACGACAATGAGGCTAGATTATGGATGACTTGCACTTCGATGAACTGTTGGATAGGGAAATCACGAAAATCCGCGCCAACCGAGCGAAACCGGTAAAGCGCATGTGGAGAGAGATCGAAGCCATTCGAGACAAGAAGCGATTGGAGAAAGAGCTTCTCGATATGGATATCTGTCTGGAGATTGACGACATCAAATTATGAAATAAAAAGGCACCGCTCGGTGCCTTTTTATTATTTATCTCCTTGCGCTATCAGGTGCACTCGGATTCGCTTTTCCGCACTCGGCGGGCCAGCTGAGCAAAACGTTCGGCGATAGTCTCACCAAACACCGGATCATCTTCATTTTCGTTCCATTGCGACTCCACTTTCTGCCAATCGGCAACGGTAAACGTGCGATTGATCAGTGGCAGAATGGACTGCTCTTCCATTTCCAGATGGCGGCGCTGCGCACTGATAAAGCTTTCCAGTTTCTCGATAATCACCTCTTGCGGCACAACCGCATCCTGCAGAATCATCTCAATGATATTGAGGAAAGCATGTGTCTGCTCGGAAAGCACCATGTGCTCTTTCTCCAGATCGGCCACCGTGTGGTGTTCACCATAATGCTGCATATAGTAGCGGTAAATGATGTCCTCTTTCGGGTGATGGACGGTTTCAGAGTGACTGGCAAGGTAATCAACGATCTCTTTTACCAAGCTATAATTGATGGCTTGTTCGGCTTTAAGCAATTGCAGCTTGTCGCGCAGTATCGCCAATAGCCGAGTCATGTAGCCATGCTCGCGTCTGATTCTCTCAATCATCATCGTGTTTCTCCCTTACACATACTTTATGTAAGTGTATATAAGGATTCAAAAACACGCTTTGATTCTGGTCGAAAAAACACCAATTAACGCATTAGTCAAGCTGTGGCTGCCAGTTGATTGGCGCTTTACCTTGCTGCTCAAGCAACTGATTGGTTTGTGAAAAGTGACGACAACCCAAAAAACCGCGATGGGCAGAAAGTGGCGACGGGTGCGGAGCCATCAGCACATGGTGCCGCTGACGATCGATCATGCGGCCTTTCTTCTGAGCGTGCGAGCCCCACAGCAGAAACACAATCCCCTGGCCATTCTGATTGAGAGCATCAATCACGCGATCAGTGAAGGTTTCCCAGCCAGTATTGGCGTGCGAATGCGCTTGACCTTGTTCGACGGTCAGTACGGTGTTGAGAAGCAAAACGCCCTGCTCGGCCCAGCTTTTGAGATAGCCATGGTTCGGGATCTGAAAGCCAGGAATATCCTGTGCCAGTTCCTTATACATGTTGACCAACGAAGGGGGAGTTTTGATGCCGGGTTGCACGGAAAAACACAGCCCGTGAGCCTGATTAGGCCCGTGATAAGGGTCTTGGCCGAGAATCACCACTTTCACCTGGTTAAATTCCGTGAAGCGAAATGCGTTAAATACGTCTTTCGCCGGAGGGAAAATTACCTTGCCCGCCTGTCGTTGTTGTTCAACGAATGCGAGAGTCTGCTGAAAATAGTCTTGCTGCTTCTCGGCACCAATAACGTCATGCCAGGTCAGTGACTGAGTCATAAAAGATCCTTATTACTTGAAGAATAAGGGCGATTGTACCCTGATTTCTTCTCAGACGTCAGGCATCAGTGATGACTCAGTGCGCATTCCGGCCATGCTCATCAATGATGAGGACGACTACGTTGTGGAGAACGATGATGTCCCTGCCCATTCACATGACGATTGGGGACCGGCATGCGTGGCACAGAACGAGCGACTGAGTTAACGGCGAGCGATTTAGGTGCGTTCATATTGACATCCTTACTGACATGACACTTACATGAAAATGTAATGAAAGAAAGATGCCAATATTGTGAATTAAGTCGGAATTATAAATTCTGCAAATGAATTTCTCGCAACGCATTGATCTCATCGGCCCAAATATCAGGATCGATTGTCTCCAAAATCAATGGGATACCATTGAAACGGGGATCTTTTGCGATGTATTCAAAGCAGCTCCAGCCGATCTCCCCTTTACCCAATGAATGGTGGCGGTCAACGCGGCTGCCATGAACAGACTTTGAGTCATTGATATGCATTGCCCTTAAATAGTGCATGCCCACAATACGCTCGAACTCGGCAAACGTGGCTTCACATGCTTCAGGGGCGCGTAGATCGTAACCCGCAGCAAACGTGTGGCAGGTATCGAGACACACGCCGACACGCGCCTTATCTTCAACCTGATCAATAATTTCGGCCAGATGCTCAAAACGCCACCCGAGGTTGGTCCCCTGCCCGGCGGTGTTTTCAATCACCGCAATCACCTCAGGAACTGCCTGATGTGCGATATTGATCGATTCCGCAATCGTACGCAGACACTCCGCTTCACTCACCTGCTTTAGGTGGCTACCCGGATGGAAGTTGAGTAACGTTAGCCCCAATTGCTGACAGCGCTGCATTTCATCGATAAATGCTTCGCGTGACTTCTCCAGCTTGTCAGCTTCCGGAGCTCCAAGGTTAATCAGGTACGAGTCGTGCGGCAGAATGTGTTCTGCGGCAAATCCCAAACGCTGACAATTCGCTTTAAAGGCACGAATCGTGGCCGCTTCGAGCGGCTTCGCCACCCACTGGCGTTGATTCTTAGTAAACAGTGCAAACGCATTAGCACCAATCTCTTTGGCGCGCACTGGTGCCTGATCAACACCACCTGAGGCCGACACATGTGCGCCGATGAACTTCTTCCCAAAATCGATTTTACTGTTTGTCATTTAATCACTTTACACTTTCAGTTCTACCGCCTAACTGCCTGATCTTGCGTTATCCAAGTCAAGTTGACGATTATTTTTGTAGTAAAATTACAACAAAATACAGTTAAAATTTGTTTTAACATTTAAAATAAATTGTAATTAGTTTGTTTTTAAACAACTTATTGACCAAAATCAAATTATTCACCTTGATAAAAATAAGGTTTATTGTTGTTTTTTGACTTAAATCAATACTATCTTTAAGGATATTGGTTATATAATACGAAGCTCAACAAGATTTGAAAATTAACACCAATAATTGCCACGTTTGTGGACTAGGAGATAGTGATGATCCAAGGTATCCAAATTACTAAAGCCGCTAATGATGACCTACTTAACTCAATTTGGCTAATCGACAATGAAGCGAATGAAGCGCGTTGTGTTGCTGCAGTCGCTGGCTACGAAGCTGATCAGGTTGTCGCATTGAACGAACTGGGCGAATTCGAAAGCCGTGAAGTAGCGATTGAAACAGCGCCTCGTATCGAAGGTGGCCAACACCTGAACGTGAACGTACTAAAACGTGAAACTCTGGAAGATGCCGTAGCAAACCCAGAAAAATACCCACAGCTGACCATTCGCGTGTCAGGCTACGCGGTACGTTTCAACTCTCTGACTCCAGAACAGCAACGCGACGTTATCGCGCGTACTTTTACTGAGTCACTATAATCTCAGATGCATGAAAAAAGCGGTGCCTAAGGCGCCGCTTTTTTTATTCTCTCTGCTGGCAACGGTAACCAAAGCTCAAGTTAACCTTGGTTCCGCATGATTCATCAGGCCGATTAAGGCTGCACTTTTACCAACAAGGCTTTCAGAGCATCAAAGTCATTATCGAGATCGACTGACAACAGCTCCATCACCGCATGTTTGGCGAGCGGCGCGGGCAGTTCGATATCCGTACCTAAAATCTCATCGACGACTTCTTTGAATTTCGCGGGATGCGCTGTACACAAGAACAGACCGGTTTCGCCCGGTTGCAGTTGCTCGCTGAGTACCCGGTAAGCGATCGCGCCATGTGGTTCACACAAATAGCCCAGTTCATTGAGCTCTTGTACTGATTGCGCGCTCTCGTGATCAAGCACCGCACCTTTGCCCAATGTTTCCAGGCCCCAATCTTTCAGGCGGCACAGCTCTTCAATGCGTGGCCAGTTGTTTGGCTGGCTTACATCCATCGCATTCGATGTGGTTGCGACCGTCGGTTTTGGATCCCATTTACCAGTTTCCAGATAACGAGGCACAGTGTCGTTGGCGTTCGTTGCGGCAATGAAACGTTTGATCGGCAGACCCAGCGCTTTGGCCAGCAGGCCTGCAGTCAGATTACCAAAGTTACCACTCGGGACCGAAATCACCAGGTTCTCGCGCTCTGCCTTGCTCATCTGCGATGCCGCTTCAAAGTAGTAACAGATTTGCGCCATCAGGCGGCTGATGTTGATAGAGTTCGCGGAGTTGAGGCCGATCTGCTGACGCAGTTCAGCATCATCAAACGCTTTTTTCACTAACGCCTGACAAGCATCAAAGTCGCCATTGATGGCCACAGTATGAATGTTCTTACCCAGCGTACAGAACAGCTTCTCTTGCAATGGGCTGATCTTGCCTTTCGGATACAGAATCACCACGTTGATGTCTTCCATGCCGTAGAAGGCGTGGGCAACCGCCGCACCGGTATCACCCGATGTTGCGGTCAGAATGGTGATCTTACCGCCGTTAGAAACCGCTGCCAGAGATTGGGCCATAAAACGACCACCAAAATCTTTAAACGCCAGCGTTGGACCATGGAACAGCTCCAGCGCATAAACGCCGTCTTTAACTGACTTTATGGGCGCAGGGAATTGGAAGGCCGCATCCACCATCGCATTCACTTTTTCTTCCGGTAGCTCATCGCCAATCAGCGCAGACAGAATTTTGGTGCTGCGAGAGACGAAATCTTCCGCCAGCAGTGCATCAATGTCGTCAAACTTTGGCAATTCCGACGGGAAAAACAGGCCTTGGTTGCGGCCTAATCCTTGGCGCACGGCTTGGCCAAAGGAGACTTGTTCATCATTTTCTTTTATGTTGTAAAGCTTCATAGCTCACTTCCTGTAACTTTCGAACCGTTCTTGTCGAGGCGACAAATGTGTACGAATCCTTCTTCATTTTGGACGTAGTTTTGTTCAAGCCAACGAGCGACACGCTCTGCGACATCTTTATCTTTGCATACGCTAAACAGCGTTGGACCACTGCCTGATATCCCGGTCGCCAGTGCTCCTGCAGAGGCCGCGTATTTACGCGCATCGGCAAAGCCAGGCAGCAGTTTCTCACGATACGGCTCCGCGATCACGTCTTTGATCATCTTCGCCGCCAGCTCTGGCAGGTTGGTATGGCAAGCGTGAATAAAGCCCGCCAGATAGCGTCCGTGAGCGATGATATCCTGACGACGATATTGAGAAGGCAGAATCGCACGCGCTTCCGCGGTGGATACTTTGATCCCCGGATACGCCATCACCCAGTACCAGTCATCAAAACACGGCACTTCCTGACTGATGATGCCGAGTTCTTCCAGCATGAGTTGTACGCCGCCCAGATAGCAAGGTGCCACGTTGTCGTAATGCACACCACCGGAGATCTTGCCTTCCATTTCCCCCATCAGTGCCAGCAGCTCAGTTTCATTCAGTGGTTGGCCATGGAAGCGGTTAAGGGCATCGAGTGCCGCCACGATCGAACAGGCACTGGAACCCAGTCCCGAGCCGATCGGCATGTTTTTCTCCAACGTCATTTCCAGCGGTTTGAGCGCAATTTGCTTTTTATCCAGCTCGCGCGCAAACACGGTCCAACAATCGTACACGATGTTTTCTTTCGGATCCGTTGGCAGCTTAGAGACAAAACTGCCCGCGGTTTTCAGTGTGAATGGTTCGCTGCCTGCTTTGACCTGCACGCGGTCACCAAGCAGAGTGCCGTCGATCGGGGACACGGCGGCCCCCAGCACGTCGAACCCGACACTGACGTTACCGATCGATGCCGGTGCATAAACGACGACACTCATATCACTTGAACTCATTGATTAAACCCCTAATTTCCAGCCTAAAGTACGCATCACATCAGAGAATACGCCTGCGGCAGTCACTTCTGTCCCTGCGCCGTAACCGCGCAGAACAAGAGGAATTGGTTGGTAGTAGCGGCTGTAGAACGCCAACGCGTTCTCGCCATCTTTAATTTTGAACATTGGGTCATTTTCATCGACCATGGCAATGCGCACGCGGCACTGACCATCGGCAATCTCGCCCACATAACGTAACACTTTGCCTTCTTGTGCAGCTTTATCGCACAACGACTTAAAGTATTCATCCGCTTGCGGCAGACGCGCCATAAACTCGTCAACACTGCCCGAGGCATCAAAACCCGGTGGCAGAGCTTGCTCGACGATCACGTCATCCAGCTCTAACACCATGCCGGATTCACGCGCCAGGATCAGCAGTTTGCGCGCCACATCCATACCCGACAGATCGTCACGCGGATCCGGCTCAGTAAAGCCTTTGTCTTTCGCGACCGTGGTTGCCTGACTGAACGACAATCCTTCATCCAGTTTGCCGAAGATAAACGACAACGAGCCCGACAAAATGCCGTTGAATTTTTCCAGTTCATCACCTGCCGCAATCAGGTTTTGCAGGTTTTCGATCACCGGCAGGCCAGCACCAACGGTTGTTTCGTACATCAACTTACGACGCGAATGACGCGCAACTTCGCGTAGCTGGTAGTAGTAAGCCATGCTGGCGGTGTTGGCTTTTTTGTTTGGTGTCACGACGTGGAAACCCGCGGCCAGGAAATCTGCATACTGGCTGGCAATTTCATCGCTCGACGTACAGTCAACCAGCACCGGGTTAATGATGTGGTTACGTTGAACAAGGGCAATCAGACGCGCCAGTGAGAATTCTTCGGTCGCAGCGGTCATGCGATCGCGCCAGTGATCCAGCGGCAGACCTTCGCTATCAAGCAGCAACCCTTTACTGTTGGCGAGGCCACACACACGAATCACAATGCCTTTATCGGCCAGTTTGGCTTGCTGACGATGGATCTGATCCACCAACTCACCACCCACGCCACCGATGCCCACCACAAACACATCCAGGAAGTGTTTCGAGTTGAACAGGTTCTCGTGACACGCTTTGATCGCTGAAGACACTTTGTCTTCCGGGATCACTGCAGAGATCGCGCGCTCAGATGAGCCTTGCGCAATCGCGACAATATTAACGTGCGCTTCAGTCAGCGAGGCGAAGAACTGCGACGCGACACCGCGAGATGTGCGCATACCGTCACCCACCAGTGTGATGATCGACAGATCTTCCATAAATTCGACCGGTTCAAGCAGGCCATCTTTCAGCTCCAGCTCAAAGGTTTCCGCCAACGCTTGTTGTGCCAGTTGTTTGTGCTCCGCTTCAATACAGAAGCTGATGCTGTATTCAGAGGACGACTGCGTGATGAGCACAATCGATACGCCCGCGGCAGACATCGCACCAAATACTCGGCTCGCCATGCCAACCATGCCTTTCATGCCCGGGCCGGAAACGTTCACCATGGTCAGGTTATTCAGCGTGGTAATGCCTTTGATTGCCAGCTTATCTTCACCAGTATCCTGGCCGATCAGAGTGCCCGGACCTTGCGGGTTGAAGCTGTTTTTAATCAGGCAAGGAATGTGGAACTGAGCAATCGGTGCGATGGTTTTCGGATGCAAGACGGACGCTCCGAAATAAGAGAGCTCCATCGCTTCCTGATAACTCAGGGATTTCAGCAGACGAGCATCGTCAACCAAGCGCGGGTCACAGTTGTAAACCCCGTCAACGTCAGTCCAGATCTCGCAGCACTCGGCGCGCAGACACGCGGCCAGGACCGCCGCAGAATAGTCCGAACCATTGCGGCCAAGGCAAACCAGTTCACCTTTTTTGTTACTCGCAGTGAAACCCGGCATGATGTTGACATGATTGGCTGGCAGTGGGTTTTGCTTGAAGTGCTGAGTCGACGCTTCAACATCCACCATTGCTTCCAGATAATCACCTTTTGCCAGCAGGTATTTAACTGGATCAATAAGGTTTGCCGCCAGACCTTTGGCTTCCATGACGGCTTTCATCAGTTGGATGGAAACGCGCTCTCCTTTGCTGATAATGCGAGCATTGACATTATCCGGGCACATACCAAGCAGGTTAATGCCGTGGACAAACTGACGCAGCTGAGACATCGATGTGCGAACCTGGTTATCAAACGCGCTGCCATCGATAGCAGGCAGGACCGCTTTGATGTCCTCAAACAGCACTTGGAATGACGTTTCCAGCTCGGTAATTTGTAACTCGGCTTCGCCATTGCGTAGTGCGCTTTCAATCACCGCAACCAGTTTATTGGTTGTTTTTCCAGGAGCAGAAAGAACGACGGCCACTTCTTCCTGTTGTGCATTGTTGGCAATGATATCTGCCGCTCTTAAAAAACGGTCAGCATCTGCTAACGATGAACCTCCAAACTTTAATACTCGCATCCCTTCCTCCAAATTCTCTGAAAATTGGTATAAAAAAAGGCCTGTATCGGTTGGGATACAGGCCTTTTTTGTGAATTTTTTACGCTCAGCAGCCTGCCCCAACATGCGTAATGTCGGTAATAATAATGGTGGTGGTCATTACTACTAGGCTGTTATTAATCATAGAAATCTTGCGTAACTCGTGTGCTTGCGTGCCTCTACGTTTAACTCATTTCTGCGCAAATAGTCAACGAAAAAATTGTTTTTTTTCGCATCTCTTTCAAATCTTGCCGCTAAGTTGCTAAATCATCTGGATTCATATGATAGAGTGGCTATTAAATAATCAAATCATCCGTTAAACAAAACAACTCGTTGCTCAATTTTGCTCAGCAGGCGCGAAATTTTTGTGCTTAACTTAGGGGTACCGCAGTGGAAAGCGTACGCCCAATAATCAATACAAGGAGGGTATCATGAAGCAAATTCTTGGTATGTGTTGCCTGTGTATTGGTTTTGCCGCAAACGCCGTCGAACTTCCCGCGTTACCTTCCGCACAGAACCGTTCCTCTCACAGCGTATTCCTTTACAGTGAACCGGGCAGTCAGGGCTTTGACAGTTGGATTGTGGATGGCGGTTACATGTACAACGTGTTTCGTGATGTAGATTTGTACGTCGGTGCCCGGGTTAATTCATCGTTGAATGGCGGTGAAAATGGCTTTCTCAGTGGTGTCAGCTACAAGATAAGCGATCGTTTCTCGGTTAAAAGTACGCTCTATACTGCGAACAAAAACTTTGAAGATAGCAAGCGCAGCGAAGTGATGGCTGCAGAGCTTTCAAGCCGCTTACACCTGACCGAAAACCTCGACTTGCACGCCACTCTCGATTATCAGGAGTGGCAGCAAGGGATTGAATTGGGGTTAGGCTTCCGCTTTTAACTCAAGTCCAACTCGACCGGTGAAAGCAGCACGCCATTCCAGTCGGCATAGATATAATCGCCCGGTTGAATCATCTGGTTATGAATCGACAGTGTCACATTGACGTCACCCGCGCCGCGTTTCTCAGTTTTGAACGGGCAAGCGCCGAGTGCTTTGATACCCAAATCCATCTGTGACATGGCGACAACATCACGTACGGCGCCATTAATGATCACCCCTTCCCACTCATTTTCAATCGCAGAAATCGCAATCTGATCGCCCATCAGCGCTTTTTGGCAGGAACCATGTCCATCAACAACCAGAACTTTCCCTTTGCCATTCTGACTGAGGATTTCTTTAACCTTTGAGTTATCGTGGTAGCAGCGCACGGTCACAATTTGTCCCCAGAACGCACTGCGCATACCGAAATTTTGTAACGGCAGCTCCAACAAAGTCACTTGCGATTCATATTGATCACAAATATCCGGTGTTATATCTCTCATCATTCCTCCATGATTCTTGTTGTGCTTGTTATGTCAGTTTTTCTTGTAGCGAGCCCAGCGATGTCACCTCATCGTCGACACAAGAGTGCAACATCAGCTCATCATCAATAACGTAATAAATGGCATTCTGGCCAAAGTCTCTGGCCATTTGCAGCGCTGTGTCTAAAGGTATCGACACAGCAAAACTCTCTTCATACCAATCAAAATTGTAGTCACCGACCACCACTTTCGACCAATCATAGTTGATCAACGCTTGCTGTAAACGTTGATTATTTACGCAATTCTCATTATTCGACAACCGTTGGCTTTTCGGGTTCCATGCGGTAATGATCGCGAAAGAACGCTTACGTAGCGGGGATTCAAAGGCAAAACGCACGTTTGCATAGGCTTGCCAGAGTTTTGCATCGATCGTCATCATTCTCGTATTTTTACAACTCGTTATTACTATTCATATCTGTTACATTTCAACTCTTGATGTAAATCAACAAAGTTGTTGGAATTAACAACAGGCCGTTGTTAGCATGCTGTTAACATTATAGAATTCGCTGCAAAGACTAGTAGAACCAATGAGGTGTTGGATCTCAATCGCTAGTGTTATCCATGGATGGCGGGCAACCAAAGACGAGACTTTCTCGAAAAACTTTGGTTTATTATCAACATAAAATTACTTGTATGTTATGTTTTTGCCTAGAATGAGTTCTATTAGCACATTTTTTTCACAAGTTTAGGTACCGCCAATGCAAACCCCGCAGATTCTTATCGTTGAAGACGAGCAGGTTACTCGTAACACTCTAAAGAGTATTTTTGAAGCAGAGGGATACGCTGTTTTTGAGGCCAGTAACGGTGAAGAGATGCACCATGTGCTGTCCGACAACCCAATTAATTTGGTGATCATGGATATCAACCTGCCAGGTAAAAATGGCTTGCTGCTGGCTCGCGAACTTCGCGAACAAGCAGATGTAGCTCTGATGTTCCTGACTGGCCGCGACAATGAAGTCGACAAGATTCTGGGTCTGGAAATCGGTGCAGATGATTACATCACTAAGCCATTTAACCCACGTGAACTGACCATTCGTGCGCGTAACCTGCTAAGTCGTTCAATGAACGCCAGCACCACGCATGAAGAAAAACGTTCGGTTGAGAAATACGAATTCAACGGTTGGGTACTGGATATCAACAGTCGTTCACTGGTCAGCCCTGACGGTGACAGCTACAAGCTGCCGCGTTCAGAGTTTCGTGCCCTGCTGCACTTCTGTGAAAACCCAGGCAAGATCCAGACTCGTGCGGATCTACTGAAGAAAATGACTGGCCGTGAGCTGAAACCTCATGACCGTACTGTTGACGTAACCATTCGTCGCATTCGTAAGCACTTCGAATCAGTGTCTGGTACACCGGAAATCATCGCGACCATTCACGGCGAAGGTTACCGTTTCTGTGGTGATCTGGAAGAGTAATCTTTCATGGTAACGAATACAAAAAAGCCTCTGCATACAGAGGCTTTTTTATTATGCAGCAAACACTCAGTAGACTTTGTCGATCGTGACTTTGTGTTCCACCAGCCAGGTTTCCCCCTGACTATCACTTAAGCCCAGCGCCACACTCACCGGCTTATTCAGATCCACTTCGATGTCGCTTTGAAACACCACTTCCCACATGTTTTCACTCTGGGTACGCAGCTCGACTTCATCACCATCGATGGACCAAACTTTTTCACCTTGTTTGATGACCACGGAACTGACGGTTAAATCGGCGGGTAGCTGCCCGGATGTCTCCAGCGTCAGCGTACCATTAAGGTTCTGGCTATCGACATCCTCGCCCACCTTCGGCATTTGATCGGTCCAGAGGTTACTTTTGAGCTGAATCGCCGTTTCCGAGAACATCGCCAGATTACTGTGCTGCCAGTTGACGGCGTGAGTTGAACAAGCGGTCAATACCGCACTCACCAAGACCAAAAGCCACTTTTTCATGTTATTTCCTCTGAGCTAACCACTGTTTCAACACCAGAATATCATTCTGGTATTCATTTTTAATTTCATCGACCCAGTCGCCGATATTTTCCCACCAAGCCGGTGCATCTGGCGTTTGCGCTTTTTGCGCCACACTTTGAATGTGTTTCAGACCAATAGACCCCGCCGCCCCTTTGATTTTGTGCGCTTCAGAAACGATACCGTCTTGATCTTTCGCAACCATATTGGAATCCAGCACTTCAATATAGCTTGGCATCATATCCGCAAACATGTCTATGCTGTCCAGCACGGGTTTGGGGCCAACGATGTCGATATAGGACTCAAGCATCGGCAGATCGAGCAAGCGCTGATACAACTCATCATTGCTGTCAGACTGTTCAGGCTGCGCCGAGACAACCGACACATTCGGTTTATCGATCTTATGGACCGCTTTGTTGATCACGTCCTGCACCGCCTGTACTGACAACGGTTTGCTGATCACATCGTCCATACCTTGGCGCTGATATTCCCCTTTGTCTTTCAGGACATTGGCTGTCAGCGCGACCAAAGGCGGCAGATGATCGTAGTTTTCTCGGTAGTACTGAGCAATATCAAAACCAGTCATGTCCGGCAGCTGAATATCGAGGAACACCAGATCGTAAAGGTCTGGTGCAAATTTCGCTTTCGCCTCTTCACCCGTCATCGCCACCGATACGCTATGGCCTAAACTCTCCAGCAGCGAACGGGCAACGGTAATATTGAGTTCAATATCTTCCACCATGAAGATGTTGAGACTCTTCTGTTCGACCGGGCTTGGCAGCGTCTGGCTCACTTCGGCCAACGGCACGCAAATGGTTACAGTAAAGGTACTCCCAAAGCCTTCCTCACTGCTGACGCTGATATCGCCGCCCATCAGATTGATCAACTGGCGAGATACCGCGAGACCAATACCGGTACCTACCGCGTGTAAGTTATCTTTGCCCGATTTAACCTGATAATACATGGCGAAGATCTTATCGAGTTCCGATTCTGGAATACCGATCCCGGTATCCTCAATGTCCATCACGATATTGGCAAAGCCATCTTCAATATCCGCACTTACGGTCATGACCACGCCACCTTCTTTGGTGAACTTCATGGCATTACTAATTAGGTTCCACAACACCTGACGCAAGCGGGTGGCATCCACTTCCACCAGCGTAGGTAAATCGGTCAGACGTTCGAGATCAAAACGCAGGCCTTTTTGCTCAGCCATCAACGCCGACAAACTTTCCAGTTCAGCGACAAATTCTTCGAAATTGAGCGGTGCCGGGAAAAGTTCCAGTTTGCGGCGGTCAAACTTATCCATGTCGATAATATCGTTGAAGATGTTACCAAGCGTGACCGCGCTGACGTTGATCGTCTGCATGTGTTTGCGCTGCTCAGGATCGAGTTGCGTGTCGAGCAACATACGGCTCAGACCCACAATGCCGTTGAGCGGCGTACGCAGCTCGTGACTGATGGTCGAAATAAAGGTGGTTTTATCGCGGCTGGCTTTTTCCAGCGACTCTTCATGACGCTTGCGCTCTGTAATATCACGTCCAAAGCCGACCAGTCCGAGATGGCGGCCTTCTTTGCTGTAAAACGGCACTTTGCGCAGTTCGAAGTAGTTTTTACGCCCATCCGGATATTCCAGCCACTGCTCATAGGTGAGAGAACGGTTGTTGTTGAACACCTGCTGGTCTGTTTCCACAATCGACTGCGCAATCTCTTTACGATACACATCCCATGGCGTCAGACCGACCAGCTCACTTTCTCGCTTGCCTGTCAGCTCTTCCATCGCGCGGTTACAGCCGGAGAACTCACCTTTCGCGTTACGGTAATAAATCAAATCCGGCGAGGCATCGATGAAAGAACGCAATAAGGCGGTGCGCTCAGCCAACTCAACCTGGGTTTTTTCACGCTGGTAGACTTCGTTTTCGAGATCCACCATCGCTTCTTCCCGCGCTTCCTCGGCTTTGATCCGCTCTTCAATTTCCTGATTCAGCTTGACGATGTTCTGTTGCAGTTTCTGATTCAGCTCCTGATCGCGCGAGCGCATGTCTTTGAGCTTGGAGACTAGTTTCGACAGACGTTGACGCGATTCTTCCAACTGATCGACGACCACCGACAGGAAATAGACCGCCCACGGGGTGATCAGCAGACCAAAGAAAACGGAGCGAACAATATCGATATCGTCGACAAAGCCCTTCAGTGCCAGCGTAATACCGACCTGAACCACAACGGCCAATGCCACCAGCGCCAGCGCCAGTAAAATGGAAAAACGGAGGATGCCCAGCTTAACCAACAGATCAACATAATACTGGGCGAGATTTTTCATGGGTTTCATTCAAAGCTCCACGGGAAAGCGTTGGCGTTAGTCTAGCGTGTTTGTGGCGTGAACGTCAGCCATTCCAGTCACAAGCCATTGAGAAATCACTAAAGAGTATGCTCACAGCGAGACCGGATGCACACAAGTCTGATTGCGGCCGTTGGCTTTTGCCTGATACAGCGCACTGTCAGCCCACGCCAGCATGATCTCCGGCGAATCGTCGGCCTGAGGCGTACAGGTCACCACCCCAATACTCACCGTAACATAAGGCGATACAGCAGAGCTCTGATGCGGCAGCGCAAGCTCAGCAATCCGGCCATGAATACGTTGCGCCACCAACTGAGCCCCCGCCAGTGCAGTATTGGGCAGGATAATCGCAAACTCTTCTCCCCCATAACGAGCGACACAATCGGACGAGCGATTAATCACGTCATTAAATGCCTGCGCAACCATACGAAGAATATCGTCCCCCTGCAGGTGACCATAGCTGTCGTTGTAGCCTTTAAAATAGTCGACATCGCACAACATCACGCTGAGCGGGCGCTTTTCGCGAGCATGCAGGTGCCACAACGTCTGCAACTGCGCATCAAACCGGCGGCGGTTGGCAACCTGCGTGAGGCTGTCGAGATAGCTGAGGCGCTCCAGCTCTTGGTTGGCCGCTTCCAGCTTCTGTTCACTCAGATAACGTTCGGAGACATCACGTGCCATGATCAGCACACCACGCGTTCCGGATATCGGGTCGCGAAATGGTGATTTGACCACGTCATACCACACCTGACGGCCATTGGAATAGTCCACTTTATCCAGATATCGCAGCGATTGGCCACTTTTCAACACCTGACTGTCACTCTCAGACAGACGGGCGTAAACACTTTCCGGCACCACATCCTGCAGGCGTTTGCCGATCAGTTCACTGACATCGCTCAGCCCCAGCGCGTCAATAAATGGCCGGTTACACGCCTGATAAACCATATTTTCGTTGAAGATCCCAATTGAATCCGGGCTGGCATCAAGAATACTTTGCAGAATCGTATCTCGCTGCGCGAGTGCCACTTCGGTGTCTTTGCGCTTTTCCATCTCATCGCGCAGGTTGCGCTGAATGTTGTGCCAGTCGGTTACATCATGACTGATGCCCAACACGCCCAGATGATCGCCGCGCGGCGACATCAGCACAGACTGATACGTTTCCAGCAGGCAACTGCGGCCATCCGGCGTGGTGGTCCAGCGCTGTTGACTGGCGCGTCCTTTCATGATGCCGGAAAAGACTTCGCTGCCTTCCTCTTCTCTGCCCAGCCAAAACTGGTCGAACGCACGGTTGGTCGCGATGCGTTGACCACTTAAGTCTTTGACGTAAATAAGTTCCGACAGTGAATCGAGGGCGGTCTTGGCAATAGAGAGAGAGTTGAGTTCGTGTTGCTGTTCGAACGCAGAGTGATGATAAACCACCGCGTTCACCAGCCAGACTTTGCGCCCCCGGTAATGGGTCGCGCGTGCGGAAAGTTCGATATGGTGCGAAGCGCTGCCGGGCATCGGCCACTCAATCACAGCGGCAATCCGCTTTTCCGCGCAATTGGCAATCGTGTTGAGCAGTAGCTGCAACTGTTCAGAAGAAAGATGAGGAGGGAAAAAGAAATTTTTCCCAACCCGGCGAATGCCGAACAATGAATACGCTGCCAGGTTGGCGAACATCAGTTCGCCTTTCTGCGCCTGAAACAACAACAGGGCAGCGGGCGAACTTGCCATCAGCAACACCAGATGCCGCTGCTGACGGCGGTACAGATAAAAGAAACCTGCGCTCATCGTCGCAAACAACGCGACAAACCAGCCCCAGTGTTCCATAAATCCAGTCGCAGCCCACTGCAGTTGATCCATGCTGATGAAAACCTTCAATCATTACCGATTATTGAGTGGGCAAAAGATAACAGTTTCTCGGTTTATGGTCTGCAACTATTCGAGCGAGTGATATTGAAACGGCCGTCCGATTAAGGATCCTTGAGCGCCGTCACGATCCAGTCGGCGTCCAATATCGGTCATCGCCAGCCAGCGGTTCTCGCACCATAGCGGCGACAGCAACGTTGGCCGCCTCGCAGCAGATGTCACGCGATGAAAGACCACTTCTGGCGGTGTACGTTGAATCATTTCACTGGCAATCGCGACATAATCTTCTAATGTCGGCGCTTCCAGTTTTCCGGCTCGCCACGCTTTGGCCATGGTACTGCCTTCGACGATATGCAGGCCGTGTAATTTGATCCCGTCGGTACCAATCGTCAGCACCTGTTCCAGCGTGGCGATATTGTCATCCCTGCCCTCTTTCGGTAACCCGACAATCAGATGAGTACAGACTTTGATTCCCAGCGCGCGGGCACGTCGGGTGATGTCGGCGTAACAGGCAAAATCGTGGCCGCGGTTGATGCGTTTAAGCGTACGATCATTTGCGGTCTGCAAACCGAGTTCAAGCCAGATTTCAAACCCTTGTTGCACGTATTCCGCGAGTAATTCCAGCACTGCATCCGGGACGCAGTCCGGGCGCGTCCCGACACACAAGCCGACAATATCGGCGGCTTTGAGTGCTTGTTCATACATGTTTTTCAGCACCTGAACTTCGGCATAGGTACTGGTATAAGCCTGAAAATAGGCCAGATACTTCTTCGCCCGCTGCACTTCACCCGCACGATCTTTCAGTTGGTCTTCAATACTTTTGGCTTGGCTCTGTTCATCGGCAAACGACGCCACATTGCAGAAGGTACAGCCCCCACGGCCGATGGTGCCATCGCGATTAGGGCAACTGAATCCGCCATGTAAGGTCAACTTATGTACACGCTCTCCGTAGCGTCGCTGGAGATCTTGTCCAATCGTATTCACTAGCTCATGTAACTGCATGGCGACATCCCAAATAAATACAAATACTTCTCAATTACAAAATGTAATTAAATTACACAATTACAAAATTTAGTCACAAATTTTAGGTGTATGAAACGCAGACATCTCTAATCAAAATCAATAAACATTCATAAAAACAGCATTTAACCCTTAATGTTTTACAAATGTTAAACAGGTTATGCATTTGCAAACAAAAAAAGCCCATAAAAAACCCAGACTTTTCGTTGCATTTTCGTGCAACAAAATTGTAGGATACTTACAGTTTTACACTGATTTTTGATTGATTTATTACAAAAAACTCTGCGAAACGTCGGTGATATTCCGCTCCTACCTATATAAACCACTAGAAAAGTGGCCTGACAAAAGGGATATCACTAAGGATTGTTTTTCTCACAAAATTTTTCCTGTGAGAGACGGAAAGGAAGCGAACCCGCCACCATTGGCAGGTTTAGATTCATAACAATAAAGGACGGGATACAGAGCTGGGGCTTGCCTTGGCTTAATTGTGTCCGCTTGAACTGGAAGGATGTATCTATGGTAGATAGAGAGCAAAGTTCGCGAGGTCTTTACACTCCGGAACTCGAGCATGATGCTTGTGGTATCGGTTTTGTTGCTCACCTTAAGAACCGCAAATCTCACCAAGTCGTGACTCAGGCACTGGACATGCTGGCACGTATGGAACACCGCGGCGGTCAGGGCTGTGACCCTTGCAGTGGTGACGGTGCGGGTATTCTGCTGCAAAAGCCACACGAATTTCTGTTGGAAGAAGCCGTTAAGCTGGGCATCAAATTGCCAGCGTTCGATAAATACGGCGTCGGCGTAGTGCTGTTTCCTAAAGATGAGCACAAACGCGCGCAATGTCGCGATATTTTGGAACGTAATGCCAAGCGTCTTGATCTGGACGTGATTGGCTACCGCGTATTGCCAACCGACAACAGTATGCTGGGTGCGGATCCGTTAAGCACTGAGCCTCAATTTGAACACGTATTTATTTCCGGCGGTCCGGGCATGAGTGCCGACGAGCTGGAACGTAAACTGTACGTCTTGCGTAATTACACCGTCCGCGTTTGTCTCGAAAGCGTGTCGAACATCGGTGATGACTTCTACATCAACTCGCTGTCGTACAAAACGCTGGTCTATAAAGGCCAGTTGACGACCGAGCAAGTACCGCAATATTTCCTGGATCTGCAGAATCCGACCATGGTGACGGCGCTGGCACTGGTACACTCGCGTTTCTCCACCAACACATTCCCGAAATGGCGTCTTGCCCAGCCTTTCCGTTACATTGCACACAACGGTGAAATCAACACGGTACGCGGCAACCTGAACTGGATGAAGGCGCGCGAGGCGATCCTGCAATCGAATTTATTTACTCAAGCCGAAATCGATATGTTGCTGCCGGTGTGCCAGGAAGGCGCGTCCGACTCCGCCAACTTCGACATGGTGCTTGAGCTTTTGGTGCTCTCTGGCCGCAGCCTGCCACATGCCCTGATGATGATGATTCCGGAAGCGTGGCAAGAAAACAAAGCCATGGATCCGAAACGCCGTGCGTTCTACCAATACCACGCCAGCGTGATGGAACCGTGGGATGGCCCTGCGTCTGTCTGCTTTACCGATGGCGTGCAAGTGGGCGCAACGCTTGACCGCAACGGTCTGCGCCCGTCTCGCTATACGGTGACGAAAGACGATTTCCTCATCATGGCGTCCGAGTCGGGCGTGGTGGAAATTGCTCCGGAAAACGTTGAATACCGTGGCCGTTTGCAACCGGGTCGTATCTTTGTGGCGGATTTGGAACAAGGCCGCATCATTTCTGATGAAGAAGTGAAAGATGGCATTGCCAACGCCCAGCCATATGAAAAATGGGTGGAAGATAACCTGCTGAGCCTGAAGAAACTGCCTGACGCCGATAACGTGCACAGCCAGCCTTCGCCAGAACGCCTGCTGCATCGTCAGCAAGCCTTTGGGGTCAGCAGTGAAGAAGTGAACGACATCATTCTGACACTGGCGCAAACCGGTTATGAACCGCTCGGTTCCATGGGCGCAGACTGGCCTGTGGCCGTGCTGTCGCACCAGTCTCAGCATCTGTCGAATTACTTCAAGCAGCTGTTTGCTCAGGTGACTAACCCACCGATCGACCCGATTCGCGAACGCATGGTGATGTCACTCAACACCTACATCGGCCGCGATCAAAACCTGCTCGCTGAAACGCCTGCGCACTGCCGTAAAGTGGAACTCGAATCGCCCGTGATTTCCAACGCTGAGCTGGAAAAACTGCGTGCGATCGATAACGAACACCTACAAGCCAAAACGCTGGATATCGTATTCCAGGCCAGCGGCGAACCGGGCAAACTCGAACGCGCTCTGAAACGCATCTGCCAATACGCGGAAGATGCGGTCATCGACGGTTACTCGATCATTCTGCTGACCGACCGCGCGGTGAACTCCAACCACGCGGCGATTCCTGCCATGCTGGCTGTAGGCGCGGTACACCATCACCTGATCCGCAAAGGTCTGCGCTCGAAGTGTGGCATTGTGGTTGAGACCGGGGATGCGCGTGAAACGCACCACTTTGCGACACTGGTCGGTTACGGGGCCAACGCGGTCAACCCGTATCTGGTCACGGAAACCATTTTCGATCTGAAACGCCGCAACAAACTGGATGCCGAGATTCCGATCGACAAATACTTCGAAAACTACCGCAAAGGCATCAATGCCGGCCTGCTGAAAATCTTCTCAAAAATGGGGATTTCAACTCTGCAGTCCTACCATGGCGCGCAAATCTTTGAAGCGCTGGGGATCAGCAAAGCGGTGGTCGATAAATACTTTACCGGCACCATCACCCGCATTCAGGGCATGACGCTGGATGACATCGCCAAAGAAGTTGGCGTGCGTCACCGCATCGGTTACCCAACACGTGAAATTCCGCTACAAGTGCTGGATGTCGGCGGTGTGTATCAGTGGAAACAGCGTGGTGAAAAACACCTGTTCAACCCAGAAACCATTCACCTGCTGCAACACTCGACGCGCAACAAGGACTTCCAGGAGTTCAAGAAATACGCCGCCGCGGTGGACAGCCAAGGCGACAAAGCCGTCACTCTGCGCAGTCAGCTCGACTTTGTGAAAAATCCGGCCGGCTCGATTCCAATTGAAGAAGTGGAGTCAATTGACAGCATCGTTAAACGCTTTGCCACAGGCGCAATGTCGTTTGGTTCGATTTCTTACGAAGCGCACTCCACATTGGCGGTCGCAATGAACCGTCTGGGCGCGAAGTCAAACTCGGGCGAAGGCGGCGAAGATCCAATGCGCTTCCTGCCAAAAGAGAATGGTGACTGGGAACGTTCTGCGATCAAACAGGTGGCTTCCGGCCGCTTTGGTGTGACGTCTTACTACCTCACTAACTCGGAAGAGATTCAGATCAAGATGGCTCAGGGCGCGAAGCCGGGCGAAGGGGGTCAGTTGCCGGGCGACAAAGTCGATGACTGGATCGGCGCAACGCGTCACTCCACGCCGGGGGTCGGCCTGATTTCGCCACCACCGCACCACGACATCTACTCCATTGAAGATTTGGCGCAGCTGATCTTTGACCTGAAAAACGCCAACCGCAAAGGCCGCGTGAACGTCAAACTGGTCTCGGAAGCGGGGGTCGGCACCATCGCATCCGGCGTCGCCAAAGCGAAAGCGGATGTGGTACTGATCGCCGGGCACGATGGCGGCACGGGGGCCTCACCAATTTCGTCGATTCGTCACACGGGTCTGCCGTGGGAACTGGGTCTGGCAGAAACGCATCAGACACTGCTGAAAAACGGCCTGCGTAACCGTATCGTCGTGCAAGCGGATGGTCAGATGAAAACCCCACGCGACATCGCGATTGCGACGCTGCTGGGCGCTGAAGAATGGGGCGTGGCTACCGCTGCCCTGGTAGTTGAAGGTTGTATCATGATGCGTAAGTGTCATAAGAACACCTGCCCGGTCGGCATCGCAACACAAAACAAAACGCTACGTGAACGCTTTGACGGCCGCGTGGATGACGTGGTGACCTTCTTCCAGTACATGGCGCAAGGTCTGCGTGAAATTATGGCGGAACTGGGTTTCCGTACCATCAATGAGATGGTTGGTCAGGCGCACAAACTGAAACTGCGCGACGATGTCGGTCATTGGAAATACAAGAATCTGGATCTGTCTCCGGTACTGTTCCTTGAGCCTCCTCGTGAAGCCGATGGTATCTACTGTCAGACACAGCAGAACCATAATCTGGAAAGCGTGCTGGATCGCCAATTGATCGAAGTCGCCAAACCAGCGCTGGAGAAAGGCGAAGCAGTGAATGCACAATTCCCGATCATCAACACCGACCGCAGTACCGGCACTATGCTGTCGAACGAGATCTCCAAAGTCTACCAAGACCAAGGTCTGCCGCAGCCAATGCAGGTCAAGTTCAACGGCAGCGCCGGACAATCGTTTGGGGCGTTCCTGGCAAAAGGCGTGAAGTTTGAAGTCGAAGGCGATGCGAACGACTACTGGGGTAAAGGGTTGTCCGGCGGTACGCTGGTACTCTACCCGAACCGCAATTCCAGCCTGATTGCCGAAGACAACATCGTCGTCGGCAACGTCTGTTTCTACGGTGCAACGTCTGGTGAGTCTTACATTCGTGGTCTGGCGGGCGAGCGTTTCTGTGTACGTAACTCCGGTGCCAAAGTCGTGGTAGAAGGCGTGGGCGACCACGGCTGTGAATACATGACGGGCGGCGTTGCCGTGATCCTTGGCGCAACCGGTCGCAACTTTGCGGCGGGCATGAGCGGCGGTACAGCCTACGTCTGGAACAAGTCGGGTGACTTCGAATCGAAACTCAACCCTGAACTGGTGGATCTCGATCCAATTGAAGCAGAGGACAAAACTCTGCTCAAAGAGATGCTCACCAAACACGTTCAGTTCACAGGAAGTGAAGTGGCACAGTCTTTCCTCGACAACTTTGAAGCCAGCCTTGCCGATATGGTGAAGGTGATGCCGCGTGATTACAAAGCGGTACTTCAGAAGCGTCAGGAAGCAGCAGCGGCAGAAGCGGAGGCAGTGTAATGGGTAAGCCTACTGGATTTTTAGAATTTGGTCGTGAACTACCGAAGAAGATCGACCCGAAAGAGCGCATCAAGAACAACAAAGAGTTTGTTCTCAACGCCGAGTTTGGTAACAAAATCAACCAACAAGCGTCGCGTTGCATGGATTGTGGCGTACCGTTTTGTCATAACGGCTGCCCGATTGGCAACATCATTCCAGAGTTCAACGATGCGGTGTATCGTGAGAGCTGGGAAGAAGCGTGGCACATCCTGAGTTCGACCAACAACTTCCCGGAGTTTACCGGTCGTGTTTGTCCGGCGCCGTGTGAAAGCGCGTGTGTGCTGGGTATCAATCAGGATCCGATCACCATTTGTAATATCGAAAAAACCATCGTTGAGCGCGCGTACCAAGACGGCTACGCCAAGCCGAAAACGCCGCGCACTCGCACCGGTAAATCGATCGCCATCATCGGCTCTGGCCCGGCAGGGTTAGCTGCCGCGGAACAGCTCAACAGCGCGGGTCACACTGTGACCGTGTTTGAGCGCGATGAGAAAGTCGGCGGCCTGCTGCGTTTTGGTATTCCGGATTTCAAACTGAGCATGGATGTGATTGATCGCAAGATCAACCTGATGGCCGAAGCGGGCGTGAAATTTGAAGTCAATGCGCATGTCGGCGTCGACATCAACGCCCAGCAACTGCGTCAGGAGTTCGATGCCGTGCTGCTGACCGGTGGATCCACCGTACCACGCAACCTGCCGATTCCGGGCCGCGAGCTAAGTGGTGTGTATTTTGCGATGCAGTTCCTGGCGCAAAACAACCGCCGTGCCAACAACATGGATCTCAAAACCGACGAGATCCATGCCAAAGGCAAACACGTGGTGGTGATTGGCGGTGGCGACACCGGGTCTGACTGTGTCGGCACCTCAAACCGCCACGGCGCGGCGAGCATCACTCAGGTGGAAATCATGCCCATGCCGGCGGACAAACGCCCGGCGAACATGCCTTGGCCGCAATACCCCATGATTCTGCGCACGTCGACCTCCCACGAAGAAGGCTGCGAGCGTCACTGGAACATTCTGACCAAAGAGTTTATTGGCAACGACAAAGGTGAGGTCACCGGTCTGCGCATTGCCGATATCGTCTGGAAAGAAGCAGCGGCGGGTGAACGTCCGAGTTTCGAGGAAGTGGCGGGCAGCGAGCGAGTCATTCCGTGTGACATGGCATTTCTGGCGATGGGCTTCCTGCATCCTGAACCACATGGTGTCTTGGCTCAGCTCGACATCAAACTGGATGAGCGCGGTAATGTGGCCACACAAAACTTTGCGACCAACCAAAAAGGGGTGTTTGCCGCAGGTGATATGCGCACAGGTCAATCACTGGTGGTACGCTGCATCAACGAAGGCCGCGAGTCCGCGCGAGCCGTGGATGAATACCTGATGGGCAATACCCATCTCGAAGCAAAAGCCGACTCTTTAATGCTTTCAGCATAAAGGTCTATACAACAAGGTTCCTAGAGAGCATATCCCTAGGAACTTTGGTGTAGACACAACAAATTCCTTCCAAACTGTTCCTATTTGGCTAGCGCTCCCGCTAGCCTTTTTTCTCTGTTTCTCATCTGACGAGAGTTAAATGTTAAAAAGCTGTAACATTTAAAAACGTATCATATTGAATTTATTGATATTATTCAGAGTAATGCTTGGTAAATCGCTGACACACATGATTAATCACCAAAAACTTGACCTTTTTCACAATAAGCTATAGGTTGTGAATTCAGTGCAAATTAAACTGTCCAGAATTGTTAAATTTTTAATCAGTTTTAATTAATAAATATCTATATAATAACAATATAAACGAATAGTTAGTCATTTACTGTCTGGATGACAGAGAAGCAAAGGGAGAATTGCAATGGCTCTATATGATCCAAGTCTTGAGAAAGACAACTGTGGATTCGGCTTGATCGCGCACATGGAAGGTCAGGCCAGTCATAAATTGGTTCGCACCGCGATTTCTGCTCTCGACCGCATGACCCACCGCGGCGGTATTGCCGCCGATGGTAAAACCGGTGATGGCTGTGGTCTTCTACTGCAAAAGCCCGATTCTTATCTGCGACTGATCGCTGAAGAACAGCACTGGAAGCTGGGTAAGCAATACGCGGTTGGTATGATTTTCCTTAGCCGGGATCCGGTCAAAGCGCAGTCCGCGCGCGACATCATCAATAAAGAGCTAGCGCAAGAAACACTCACGGTCTCCGGCTGGCGTACCGTGCCAACCAATCCGAAAGTGCTGGGACCGATTGCTGCGGCCTCACTGCCGGATATTCAACAAGTCTTCATTTCTGCACCGGCTGGCTGGCGTGAGCGCGATATTGAGCGCCGCCTGTATATCGCTCGTCGTCGCATCGAAAAGCAAATCACCGAAGACAAAGATTTCTACATCTGTTCGCTGTCCACTCAGGTTATCGTCTACAAAGGCCTGTGCATGCCAGCGGACTTACCACGTTTCTATCTCGACCTGGCCGACCTACGTATGGAATCGGCTATCTGTCTGTTCCACCAGCGTTTTTCAACTAACACGCAACCACGTTGGCCATTGGCTCAGCCGTTCCGCTATCTGGCGCACAACGGTGAGATCAACACCATCGAAGGTAACCGTCAGTGGGCGCGTGCGCGTGCCTACAAGTTCTCATCCCCGTTGCTGCCTGACTTGCAAACGGCCGCACCTTTTGTGAACGAAACCGGTTCTGACTCTTCCAGCCTAGACAACATGCTGGATCTGTTCCTCGCGGGTGGCATGGATATCTTCCGCGCCATGCGCATGCTGGTTCCGCCAGCGTGGCAAAATCACCCGGATATGGATGACGATCTGCGCGCCTTCTACGACTTTAACTCCAAACACATGGAGCCGTGGGATGGCCCGGCGGGTATCGTATTATCCGATGGCCGCTACGCCGCGTGTAACCTTGACCGCAACGGTCTGCGCCCTGCACGCTATGTGATCACCAAAGATAAGCTGATCACGCTGGCTTCTGAGGTCGGTATTTGGGATTACGCGCCGGATGAAGTGGCGGAAAAAGGCCGCGTTGGTCCGGGCGAACTGCTGGTAATCGATACCCGCAAAGGTAAGCTGTGGCAATCTGCCGAGATCGACAACGATCTTAAGAGCCGCCACCCCTACCGCGAGTGGATGCAAAACAACGTTTACCAGTTAACATCGTTTTCCGAGTTGCCAGACGATCAGGTTGGCGAGCGCAGCTTCGATGAAGATCTGCTTAAGACCTATCAGAAGCAGTTTGCGATGACTAACGAAGAAGTGGATCAGGTACTGCGCGTCATGGCCGACATGGGTCAGGAAGCGGTCGGCTCGATGGGCGATGATACGCCGATGGCCGTCCTCTCTTCGAAAGAGCGTCTGATCACCGACTACTTCCGTCAGAAATTTGCTCAGGTGACCAACCCGCCTATCGATCCGCTGCGTGAAAAACACGTGATGTCGCTGGCCACCAGTATCGGCCAGGAGATGAACGTCTTCTGCGAAACCGATGGTCACGCACACCGAGTCACGTTTGAATCGCCGGTTCTGCTTTACTCTGATATGCAGCAGTTACTGACCCTAAGCGATCAGCATTACCGCAATACGATCCTCGACATCAACTACGATCCGCAGGAAAAAGATCTTAAACAAGCGGTATTGGAGTTGTGTGATCAAGCCGAACAGGTGGTGCGCGAAGGCACCGTACTGATCGTGCTGTCGGATCGCGCTCTGACCAAAGGCAAACTGCCGATCCCCGCGGCGATGGCCGTCGGCGCAGTGCAAACTCGCCTAGTGGAATCCAACCTGCGCTGTGATGCGAACATCATTGTGGAAACCGCCACCGCGCGCGATCCGCATCAGTTCGCCGTGCTGATTGGCTTTGGTGCCACCGCCGTTTATCCGTACCTCGCTTATGAAGTGGTCGGCAAAATGGTCGACGACGGCGTGCTGGATAAGAGCTATCGTGATGCGATGCAAAACTACCAGTACGGCATCAATAAAGGCCTGTACAAAATCATGTCCAAAATGGGCATCTCGACAGTGGCCTCTTACCGCTGTTCACAGCTGTTTGAAGCGGTGGGCCTACACAGCGACATCGTCGAGCTGTGCTTTAAAGGGGTCACCACCCGTATTCAGGGCGCCAACTTTGAAGACTTCCAGCAGGATTTATTTAACCTGTCGCGTAAAGCATGGACGAAACGTAAGTCGATGGAACACGGTGGTCTGCTGAAATACGTGCACGGCGGTGAATACCACGCCTACAACCCAGATGTGGTTGGCACCTTGCAAACGGCGGTGAAATCCGGTGAAACATCAGACTACGCTGAGTTTGCCAAACAGGTTAACGAGCGTCCGGTGGCGATGCTGCGTGATTTGCTGAAACTGAAAAAATCAGACAACCCGCTGGCACTGGAACAAATTGAGCCGACCACTGAGCTGTTCAAACGTTTTGACTCGGCGGCAATGTCTATCGGCGCACTGAGCCCGGAAGCGCACGAAGCTCTGGCGACCGCGATGAACCGAATTGGTGGTCACTCGAACTCCGGTGAAGGTGGTGAAGATCCACGCCGCTTTGGCACCGAACGTAACTCGCGCATCAAACAGGTCGCTTCGGGCCGTTTCGGTGTGACGCCACACTACCTGACCAACGCTGACGTGCTGCAAATTAAAGTCGCACAAGGTGCAAAACCCGGTGAAGGTGGTCAGCTTCCTGGTCACAAAGTGACGGCGGAAATCGCTAAGTTACGTTACTCCGTACAGGGTGTGACGTTGATTTCGCCGCCTCCGCACCACGATATTTACTCAATTGAAGACTTAGCCCAGCTGATCTTCGACTTGAAGCAGGTCAACCCGAAAGCGCTGGTGTCGGTCAAACTGGTTTCTGAACCGGGCGTCGGCACGATCGCGACGGGTGTGGCCAAAGCTTACGCCGACCTCATCACCATTTCCGGTTACGACGGCGGCACAGCGGCGAGCCCACTGACCTCAGTGAAATACGCGGGCAGCCCTTGGGAACTTGGCCTGGCTGAAACTCAGCAAGCCTTGGTGGCGAACGGTCTGCGACATAAGATTCGTTTGCAGGTCGATGGCGGTCTGAAAACCGGTCTGGATGTCATCAAAGGTGCCATTCTGGGTGCGGAAAGCTTTGGTTTTGGTACCGCGCCAATGGTAGCAATGGGCTGTAAATTCCTGCGTATCTGTCACCTCAACAACTGTGCAACCGGGGTGGCGACTCAGGATGAAACCCTGCGCCGCGAATACTTCAAAGGTCTGCCAGAGATGGTGATCAATTACTTCACTGGCCTTGCCGAAGAAGTACGTGGTTATCTGGCCGAACTGGGCGTAGAGAAACTCACCGACCTGATTGGCCGTACCGATCTGCTGGAAACCGTGCAAGGCATGACAGCGAAACAGAGCAAACTGGATCTGTCTGGCATACTGGAAGCACCCGTGTCACCGGAAGGTTTACCACTGTACTGCACCCAGCCGAATACCCCGTTTGACAAAGGGGCGCTCAACCAGAAAATCGTTGATGACGCACTGGAAGCGATCGAAAACCAGCAGTCAGCTGAACTCTACTACGACGTGATCAATACCGACCGTTCGGTAGGTGCGCGTGTGTCCGGTGAAATTGCCAAACGCTACGGCAATGCGGGCATGTCGGCGAACCCGATCAAAGTGGTTCTGCAAGGCACTGCAGGTCAGTCGTTTGGTGTGTGGAATGCGGGCGGCGTCGAGCTGTACTTGACTGGCGATGCCAACGACTACGTCGGTAAAGGCATGGCGGGCGGTAAGATTGTCATCAAACCGCATCTGGGGACTGCTTTTACCTGTAACGAGGCCACCATCATTGGTAACACCTGTCTGTACGGTGCCACTGGCGGTAAGCTGTTTGCAGCCGGTAAGGCGGGCGAGCGTTTTGGCGTGCGAAACTCTGGCACCATTTCAGTGATTGAAGGTGCAGGCGACAACGCGTGTGAATACATGACGGGCGGCATCGTGGCGATTCTGGGTGCAACGGGCGTCAACTTCGGCGCGGGTATGACGGGCGGTTTTGCTTACGTCCTTGACGAAAATGGCGACTTCCAGGGCCGCGTGAACGAAGAGTCCGTCGAAGCGATTGCGCTGAACGATCTCTACATCCATCAGGAACACCTGCGTGGCTTGATTGCAGAACATCTGGAAGAGACTGGCTCTGTTCATGCAGAAAATATCTTAGCGAACTTTGATGAATGGATTCCGAAGTTCTACCTTGTTAAACCACAGGCAGCGGACCTGCAGACTCTATTGGGTCACCAAAGCCGCAGCGCTGCTGAACTGCGCGTTCAAGCACAATAATTGGAAGGAGCCGAAGTAATGAGCCAGAACGTATACCAATTTATTGATGTCAACCGAGTGGATCCGGCAAAGAAGCCGCTCACCATTCGTAAGATTGAATTCGTAGAGATTTACGAACCGTTTACCAAACAGCAAGCGACCGCTCAGGCGGATCGCTGTCTGGATTGTGGTAACCCGTACTGTGAATGGAAATGTCCGGTACACAACTACATTCCTCAGTGGCTGAAACTGGCCAATGAGGGCCGCATTCTCGAGGCGGTTGAATTATCACACCAGACCAACAGCCTGCCAGAAGTGTGCGGTCGCGTGTGCCCGCAGGATCGTTTGTGTGAAGGGTCGTGTACGCTTAACGCCGATTTCGGCGCCGTGACCATTGGTAACATTGAAAAATATATCACCGATACGGCCTTTGAGATGGGCTGGAAACCGGACATGTCCAAAGTGGAATGGACGGATAAGAAAGTCGCCATTATCGGTGCTGGCCCGGCGGGTCTGGCCGCGGCTGACGTCCTCGTTCGCAACGGTGTGAAACCCGTGGTTTACGATCGTTATCCTGAAATCGGTGGCCTGCTGACGTTCGGTATCCCTTCGTTCAAACTGGAAAAAGGCGTGATGGAAAACCGCCGCCGCGTGTTTAGCGAAATGGGCGTCGAATTCCGTCTCAACGTCGAAGTGGGCAAAGACGTTCAGTTGCAACAGCTGGTTGACGAGTACGATGCGGTGTTCCTGGGCGTTGGCACCTACAAATACATGCGTGCGGGTCTGGAAAATGAAGATGCGCAAGGCGTGTACGATGCTCTGCCATTCCTGATCTCCAACACTTACAAAGTGATGGAACTGCCGTCGGAAGAGAACTTCATCGACATGGCAGGTCAGAAAGTCGTGGTACTCGGTGGTGGTGACACTGCGATGGACTGTGTGCGCACGTCGATTCGTCAGGGGGCATCACGCGTGATTTGTGCTTACCGCCGCGACGAAGAGAACATGCCCGGTTCACGCCGCGAAGTGAAGAACGCCAAAGAAGAAGGCGTTGAGTTCATGTTCAACTTGCAACCGCTGGGTATTGAAGTCGATGCATCCGGTAAAGTGACGGGCGTGAAAGTGGTGCAAACCGCATTGGGTGAACCGGATGACGCCGGTCGCCGTCGCCCGGAACCGGTCGCAGGCAGTGAACACGTGCTGGAAGCCGATGCCGTGATCATGGCGTTTGGTTTCCAACCGCATCAGATGAGCTGGCTGGAACCGTTTGGTGTCGAGCTGGATCAATGGGGCCGCATTAAGGCGCCGCTCAATCAGGAATTTAAGTTCCAGACCAGCAATGAGAAAATCTTTGCTGGTGGCGATGCGGTACGTGGCTCAGATCTGGTGGTGACCGCCATCGATGAAGGACGCAAAGCGGCAGAAGGCATCATGGATTACCTAGAAGTGTAAAATCCGTGACCTGACTTCACTGTTTGGCAAAAGGATTCATCATTGATGAATCCTTTTTTCATTTTCGGCCTATAATTGTCACCAGTTGTAACGTGTTGACATTTCAGAGGATTAAACCGATATGCTGACCACCTCTGCTCAATCTGACGCCAACAAGGCAGCACGGATGTTAAGAACTGTAACCCTATCGATGGCTGTGGTGCTGCTCAGCGGCTGCAGCCAGGGAATTGCCCCTATGACCGACCGCACCAACACACTTTGTGGCGAAAAGCCCAACTGCGTATCAACTCAGGAGAGCCGCGAAAAATTCACTCTCGCTCCCTTTATTCTGCGCCCGGGCGTGACATTAGAGCAGGTTGAGCGCGTCGCACTCACTCTGCCCGGAGCGAAAACCGCCGATAAAGACGGTAATTATCTGCGCATCGAATGCACCACGCGCATCATGCGTTTTGTCGATGATCTGGAACTAAAACTAACCGATGACCATCTGATCGTTCGCTCGGAATCACGTGTCGGGTACAGTGACTTTGGCGTTAACCGCCGCCGCGCAGAATCGCTGCGTGAAAAACTGGCCGAAGCAGGCATGCTGCGCCAACCATAACGTCAGCCTGACCTCGCGCAGGCGGCGCGGATCGTGGTAAACTCCGCGCTGTTTTTTCGTAATTCATAAAAGAGATACTGCATGAAAATTGGCATCATCGGCGCAATGCAACAAGAAGTCGCCATTCTGAAAGACGCTCTCGACAACTGTCAGGAAGTCAGCAAAGGCGGCTGTACTTACTATTCCGGTCAGCTGCATGGCGTTGACGTGGTATTGCTGCAATCGGGCATCGGTAAAGTCGCTGCAGCCATCGGCACGGCAATCCTGCTGGATGAATACCAGCCAGATGTCGTCATCAACACGGGCTCCGCGGGCGGTTTCGATGCGACTCTGAATGTCGGTGATGTTGTGATTTCTACCGAAGTCCGCCATCATGATGCCGATGTGACCGCCTTTGGTTACGAGATTGGTCAAATGGCTGGCCAGCCAGCTGCCTTCAAAGCCGATGAACAGCTGATGGCGGTGGCGGAAAAAGCGCTGGAAGCGATGGCGGACAAACACGCGGTTCGCGGCCTGATTTGTACTGGCGATGCATTTGTCTGCACCGCTGAACGTCAAGCGTTTATCCGCGCTCACTTCCCATCTGTGATTGCGGTAGAGATGGAAGCATCAGCCATTGCACAGGCTTGTCACCAGTTCCAGGTACCGTTTGTGGTCGTGCGTGCGATCTCTGACGTTGCCGATAAAGAATCCCCAATGTCGTTCGACGAGTTTCTGCCGCTGGCAGCGAAAAGCTCATCAGAAATGGTGAGCAAGATGGTTGAACTGCTGAAATAACCGACACTTCCTCATGGACGAGATCTTTCATACTTTCTATGCCAACGGTGCGCTCCTCGTTATGTGGGGCGCGCTGCTGTTTCATCTGATTCTGCCGATCCCACGCAGCGCGCATCCTGTCACGTTATGGCATAAGTTTGCCGAAATACTGGCGGACAAGGTCAATACCAACGCCAGCTATGCGCAAAGTCAGCTATCCGGCACGCTCGCGTGGCTGCTGATGATTTTGCCGACGGTTGTGGTGTGCGTGGCGCTCAAGCCTTTGGTGTGGCAACCGCAATTGTTTGAACTGGCGCTGCTGCTGCTGGCACTCGATTGGCGCAGTCAGGAACAGTTGGCCAATCGTATGGCCTCTGCACTCGCCAAAGACGATAAGAAACTCGCGCGCAGCCTGTTAATGCCGTACGTCAACCGCGACACCTCTACCCTCTCGCCGCTGGGCCTTGGTAAAGCAGGGGCTGAAACCGTGATTATGGGCTTTGGCCGCAATGTTGTCTGTGTGCTGTTTTGGTACGCCCTGCTCGGCGGAATTGGCGCATTCATCTATCGCCTTATGGTGGAGTTGGCCCGCGCTTGGTCACCATCGCGCGCTCGTTTTCAACCGTTTGGTCTGCCTGTAGTGCGAGCGGTCGCGGTGCTTGAATTCGTTCCGCTGCGCCTATTCAGTCTTTTGATCATCGTGGGCAACCAAGCCGCACACACCCTGCAAAACACACTGCAGCAAAGCCGTTCGTGGCCACTACCCGGCCCGGGATGGCTGCTGTGCGCAGTTGGCAACAAGCTCGAATTATCACTGGGTGGGCCAGCGATTTACGGTGAACAAAAGGCCGTTCGCGTCAAAATCGGCGGCCGTATTGCACCGTCTGCTATTCATTTGTCACAAGTTCATACCCTGCTGGCTTGGCGAATCTTCGCTTGGATCATTTTACAAAGCCTGCTGTTGCTGGTTATTCATCGAGGAGTTTAAATGCGCCTTTGGCTGCTCACTCTGCTTTGCTGCAGTTCTTTTTCTTATGCCGCCGCCCCGGTACAACGCGTCATCAGTCTTGCACCACACGCTACTGAGCTGGCTTTTGCTGCCGGTCTTGGTGACAAACTGGTCGCGGTCAGTGAGTACAGCGACTATCCGCCACAAGCGCGTAACATCGAAAAGGTGTCCAATTATCAGGGCGTAAAAGTCGAACGTATTGTCGCCCTTAAACCTGACCTGGTAATAGCCTGGCCCGCAGGTAATCCTGCACGCGAACTGGACAAGCTTAAACAGCTTGGCCTGCCGATTTACTATTCCAACACACGCATACTGGACGACATTGCGACCAATATTGAGCAACTCAGCCAGTACGCTGACGATCCATCTGTCGGGCAACAGGCGGCAGAGGCATTTCGCCATCAACTCAGCACACTGCGTAAGCAATACGCTACAGCCAAGCCTGTGCGTTACTTTTACCAGTTGAGTGAAAAACCGATTATTACGCTCGCGCAAAACAGTTGGCCCAGCGAAGTCTTTCGCTTTTGTGGCGGAGAAAACGTGTTTGAGCACAGCCCAACACCTTATCCGCAAGTCGGCCTGGAGCAAGTTCTGCTGGCACAACCAGAGGTGATCTTCACCTCCGAACATGCGATTGAAAACGGCAACATGTGGCAACGTTGGCAAGAGCAACTGCCCGCCGTCAGACAGAACCATGTGTGGGCGCTGACTTCAGATTGGCTCAACCGCCCGACACCACGTACGCTGAAAGCGATTGAGCAAGTGTGTCATTACTTCGATCAAGTGCGAAAATAAGTAACAGATTTAACAAAAATCCCGTACAATTTGCGGCCAATTTTGCCTCTGACTGACTTAACTGAGCGATACACACTTTGGATACTTCACTGCTCTATCTGATCGATATGTTCGGTACTGCTATTTTTGCCATCTCCGGCGTTTTGCTGGCTGGCCGTTTGAAAATGGACCCGTTTGGCGTGATTGTACTGGCCAGCGTGACGGCCATCGGCGGCGGAACCATTCGCGATATGTCACTCGGTGCCACACCAGTATTCTGGATAAAAGATCCCACCTATTTGTGGGTGATTTTCATCACTTGTATCCTGACCATGCTGATCGTACGTCGTCCAAAACGACTGGCTTGGTGGATCTTACCGGTGTGTGATGCAATAGGTCTGGCGGTATTTGTTGGCATTGGTGTTGAAAAAGCGCTCATCTATCAGGAATCATCGCTGATCGCGATCATTATGGGTGTCATTACCGGTTGTGGCGGCGGGATCATTCGTGATGTATTGGCTCGTGAAATTCCAATGGTGCTGCGCAGCGAAGTTTACGCAACGGCCTGCATCATCGGCGGCGTGTTCCACACGACGGCACTGATGATGGGGTATGACAGTTCAACCGCTTTTATTTCCGGCGTGTTATCCACCCTGATCATTCGCCTTGGCGCGATACGCTGGCATTTATCACTGCCCACCTTTGCCATTACCCGCTAAGTTTTAATCAGGCCGCTCAATGCGGCCTTTTTTATATCTACCCACTCATTCCTTTCCTGTTTTCAGTTGCTCCCAGCCTTTCTTTCTCTGGTTGGCACTTTGTCGGCGATCTTCGCCCTGTTGCACAAAAACTACACCACAATGAGATCATCGATCACATAAATACGATCACTGAGCAATTAAATAAAGTTTTATGTTTACTTAGTCGATATTTGAACTAGTTTAATAAGCAAATAACTTTACTTAATAGCCATGGAGGCATCTATGCAAGCTTATGTCGAACACGCCAACATTACGGTCGCCGATATCGATCAGGCGATTACGTTTCTACAAACCGCACTGCCAGATTTCAAGATTCGCCATCAGGGGAAGCAGGACTATCGCTGGTGCCATATTGGCACTGAGCAGACTTACATCGCGCTACAGGAAGTGCTGAACCGTACTGAAGTGGATCGTATTCCTTACCGGGATGTGGGGATCAATCACGTCGGTATCGTGGTCGACGATGCCGAAGCGGTAAAGCAGCGCCTGTTGGCAGCGGGGTATCAGCTCAATGAACTATCCGAGAACAACGAGTATCGCCATCGGGTTTATTTTTTTGACCCGAGCGGGACGGAGTGGGAATTCATTGAGTACTTTTCTGACGATCCAGCCAAACGAAACCATTATCCCGCGTAATCACTCATCAATATCAGGACCAACTATGAAACGCATTGCGATTGTTTATTTTTCTCAAGATGGTGCGACTCACCTGCTGGCTCAACATGTCGCGGAAGGCGCTCAACACCAGGGCGTAGAAAGCATCACGTTAGAGATCAAGGCCGCTGACATCGTTACCGGCCGTTACCAGAATGACGCGTTGTTCCGCCGGTTGCAGACATGTGACGCCATCGTCTTCGCTAGCCCAACCTATATGGGCGGACCCGCCGCTCAGTTCAAAGCATTTATGGATACCAGCAGTGACGGTTACGCCAACAAGTTATGGCGCAACAAACTGGCGGGCGGTTTGACCATGGGTGGCAGCGTCAATGGTGAGCAGCAGCAGACGCTGTACAGTTTCGTCACGCTTGCCTGCCAACACGGCATGATTTGGGTCGGGCTGGATGTCTCCAAACACACCGATTCCCGTGGTTTGAATCATACAGGCTCAAGTATTGGTGTGGTGGCGAGCTACCTTGATAACACCTCTCAGGTGAACCCGAACGATCTGGCCACTGCATTTTATTATGGTGAACGCATGGCCTCACTGCTCAATCAATAGGAGGGCCTATGTTACAAACCCTGATTTATCGTCTGGTGCTGGCGCTGCTGGCACTCAACCAACGTCAGCAACATCAGCTCTGCCAGCGCAAGTTTCATCACTGGCTCAGCACCCGCGATCACCTGCCCGCGTATCTGCAGCATGATGTAGCGCTGAATGCGGCCAGTGCTCTCGATGAGTGTCAGCAGCAAAGCACAGCGCGCCATCGCCGGCAGTTACGAGCCGTGATTCGAAGCCTCAAACCGTGTGGCTGTTAAATTGGCAGGACTTAAGTACAATGACTGTCATCTATTCCCATTTGTCATTGGATGAGTATGCTACTGGAAGGCATTGAGACCCTGTTGGTTCTCAGCAAAGAAAAAACCATGAGCCGCACAGGCAGCCAGCTGTACATCAGTCAGTCGGCGGTGAGCAAGCGGATTGCCAATCTTGAGCAGAAACTGGGCAAGAAACTGATCGTTCCAGCAGGGCGCCACATTAAGCTCACCGCGGAAGCTGAGCAGTTAATTGCCAACATCGGACCGACATTCAATGAACTACGCGGCCTGATCTTTGAGCAGCAAACGCTGGAGGATGATACGCTGATTCGCCTCGACTGCTCAGAGACTCTGGTCGCTGGTTATCTGACTCAGGTGATGGGTGACTATCGCCAGCGCGATCCCCATTTCACCATCACCACTCACCATACGCCGCGTATTGTGGAACACGTTCAATCGGGCAAAGCCACGCTGGGATTTTGCGCAGGCTATCTGCCGGGCAACCATGGGTTGATGACGCTGCATCTGTTCGATGAACCGTTTTATATTGTCAGTCGCCAGCCACTGTCCAGCTTGCCCGACGAAGTGGTGACCAACGACTTGGCCAACCCGGCTAACACCTATCAGGCCGCTATCCTCGCCAGGCTTGGCATCAATCCGGTGATGGAAATGGACTCCTATACGGCATCCGCGCAGTTGGCATTGGGTGGTATGGCCCCGGCCCTCGTGCCCCTCTCCATCGTTAATGCGCTCAAAATCGAACCGCAATATTGCTTTGACTTTGCCGAATTAGCGCCGCTGTTTCGCCCGATCCACATTTGTGTCCGGGCTACCAGCTACCGCTCACCGCGTGTCAGAACATTGATAGAAACGATTGTGAATGCTGTTCCCACAGCAGTTTAAGTGCCATCAGCATCGACATGGTGATCACCAGCGGACGAATCCATTTGTGGCCTTTGGTGACCACGACTTTCGCGCCCATGCGAGCACCGATAAAACCACCGACCGCCATCGTCAGACCAATTTGCCAGATAGGCAGGCCAGCAATCAAAAAGAAAGTCAGTGCAGCGATATTGGAGGTGAAGTTCAACACTTTGGTACGCGCGGTCGCATCCACCAGACTGAAATGGCCTAACACCACAAAACAGACCGTAAAAATGGAGCCGGTCCCCGGACCAAAGAAGCCATCATAAAAACCGATACCGCCACCAATACATAACGCGAACAGCGCTTCCGGCAGTGGCTTTTTACCCGAATCTGCGCGAGTCTGCGGGGCCAGCAAAAAATAGAGAGAAATCGCGATCAGCAGCAACGGAATCAAGCTGGTCAGCAGCGACGCATCAAACTGTTGCACCAACTCAGCACCGATTGCTGAACCAATAAAGGTGCACACGATCGCCAGTCGCATCTCTTTAAGGCTGACAATACCGTTGCGCACAAAATACCAGCTGGCTGAGAAACTACCGAATGAGCTTTGTAGCTTATTGGTGGCAAGAGCCTGAGTAGGAGGCACTCCCGCCGCTAACAATGCTGGTAAGGTCAGCAAGCCACCACCACCCGCCATTGCATCAATAAACCCGGCCACACCTGCGACCAAAAACAACAACCCTAAAACTTCTAACGAGACTTCCATGAACTTCCGAATCAACTACTGAGTAAAACGACAAAGTAGCACTGACGGCGAGGTTGCAACAGCGAAACAAGCGACAACAACCTATTCCAAATTTTCATCAATATAATATTGAGTTCTCAGTGCTGCTGGCATAAAAAAGCCCGCTCGAATGAGCGGGCAATGAGGTTGTCAGATAAGTCTGAGACTTACCGATATAGTTATCCGTTAAGCCAGACTTGCTTTCACTTGCGCGTGCAGTTCTTGCACTGAAGTCACGCTCGCTTTTGCATCTGCGGTGTGCGACATACAGGTTGCAAACGCCGCGTTCAGCGTAGTGGTGTAGTTCACTTTCTCAGCCAGTGCGCCGCGGCGCAGAACTTTCGAGTCTTCAATCGCCTGACGGCCAGCTGCCGTGTTGACGATGTAGGTGTACTCGTTGTTCTTGATGCGGTCGAGAATGTGCGGACGGCCTTCGTGTACCTTGTTAACCAGACGTGGGTTGATACCCGCTTCGCCCAGAATCACTGCGGTACCGTGAGTCGCATCCAGTTTGTAACCTAGTTTCACCAGTTTAGAAGCCAGGTCAACCACACGCTCTTTGTCACCTTCGCGAACCGACAGCAGTGCACGGCCACCTTCAGGGTATACGTTGCCACAGCCCAGTTCCGCTTTCGCGTAAGCTTCCGCAAACGTTGCGCCGACACCCATCACTTCACCAGTTGAGCGCATTTCAGGGCCAAGCAGCGGGTCAACACCCGGGAACTTGTTGAATGGTAACACCACTTCTTTAACAGAGTAGTATGGTGGAATGATTTCTTTGGTAAAGCCTTGCTGTTCCAGCGATTGACCGGCCATCACACGCGCAGCGATTTTCGCCAGCGGAGCACCCGTCGCTTTCGATACGAACGGAACCGTACGTGCCGCACGAGGGTTCACTTCAATCAGGTAAACTTCGTTGTCTTTGACGGCAAACTGCGTGTTCATCAAACCACGAACGCCCAGTTCCATCGCCAGTTTCTCAACCTGCTCACGCATCTTGTCCTGAATTTCCTGACTTAGCGTGTAAGCGGGTAGCGAACATGCTGAGTCTCCAGAGTGAACACCCGCTTGTTCGATGTGTTCCATGATACCGCCAATCACGACGCGTTCGCCGTCACAGATAGCATCAACGTCCACTTCGGTTGCGTCATCAAGGAAACGATCCAGCAGAACCGGAGATTCGTTCGATACGCTCACCGCTTCGTTAAAGTAACGGCGCAGGTCAGACTCATCGTAAACGATTTCCATCGCGCGGCCGCCCAGCACGTATGAAGGACGAACCACCAGCGGGAAGCCGATTTCACGCGACTTCTCAATCGCTTGTTCAATCGCAGTCACTGTTGCGTTTTGTGGCTGAAGCAGACCCAGACGGTCTACCGCTTGTTGGAAACGCTCACGGTCTTCTGCACGGTCGATAGCATCAGGGCTGGTACCAATGATTGGCACACCTGCCGCTTCCAGCGCACGCGCCAGTTTCAGTGGCGTTTGACCACCGTACTGAACGATAACGCCTTTTGGCTTTTCAACACGTACGATTGCTAGTACGTCTTCCAGTGTTACTGGTTCGAAATACAGACGGTCTGAAGTGTCGTAGTCGGTCGAAACTGTCTCAGGGTTACAGTTCACCATGATGGTTTCGTAGCCATCTTCGCGCAGCGCTAGTGAAGCGTGTACACAACAGTAGTCGAATTCGATACCCTGACCGATACGGTTTGGACCACCGCCCAGAACCATGATCTTGTCTTTATCTGTTGGGTTCGCTTCACACTCTTCATCGTAAGATGAGTACATGTACGCCGTGTCAGAAGAAAACTCAGCCGCACAGGTATCTACACGCTTGTAAACAGGATGGATATCGTACTGGTCACGTAGACGACGAATTTCGCTTTCAGCAACACCGAGTAGCTTAGACAGACGTGCATCAGAGAAGCCTTTACGCTTCATATTTTTCAGAACATCTTTAGTCAGACCAGCAAAACCGCCTGCTTTCACTTCAGCTTCCAGTTTCACTAGCTCTTCAATTTGAACCAGGAACCAACGGTCAACGTTTGTCAGGTTGAATACACCATCAACAGACATACCGGCACGGAATGCATCCGCGATGTACCAAATGCGCTCAGCGCCCGCTTCTTTCAGCTCGTGACGAATCTTGGTCAGTGCATCCGGAGCGTCCAGATCAACCATTTCGTCAAAACCGGTGGCACCCACTTCTAGGCCGCGCAGGGCTTTTTGCAGGGATTCTTGTTGGTTACGGCCAATCGCCATCACCTCACCCACTGACTTCATCTGAGTTGTCAGACGGTCGTTGGCACCAGCAAATTTCTCGAAGTTAAAGCGAGGAATTTTAGTCACAACGTAGTCGATGGTTGGTTCGAATGATGCTGGCGTTGCGCCGCCAGTGATGTCGTTCATCAGTTCATCAAGGGTAAAACCAACCGCCAGTTTCGCTGCCACTTTTGCAATAGGGAAGCCGGTTGCTTTAGAAGCCAGAGCAGAAGAGCGAGATACACGTGGGTTCATCTCGATGATAACCATACGGCCATCTTTCGGGTTGATACCGAACTGAACGTTCGAGCCGCCCGTTTCTACGCCGATTTCACGCAGTACCGCCAGAGAGGCGTTACGCATCAGCTGATATTCTTTGTCGGTCAGAGTCTGTGCTGGCGCCACTGTGATGGAGTCACCCGTGTGGATGCCCATTGGATCGAAGTTCTCAATCGCACATACGATGATACAGTTGTCCGCTTTATCGCGAACCACTTCCATTTCGTACTCTTTCCAGCCGATCAGAGATTCGTCGATCAGCAGCTCATTGGTTGGCGACAAGTCCAGACCACGACGACAGATTTCTTCAAACTCTTCTTTGTTGTACGCGATACCACCGCCAGTACCACCCATAGTAAAAGAAGGGCGGATGATACAAGGGAAGCCGACCATATCCAGCACGCGGTACGCGTCTTCCATGGTTTTCGCCGTATCAGCACGTGGACACTCCAGGCCGATAGATTTCATCGCTTTATCAAAACGTGAACGGTCTTCTGCTTTATCAATCGCGTCAGCTGTTGCGCCGATCATTTCCACGCCGAATTCAGCCAGTACGCCATGTTTTTCCAGCGCCAGCGCACAGTTCAGTGCAGTCTGTCCACCCATGGTTGGCAGGATAGCATCCGGACGCTCTTTTTCGATGATCTTGCGTACCACTTCCCAGTGAATCGGCTCGATGTAGGTCGCATCCGCCATTTCTGGGTCAGTCATGATCGTCGCTGGGTTAGAGTTGACCAGAATAACGCGGTAACCCTCTTCACGCAGCGCTTTACATGCTTGCGCACCTGAGTAGTCAAACTCACAAGCCTGGCCGATAACAATCGGACCCGCACCCAGGATAAGAATGCTTTTAATGTCAGTACGTTTTGGCATTGTTTACTACTCCAAATTAAGCGCGGTGTTGTTTAATCAGTTCAATGAAGTGGTCGAATAGCGGTGCCGCATCGTGAGGACCCGGGCTCGCTTCAGGGTGTCCCTGGAAGCTGAATGCCGGCTTGTCCGTGCGGTGAATACCTTGCAGCGAACCATCAAACAGAGATTTGTGCGTTGCACGCAGGTTCTCTGGCAGTGTCGCTTCATCAGCCGCGAAACCGTGGTTCTGCGAGGTAATCATCACAACATTACGATCCAGGTCTTTCACCGGGTGGTTAGCACCGTGGTGACCAAACTTCATCTTCACTGTCTTCGCGCCAGACGCTAGTGCCAGAATTTGGTGGCCAAGACAGATACCGAAGACTGGCAGACCTTTATCCAGGAATACCTGTGTCGCTTCGATAGCATAAGTACATGGCTCAGGGTCGCCTGGGCCGTTTGACAGGAACACGCCATCTGGATTCATTGCCAGCACTTCTTCAGCAGACGTTTGCGCAGGGACGACGGTCAGTCGGCAACCACGGTCCACCAGCATACGCAGGATGTTACGCTTCGCACCGAAATCGTAAGCCACGACGTGGTATGGCAGTTCGCTATCGTCTTTTGCTTCAGGCAGTCCACCTTCCAGTGTCCATGAACCTTGTTTCCATTCGTACGCTTCTTTGGTCGTTACTACTTTCGCCAGATCCATCCCTTTCAGACCAGGGAATTCTTTCGCTTTTGCCAGAGCCAACGCTTCATCCAGATTGTCGCCGGCCATGATGCAGCCATTTTGCGCACCTTTTTCACGCAGAATACGAGTCAGCTTACGCGTATCGATATCGGCGATGCCGACAATGTTCTGCGACTTAAGGTAATCAGAAAGAGAACGTTCACTGCGGAAGTTAGAAGCGATAAGAGGAAGATCGCGAATCACAAGGCCTTGAGCATGAATCGATGCTGATTCTTCGTCTTCGGCGTTGGTGCCGGTATTGCCAATGTGAGGGTAAGTAAGGGTAACGATTTGCTGTGAATAGGAAGGATCAGTGAGGATTTCTTGGTACCCCGTCATCGAGGTATTAAAAACGACTTCACCAACGGAAGAACCATCTGCACCAATGGATACTCCGCGGAACACTGTCCCATCTTCTAGGACTAACAGTGCTGATTTACTCAAGACAACCTCCAGAATAAAAATGCATAAATTTTAAATTAAACTGCAAATTTGCCTTCCTTTTCGCGTTTAAAGTTTGCTCTAGGGGGTTTTAGACAAATTGGCGGTATTCTAATGATCGCCGTGACCTCTGTCAACATTCGTTCAGAAATAAAATTAATTTTTGGTAGGTTACAATTAAAAAACCACCCAAAGGCACTAAAACTGCATGTTTTAGGCAGTTTCAAACGATAGTTATGAACAAGCGAATAAAAAATAGGCGCTTTAGTATTTTTTTTTCCTGCTTTTTATTATCAAAAATCAGGCAAACGATAATCTACGCAATTTAACTTAAAAAATAACGATTACATTTAAAAGAAACAATCAAACCGCAAAAAGAACAACAAAAGTAGGATTAGATTGCGAAATTGTGCAGAGTAAATTTTGAGGGACTTTGAAGAGAAAAAGAGGATGCGCCGGAACAAGCCGGCGCATAATTATGTATTTAGAGTTCGTTAAGACCCAGCACGTCGGTCATAGTATAAAAACCTGCAGGTTTTTCAGACAACCAGATCGCGGCTCTTACCGCGCCATTGGCGAAAGTCATGCGATCAGTGGCTTTGTGGGTGATCTCCACACGTTCACCAATGTCCGCAAACATCGCCGTGTGCTCACCAACAATGTCGCCAGCTCGAATGGTGGCAAACCCAATTTCATCACGCGTACGCTCACCAGTAATGCCTTCACGAGCATAAACCGCGACGTCACTCAGCTTGTTACCCATCGCGTGCGCGATGGCTTCGCCCATACCAATTGCGGTACCTGACGGTGCATCGACTTTATGACGATGGTGCGCTTCAACGATTTCGATATCGCAGTAGTCACCCATCACTTTGGCCGCTTTTTCAAGCAACTTAAATACCAGGTTCACGCCAACACTATAGTTTGGAGCCATGACGATGGGCATCTCTTTAGCCGCTTCGTCGATCAACGCGCGTTCTTCATCACTGAAGCCTGTGGTGCCAATGACCAATTTCTTAGCGTATTTTTTACACAGTTCGATATTGGCCAGCGTGCTGACTGGTGCCGTAAAATCAATGATGACGTCGAACTCATGGATCGCTTGTTCCAGGTTATCCACCAATGCCACATCAAAGCGGCCTTCTCCACACAGTTCACCAATATCCACACCGACCAGTGATGACTCAGGACGTTCAGAACCTGCGCCGACAGTGGCTTTAGGGTTATGATGGGCAGCTTTAACCAAATTGCGGCCCATTCGGCCAGCCGCGCCTGCAATCGCAATTCTTACCATTGCGTCTTCTCCATTTTCTTCTCGCACATGCTCTCGCACGGTGTTTCCAACTTGTGACTTTAAACTACCAACTATAGCGGCTTGTGGCTAGCACTTACGCGAACTCTTTCAGTACACGCTCCAACACCGGAACATTCGCTTCAGGGAAGGTGTAGTTCGTCAGCTCTGCGACATTAACCCATTCACCCTGTTGTCCCTCACGTCCATAAGGCTGGCGATTGAATGCTGTCACCAACATAAAATCAAATTTGAGTGATTTTTCTGGGTAGTCGTACTCCAGATGCTCAAACGGCGCCTGCTGTGTTACTTCGATACCAATTTCTTCATCCAGCTCACGAGTCAGAGCCTGTTCAATAGACTCCCCCGCTTCCACTTTGCCACCGGGAAATTCCCAGAATCCACCTTTATGCAAATTATCGGGACGTTTGGTGATAAAGATTTGCGACTTGTCCTGATTGAAGATAATGCCCGCCACAATGTGAATTCGTTTCATATTTCTATCCTGTTCGCTGAAATCTGTTTGTTTCTAATCGCAAGATGAAGCAATGTCCAGACGCTGCGATAAAAAAAGAGCCGCCAATGGCGACTCTTGTTCAAGGTGACGGGATCAGTCGATCTTACCGTGACACTGTTTGTACTTCTTACCACTGCCACACGGACAAGGCTCATTACGGCCGACTTTACGTTCTTCACGTACCATCGGCTGATGATCGTCTTGTTCTGGTGAACCGTCGGCGTTAGCGTGTTGCGCCTGCGCATGACGTGCAGCTTCTTCCGCTTGTGCACGGCGTTGAGCTTCCATACGCTCTACTTCTTCCTGCTGCTGTACGCGGACTTTAGACAGGATAGTGATCACGTCAGATTTCAATGACTCCAGAAGACCTTCAAACAGTTCAAACGATTCGCGCTTGTACTCCTGTTTCGGGTTCTTCTGCGCGTAACCACGCAGGTGAATACCCTGACGCAGGTGATCCATCGCCGCCAGATGTTCTTTCCACAAAGTATCAAGAGTCTGCAGCATGACGGATTTTTCAAAGTTACGCATCACGGTTTCGCCCACCGCTTCTTCTTTCGCTTTGTAGACAGTCACAGCCTGCTCAAGAATGCGGTCGCGTAATGCTTCTTCGTAAAGCTTGTCATCTTCATCCAACCAAGACTGGATTGGCAACGGAAGGTCGAAATCGTTCTTCAGGCGCTCTTCCAGCCCCTGCACATCCCACATATCTTCCAGCGATTGCGGCGGAATGTACTCGTCGATAACGGCGGTCATAACATCAACACGATTTTGTTCAATCATGTCGCTGATATCTTCCGCGCCCATCAGTTCATCACGCAGTTCATATACGACTTTACGCTGATCGTTCGCTACATCATCGTATTCCAGCAGCTGCTTACGAATATCGAAGTTACGGCCTTCGACTTTGCGTTGTGCTTTTTCAATCGAGCGCGACAGCATTTTACTTTCGATCGCTTCGCCTTCGTCCATACCGCTTTGGATCAGGCTTGCCATACGGTCTGACGTAAAGATACGCAGCAGCGTATCTTCCATCGACAGGTAGAAACGCGAAGAACCCGCATCACCCTGACGACCCGCACGACCACGCAACTGGTTGTCGATACGGCGTGATTCGTGACGCTCAGTACCAATGATGTGCAGACCACCAGATGCGAGTACCGCGTCATGAACTTCTTTCCACTCGGCTTTAATCGCATCGATTTGCTCTTGAGTCGGATTGTCCAGAGTCTCAACTTTAGACTGCCAGCTACCACCCAGTACAATATCGGTACCGCGACCAGCCATGTTGGTTGCGATCGTGACCGCGCCTGGTTTACCGGCTTCTGCAACGATTTCCGCTTCTTTCTCGTGGAACTTGGCGTTCAGAACGTTATGTTTGATCTTAGCTTGCTTCAGCGCATTAGACAGCAGTTCCGATTTTTCAATCGATACCGTACCCACCAACACTGGCTGGCCTTTCACGACGCGCTCTTTGATGTCTTCAATGATCGCTGCGAATTTCTCCGCTTCAGTACGGTAAACCACATCCGGCATATCGTTACGGATCATTGGTTTGTTGGTTGGAATTACCACCGTTTCCAGACCGTAAATAGACTGGAATTCAAACGCTTCGGTATCGGCAGTACCAGTCATACCCGACAGCTTCTCATACAAACGGAAGTAGTTCTGGAAGGTAATCGATGCCAGCGTCTGGTTTTCGTTTTGGATCTTCACGCCTTCTTTGGCTTCCACCGCTTGGTGCAAACCGTCAGACCAGCGACGACCCGGCATAGTACGGCCAGTATGTTCGTCAACGATGACCACTTCACCATCATCAGTGACGATGTAGTCAACGTTCTTCTCAAACAGCACGTGCGCACGCAGCGCTGCATTCACATGGTGCAGCAGACTGATGTTGGTTGGCGAATACAGTGTATCGCCGTCCTGCATCATGCCGTTTTTCACCAACAGCTCTTCCACGTATTCCTGACCTGTTTCGGTCAGATAAACTTGTTTGGATTTTTCGTCGACAGTGTAGTGACCATCACCGCGGTACTCTTCTGAATCCTCTTTGTCCTGCTTTTGCAGATGCGGGATCAGAGTATTAATACGGGTGTACAACTCAGAACTGTCTTCTGCCGGGCCTGAAATGATCAGCGGCGTACGCGCTTCATCGATCAAAATCGAGTCCACTTCATCGACAACGGCAAAGAAACGCGCACGCTGCACACGATCTTCAGTGCGGAACGCCATATTGTCACGTAGGTAATCGAAACCAAACTCGTTGTTGGTTCCGTAAAGAATATCGGCGCGGTAGGCCTCTTTTTTCTCTTGTGGCGGCATGTTTGGCACATTGACACCAACAGTCATACCAAGGAATTCAAACAGCGCGCGGTTAGTTTCAGCGTCACGCTTTGCCAGGTAGTCGTTCACCGTAACGATGTGAACTCCTTTACCAGGAAGGGCATTCAGGTAGGCAGGCAGAGTTGCGGTCAGGGTTTTACCTTCACCAGTGCGCATTTCCGCGATTTGGCCAGCGTTCAGAACCATACCACCAATCAGCTGAACGTCGAAGTGGCGCATACCAAAGACACGTTTAGAAGCTTCACGTACGGTCGCAAAGGCTTCTGGAAGAAGTTGATCGAGTGTCTCGCCTTGCTCAATACGTTGACGGAATTCAACGGTTTTGGCTTTCAGTTCTTCGTCGGAAAGCGCTTCAAATGCCGGCTCGTAGTTATTGATCTCTTTTACAATCTTTCTTAAGCGGCGCAGTGTGCGGTCATTGCGACTGCCAATCACTTTTGTCAGTAGCTTAGTTATCATCTGTTGTGAATCTCTCTTTACTTAGATCTTCCCGATCTACTTTTACTGCCTTAAGTCTCTACCTAATTTCAACTAAGGATACTGAGGTAAGTCATGCATCTACAGATATTGTGATGGTGATGTTTATTTTCAAGGCACTAATTGAATTAAGTGGCGCCTAGTTTAAGGAATTTTTGATGGAACAACCAATAACAATCCGGTTTGTTTGCATTCGGCTTAACATTTTGTGCACTCTGCCGGATGTTGGGTGGTTAAATTCGCATCATTGGCTGGCATTTCTGTCCGCCAGAGCTTCATCTTGTGCGTTTTCGTTGCTGCCATTTGTGTATAGAATAAGGAAAGAACACACAGCGGATGAGCACCATGCGAGATCACCGACCTACAAATACTGAAGAACTGATTGAAGCTTCGCGCCTCAGTCAACTGCAGGAGCATGCTAAAGAAATTCTTCAGCTCAATCAGTTACTCAAAACGCTGTTACCCCGCGGAACCGAGCAGCACGTGCGTGCCGCCAATATTCGCGGCGGGCATCTGGTCCTGGAAGCCGCCAGCGCAGCGATCAAAATGAAGATCGATTATGATCGACTCTCGCTGCTCAACCAGTTACGCGCCCACGGATTTGGCCGTTTGATCAGCATTGACATTAAGATCAACCCGGATCTTTATCGTAATCAATCCCGTTCAACGGCAAAGCCGGAAGAGGCAAAACCTCGCCCTCCCCTGACAGAACATGCCGCTCAGGTACTGATGACCATCGCTGAAAATGCCTCGCCTAAAGTGCGTCAACGGCTGGAAAATCTGGCTAAGCTGGCGAAAAAATGACACAAAAAAAGCCAGACCTTAGTCTGGCTTTTTTCATTAATCTTTTGCTTATGCGATAACCATATTTGGTTCTGCGAAGGCAACTGGCGAACCAACTTCTTCTTCGAACGTTGCCCATTCCCAAGCTTCCTGATCTGCCAGTACTGCACGCAGCAGCTGGTTGTTCAAACCATGACCTGATTTATAAGCACGGAATTCACCGACAATCGCGTGACCACACATGTACAGATCACCAATCGCGTCCAGTACTTTATGTGTCACAAATTCGTTGGCGAAACGAAGGCCTTCTTCGTTCAGGATGCGATAATCATCCAGCACGATTGCACAATCAAAGCTACCGCCCAGACACAGATTCTGTGACTGAAGGTATTCAATGTCACGCATGAAACCAAAAGTACGAGCACGCGAAATTTCTTTCACAAAACCTTGTGAAGAAAAATCAAACACTAAGTGTTGCTCATCGCCATCGATAGCCGGGTGGTTGAATTCAATTTCGAAATCCATTTTGAAGCCGTTATGCGGGCGCAGTTCAGCCCACTTGTCACCATCTTCAAAACGAACGGGTTTCTTAATACGAATAAAACGTTTAGGAGTATTCAGCGTTTCGATGCCTGCTTGTTGCAGCAGGTATACAAATGGACTTGCACTGCCATCCATAATTGGAATTTCAGGTGCATCCACTTCAACGATAACGTTGTCGATCCCCATACCCGCCAGTGCCGCATTCAGGTGTTCAACCGTTGAGATGCGAATACCTTCATCGTTCACCAGAGCAGTACACAACATAGTGTCGCGCACAGATTCTGGGTCTGCTGGGAAGTCCACAGGTGGGTTTACGTCAGTACGACGGTAAATGATGCCTGTGTTTGCAGCAGCTGGGCGAAGAGTTAACGTGACCTTACGACCAGAGTGTAGGCCCACTCCAGTTGTTTTCACTATTTCTTTCAGTGTACGTTGTCTGATCATCTACTTGCCTCTAAATCGATGCCACAAAGCTCGGCCGGTATGGTTACCGACCGACATCCTACCAGAATTTTGAACAGTGTCAAATTGTGGCGAGATCTTAATCAGCCTGACGACGTAGGAAAGCAGGGATATCCAGATATCCGCTCTCTTTCTCTTGCTTAGGCGCAGTGCTTTGGCTTGCAGAAGAAGAGACGCTGCTCGACGCGGCCGTTGCCGGCTGGGTTTTCACTTCAACTCTTTCTTGCAAAGGCTGTGCCGCTTTCTCTTCCACTTTTGCCGCCGGAACGATCACTTGTTGTGGTTGAGAAGCTTGTACTGGTTTCGCTTTACCGCCTGCCACTAACGTAATGTCTGGTTTGCGTTCGTTACCAATACCCGTTGCAACGACTGTTACGCGAATTTCATCTGCCATATCTGGATCCAGAGATGTACCGATAACTACGGTTGCATTGTCAGAAGCGAACGCTTTAACAGTATTACCCACAGTTTCAAATTCATCCAGACGCATATCCAAACCAGCAGTGATGTTCACCAGTACGCCACGAGCGCCAGCGAGGTCGATATCTTCCAATAGTGGACTTGAAATCGCCATCTCGGCCGCTTCTTCAGCACGGTCTTCACCTTTTGCAACACCGCTACCCATCATGGCGTGACCCATTTCCGACATGACAGTGCGTACGTCTGCAAAGTCGACGTTGATCATACCCGGACGAGTAATCAGTTCTGCGATACCTTGTACTGCATTCTTAAGTACGTCGTTCGCGCTGGCAAAGGCTTCAAGCAAGGTGATACCACGACCCAGAACTTTCAGCAGTTTTTCGTTCGGAATAGTAATTAAAGAGTCCACGTGCTTAGACAGCTCTTCAATACCTTGTTCCGCAAACGAAAGACGTTTCTTACCTTCGAAGCTGAATGGCTTAGTCACTACAGCAACTGTTAGGATGCCCAGCTCTTTAGCCACTTCCGCAATCACAGGAGCAGCACCAGTACCGGTACCACCACCCATACCAGCGGCGACAAATACCATATCGGCACCCATCAGCACTTCTTTAATTCGATCTCTATCTTCGAGAGCTGCGTCACGTCCAACTTGCGGATTCGCACCCGCCCCCAAACCTTTAGTAATATCACCGCCGATTTGAATGACTGTGCTCACGCTGGTTTTACGAAGTGCTTGCGCATCTGTATTGATACTGATGAATTCCACGCCTTCGATGGATTCACGCACCATGTGTTCTACGGCGTTACCGCCGCCACCACCAACCCCAACGACTTTAATTACAGCATCGTCAGACATTTCCATCATCGGTTCAAACATGTGTTATCTCCGTTTTTCCTGCAACTCAGGTTAAAACTCTTTTTGTATCCAGTTACGCAAACGACCCAATAAGCCCGACATTGATTGGCGCTTAGGCTCTTGATATTCAGTATCGTCGTTAATTTGACTGTCTCTTGCGTAATGAAGTAAACCAACTGCCGTAGAATGATACGGCTCTTTTACGTAATCTGTCAGGCCACTCACCTCAAGAGGTTTGCCGACTCTGACTTGGTTGCGGAACACGCGCTCCGCACACTCAACTAATCCTTCAATCTGCGCTGCGCCGCCTGTTAGAACAACGCCGGCAGCCAAGTGATGCTTGATGCCGTCTTCACGCAGTTTTTCCTGAACCGAGTCAATCGTCTGATTTACCAGGCCCATTAACTCAGTGTAGCGAGGCTCAATCACTTCCGACAAGGTTTGTCGTTGTAAACTGCGTGACGGACGACCACCTACACTCGGAACATTAACCGTATCATCCTTGCTTACTAACTCACTCAGCGCGCAGCCATATTTCACTTTGATCTCTTCGGCATCGCTTACGGGAGTTCCGAAAGCAAATGCGATATCACTGGTGACAGCATTGCCCGCATAAGAGAACACTTCGGTATGTCGTAGCGCGCCACCGGTCCAAACGGAAACATCCATGGTTCCTGCACCAATATCGATCACGCACACACCAAGTTCGCGCTCATCTTCAGTGATCACGGCATTACTTGCCGCCAATCCTGAATACACTAACTGTTCAACTTTTAAACCGCAACGTTCTACGGCTTTAATGATGTTTCTTGCCATATCATTGTGACAAGTAATCAAGTGCACGCTGACTTCCATGCGCACACCGGATAATCCTAATGGATTTTTGATGCCTTCTTGATAATCGATCGTAAATTCTTGAGGAATGACATGCAAAATTCGCTGCTCTTCACCAATTTTGATCGATTTCGCGGTATGAATTGCCCGATCCATGTCGTCCTGCGACACTTCTTCATCGGAAATAGTGCCCATACCTTTTTCAATTCGGCTAGCAATGTGACGGCCAGAAATCGACAGAAACACATTACTGATTTGGCATTCCGCCATTAATTCTGCTTGGTCAATGGCACGCTGAACCGATTTTACCACCGATTCCAGATCGTTGACGCCACCTTTATCCATGCCTCGGGAAGGGCTACTTCCCGCACCGATAATGTTTATCTGACCATCCGGGAGAATTTCTCCCACTAAAGCTGATACGGTGGCGGTGCCGATATCCAGACCAACAATGATGTTGTCATTAGCAGTTTTAGTCATCTGTATTCTCTTGTGCTAACTCTTGTTCTGAGATCCAACCTACTGCGGCGCCTGTATCGTATCTGAGGTCAATGTAGCTGACTTTATCCACTTCATTGCCCAACTGCTTATACAGTAGAAAAAACCGTGCTATACGTTCGTCCAGCGACTCTTTTCCCAATTCCAAGCGAATGCCATTATCCAGAATTATCTGCCAGGCTCGGCGCTCATTAAGTAACAACGAAGAGATGTTACGGCCTATTGCCTGAAACTGAGAATTATACTGCCGCCAAACTTTTAATACTTCCGGAGCACTGCCATCCGGCCCGTACAATTTTACATGTTCTTCTTTAACCAGTCCGATATCACCATCAAAAACGATGCCATCATCATCCAGCAAAGCATTACCGTTCCAGATAGCCTGTACTTGGTGCTCCGTTAAGAAGACTTTTATAGTGTCGGGCCACTGTTTCCGGATTGATGCATGAGAAACCCAGGGAATGGACTGCACGCTGGTCTGAAGAACATCAATGTCCTGGGACATAAAGGTTCCGATATGATCCAACCGGGCAAATGCTCGCTGAACATCAAGAGTAGAAACGTATTGTAAATTACCTTGCAGAACGATTTTAGAGAGCGGAAGACGTTGTTCATCCCACATCCAACTGATCGTTGAATACAACAAAAAACCAATCAACAACACCACCACCAGAAAAAAGCTGCCTCCGACGGCATGCTGTTTCACTAGTGGTGAACCGGATATTTTACGGCCTTCGGCTAACACGCTGTTTATCAAAGTCCGATGATCCTGTTGACGACTGGCAAATTGTTTCCCTATTTCGTTACGCAATAGAGGCAAAAGCACTGACTTTAACCTTGGGATTATACTGAGGTGTTAAAAAGTATCAAATACTCAAATACAGAAATTCCATATCGGTAGCGACTTAATTCACCATAAAACACAGATATGCAACTGCGTTACGCTTTTTGCATACGCTCGACGTTTAACTCTAACGCGGCCAATTCTCTTGCTACTTTGCCCACATCACCAGCGCCTTGCGTCAGCACCAGGTCACCATCTTGTAGAACATTGGCCAAAACCGACGGTAACGTCTTGCTATCCGGAACAAAAATCGGATCCAGCTTGCCACGACTACGAATCGTACGACACAGTGAGCGACCATCCGCGCCAGCAATCGGCTTTTCACCCGCCGAATACACATCCAGCATCAGCAGAATATCGACCTGCTCCAGCACATTTGCAAAGTCATCGTACAAATCACGAGTACGCGTATAACGGTGCGGCTGGAAAATCATCACCAGACGCTTGTCTGCCCACCCATTGCGGGCAGCAGCAATCGTCACACCGACTTCGGTTGGGTGATGACCGTAGTCATCCACCAGCATCGCTTTACCGCGACCAGTTTCAAATTCGCCCAGATGATCGAAACGACGTCCAGTACCCTGGGTATTCGCCATCGCACGCAGAATCGCTTCATCACTGATATCGTCTTCAGTCGCGACCGCAATCGCAGCCGACGCATTGAGCGCGTTATGACGCCCCGGAATGTTGAGCGTGATATCCAGATTGGCGCGACCTTGGCGCACCACGGTAAATTTACCCTGCTGGCCATCCTGACGGTAATTCTCAATACGCACGTCGGCATCTTCTGAGAAACCGTAAGTGATCACCTGGCGGCTGATGCGTGGAATCAACTCACGCACCACCGGATCATCGATACACAGAATCGCCTGACCGTAAAATGGCAGGTTATGCAGAAAATCGACAAAAGTTTGCTTCAACGTTTCAAAGTCACCGCCATAAGTATCCATATGATCCGCTTCGATGTTGGTCACAATCGTCACCATCGGCTGCAGATGCAGGAACGAGGCGTCACTCTCATCAGCTTCCGCTATCAGGATACGGCTTGACCCCAAGCGAGCATTAGTCCCCGCGCTTTTCACCAGGCCACCGTTGACGAACGTTGGATCCATGCCCGCTTCCGAGTAAATTTGCGTCACCAGTGCGGTGGTGGTGGTTTTACCGTGAGTCCCCGCGACTGCAATCCCGTGACGAAAACGCATCAGCTCGGCCAGCATCTCGGCGCGACGGACGACCGGAATACGTTTCTCGCGTGCAGCTTTGATTTCAGGGTTCTGTTCGTTGATGGCCGTCGAAACAACAACCACACTCGCCTGCGCAACGTTAGACGCCGCATGGCCAATATAAACTGTCGCGCCTTTCTCCGTCAGACGTTCAGTGACCGCATTCGACGCGATATCTGATCCCGTGATTTGGTAGCCTTCGTTGAGCAGGACTTCCGCGATCCCGCTCATGCCTGCGCCACCAATACCGATAAAGTGAATACATTTCACACGGCGCATTTCCGGTACCATGGCGCGAATCTGCGCTAAGTCTTGTGTATGTTTGATCGTCATAAAGCGGTTCTCATTATTTGTCGACACTGGACTGCGTCACGGCAATGATGGCATCCGCCACCACTTTATCCGCATCCAGTTTGGCTGCATGGCGGGCTTTTTGCGCCATGTTCAGCAGAGCCGGGCGATCCAACTGCGCAATGGCAGCGGCCAATTTATCTGCCGTCAGCTCAGGTTGTTCAATCATTTGGGCAGCGCCACACGCCACCAAGTGGTCAGCGTTCAAGGCTTGCTGGCGATCTTTGTGCATGAAAGGAACAAAGATTGCAGCCACACCCGCCGCTGAAATTTCAGATACCGTCAAGGCTCCAGAGCGGCAAACCAGAAGATCGGCCCAGGCATACGCCTCAGCCACATCATCAATAAATTCAGTCACGTCGGCATTGTGCACACCCAGTTCCGCATACGCTTGCTGAACTTCTTGCTGGCTGTTTTTTCCAGCCTGATGACGAACTTGGTAGCCCTCACCCAACTGGGCCAAGGTTGCAGGCAAAGTCTGATTGAGAATCCGCGCGCCTTGGCTGCCCCCCATGATCAGAATGCGCAGCGGCCCCGTACGCTGAGTCAATCTTTCACTCGGATCCGGCAGCGCAACGACATCATCACGCACCGGGTTTCCGACCACAGGTACGCCAGCAAATGCGCCTTCGAATGCCTGAAAGACTTTGGTAGCGATTTTAGACAGCCATTGGTTAGTCAGGCCAGCAACCGCATTCTGCTCGTGCAAAATTACCGGAATACCCAATGTCCATGCGGCAATACCGCCCGGACCACTGACATAACCGCCCATCCCGAGTACCGCATCCGGTTGCCACGCTTTCATGTGGCGACGCGCCTGCAAAATTGCATTCACGATTTGAAATGGCGCCTTCAGCAGACGGGCAATGCCCTGACCACGCAGGCCTTTAACACGAATAAAGTCGATCTCGATACCGTGTTTGGGCACCAGGTCCGCTTCCATTCGATCAGCCGTCCCCAACCAGCGAATTTCCCAGCCTTGTTGCTGCAACTGTTTTGCCACGGCTAAACCAGGAAAGACATGACCACCGGTTCCCCCGGCCATCACCATTAATCGTTTAGTTTTCTTCATTGGTTATTTCTTTTGTTCTGCGACTGTCTGTCATACGGCATTCATGATCGATGCGCAGCAGTATCGATACCGCCACCGACATAATGATTAAACTCGAACCACCATAACTGATGAGTGGTAACGTCAGACCTTTAGTTGGCACCATACCTGCTGCAGCGCCGACGTTGACCAAGGTCTGGAACGCAAACCAGATCCCGATGCCAAACGCCAGATAACCGCCAAACTGCTGATCGTGTTCAAACGCTTTCTTACCGATCAGAATGGCTTTAAACACCAAACTGAAAATCAGCATCAATACCAGCGTAACGCCAACAAAGCCGAGCTCTTCCGCCATGACCGCGAACACAAAGTCGGTGTGCGCTTCAGGCAGGTACTCCAGTTTCTGAATCGAGTTCCCCAGCCCTTGACCAAACCATTCACCGCGGCCAAAGGCCATCAGTGATTGCGTGAGCTGATAACCGCTGCCGAATGGGTCTTCCCAAGGGTCGAGGAACGAAGTAACACGACGAATCCGGTAAGGTTCGGCGGCGATCAGCGCCACCACCGCGAGAATACCGGCCACCATCAAGGCGAGAAATTGTGACAACTTCGCCCCGGCGATAAACAGCATGCCAAACAGCGTCACCAGCATCACGATCACGGTTCCCAAGTCTGGCTGACCGAGCAGTAATACCGCCAGCGTACCAAACACCATGATCGGCTTGAGGAAGCCACCAAAGAACGTTTGGCGCACTTCATCGTGTTTACGTACCAGATAACCGGACATAAAAATAAACAGCGATAATTTGGCCACTTCAGCAGGCTGAAGGTTAAACAGGCCGAGCGGGATCCAGCGCGATGCACCGTTGACCGATTTACCAGCCAGCAACACGATAATCAGCAACACAAAGGAGATCGCAAGCAACACCGAACTGTATTGCATCCAGCGCTGCAGCGGTACCTGAAGCACCACCGCAGAGGTGATGAGAGCCAGCATCAGGAAGATGGCATGGCGAAACATAAAGTGAAACGGTTGATCAGTCAGACGTGAGCTGATGGGAAACGACGCCGACGTCACCATCACCAAACCAATCAACATCAACCCCAGCGCGATCCAGACCAACTGACGATCGAACAGAGCGTCAGGAGAAGCAGTACGCAGCCAGCGGTTAAGCGATTGAAATGGTTTGGAGAGTAACAAAATCGTTCCCTTTGTCCCTAAGCGTAGCGCTGAGCCAGTTCAGCAAACACATCGCCACGGGCCATAAAGTTTTTAAATTGGTCGAAGCTGGCGCAAGCCGGAGACAACAGCACCATATCCCCCGCTTTCAGTTGCGGGCGAATCGATACAATAACGTCTTCCATCGTATCAAAACGCTGAGCGGAGGCATGCAACGGCATGAACTGATCGCCATCGCGACCAAAACAGCACAGCGTGAGTGGTAGCGTCTCCAACACAGGTTTTAATGGTGTGAAGTCAGCGCCTTTACCAACTCCGCCTACCAGCAGATACAAGGTGCCATTCAAGGTCAGGCCAGACAGCGCCGCCAATGTGCTCGCCACATTGGTTGCTTTCGAATCATTGACCCATTTTATACCCTGATTATCGGCAACCACCTGACAGCGGTGTGTCAGTCCCGTGTAAGACTTCAATGCAGGCAGCGCGTTTGTATAATTCACGCCCGCTGCATCGAGTAAAGCCAGCACGGTCAGCACGTTAGCCACGTTGTGACGACCAACCAGACTCAGATCCGAGATTGGTAGCACCGTCTCACCATTGGCGATCAACACTTCCTTACCGTCATGTTGCGCCGTGGTAAATTCAGCAGGTTGCTCCAGACCAAAACGCACCGTGCGGCCCGAGTAGGCATCAGGATAGGTTTGGGTATCGTCAGCATTCACAACCGCCGTTTGTGCATGTTCAAAAATGCGCAGCTTAGCCTGACGATATCCTGCCATGCCGTCATAACGGTCCATGTGGTCTTCCGACAGATTAAGAAATGCCGCGGCTTTTAGCGCCAGAGACGAAGTGGTTTCCAGTTGAAAACTCGATAGCTCCAGCACGTAGAGTTCAGCGTGTTGCGACAGTAGATCGAGCGCCGGCACACCAATATTGCCTCCGACTGCAGTAGCAATTCCAGCCGCGTTGGCCATCACGCCAGTCAGGTCGGTCACGGTGCTTTTGCCGTTCGAACCGGTAATCGCAATTACAGGTTTATTCACGTGCCAGGCAAACAGCTCAATATCGCCGACCACCGGAATGTTCGCCGCCAGTGCCTGCTGAATTTCTGGCGTGGCGAGCGCAATACCCGGGTTAGCAACAATTAAATCGGCCGCCAACAACCACTCAACATTCCAGCTGCCGCTGTGCAGATCAACACCGGTTGGCAGTTGTTCCTGCCCCGGTGGCGCTTCACGAGTATCAATAACCCGCACCGTCACTGTCGGGTGATATTTTTGCAGATAATTAACGACAGAGAGCCCGGTAATACCGAGCCCTACGACCACTACATGCTGAATGCCTTGCCAACGGTCCATTTATTTCTTTTCCACGTAAAGGATTAACGCACTTTCAGTGTCGCTAAACCAATCAAAACCAAAACAATAGAGATGATCCAGAAACGCACGATCACGCGTGGTTCCGGCCAACCTTTCAGTTCATAGTGATGGTGAATCGGGGCCATGCGGAAGATGCGCTGACCGCGCAGCTTGTATGAACCCACCTGCAGGATCACCGACAGGGTTTCCATCACGAACACACCGCCCATGATCACCAAGACAAATTCCTGACGAACCAGCACCGCGATAGTGCCCAGAGCACCGCCCAGTGCCAGAGAACCCACATCGCCCATGAAAACTTGTGCTGGATAGGTGTTAAACCAAAGGAAACCAAGGCCAGCACCGACAATCGCGGTACACACCACCACCAGTTCAGACGTGTAAGGAATGTAGGGAATATGCAGGTAGTTGGCAAAGTTGACGTTACCTGTTGCCCAGGCGATCACACCAAAGCCAGCCGCGACCAACACCGTTGGCATGATCGCCAAGCCATCCAAGCCATCGGTCAGGTTGACTGCGTTACTGGTACCTACAATCACAAAGTAAGTCAGAATAATGTAGAACAGTCCCAGTTGGGGCATCACTTCTTTAAAGAAAGGCACCACCAGCTGAGTCGCGGCGGTATCGTGACCATGTGCATACAGTGCAAATGCGACCACCAGCGCAATCGCTGACTGCCAGAAGTATTTCCAGCGCGCAATCAGACCATCGGTGTTTTTGCGCACCACTTTACGATAGTCATCGACAAAGCCGACTGCACCGTAACCCATTAGCACGGCCAGAACCGCCCAGACGTACGGGTTCGACAAATCTGTCCACAACAACACGGTGATAATAATCGAGGCCAGAATCATGATACCGCCCATCGTTGGGGTACCACGTTTACTGAAATGCGATTCCGGGCCGTCGTTACGCACCACCTGACCAATCTGCAACAATTGCAGACGTTTGATCAGACGCGGGCCCATCCATAATGAAATGCCCAGAGCCGTCAGAATGCTGACAATCGCTCGAAATGAAAGGTATTCGAACAAACGGAAAAACGAAAAATATGGCTGGAGTAACTCCGCAAGCCAAATAATCATGAGTATTTCTCCTTAAGAGCAGCGGCAATCTTACTCATACCCGCACTGTTGGCGCCTTTGACGATCAGTACGTGAGCGCGATCCTGTTGTTGTTCTAGTTGCTGCTCGATAAACATAATCATGTCCTGATGGGACGCAAAATGGCGACCGTGACAGACATCGCTGATCACCTTCGCATCGTGGCCATACGTCAGGACATATTCAAACTGGAATGGTGCAGCATGTTCACCGACTTGTTGGTGAAGTGCAAGGCTTTCCTCACCTAACTCGGCCATATTGCCCAAAATTAGCCACCGGGTGGCAGAAAAACCGCCAAGCAGGTCCACGGCGGCTTTCATCGCCGGAACACTGGCATTGTAACTGTCGTCGATCAACGTAATGTTGTCGTTCAGCGCTGTCACATCCACGCGGCCTTTCACTTTCGACAGATGCGCTAAACCATGCTGAATGTCAGCGAGAGTCGCGCCCATCTCAATCGCAAGTGCACTTGCTGCAAGTGCATTACCCACATTGTGCTTGCCGATGATGCCCAGTTTCACGGCCACTTCACCGATAGGCGTCACCAGAACAAAGCTGGCTTCCCCTGCAGCATTCAACACGATGTCACGCGGGTAAAAGTCAGCGCTGTGCTCTGTGACAGAAAAAGTTTTCACACATTTGTCAGCCAGCACGGCTTGCCACAGTTCACCGCCCTGGCTGTCGAGGTTAACGACCGCCGTTTTGCCCGCACTCAGGCCTTGGTAAATTTCACCTTTGGCACGTTTTACGCCATCGATCGAGCCAAAGCCTTCTAAGTGTGCCGCAGCCACGTTGTTCACCAGCGCTACATCCGGTTTCACCAGCGCCGTGGTGTAAGCAATTTCGCCAATATGGTTGGCGCCGAGTTCAATTACAGCGTAATCATCTTGTGGCGTCGAACGCAGCAGCGTCAGCGGCACACCGATGTCATTATTAAAGTTACCCGCAGTGAACAGCACCTGGCCTTTCGCCGCTAAGATACTGGCCACCATCTCTTTCACCGTGGTTTTGCCGCAGCTGCCCGTGATGGCAACCGTCGGCGTATGACACTGCTGATGAACCCAACTGCCGAGCAAGCCCAGCGCAATTTTGCTATTGGCGACCACCAACTGGGGCACGTTGATATCCAGCACTCTTTCTACCAACAGCGCTTTGGCGCCCGCTGCCACCGCTTGTGCGGCAAATTCATGGGCGTCAAAACGCTCTCCGACCAAGGCAAGAAACAGCGCGTCTTGTGGAATTGAACGAGTGTCCGTCGACACTGCGGCGATCTCGGTATCTTCACCCACTAATTGCGCATCAAGAACCGCAGTTAACTGCGTCAGAGAAGTTCCAATCATGCTGACAGCTCCAATAAAGTTTGCGCGGATTCGCGATCCGAGTAATGAATCGTCTCGTTGGTCAGCACCTGGTAGTCTTCGTGACCTTTACCCGCGAGCAGAATAATGTCTTGTTCACCCGCTTGCGACAGGGCTAAACGCAGCGCTTCAAAACGGTTGTGCTCCACTCTAGCCTCTTGCGGCGCTTTAAGTCCGGCCAGCATATCGTTGACAATCGCCTGCGGATCTTCACTGCGCGGGTTGTCGTCAGTCAGGATCACGCGATCAGCAAACGCTTCAGCAATCGCAGCCATCATCGGGCGCTTACCGGTGTCACGATCACCGCCGCACCCAAAAATCGCCCACAATTGCCCCTGACAATGCACGCGCAGTGCGCGTAGCGCTTTTTCTAACGCGTCCGGCGTATGGGCGTAATCGACGACGACTTTCGCTTTGCCAGGCGCCTGAAACAGTTCCATGCGACCTAATACCGGTTTAAGTTTAGGTGCCGCTGCCAACAGAGCGCCGAGCTCAAAGCCCAGGCTCAGCAGCGTGGCCAGCGCCAGCATTAGATTCGATGCGTTAAATTCGCCAATCAGCGGCGCACGCAGTTGACCCGCGCCCCAACTGCCATCGAAATCGAGCGTAATGCCGCTTTCAGCGTAACTCACCTTCACTGCCCACAGCGCTTGCTCGGTTTCCGGTTTTCCTTGCAGAGAAACGCCCACGGCATGCTTAAGCTGCTGCGCCCAACGCGCGCCGACTTCGTCGTCCACATTGATGATGGCATGACGCGTGTCATGTTCAGTAAACAGCGACAGCTTTGCCTCCGCGTAGGCGTCCATGGTGCCGTGGTAATCCAGATGGTCACGACTGAGGTTGGAAAAAACGCCGGCATCAAATTGCAGACACTTCACCCGTCCTTGTACCAAACCATGCGAGGAGACTTCCATCGCGGTATATTCCGCGCCTTGCTGAGCAAGCTCAAACAGTGTTGACTGCACTTCGATCGCGTTACCCGTGGTGTTGGCCGCGGGCTGCAAGTTGGCAAGAAAACCATTGCCCGTCGTCCCCATTACGGCAGCACGATGGCCCAGCAGGTCAATCCATTGCGCAATCAGTTGAGAAATGGTGGTTTTACCGTTGGTCCCCGTCACAGCAATGACGTGATTCTGATGTCCGCCATACAGGCGACCTGCCAGTTGCGACAGATGTTTGTCCAGATGTTCGATATAGAGAATAGGAACCGATTGGCGCTCTGCGACGCTGCCATGTGAGTGTTGTGAGCACGCTTGAGCCAGCACCAGATTCGCCCCTTGGGCGATGGCTTTGTCGATGAACTGACGTCCATCAATGGCATGACCAATAATGGCGACAAAGGTCTCACCCGGTTCAATTTTTCGGCTGTCGAGTTCCAGATGCGTGACGGGCAGCGCCGCCAACTCAGACTCGCTGATCGTCAGCCATGGAGAGATTAGTTGTTGTAAAGCCTTGCTAGTGTTCATGGAGTTCTCACACTATGTTTGTCCGCCGCACCTTGGCGTCAGCGGACTTTGTTATTTTTGAAATCGGTTCTCATCCGGCGCGATGTTCAGGATCTGCAGTGCCCCTTTCATGATTTCAGAGAACACCGGTCCTGCTACGGCGCCGCCGTAGTAAGAATCACCCTGAGGTTCGTTCACCATCACCACCAGTGAAATACGTGGATCGCTCACTGGCGCCACGCCGGCTGTGTAGGCAAAATATTCGTCGCTATAACCGCCTGCTATCGCTTTGCGCGAGGTCCCGGATTTCGCCGCAATCCGATATCCTGGTACCGCCGCTTTCACGGCCGTACCACCCGGCTGGGTTACAGTTTCCAGCATATCCAGCACTTGCTTGGCATATTTGGCATCCACCACCTGATGAGACAGATCCTGCTGATTACTTTCAATCAAATGTACTGGCTGATATTTACCCAGATTGCCCAGCGTGGCATAAGCGTGCGCAAGCTGAATCGGCGTGATAGACAAGCCATAACCAAAGGCCAGTGTCGCGATTTCAAACTGTGACCAACGGCGGCGGTTGGGGAAAATCCCGGTGGTTTCACCCACCAGGTTGAGGCCGGAAACTTCACCCAGCCCCACAGAGTTGTACATGCCGAGCATCGCTTCGAGCGGCATTCCCAGCGCTAAGTGCGCCACACCAACGTTGCTCGATTTTTTCAGAATCATTTGCAGCGTGGCTTTGCCCACTTTTGAGGTGTCACGTACCCGGCTGCCACCAATGCGCATGACCCCATCGCCAGTATCAATGATGGTATGTTCATCTGCGGTGCCGTTGGCGAGCGCGGCCAGCACCACAAATGGTTTCACGGTTGAACCTGGCTCAAATGCATCAGTAATGACGCGGTTACGCATCTTGAAGCTTTGCCAGTCAGAGCGGTTATTCGGGTTATAAGAAGGCGCGTTAACCATTGCCAGCACTGCGCCGGTTTTAACATCCAGCATCACCGCCGATGCCGACGTCGCACGGTAATCAGCCATCGCCTGCTTAACGGCGCGAAAAGCGATCGCTTGCAGACGCTGATCGATAGTCAGCTGCAGCGGCTTACCCTCTTCACGCTCTTCCAGCGAGATATTTTCCACCACGCGGCCGTAGCGATCTTTACGGATAATGCTCTTACCGGCTTCACCGGTCAGCCATTTGTCATAGCTACGCTCGACACCTTCCAGACCATGGCCGTCGATGCCGGTCACACCAATCAAATGAGCGCTGACTTCCCCCGCCGGATAGTAGCGGCGAGATTCCGATTTAAGCCCAACACCAGACAGCTTCAGCTCGCGAATGTATTTCGCCATTGCCGGGCTGACCTGACGTTGCAGGTAGATGAAGCGACGAGTACGGTTATCCTCAAGCTTTTTCATCATTTCCTGACGATCTAAGCTCAGCACATCCGCCAGTGCGTACCAACGATCTTTTTCGACCAATCCGCCTTGCTTGAAAATGGTCACCGGATCGGCCCACACGGCATCCACAGGCACACTCACTGCCAGCGCTTCACCATTACGATCGGAGATAATCCCGCGCGCGGATTGCAGCGTTTTAGCACGAATAGAGCGCATGTCGCCTTCGCGAATCAGGTTATCCGGTTCGATAATTTGAATAAAAGCAAGTCGCCCCACCAACATGGCAAAGGCGAGCAGGACAAAAAAGACGATGAGATAAAAACGCCAGCGGATAAAAACCGGGCTGTTCTGCTCGGCAACTTTGGCGCTCGTTTTCGGTTTGGCTGTGGCTTTTTCTTTGGCTTTCGCTGGCTTTTTCGTCATTTGATTTCAATCACTACTTCTTTGTCAGCATCCGGACGTTTCATGTCCAGCTCGTTCTTTGCCATTTCTTGCACTCGGCTATGCTCGGCCAGCGCCGTCTCTTCCAGGATCAGGTTACGCCACTCATTGTCGAGATGATCGCGCTCTTCCAGCGCCTGATCTTTTTGCGTGATCGCCTGACGGGTATGGTGTGTGGTAAACACAACTCCCATCGCGGAAGTAAAGATCAGAATCAACATGATGAGAGGTACCCGACCTACCGTAAGTAGGTCGGCTGCAATCAGTTTGGCGAGATTTAGCTTGGTTTGAGACATAATCGCTATCGAGTTTCAGAGCGCTCAGAGTTTTTCGGCGATACGCAGAACAGAGCTGCGAGAACGTGGATTCATCTCCACTTCTTGCTCAGAAGGTTTGATGGCTTTACCGACTGTTTTCAGGTCAGCACTACCCAACGCACGAATTTGTTCCTGAGTCAGCGGAATACCATGCGGCACTTCCGGCCCTTTACTCTCTTTACGCATGAAGCGCTTCACCATGCGATCTTCCAGTGAGTGGAAGCTGATCACCGACAAGCGACCTTGCGGTGCGAGAATCGACGCAGCACCTTTAAGCGCGGTATCGATCTCTTCCAATTCACTGTTGATGTAAATACGAAAAGCCTGGAATGCGCGGGTGGCCGGGTGTTTTTTCTCTTTGAAACTCTTTGGCGCCGCATCAGAAATCAGTTTAGCCAGTTGGCTGGTGCGAGTCAGGGGTTCGTTTTCTTCATTTTCACGATAAGCGACAATCGCTTTGGCAATTCGGCGAGCGTGTTTATCTTCACCAAATTCGCGAATCACCCAGGTAATGTCGTCCAGATCCGCTTGTGCCAACCAGGCAGAAACTGGCATACCCGAAGTCGGGTCCATGCGCATATCCAGCGGGCCATCTTTCATAAAGCTGAAACCACGTTCAGCATCATCAAGCTGCGGTGACGAAACACCAAGGTCGAACAGCACGCCGTCAACTTTGCCGACTAAATCGTAACGCTGAGCGTACTCTGCAATGCCGGAAAACGGACCGTGAACGATGGTAAAACGCGGATCATCAATTTTTTGCGCTTCGGCAATCGCCTGTGGATCGCGGTCAATACTGTATAAGCGGCCATTCGGGCCCAGCTGAGACAAGATAGTGCGGCTGTGTCCGCCACGACCAAAGGTGCCGTCGATATAAATGCCATCCGGCTTAATCGCCAGACCGTCGATCGATTCATGAAGCAGCACAGAAATATGTTGGAAAGATTCAGTCATAATGGTCTCGTTCAGCACAAACGTCCGTCAGTTTGATTTTGTAGTGTACCGTTTTCCCACACTACTGCTAGCCATAAAAGCAGTTACAGGACGTGACATTGCGCTAAGTTTAATGGTTTTACTATCGTCTAAGTCAATAAAAAGCAAAAAACCCATCATAACCGCGAAGCTATGATGGGTCTGAATAGGTGGAGCCGACATGTAAGCCGGGTTCTGTTCCGCTTGCGCGGCGGTAGCCATTCGTCTAGGCCAGCAATCGCTCACTGGCTCAAGCAACCTACCCGCCTCCTAACGCGAGCAACGCTATGTGGAGGCCTATTTGGTCTTGCTCCGGGTGGAGTTTACCTTGCTACGAACTGTTGCCAGCCGCACGGTGCGCTCTTACCGCACCCTTTCACCCTTACCTGATCCCTTGCGGGCCATCGGCGGTCTTCTCTCTGCTGCACTTGTCGTAGGCTTGCGCCCCCCAGGCGTTACCTGGCACCCTGCTCTACGGAGCCCGGACTTTCCTCCCCCTTATCAGTCTCCCCAACACAAGGTCAAGGGACGTCAATAAGGCAGCGACTACCCAGTCAACTCCAGGCGCGAATTCTATCGGCATCGCACCTCACTGTCTAGGAGGAATCGTCCTCACAACGTATTTTCAGCGCAACTGGTCAGAAGTTCAGCAGTTAGCCAAGATTGTCCAGTCCCCATTTGTAGAGTGCATTCTTTTTCAGATTGTAGATTTCCGCCGTCATCGCCGCCGCTTTCTTCAGCGGCAGTTCTTTGGTCAGGATCCCCAAAGTACGTAGCGCTTCTTCTGGCAAGACGTCTTCTGCGCTGTCACGATAACCGTGGATCAGCAGTACCATCTCGCCTCTTTTGCGGTTATCGTCGGCTTCAATCCACTCAATCAGTTCGCCCAACGGCATGCCCTGAATGGTTTCAAAGGTTTTGGTCAGTTCACGAGCCAGCACGACTTGACGCTCTGGCCCTAAGACGTCCAGCATATCCTGCAGCGATTCCGTAATACGATGCGGTGATTCATAAAAAATACAGGTGCGCTCAGCCTTGGCGATTTCCATAAACTTGTCTTTGCGCCCTTTGCTTTTGGCCGGCAAAAAGCCTTCGAAACTGAAGCGATCGGATGGCAGACCAGAGGCACTCAATGCCGTGATCACCGCACACGCACCAGGAAGTGGCACAACTTTAACACCCGCCTGACGACATTGGGTGACTAAATGATAACCTGGATCACTAATAAGTGGTGTACCGGCATCCGATACCAACGCGATCGACTGTCCGGCCAACAATTTCTCAACTAAAACTTGAGCTTTTTGCTGTTCATTGTGATCATGCAGAGCGAACGTCTTAGTTTGAATATTGAAGTGCGCAAGCAGTTTGCCTGAATGGCGGGTATCTTCTGCGGCGATAACATCAACACTTGAAAGCACATCGAGGGCACGTTGGGTAATATCCCCTAAGTTGCCAATCGGAGTCGGAACTATGTACAAAGTTGGGACTTCTGCAGGCAAGGTTTTGTTATCTGTCATTTGTTTACCATCACTTCAACGATTAATATAGAGACAATTTTACACGGATTAACGAAAGAACTCATGGCTATGAAAAACCATCAGAGACGCAGTGTACCACGCTTACTCACTCCCGTTGCATTAGCAATTACCCTGGCCGCCTGTTCCTCGACGCCGACGTCCCCGCTTTTGGTGGATATTACCGGCGAACCGAGCCTGCCGGCACAGACTTACCTGATGCAGGCAGACAGCAGTCAAGGCAGCCTGCAAAATGACTGGTTAATCATGGCCTTGAAAGCCGCGATTGCTGAAAACAACGCAGAACAGGCTGATCTGCTGATTCGTCGTCTGGCCAAACAGAACCTGAGCGAAACCCAGCAAGCCGAATGGCAACTGGCTCGCGCGCAGTTGTTAGTCAACGCGGAGAAATACAAAGACGCGCTGAATCTGCTTAACTTCAAGCCTAACTGGCAACTGCCGACACTACAGTGGCAGGAGTACCACCAGTTGCGTGCCGACATTTTCACCGCGCTTGATCGCTCGTTTGACTCAAGTCGCGAACTGGTCGCACTGTATGATCTGGCCGACAGCGATCAACAAGAAGCCCTGGCCGATCAAATCTGGACCAATCTCAACCACTACTCAGGCTATGCGATCACCAAGCTATCTGCCGAACCGAATGAAGCGGAGCTGGATGGCTGGCTGCAACTGGCCATTTATGTCAAAACTATGGGTAGTGACCTGCCTCAGCTAAAAAACACGCTCGAGAAATGGTTGGCAGAAAACCCGGATCATCCAGCGGCAATCTACACCCCTAAATCCATTCAGGACATTTTGGCCCTTGAGATCATTAAGCCGAAACATACCGCGCTGCTGCTGCCGTTGACCGGTAAATTCTCGAAACCCGCTCAACTGATTCGCGACGGTTTCATCATGGCGATGATGAATGACGAAGACCGCGATCCCAATGCGACCCTGACCATCATGGATACCAACGCCGAAACGCTGGAATCTGTGGATGCAACACTGACAGAGAAGAACATCGACTTCGTGGTTGGTCCGCTGATTAAAGGCAACATTGAAAAACTGCAACAATTCCAGCAAGAACGTGGTCAATCGATTCAAACACTGGCGCTGAATATTCCGGATCAAGTGATCGATGGTTCAGACACTTGTTACCTCGCACTGTCACCGGAGCAAGAAGTCGCTCAGGCGGCTAAACATCTGTTTACTGAAGGTTATCGTTACCCACTGGTCTTAGCACCTCAGGGCAGTTACGGCGAGCGTGTGGTTGAGGCCTTCGATGAAGAGTGGCACAAATACAGCAAAAACAAGGTGGCGGTGAACCAGTACGGCGATCGTCGTCAGTTGCAGCGCAACATCAACAACGTATTCGGTCTGCAGGACAGCCAGCAGAATATTGCTCAGATGGAAGCCTTAACGGGTCTGAAAATGGAAAGCCAGCCACGCAGCCGTCGTGACATCGACGCGGTATACATCGTGGCCAACAGTGCTGACCTCACGCTGATCAAACCGTTTATCGAAGTCGCCATCAACCCGGACACCAAGCCGCCAAAACTGTTCTCTAACTCCGCCAGCAACAGCGGTGGCCGTCAGTATGAAGATTTGACCGGCGTGACTTACAGTGACATTCCTTTGCTGATTCATCCAACGCCGGACGTCTCGGAACAGATGGATAAGCTGTGGCCTAAATCCACTAATGCCGAACGTCGCTTGCAAGCTATGGGGATGGACGCATACAAACTCATGGTGGAACTCCCACAAATGAAAGTCGTCCAAGGTTATACAATTGAAGGCCAAACCGGTGTACTGGGCATTGATGAACAATGCGTAGTGCAACGTGAAATCAGTTGGGCGGAGCATGGGGCTCTTTAGTCGCCGCCAGACCGGACAACACTATGAAACTGCGGCGGCGGAGTATTTGCGTCGCCGCGGTTTGTTCCTTATCGAACAAAATTTCCAGATTCGCGGCGGTGAACTGGATTTAATTATGCGGGAAAATCAGACGCTGGTGTTTGTCGAAGTGAAGTATCGTCAGAACCAACGTCACGGCCATGCTGCTGAAATGGTCACCAGACAGAAACAAGCACGCTTGATCAAAGCGGCAAATTGGTGGATGCTCAAGCAAGGCCTCAGCGCCGACAACACCGATTTTCGTTTCGATGTGGTGGCTATCCACGATGAAGGCCGCCAAATTGACTGGATAAAAAACGCAATCACTGAAGGATAATCAATGCTCGACAGCATTAAAGACAGTTTCACCGAAAGCATTCAAATTCAAATCGCCGCAGCCGAAGCGCTACCTGATGCGATTATGCACGCAGCACAAGCCATGGTGGCCAGCCTGCTCAACGGCAGCAAGATTCTGTGTTGTGGTAATGGCGGCTCCGCCTCTAATGCGCAGCAGTTTACTTCCTGTTTAGTTAACCGTTTTGAAACTGAGCGCCCAAGCCTGCCAGCGATGGCACTGACCGCCGACAACACCACATTGACTGCCGTTGCCAATGACTATCACTATCAGGAAATTTTTTCTAAACAAGTACGTGCATTTGGTCAGCCAGGCGATATTCTGCTGGCTATCTCCACCAGTGGTAACAGCAAGAACATCATCAAAGCGATGGAAGCAGCGGTAACACGCGACATGACCATTATTGCTCTGACAGGCAAAGATGGCGGCGAAATGGCAGGCTTACTGGGAGAAAACGACGTCGAAATTCGTATTCCATCCCAACGTACCGCTCGTATTCAGGAAGTTCATATGGTCACGTTGCACTGTCTGTGTGACTTGATTGACCAGGTTCTGTTCCCCGCTCACGAAGAGTAATCAATGAAGACTTTACGCCTATTTGCCGCTCTGGCGACACTGATGACCTTATCCGGCTGCGCTGGACTGTTTATCGCAGGTGCTGCCACCACCGTTAACATTGCGACCGATCCGCGCTCCACTCAAGAAATCTGGAAAGACAGCAATCTGGAACTCGAAGTGACTGGACTAAGTAACAAGCCTCCGTTCCAGAATCAGATGCGTATTACCGCCAGTTCATTCCGAGGTACCGTGATTCTGATTGGCCAATCACGCACTCCTGAATTACTGGATCAATTTGTCGCTCAGGTGCAAAAGTTAAAAGATGTCAAAGAACTACACAATCAGGTAAAGATAAAAGCACCTTTGTCGTTTGGTGAAATCAGTAATGACAGTTGGATCACGACCAAAGTGAAATCAGCACTGCTGGCAAAATCAGAGCTTAATGGGGTGAAAGTTTCAGTGATTACCGAAGACCGTGAAGTTTATCTGTTGGGATACATTTCTCGTGAACATGCGAACATCGCGACAGACGTTGCGCGCAACATTTCAGGAGTAAAACAAGTGATTCGAGCCTTCGAATACGCGGACTAGCCTAATCTTCGGCATAAAAAAAGCAGCGTCTTCACGCTGCTTTTTTGTTTTATCTTGCTGAGTTATTTTACAACACGCAAACTTGGCTTGCCTTTCGGGCGCGGTGCCTCATCAGATTCAGCAGTGTCTGCTGGTGCCTCTGACGTCACTTCGCTCAAACCACTTTCTGCTGGTTCTTCTTCATAGATACCCGCTTCTTGCGCATCCATGTAAGCTTCCTCAGGTTCAAACATTGTTCCTGCGCCGTTCTCACGAGCATAGATAGCCTGAATCGCGTACATAGGAACCACAACCAGATGTGGGCGACCGCCAAAGCGAGCATTGAAAGTCACCTCATCGTTGCCCAACTCAAGGTTACCGACAGCTCGAGGAGCAACGTTCAGAATGATTTGACCATCCTGAACATATTCCATCGGTACTCTTACACCTTGCAGTGTGGCATCTACCACCAAATGTGGCGTCAGTTCATTTTCCAGCAACCAATCATAAAATGCGCGTAGCATAAATGGTCGGCGGGGAGTCATGTGATCGATATCCATCAGACTACCATTAACGAACTAAACGCATCTCACGTTCAGCTTCTGTCAGAGAAGCCAAGAATGAATCACGCTCAAATACGCGGTTCATGTAAATCTTCAGCTCTTTTGAACCCGGGCCAATCAAATCGATACCCAGAACAGGCAAACGCCACAATAGCGGAGCCAGGTAACAATCGATCAGGCTGAATTCTTCACTCATGAAGTATTCGTATTCCGCAAATACTGGTGCAAGTGTCAATAAGTCGTTACGCAGTTTGACACGTGCCGATTCTGCTTCTTCAGCAGAACCCTTGATGATTTTGTTCGCCAGTGAATACCAGTTTCTCTCGATACGGTAGATCATCAGACGGCTGTTACCACGGGCAACAGGATACACTGGCATCAATGGTGGATGTGGAAAACGCTCATCAAGGTATTCCATGATGATTTTTGAGTCATAAAGCGCAAGCTCACGGTCAACCAGCGTTGGTACCGTTTTGTATGGGTTCAGCTCGATGAGATCCGCAGGTAGGTTATCTTCATCAACCAGCTCAACTTCAACACTGACACCTTTTTCAGCCAGCACAATACGAACCTGATGGCTATACATATCAGATGCACTTGAAAATAGAGTCATCACAGAACGTTTATTGGCAGCTACAGCCATGGAGCCCTCCAGCACACACTTACAGATATAAAAAAACAATGGAGGCTAAGCCTCCATTGATGATTCGATTAATCGAGAATTAGCACGACATCGTAGCACAATTAGTGCACATCACGCCAATACTCTTTCTTCAGCGCCACGACAACGATCGTCAGCAGAACAAGGAAGGCCATCACCCACCAGCCCATCGCCTGACGTTCAAGTTTCACTGGTTCACCGGAATATTCTAAGAAGTTCACCAGATCGCGAACAGCTTGATCGTATTCGCCAGTGCTCAGCTCACCATTGCCTTGCGATTTGGTGGCAACAACAGCTTTCACTTCTTCGCCATCAACCATGTGTGAACCGAAAACAGGTTCCGGAGTGCCTTGTAGTTCTTCAAGAACGTGTGGCATACCGACACTTGGGAAGACAATATTGTTCACGCCAAATGGACGACTTGGATCTGCATAGAATGAACGTAGGTAGGTGTATAACCAATCCACGCCACGCACACGAGCCACCAACGTCAGGTCAGGTGGTGGAGCACCAAACCATTTGGCCGCTGACTTATCCGGAATCGCGTTTTCCATCAGCTCACCGATCTTGGTTTGCGGATTGAAAATCAGATTCTCTTTCATCAGATCCGCAGGGATCCCCAAGTCTGTCGCCACGCGCTCATAACGTTGATACTGCGTTGAGTGACAACCGAAACAGTAGTTCATGAACAGTTTGGCGCCGCGTTGCAGAGAAGCGGTATCAGACAAATCATTCCCCGCTTTATCCAGATGCACGTTACCGCCTGCTGCCATCGCCAATGAAGGCAGCATTGCAAACAAAATTACAATCCATTTTTTCATTTGAATGTCACCCTCTTTGGTAGTGGCTTGGTTGCTTCGTTTTTGCTGTAGAAGAACAGTAGAACGAAGAACATGAAGTAACCCAAACTAAAGATTCGAGCCAGTAAGGTATACGTTGGAGTTGCAGGAAGCGCACCCAAAACACCTAAGGCAATGAAACAAATGGTAAATTGAATGATGTTCGCTAGGTGTAGCTTGCTGCGGTAGCGGTATGAACGCACTTTACAGCGATCCAGCCAAGGCAGAACAAACAGCACAACAATCGAGGCACCCATCGCGACAACGCCCAGCAGCTTATCCGGTACCGCACGCAGAATTGCGTAGAACGGTGTGAAGTACCACACCGGTGCGATATGCGGTGGCGTTTTCAGCGGGTTTGCCGCTTCAAAGTTAGGCGGCTCAAGGAAGTAACCCCCCATCTCTGGGTTGAAGAACAGCACGTAACAGAACAAGAACAAGAAACCAGCGACACCCACCAGATCCTTCACCGTACCGTAAGGATGGAAAGGAATCGAATCGATGATGTCGTATTTCTTGGTGTAGTACTCGTGGAACTTGAACTGGCTCTGGTAATCGTCGCCCATCGTGCCTTTCGGCAGTTTGGTTTCGATACCATCCGGGTTGTTCGAACCCACTTCGTGCAGAGCAAGAATGTGCAGCACGATCAGCAGCAGCAGAACGATCGGCAATGCAATGACGTGCAGAGCAAAGAAACGGTTCAGTGTGGCGCCGGAGATAACGTAGTCACCACGAATCCATAGCGTCAGATCATCCCCGATAACCGGAATGGCACCGAACAGAGAAATGATTACCTGCGCACCCCAGTAAGACATCTGACCCCAAGGCAGTAGGTAACCCATGAAAGCTTCTGCCATCAGCGCCAGGAAGATCAACATCCCGAAGATCCACAATAGCTCACGAGGTTTCTGGTATGAACCGTAGATAAGACCACGGAACATATGCAGGTAGACCACGACAAAGAATGCCGATGCGCCAGTTGAGTGCATATAACGCAGCAACCAACCGTAATCCACATCACGCATGATGTATTCAACAGACGCAAACGCACCGTCACCAGACGGAACGTAGTTCATCGTCAGCCAGATACCTGTTAGGATCTGGTTAACCAGCACCAACATTGCCAAGGAACCAAAAAGGTACCAAAAGTTAAAGTTCTTCGGCATTGGGTATTCAGAAAGGTGCTTCTTATACGCATTCATTGCGGGCAGGCGTTTTTCCACCCAATCAAGTAGAGCTTGCATTATGCCTCCCCTGTTTCATCAAGGCCGATAACAATTCTGGTATCGCTCAGGTACATGTACTTTGGAATCACAAGGTTAAGTGGAGCAGGTACACCTTGGAATACACGACCAGCCATGTCGAATTTCGAACCGTGACATGGACAGAAGAAACCTGACTTAACCCCTTGAACTTGTTCGTTAAAAGAGTCAGGCAGATAGGTTGGTGAACAACCTAAGTGAGTACAGATACCAACGGCAATAAAGTATTCAGGCTTTATTGAGCGATAGGTATTTTGAGCGTAGGTAGGTTGTTGTTCTTCATTAGAGTTCGGATCACGAAGCTGATTGTCATGCTCTTTTAAAGCATTAACTACAGATTGAGAACGACGTACAACCCATACAGGTTTACCTCGCCACTCAACACGGACCATTTGCCCTTCTTCGAGTTTACTGATGTCAACCTCGACAGGGGCACCCGCCGCTTTCGCTTTCGCACTTGGGTTCCACGATTTGATAAAAGGTACGGCAACAGCAGCTGCTCCCAAACCACCCACAACAGCTGTTGTAGCGGTTAAGAAACGTCTGCGACCGTTGTTCAAAGGCGCATTGCTCATCCAGACATTCTCCCATTTGCTCCTTGTGGATTCCTGTTATTCCGCTTAAGAGCATGGCTAACAAAATACGGTTTTCGTTGTATTTATTTGATGTGAAATGATAAATAAAACCCTACTTTTTGACAAGATAAAGCTACCTTTTGGTAACATTCGTGCAGTAATTCGCACGCGAGGTCACAAAAGGGACATTATTGGAAGAAAGGGTGATGAAGTGACTTGTGAGAAAGGAATTTCTTTTGTGTAAATACACAAAAACTTTTGCGTAGAAAAACAAAAAGCCCGGCAAATGCCGAGCTTTTGAACCACATTCCAGTAACACTGGAAAGCGAGATTCTTTTCGTAATGAAAAGATTAACGCTTAGAGAACTGTGGACGACGACGTGCTTTACGTAGACCAACTTTCTTACGTTCAACGCGACGAGCGTCACGAGTAACGTAGCCAGCAGCACGTAGAACAGGACGTAGAGATTCATCGTATTCCATCAGAGCGCGAGTGATACCGTGACGGATAGCACCTGCTTGACCAGAAATACCACCACCTTTAACAGTGATGTACAGGTCTAGTTTCTCAACCATCTCAACCAGCTCTAGAGGTTGTTTAACAACCATGCGAGAAGTTGGACGACCGAAGTACTCATCAAGGCTACGCTTGTTGATTACGATGTTGCCGCTGCCTGGTTTAATAAAAACACGTGCAGCTGAGCTTTTGCGACGGCCAGTGCCGTAGTATTGATTCTCTGCCATTTCCGAAATCCCCGATTAGATGTCTAGTACTTTAGGTTGTTGAGCAGCGTGGTTGTGCTCAGCGCCTGCGTAAACTTTCAGCTTACGGTACATAGCACGGCCTAGAGGACCTTTTGGAAGCATACCTTTAACCGCTAGCTCAAGTACCATCTCTGGCTTACGCTCAATCAGCTTCTCGAAGCTGAATGACTTTAGGCCACCTGGGAATTCAGTGTGACGGTGGTACATCTTGTCTTTAGCTTTGTTACCAGTTACAGCAACTTTCTCCGCGTTTACAACGATGATGTAATCACCAGTGTCAACGTGTGGAGTGTATTCAGCTTTGTGTTTGCCACGTAGGCGAGATGCAATTTCACTTGCTAGACGGCCAAGAGTTTTACCTTCAGCGTCTACAACGTACCAGTCGCGTTTTACAGTTTCTGGTTTAGCAACGAAAGTTTTCATGCTAATAATAACCCGTTTAATCAAATTTACACTTAAAGGAGCATTCGCTCCCACTGTCTAAGAGCCCAGTCATCACCCCTTCGAGTGGGTGGCACTCTCGGTCTAAAAAGACCTGCAGTAACGGTGGGTCGCAGGATTATAGAGAAGAGCGCGGAAAAAATCACCTCTTTTTGCACAAAATCACAATTTTTTTCTTTACCCTGTTTCTGGGAAAGATTGTCCTTAAGCCAGATGCTCTTTGACCAAATAATCATGACTTTGCATTTCTATCAGCCTTGACTGGCAACGCTTAAACTCAAATTCCAGTTGCCCTTGAGTATATAAGTCTTCCAATGCGACCTCCGCTGAAATAATCAGTTTCACATGACGTTCGTAGAACTCGTCGACTAAAGCGATAAAACGACGGGCAGCGTCATCCAACGTACGATCCATTTGTTTGACGTCCGCCAACAAAACGGTGTGATAGAGGCGAGACATTTCAATATAGTCGTTCTGGCTACGCGCTGTCTGGCACAACTGCGCAAATGAAGCATGCAACACGCCATCGCTGGCCTCAATCACTTTGAGTTTGCGATGATTAATCTCTATTTCATTCGCTTTCGGTTTGTCTTTGCCTACCAATTGACTGTAGTACTGGCAGAGATTTGCACTTGCCTGTCCATCCAGCGGGTAATGATAAATTTCCGCTTGCTCAAGAGTGCGCAGGCGGTAGTCGACCCCGCTGTCCACATTAAGAATATGACAGTTGGCTTCAATTAACGCGATTGCTGGCAAAAAGCGCGCGCGCTGCAAACCATTACGATACAGATCGTGCGGAGGTATATTTGACGTCGCCACCAACACCACACCACGACGAAATAGCGCCTGGAACAACGTACCCAGAATCATCGCGTCGGTAATGTCAGAGACAAAAAACTCATCAAAACAGATGATCACCGCTTCCTGACTGAACTTATCTGCCACCAGTTCAAGCGGATCGCTGGTTTCACCCAGCTGTTTCAATTCATCATGCACACGGTACATAAAGCGGTGGAAATGCACACGCATCTTTCGTTCAGTCGGCAATGCATCAAAGAACGTGTCCATCAAATAAGTTTTACCGCGTCCCACTCCCCCCCAAAAATAAAGTCCATTAGGTGGCGTGGGTAACTGTTCTTTTTTTCCCATCAGTTTTTGCCAGCGCGAAGGTCGTACCACTGGTGTATTGAGGAATTCTGTCAGCTGATGATACAGAGCATCCAATCCATCGACGGCTCGGGCCTGCGCTTCATCTCTTTGAAAATCCGATCGTTTTAAATCTTGTTCGTATCGTTGCTTCGGTGTCATGAGTGTCTACTGCAAAAATGAAGGGCAAAAAACTGACGTTCAAAGCACATGCTTTTTGCTTTATCCGCCAACAGTCTCATAGTAACATGTCCCTACAACATGTGTAACCAACCAGTGAAAAACATGTTAAATAACAACAATAAGGAGCAGTTATGCCTTGGATTTATGCCATTGTGGGCTTGCTAGTGGGGATTGTTGCAGGGATCGTAATTGCTCGCCTGACTACCCCTCAGTACAAGACTCAGAAGTCCCTACAGAAAGACTTAGACAGCGCCAAATTTGAAATTGAACAGCATCGCCAAGAGCTGGCTGATCATTTCGCGCAGGCAGCTGAAATGCTCGATACTCTGGGTAAAGATTACACAAAACTTTACCAGCACATGGCGAAGACTTCGTCTGAGCTGTTACCCAATGTGCCAGAGCAAGATAATCCGTTTGTGAAAAAAATTGCTCAGCATAGCGGTAATGAAGTAGAAAATTCCGACGAGTCTTTCGAACAACCACCGAAAGACTACGCTCTGGGTGCAACCGGCCTTCTGAAACCTGAAGAGAAAGCGATCATTCACTCTTCAGAAGTGGTCAACGCACGCGCGAGTTGATCCGCCAGTCACTGAAATGAGTGACCACTGAACTTTGCAAAGGTTTTTGAGTCATAACTCTCACGAGTCTGTTGAAGATTTATATTTTGTAACAAATATAACTGTAACCAGGCGTTAATCTATGAGGAGTTTTATGATGAAAAAACCTTTGCTTGTCTTAACCGCTCTGTCTCTAAGCTTAAGTTCCATCATCACCCCCTTGCCGGCCTCTGCCGCGCTTCCGCTTTCCGTCAGTGGAGAGCAAGTACCCAGCCTAGCTCCTATGCTGGAAAAGGTCACTCCAGCCGTTGTCAGTATTGCGGTTGAAGGAACTCAGGTCTCTCGCCAACGCATTCCAGAGCAATTCCGATTCTTCTTTGGCCCGGATTTCCCCACTGAGCAATTACAGGAACGTCCATTCCGTGGTTTGGGCTCAGGCGTTGTGATTAACGCCAGTAAGGGCTATGTCGTAACCAACTACCACGTCATTAATGGCGCGGAGAAAATACGCGTTCAGCTGCATGATGGCCGTGAATATGATGCAGAACTGGTCGGCGGCGATCAGATGTCCGATATCGCTCTTCTCAAACTGGATAAAGCGAAAAATCTAACGGAAATTAAGATTGCAGATTCGGATCAACTACGCGTTGGCGATTTTGCCGTTGCGATCGGTAACCCGTTTGGTCTGGGTCAAACGGTAACATCAGGCATCGTTTCTGCGCTGGGCCGCAGTGGTCTGAATATCGAAAACTTCGAAAACTTCATTCAGACCGATGCAGCGATCAACAGCGGTAACTCAGGTGGTGCCTTGGTCAATCTCAATGGCGAGTTGATTGGTATCAACACCGCCATTCTGGGTCCGAATGGCGGTAACGTCGGCATCGGCTTTGCGATTCCATCCAATATGATGAAAAACCTCGCCGACCAAATTCTGGAATTTGGTGAAGTCAAACGCGGCATGCTAGGCGTTCAGGGTGGAGAAATCACCTCCGAACTGGCCGATGCATTAGGCTACGACTCGAGCAAAGGGGCATTCGTTAGTCAGGTGCTACCAGACAGTGCCGCCGATAAAGCAGGCCTCAAAGCGGGTGACATCATTGTTTCGGTCAACGGCAAAAAAATCGAAACCTTCGCCGAGCTGCGCGCCAAAGTCGCCACACTCGGTGCAGGCAAAACGGTCAAACTCGGTGTTATTCGTGATGGTAAAGAAAAAACCTACGACGTCACGCTGGGTGAGCAAAGCAACAACAAGACCAAAGCAGATAAATTATATCAGGGCCTAACTGGCGCAGAGCTGAGCAATACCACTGACAGTGATTCCATTCAAGGCGTTAAAGTCACCGCGGTGGAGAAAGACTCCCCTGCTGAAGGTTATCAGTTGCAGAAAGATGACATCATTATCGGTGTGAACCGCAAACGAGTGAAAAACATTGCCGAGCTGCGGGCCGTACTTGAGAAAAATCCCAACGTACTGGCATTGAATATCCAACGTGGTGATCGCACCATCTACTTGGTTGTTCGTTAAGCAAAGTTTGGTTAGTTCAGAAAAGGGCAGCTTTATTACGCTGCCCTTTTGTTATTTCTCTAGGTAATGCTATTCTTCGAACTCGTTGCTTATCCGTATCATCATAAGAGTATCAATGAGTAACCGTTGTATTTCGGTCTTTGAGTAAGTGGTTGAGGAATTTATGCTGAAATTTCTGGTTCGTTCAGTAGGGCTAGGGCTGGTCACTGCGGCCGTCGTGATCGCGGCAGTGCCATCGCTGCGCAGTCACGTGATTCCTGAAAAAAGTGCTCAACCCACGGATATCGGCTCGCTGCAGATCTCATTCAATGAGGCTGTCCGCCGCGCGGCGCCTGCCGTTGTCAATATCTATAGTCGTAAGTATTCAGAAAGCGATAAAACCAAGCTGTCGACGCAAGGGCTGGGATCTGGGGTGATTGTCAGCGAAAAAGGCTACATCATCACTAACTACCATGTTGTCGCTCAGGCAGATCAAATTATCGTTGCCCTGCAAGATGGTCGAGTCGCAGCAGCGCAGTTAGTCGGTAAAGATCGTCGCACCGATATCGCGGTGCTGCGCGTGGAAGGAACGAATCTACCAGTGATTCCACAAAACCCCAACTACCAAGCCAAAGTAGGCGATGTCGTACTTGCGATTGGCAACCCCTACAACCTCGGTCAAACCACCACCTTTGGGATCATTTCCGCCACGGGCCGCTCTTCGATCAGCGCTGATGGTCGTCAGGCGTTTATTCAGACCGATGCCGCTATTAACGAAGGTAACTCCGGTGGAGCGCTGGTCAATACGCAAGGTGAATTGGTCGGTATCAATACAGCGTCATTTCAACAAGCCACAGACATGGAAACTTACGGCATCTCATTTGCGATCCCGTTTACCCTGGCCAGCAAAATCATGGATAAAATCATCGCGGACGGACGCGTCATTCGTGGTTATATCGGCGTCGATGGTCAAGACATCAACGCGGTGACCTCACGCCTGCTCGGCAGTGAACATATTGGCGGGATTGTGGTACTCGGTATTGATCCGAACGGCCCGGCCTCTCAGGCAGGCTTCCAGACACGAGACATTATCCTGAAAATTGATGGTCAGAAGATCAATGGCCGTCAGAGCGTGATGGATACCGTCACCGACCTACGTCCAGGTACAGTCGTCAATTTTACGCTGCTGCGTAAAGGTGAAGAGATCACGTTACCAGTCACGATTGCTGAAGATACTCGCGAATAATCTGTCTGTACACATCGCATAAACAAAAAAGCGGAGCCATTGGGCTCCGCTTTTTCATGAGAACGCGAGTTCTAGCATTATTTCTTAGCAAGCTTCTCTTTGATACGAGCTGCTTTACCAGATAGTTCGCGTAGGTAGTACAGTTTGGCACGACGTACTGCACCACGGCGTTTAACTTCGATGCTAGCCACTACTGGAGAGTGAGTTTGGAACGTACGCTCAACACCTTCACCGTTAGAGATCTTACGAACTGTGAAAGCAGAGTGTAGGCCACGGTTACGGATTGCGATTACAACGCCTTCAAAAGCCTGTAGACGCTCACGGTCACCTTCTTTTACCTTAACTTGAACAACAACAGTGTCACCTGGTGCAAATTGAGGTAGGTCTTGTTTCATTTGCTCTTGTTCAAGAGCCTTGATGATGTTACTCATTGTCTAAATTCCTAGAATAAACTGATACTAAATTTAATAGGTTACTGGGTCTGGGTCTCTTTGATGTACTCAGCCAGTAATTGTTCCTGTTCGTCAGTCAGAGCTAGGTTTTCCAGGAGCTCTGGTCTTCTCAGCCAAGTTCGGCCCAGCGACTGTTTTAGTCGCCAACGACGAATGTCCTCGTGATTACCGGATTTCAGCACCTGAGGTACTTCCTTTCCATCTAACACTTCCGGACGCGTATAGTGCGGACAATCCAACAGACCATTGGCAAAAGAATCTTCTTCTGCCGACGCAAAATCACCCAGTACTCCCGGAATAAACCGAGAGACAGAATCGATTAGCGTCATGGCCGGGAGTTCCCCGCCTGTCATCACAAAATCACCAATTGACCATTCTTCGTCAACTTCAGACGCGATGATGCGCTCATCTACCCCTTCGTAGCGGCCACAGATGAGAAGCAGGTTCTCATTGGTTGCCAGCTCTTCGACTCCCTGCTGATCGAGTTTTCGACCCTGAGGAGAAAGATAAATGACTTTCGTCTTTCCCGGTGCCGCCTGTTTGGCTGTCTGAATGGCATCACGCAAAGGTTGCACCATCATTAACATGCCAGGACCGCCACCGTAAGGTTTATCATCGACAGTGCGACGTTTGTCATGAGTGAAATCACGAGGATTCCAAGTCTCAACTGACAATAACCCTTTTTTTACCGCTTGACCTGTTACTCCGAAATCGGTAACGCTGCGGAACATTTCAGGAAATAGGCTAATTACGCCAACCCACATGTGTTCTCTGCCTTATCGATTCAGAATTTAAAACGCAGGATCCCAGTCAACTTCGATCCGTTGAGCCGTGCGATCAATATTTTTGATCACTTGCTCTTCAAGGAACGGAATCAATCGTTCCTTTTGGCCAAAAGCATCTTTCAGATTCGCCTTCACCACGAGAACATCGTTCGAACCAGTTTCTAACATGTCGACCACTTCACCAAGGTCATAGCCTTGAGTTGTCACGACTTGCATGCCGAACAATTCACGCCAGTAGAATTCATCTTCTGACAATTCAGGTAGTGATGCAGGGTCAATAGCGATTTCAAAGTTAGTCAGCAGATGCGCATCTTCACGGACATCAAGCCCCTGAAGTTTCACCACCATACCTTTGTTATGGCGTTTCCAGCCTTCTACTTTGTACTCGACCCATTCGCCTTTATGGTTAACAAACCACGGGCTGTAATCAAAAATGCTCTCAGCGTCGTCTGTATAGGAAAAAACCTTAAGCCAGCCACGAATGCCATAAGAAGCACCAAACTTACCTACAACAATTTTTTCGTCTTGCTTGCTCATCGTTTCTTTACCTTTCATCGACATAAACTAGTGCTACTTACTAAGTAAGAATTAAGCCGCTTTTTGAGCGTCTTTAACTAGCTTAGCTACGCGATCTGATACAGATGCGCCTTGTGAAACCCAGTGGTTCACGCGCTCTAGATCCAGGCGTAGGCCTTCTTCTTGACCTTGAGCTGTTGGGTTAAAGAAACCAACTTTCTCAATGAAACGGCCAGTAGAAGAGTTGCGGCTGTCAGCAACAACGATTTGATAGAATGGACGCTTTTTAGCGCCGTGACGTGCCAAACGAATGGTTACCATGTCGTCCTCTTTGCTTTCTCAAAAATAAAATTAACCCCAGTAACCGCTTATCAGAAACAGTTTGGGGTCTCGTGCCAAAATAAAGCCCCGGAATTTTACTCTTATTCCGAGGCATTGCAAGGGTTTTAGCTATTTTTTCACCACCAAAAGTGGGGGCAAAATACCGTGAGCTCGATAACAGTTTGAAAACTTAGGATCAGAAAGTTGTCTCACTCACACGGATGCTTAGCGGCCGAAAAATCCGCCACCGAAGCCTCCGCCACCACCACCCATCAGGCCTTGCATGTTACGCATCATGCCTTTCATGCCGCCTTTTTGCATTTTCTTCATCATCTTCTGCATCTGCGTGAACTGCTTCAGCAGGCGATTAACATCCTGAACTTGTGTCCCTGAACCTGCCGCGATGCGTTTCTTACGCGAGCCTTTAATGAGTTCAGGGTTCTGACGCTCTTTCATGGTCATCGAACTGATGATCGCTTCCATCTGTTTGAACATACGGTCATCGACTTTGTCTTTGATGTCCGAAGGCAGCTGAGACATACCTGGCAGTTTATCCAGCATCCCCATCATGCCGCCCATGTTCTGCATCTGGCCTAGCTGTTCACGAAAATCTTCCAGATCGAAGCCTTTCTTCTCTTTGAATTTCTTCGCCAGTTTCTCGGCTTTTTCCTGGTCGACATTGCGTTGCAGATCTTCGATCAGCGACAGGACATCACCCATACCCAGAATACGTGAGGCCACGCGATCCGGGTGGAAAGGTTCCAGCGCGTCGGTTTTCTCACCCACACCAAGGAACTTGATCGGTTTCCCAGTAATATGACGCACGGACAGCGCAGCACCGCCACGGGCGTCACCGTCGACTTTCGTCAGAATCACACCGGTTAGCGGCAGTGCATCACCAAACGCCTTCGCCGTGTTGGCTGCATCCTGGCCGGTCATTGCATCGACCACAAATAGCGTTTCAACTGGCTTAATCGCTTTATGCAGATCTTGGATTTCGCCCATCATCTGCTCGTCAATCGCCAGACGGCCCGCGGTATCGACAATCAGCACATCAAAGAATTTCTTCTTCGCATGGTCAATCGCCGCATTAGCAATATCAATCGGCTTTTGATCCGGAGACGATGGGAAGAAATCCACCTCGAGATCATTGGCCAGCGTTTCCAACTGTTTGATCGCCGCAGGGCGATATACGTCAGCTGAAACCACCAGCACTTTCTTCTTATCGCGCTCTTTCAGCAGTTTCGACAGTTTACCGACCGAGGTGGTTTTACCCGCCCCCTGCAAACCCGCCATCAGAATCACTGCCGGTGGCTGAGCCGCCAGATTCAAAGCTTCATTGGACTCACCCATCACCGCTTCGAGTTCACCGCGAACGATTTTGATGAATTCCTGGCCTGGCGTCAGGGATTTTGAAACTTCAACGCCAACCGCTTTCTCTTTTACACGGCTGACAAATTCACGTACGACCGGCAACGCAACGTCTGCTTCCAGCAGAGCCATACGTACTTCGCGTAACGTCTCTTTAATGTTGTCTTCAGTAAGACGACCTTTACCGCTGATATTTTTCAGCGTTTTGGACAATCGATCCGTTAAATTCTCAAACATCTTTTTCTCTTCGCGATAAGGCGATTAATATCGGTGAGTATACCTTAGCCAAATGAATAGGCATACCCATTGCGAGGTTGCATCCACGTTTCTTTATAAGATTGGGCTATATCGCGATATCTCAACTATCAAAATCGATCACGATCCGGCGTAGCTCATTGGGGTTAGGCAGGGTATAATTCGCTAATTCAGCAACCATTTTTGTGAGAAGCATGGACAACTTAATCGCTATCGTTGCCGCCATCTTGTATGTACTGTCAATCGCGACGATCGTGCCAGGGCTGGCCAACCAAACCGGGATCAAAGCTAAAACGGTGTTTATCAGTGCCGCACTGGCGCTGTTGTTTCACGCTTGGCTGTTGAGTGACCTGATCCTGCACGGCAGTGGTCAAAACCTAAGTATCCTCAACGTGGCCTCGCTGATCAGCTTTATTATTTCACTGGTCATGAGCCTGGCAATGTTCAAAGCACGACTGTGGTTTTTACTGCCAGTGGTGTACAGCTTCTCTGCCATTAATCTGTCAGCGGCGGCGTTCCTACCTGGAACCTTCATTACCCATTTGGAAAATGATCCCAAGCTGATGTTTCACATTTCTTTAGCACTCTTCTCCTACTCTACCTTGTCGATTGGTGCTCTCTATGCGCTGCAGCTAGCCTGGCTGGACTACAAGCTGAAGAAGAAAAAAGGGCTGACCATTAACCCTAACCTGCCGCCACTGCTCATGGTCGAGCGTCAGCTGTTTAAGATCATTCTGATCGGTAACCTGCTGCTGACCGGGACACTGATCACTGGTTTTGTGTTCGTACAGGATATGTTTGCCCAAGGGAAGGCGCACAAAGGCATCCTCTCCTTCATTGCCTGGATTGTGTATTCCATCCTGCTTTGGGGTCACTATCAGAAAGGCTGGCGCGGACGCAAAGTTACCTGGTTTGCTGTTGCCGGTGCGACCTTACTGACGCTGGCGTACTTTGGCAGCCGATTTGTCAGAGAGATTATTCTGCGCTAAGGTCAACGGGTTAGACCTTAATCGACATTGACACTCCGCCTGGGATAGGCCATTAATTACCGAAAACAGTTATAAGGAAAACAAGCGTTTTGGACGACATATCAACGGGTATCTTATTTGCGCTACTCGCGTGTCTTATTATTATTTCCGCCTACTTCTCCGGTTCAGAGACAGGCATGATGTCGCTGAACCGTTATCGCCTAAAGCACTTAGCGAACACTGGCCACAAAGGGGCCAAACGCGTTGAAAAGCTGCTTGGCCGTCCTGACCGTTTGATCGGCCTGATTCTGATCGGTAACAACCTGGTTAACATTCTGGCCTCCGCAATCGCCACCATTTTGGGCATGCGCTTGTATGGCGATATCGGCGTTGCGATTGCTACTGGTGTGCTCACCTTAGTGATTCTGGTGTTTGCCGAAGTCACGCCGAAAACACTGGCGGCGCTGTATCCGGAACGCGTCTCTTACGCCAGCAGTATTCTGCTCTCTATTCTGATGAAAGTGATGTCGCCGCTGGTGGTGTTCGTCAACTTTATTACCAACGGTTTTATTCGTCTGCTGGGTTTGTCTGCGCAGCATGGTGGCGATGACCCGCTCAGCTCAGAAGAACTGCGTACGGTGGTGAATGAGGCTGGCGGCCTGATCCCACGCCGCCACCAGGACATGTTGCTGTCGATCCTCGATCTGGAACACGTTACCGTCAACGACATTATGATTCCGCGCAATGAAATTACTGGCATCAACATTAATGATGACTGGAAATCAATTGTGCGTCAGCTAACCCACTCACCTCATGGCCGAGTGGTGTTGTATCGCGATCATATTGATGAAGTGGTCGGCATGTTGCGTTTGCGTGAAGCGGCGCGCTTCGTGTTGGAGAAAAATGAGTTCACCAAAGAAACGTTATTGCGTGCCGCCGATGAAGTGTATTTCATTCCGGAAGGCACACCACTTAACGTGCAGTTGCTTAAGTTCCAACGCAACAAAGAGCGCATCGGCCTCATCGTGGATGAGTACGGTGACATTATTGGTCTCATCACCTTGGAAGATATTCTGGAAGAGATTGTCGGCGAGTTCACCACATCCATTGCGCCGAGTTTAGCGGATGAAATTACACCGCAAGGCGATGGCAGCTTTTTGATTGAAGGCAGCGCCAATATTCGTGATATCAACAAGAGCCTGAAGTGGAAATTCCCGACCGATGGTCCACGCACACTGAACGGTTTGATTCTGGAACATCTCGAAGAGATTCCAGCCAGTCACCTGAGTGTCAAAGTCGCTGGTCACCCAATGGAGATCGTCGAGCTGGAAGAAAACCGTATCAAACTGGTTCGAGTGTATCCACGCAAAAATAAGAAGGCGTAGCGTTACTCGCACTCACAACGCATACAAAAAAGGCTTGGTCATCCCAAGCCTTTTTCTCGTTCTTAGCCTTAGTGTACTTTCAGCTCTTTCAACATTGACTCTGGCAGTGCCAGTTCATCATTCTTGTTGACCTGAATGCCTGCGGCAATCACTTTCTCTGCAATCGCTTTAGCTTCCGTCAGCGAGTGCATCGCTGCCGTACCACACTGGTATTCGTTCAGTTCAGGAATCTTGTCCTGACTTTCCACTTTCAGTACATCTTGCATCGCAGCCAACCAGGCGGCAGCCACCTGTTCTTCACTTGGCGCACCAATCAGGCTCATGTAAAAACCTGTACGGCAGCCCATTGGGGAAATATCGATGATTTCCACGTTCGCACCGTTCAGATGCGCGCGCATAAAGCCCGCGTAAAGATGCTCAAGAGTGTGAATCCCTTTCTCTGACAGAATGTCTTTGTTTGGCATCGTAAAACGCAGGTCAAACACCGTAATGGTGTCGCCTTTTGGCGTCTGCATGGTTTTCGCAACACGCACAGCCGGTGCGTTCATGCGAGTGTGATCGACGGTAAAACTGTCTAATAATGGCATTGTCCTTTCTCCATTGCATGCCAGTTCAGAAAAACCAGCTTCGGTTGTCTTCTAATTCCTGACGGCACTGTTTCAGTTGCCATCCGTAGTCTTTTGCCTGTTGCTCGACTTTACGAGCCACTTTGATCAAAGTCGGTTTCGATTGGTAACTTTTGCGTTTAAAGCCACCTCGTCCTTCATGATAAGCGAGATATTGATGATAGGTATCCCACTTCGATACCCCAAGTGTTTTTTGTGTTTCGCTGGTGTACCAGCCGATAAACATTAACGAATCATCAAAATTGGTGCGCGAACCGCCGTAGTCCGTGGCTCGCTGGAAATCGTCCCAGGCAGGGTCTTGCGCCTGAGCATAGCCATAAGCACTGCTGACCCGACCCCATGGAATAAAACCCAATAGATAATCTTTCGGTGGCTTCGCATCATGGCGGAAACTGCTTTCCTGTTTGATGATCGCCATTGCAATCTGAATCGGAGTCCCCCATTCATCCTGCATCTCCACCGCATCTTCATACCACTGCGGCTTTTCACGAAAGATTTCACATAGGTTGTTCTGTTTGCTGGGTGGCGACGTCGCACACCCCGCCAAAAGCAGAAGTGTGCTAACAGATAACCATTTCGCCACCGCCATGTTATTTCAGGTAGGCAAAGTAGTGTTCAAGAAAAGCATCAAAGCTGAGTTCGTCTTGTTGCTCAATCTGCTTCTGAGCTGCCACAGAACGCACTACTTCCTCTTCCATCAACTGGGCAGAGTATGCCTCGTATTGATGATTCAGGTTATGTTCACGGTATTTAAGCCCCAGCGCACACCCCGTTTTCCCTAATCCGCCGTGCTGTTTGGTCAGCTCCAGAATTTGTGCTGACAACGTACGTTCCGGATGATCGATCCAACTTTCCAGCTCGCGACACACATCCTGATATGCACTGCCGCCATGCACTGAATCCATCAGTTCAGCAATCAGAGACAAATCAGCAAATACGCGTTTGGCCCAGGCTTGCAGCGACAATTTCTCACCGTGACAGCCAATTTGCAGTTCCAGACCAGGCTTACGCCCTTCCAGTACTACTTTGCTCCAGTTATCACGCCAACATTCCAGTTCGCAATTGTCCATCGGATCTGAATCCGACAGCGCAGTCCAAGTCAGGAATAGGTCGAGGAAACGAACCTGCTGCTCGGTAATACCGACCGGGCTGAATGGGTTCACATCCAGCGAACGAACTTCGATGTATTCCACGCCACCACGAGCCAGCGCTTCAGACGGCTTTTCGCCACTTTTTGCCACACGTTTAGGACGGATCGGAGCATACAGTTCATTTTCAATCTGCAGTACATTGCTATTGAGCTGACGGTACTCACCATCGACTTTCACCCCAATGCGGGCAAACTCATCGGAAGGTGTGCGAATGGCCGCATTGAGGCCAGTCAGATATTGCTCAATTCCATTGAAACCAATTCGCAGCACACTTTGCGCGTGGTTGGTGTAACCCAGATCGCTCAAACGCAGTGATGTCGCATGCGGCAGATACAACGTATGGCCGATGTTCTCAAACTCCAGTGACGTTTCGCGCCCCTGAATGAACGACGAACACAGCGCAGGTGAAGCACCAAAGAAATAAGGAATTAACCAGCCAAAGCGGTAATAGTTACGGATCAGCGCAAAATAGGCGTCCGATTTCGTGGCCTGACGCTCTTCCTCTGACTGTTCACCATACAGGGCATCCCAGAACGAATCCGGGAAGGAAAAGTTGAAATGCACACCAGAAATGATTTGCATCAGGCTGCCGTAACGGCGTTTGAGGCCAGTACGGTATAGTGTTTTCATGCGTCCGGAGTTGGAAGTGCCATATTGCGCCAGCGTAATATCGTCTTCGCTGCCGACATAACACGGCATTGAGAGCGGCCACAATTTTTCTTCACCAATCTTCGTCTGGGCAAAATGATGAATGTCCGCCAGTTGCGACATCAGCGCCTGGACGTCATGAGAAACCGGAGTGATGAACTCCAGCAGAGATTCTGCGAAATCCGTCGTGATCCAGTTATTGGTCAGTGCCGAACCCAGTGCTGTTGGATGAGGTGTTTGAGCAATTGCCCCCTCAGGAGTGTAACGCAGCGTTTCACGTTCAACGCCTCGGCCAAACTGTTGAAACACTTCAGGTTGATTAGCAACTCGTTCAAGTCGCGCGGCAAAATTAGTCAAAATGAGATTCGCTTATATGTGTATAAATCCAATGAAGCTGAGCTTAACCCGCCACGATAGAAGCAGGAGGCGGAACTTCGCCTCCTCTTTAATGTGTACTCTAGCGGATGATTTCAAGCTCTTCTACGGGAATAGTTAACTTTTCTAGCTGTGGCTTCAGCGATTTGGCATCTCCCACAACAATGATTTGATAATCCGCGGGTACAAACCATTTCGCCGCCAGTTTATCCAGTGTCGACTTATCCACACTTTTGACAATGTCATTGCGTTGCTGCAGATAATCTTTATCTAAGCTGTAAGTCAGAATACTACTGAGTAACTGCGCTTTCTGTGATGGCGTTTCGTAACTCAGAGCATCTTGTTGACCGACCGCGAGGCGTAAAAATTTCATTTCCTCGTTGGTCATTCCTTGTTTGCTGAAGCGGTCCATCTCTTTTTCCATCTCAATGATCGATGGCACAGTCGAGTCGGCGCGCACTTGAGCATTGAACACAATCCCACCGACCTCTCGGTTGCTGACAAAATAGCTGCTGGCACCATAGGTGTAGCCTTTGTCCTCACGCAGGTTCTGGTTGATGCGGCTGTTGAAGTTGCCCGCCAGATTAAAGTTGGCAAGCTGGCTGAGATAAAGCTCACCGGTGGCATCAAACGGCAGCCCACGACGCACCAGGCGAACAATGGTTTGTGGCGCTCCCGGCTTGTCGACTAAGTAGATTTTCTGACCACCGAGATTCGGCACCACTTGCGGACGCAGAAGCGGAGACGCCTCCCCGTGCCAGTTGGCAAAGAACTCCAGTTGCTTACGCACTTCGCGTTTACCGATGTCTCCCACAACCACAATCTGCGCGCCATGTGGCGTGTAGTATTTACGGTAGAAATTCTTCACATCATCAAGTGTCAGAGCCGCAATCGAAGCTTCTGTACCATCACTGGCCCGAGCAAAAATTGAATCACCGAACAATACCTGACGTGTTGCCTGCGAAGCCAGCCAGCTAGGCTGCTGATGCTGGTACACCACGCCCTGGATCATCTGCTGCTTGATGCGGTTAAAGTCCTCTTTTCTGAAGCCAGGTTTGAACAGCACCTCTTCAACCACATTCAAGGTTTCGGCCAGATTCTTTTTCAAGCTCGAAATGACAATGCTGGTTGAATACGCATTGGCATTGACGCTGACCTGAGAGCCTAACTTATCCAGTTGTGCCTGAATCTGTTCTACACTGCGGGTGCTCGAACCTTCTTCCAGCATTGCTGCGGTCAGATTGGCTAACCCTTCTTTGCCCGGCACCACGTGGCGTTCCCCCGCCGGCAGTTTGATTTCCACCAGCACGGTTGGCGTTTCGGTCGTCTGGGTGCCCAGCAGTTCCGCTCCGTTATCAAAGTAGATGTCATACAGCGGCGGCATATGTGCCTGCACAGCTTCTGCGACTTTAGGCATCAATGAACGATCGAAATTGTCCTTCACTGCGCGATAATGAAGGTCACTGTCGCTGATTTTGTGATACTCAGGTACAGCCCGCTCTGGCGGTATAAAGTTATCCGCTTGAACCGCCAGTTGCGTTTGACCTTTTGGCACGACGCTTAATGTGACTTTATGCTGACCATCGAGGTACTGGTTAAACACCTGCGACACCGACTGCGGAGAGACGGCGCGTAATTCGGCCAATTGCGTTTCGATGCGATCCGGCTGACCGTAGAAAGTCTGGTTACTCGCTAACTGAGTGACTTTGCCTTGCACACTTTCCAGCGCAAATACCGCGTTGGCTTCCGCCATGCCGTTAATCTGCTCCAGACGTGCTTTATCAACACCCGATTGCTTGAATTGCTGCAACGTCTGCATCAACTCGTGATACAGCGGTTTAAGCTGTGCTTTGTCACCCGAAGGTGCCATCGCGTAAACGTAGAAAGTACACGCCAGCTCCGCACAATCCTGGAAGGCTCCCGCATCAACCGCTTTTTGCGTTTTAACCAGATTCTGATACAGCAGACTGTTGGATCCGCTACCCAACACTTTTGCTAAGGCGTCCAATGAGGCCTGATCCTCGGCACCGCGATACGCAGTTGGCCAGCCAATCACCACCATAGGTTGCTGAATACGATCCTGTAGGGTGATAAAACGATCCTGCGGTAAGCTCGCTGGCTGCTTCGGTGCATTATCCACTTCTGGCCCTTTCGGAATCGAACCAAAGTATTTGCTCACCCACGCCAGCGTTTTATCCACATCGATATCACCACCAATGGTTAATACCGCATTGTTCGGTCCGTACCAGCGCAGGAAAAAAGCTTTCAGATCATTGACGTCAACCCGATCCAGATCCTGCACGTAACCAATCGTTTGCCAGGAATATGGGTGACCTTCCGGATAGATGGCCTCACTCATTTTCTCCCAGATCAAACCATAGGGACGGTTGTCATAGTTTTGCGCGCGCTCGTTTTTCACTGTATCGCGCTGAATTTCGAATTTGCGCTGCGACACCGCATCCAGCAAAAAGCCCATGCGATCCGATTCCAGCCACAACACTTTTTCCAACTGATTGGACGGCACCGTCTCGTAGTAGTTGGTGCGGTCACGGTTGGTGGTACCATTCAATGAACCACCCGCTTCAGTAATGATACGGAAATGCTGTTGATCGCCGACATGTTTCGAGCCCTGGAACATCATGTGTTCAAAGAAATGGGCAAATCCGGACTTACCCGCCACCTCGCGCGCCGAGCCTACATGGTAAGTCACATCCACATGCACCAATGGATCAGAGTGATCCGGCGACAGAATCACCGTCAACCCATTATCAAGACGGTACTTGGAGTACGGGATCATCACTTTTCCCGGTTGTGCATCCACTTTTTCAACCAGTGAAACACCGGAAGGTAGAGATGAGAAAAGCGAAACAGGTGCCGTTGTCGATGTGCAGCCGTACAAAGCGATAAGAGAAAAAGCACCAAACCAGAGTTTTCTCATGACTTCTCCTTAGAAAAAACCATAAAAGAGAGCAGCCAGCAGCGAATAACGTAATGCTTTACCAATCAGAATAAGAGTAAAGACGGGAAACCAATTCATGCGAAGCCAGCCAGCTGCCAGACAGAGAGGGTCGCCAATAATTGGCAACCAACTAAACAGCAACGCCCAATAGCCGTGTTTATTCAGCCAGGCTAATGCTTTATGACCTTGTTTTTCGTGTTCAGTTCGGTTGGGCAGCCATAAACCCAGCCAATAGTTGGTGACACCACCGAGGGTATTACCCACAGTGGCGACCACAATCACCCAAAATACGGAATATTGTTGCAGAGATAAGGTCGCAACCAGTGCCGCCTCTGACCCGCCGGGCAACAGGGTCGCACTCAGAAAGCCCCCTAGGAACAGCACCCAGAGGGCGGAATTGGAAAACAGCAGTGCCAGTTCGGTAAAGCCAGAGTTAAACCACTCTAGCATTGCATATCAAGCAACACCTTGCCTCGAGTGTGTCCGGACTCAATCTGAGTGTGAGCTTGCTGCACGTCACTCATCGGATACACCTGTTGAATTTCGGTCTTCAATAGCCCGACACTAACCATGTACAACATGGTATTGAGCTGCTCGGGATTGGGATCCACCAGCATACCGGTGGCTTCAAAGCCGAGCATTTTCGCTTTCTCGCAAATAAGCTCCGCACTCAACGTCGGTACCGTCACCACGCGGGCATTATCGTTAAGACATTTGAGTGCATCCAGCGCCGCATCGCCGCCGACCAGATCAATCAGGACATCGACTTGTTCGAGACGCTGGGAAACCGGCGCAAAATTATAGTTGATCGCATGCGCACCCAAGGTCGCCAGATAATCAAGATTGCTTTCGCTACAGGTGGTATACACTTCGGCCTTCGCCGCAATCGCGATTTGCACCGCCAGATGCCCCACCCCTCCGGCACCAGCGAGAATTAGCACGCGGTCGCCTTCTTTGACCTGAGCTTTATTGAGCGCCTGCGCAGCGGTTTGCCCCGCCAGAGGCAAGACGGCAGCGGCTTCTAGCGTCACGGCATCGGGGATGATGCTGAGTTCTTTTTCTGGTACACACACATATTGGCTGTAACCGCCGCCGCGCAGCGGAAAGCCAATAAAGCCAGCCACATTGACCCCGGCTTTGAGCTCACTGACTTCACTTCCCACTCTGACCACTGTGCCAGAGATGTCATAGCCCGGAACCCAAGGAAGGTTGTCTTTGTTCTGCGCCGCCGCCCAACCAAGACCAGCACGAGTTTTCACATCGATAGGGTTGATGCCCGCAAATGCGACTTTCACTAACACTTCACCCGCCTGAGGCTCAGGAATAGCGGAGGTTTGAATCGCGAGCACTTCCGGCCCGCCGAACTGGGTAATTGCGATCTGCTTGTTGTCCATTTCCAGGGTCCCTATCGAGGCAAATAAAAAGGGATGCCGAAGCATCCCCTTGAATATATACCATTTTCTTTATGATCGTTAACTCTCAGTTCGCAATTTAACCAGAGATTAACCGACCAGAGCCAACAACACGCCAGCAGCCACCGCCGAACCCAGCACACCAGCGACGTTAGGTCCCATGGCATGCATCAGCAGGAAGTTCTGAGGATTGGCTTCCAGTCCTACTTTATTCACCACTCGCGCCGCCATAGGGACCGCAGACACGCCTGCGGCTCCAATCAATGGGTTGATGTCTTCCTTGGAGAACTTGTTGAGGATCTTAGCCATGATCACGCCGCCAGCCGTACCAATACTGAACGCCGCCGCACCCAGTGCCAGAATACCGAGCGTTTCCAGATTGAGGAACTTATCAGCCTGCAATTTCGAACCAACGCCGAGTCCGAGGAAAATCGTCACAATATTGATCAGCTCGTTCTGCGCCGTCTTAGACAAACGTTCAACCACACCCGCTTCACGCATCAGGTTGCCCAGACAGAACATCCCGACCAGTGGCGTCGCTGCAGGAAGAAAGAGTATCGTCATCAGCAACACCACCAATGGAAAGATGATTTTCTCCGTCTTTCCGACATGGCGCAGCTGAGCCATTTTGATCTGGCGTTCCTCTGGCGTGGTCAACGCTTTCATAATTGGCGGCTGAATGATAGGCACCAGTGCCATGTAGCTATAAGCCGCCACAGCAATCGCCCCGAGTAAGTCTGGCGATAGCTGGCTGGCAAGGAAGATAGCGGTTGGCCCATCCGCACCACCGATAATCGCAATCGATGAGGCATCTGCCATGGTGAATTCCATACCCGGCACGTAGTTCAACATGATGGCGCCAAACAGGGTGGCAAAAATACCCAACTGCGCCGCCGCCCCCAACCATAACGTTTTCGGGTTAGCGATCAGAGCGCCAAAATCCGTCATCGCCCCTACGCCCATGAAGATCAACAGCGGGAAAACCCCGGATTCAATCCCCACGTGATAAACGTAGTACAACAAGCCACCCGGTTCAGTAAAACCAGCGTTCGGAATGTTGGCCAACACGGCCCCAAAACCTATCGGCAGCAGCAACAAAGGTTCAAACCCTTTACGAATCGCCAGAAACAGCAGCAAACAGCCAACCATGATCATGATGATCTGACCAAATTCAAAATTGGCAATGCCCGTCTCTGACCATAAGGTCATTAATCCGTCCATGGTTCTCCCTTACGCCAGACTAAGCAAAGGTGCGCCAACCGTCACAGAGTCACCCTCTTTGACGTGCAGATCCTGAACCACACCGCCTCGTGCAGCGCGAATTTCAGTTTCCATCTTCATCGCTTCCAGCACGATCAAAATATCGCCTTCCGCGACTTCACTACCCGTTTGGACGTTGATTTTGAAAATATTCCCCGCCAAAGGAGCCGGAACGGCTTCCGCATCCGATACAGTCTCAGCGGGTGCGATAACCGAAGCCGCTTGGGTTGCTGCTGTAGAAATCACTGAAGTGAGCTGACCTTGGGGGCCGACTTCAACGTTATATACCTGTCCATCAACGCGTACGCTGTAAGTTTCCACACCTCCGTTCGATGCCGATACGACAGGTGCCGCTGCTGGCGCAGGTTCACAACCTGGAGCCTGCTCAAAAGCGTCCGGATTATGACGATTTTTCAGGAACTTGAGCCCTACCTGAGGGAACAAGGCGTAAGTCAGCACGTCATCGACCACATCTTCTGCCAATGAAATACCGTCTGCTTTGGCTTTAGCCAGCAAATCGGTAGTCAGATGGTCCATTTCAGCGTGTAGCAAATCTGCCGGACGGCAAGTGATTGCTTCTGCGCCATCAAGTACCTTGGCTTGCAACGCTGCGTTTACGGGTGCTGGAGCCGCACCGTACTCACCTTTCAGTACACCTGCAGTTTCCTTCGTGATGCTCTTGTAGCGTTCACCCGTCAGGACATTGATAACCGCCTGTGTACCAACGATTTGAGACGTTGGGGTCACCAACGGAATGAAACCGAGATCTTCACGCACACGGGGAATCTCTTGCAGCACTTCATCCATACGATCCGCCGCGCCCTGCTCTTTGAGTTGGCTCTCCATGTTGGTCAGCATACCACCCGGTACCTGAGCAATCAGAATACGGGAATCCACGCCTTTGAGCTGGCCTTCAAATTTGGCGTACTTTTTACGGACATCACGGAAATAAGCAGCAATCGGATCAAGTTGTTCCAACTTCAAGTTTGTATCACGTTCAGTACCTTGCAGCATCGCCACCACCGTTTCGGTGGGAGTATGGCCGTAGGTCTGGCTCATTGAAGAGATAGCAGTATCGAGAATATCAATGCCGGCCTCTACCGCTTTGATTGCCGTCGCTGTCGACAAGCCAGTGGTGGCATGGCAATGCAGCGCCAACGGTACAGAACAAGATGCTTTAATGCGACGGATCAGCTCTTCCGCTTCATACGGTTTAAGCAGACCCGACATATCTTTAATACACAGCGAGTGGCAACCCAGATCTTCCAAACGTTTGGCCAGATCAACCCAGGTATCGGTGTTGTGTACCGGGCTAGTCGTGTAAGAGAGCGTCCCCTGTGCGTGCGCACCAACTTCTATCGTGGCTTTAACCGCTTTTTCAAAATTGCGGACATCATTCATCGCATCAAAGATACGGAACACATCCATACCGTTGGTGTGAGCACGTTCCACAAATTTCGCCACCACATCATCCGCATAGTGGCGATAGCCCAACAGGTTCTGGCCGCGCAGCAGCATTTGCATCGGTGTATTTGGCATCGCTTGCTTCAGAGCGCGCAAACGTTCCCAAGGATCTTCTCCCAAGTAACGAATACAAGCATCAAAAGTAGCACCACCCCAGGTTTCCAACGACCAGTAACCCACTTTATCCAGTTCTGCCGCAATCGGCAGCATATCCTCGAGACGCAGGCGCGTCGCGAACAGGGATTGATGCGCGTCGCGTAGGACGACATCAGTAATAGCGAGAGGTTTAGACATGCGTATAACTCCTTTTAATCCTTACTACTTCGACGCTGAAGTACGGTATTGATGTACGGCAGCGGAAATAGCAGCCACAACCTGAGGGCTGACAGCAGCAGAGGCGGGGTTCACTTTTTTCGCTGGGACTGGTGCGACGAACGATGGTGGTACTTCTTGTGGTACCAATTTAGACATAAATCGAACGAGGTAAACCAGAATGGTGAGGAATAGAAATACGACCGACATCCCCGTAACCATCAGGGTGGCCGCATCTACTAGCAGGCTTCCAATATTAGTCATTTTGCTTCCTTTCTGTGTCATCCTGACAACATATACCGAACACGAACGACCATTCCGCGTCGGCATGTGAACCGAAATTATCAATTTTGGTGAAAAATTGTCAATTTTGTTCACTGCACAGTTGCGGGCGATCCACAAAATCGGTGAAAGATTCGTCACACAAATCACAAAATGTCGTGAAATAACCGACACACTTTCTAACTTTTGTGGCCAATATGACTAGATTAATGAAGATTCAAAATGAAAATTGAGATGTGGTTAATAAAGTGGCAAGCAGCCCAATAAAAACAATGAGTTGTAAAGAAGAGATAAACAAAATGATAACGAGATGTAAATAAAAAAGCCTCGCGAATGCGAGGCTTTATAAGAATGGCGCGCTCGAGAGGATTCGAACCTCTGACCGCCTGGTTCGTAGCCAGGTACTCTATCCAGCTGAGCTACGAGCGCGCAATTTTCGAGACTAAACAAACCGCTTAGCATCAGGGCATTACCCATTCACAATATTCTTTCAGAAGAAAGAATGGCGCGTCCGAGAGGATTCGAACCTCTGACCGCCTGGTTCGTAGCCAGGTACTCTATCCAGCTGAGCTACGGACGCGCAGGCTTGATTGTTTTCACAACCGACTCCTGATAAATCAAGAGCTTAAAAATAATGGCGCGCTCGAGAGGATTCGAACCTCTGACCGCCTGGTTCGTAGCCAGGTACTCTATCCAGCTG
>NZ_JACDWZ010000093.1:0-369 GCF_016464285.1 Vibrio sp. bablab_jr001
GAGGTTTTGCTCTCTTTGTTGTGCACCACGCCCAGTGACGCATCCGCCGCGGCCATGCCGGTCGGGTCAGGGTTGACCACCTGAATGGCGTTGATGAGGCCATCGGCCACCAGACGCAGCTCGCTCTCATCCAGGTTAGGCAAAATCAAACCGAACTCATCGGTGGAGATGCGCGCAATGGTGGCGTTTGGCGTGGTGACGGTGGCTTTGAGCTGCGCGGCCAAATCGCGCACCATGCCGTCGCCCGCTTCGTAGCCTTTCTCTTCGTAGAGCTCTTTGATGAACTGCGCCTGCAAAATGGCCACGCCGCCCACGGCGTTCTCGCTCAGCCAGCCATTGAGCTGGTTCATGTAGTACGCGCGGTTACCC
>NZ_JACDWZ010000094.1:0-201 GCF_016464285.1 Vibrio sp. bablab_jr001
AAGACTTACTGAATCAGTAAGCTTCGATACCAAGCACACTTGAATGTGTTTGTTGGTGTATTCCATTCAGGAATACATTGAGAACTTTACAAACAATCTTCTAAAAGATTGTTTTGTCAGCTTTCCAAATTGTTAAAGAGCAGATTTTCTGATGAAAACCATGTTTAAGAACACTTAAGCAAATGTGCTTAAAGATGGTGG
>NZ_JACDWZ010000095.1:0-273 GCF_016464285.1 Vibrio sp. bablab_jr001
ACACACGTGCTACAATGGCGCATACAGAGGGCGGCCAACTTGCGAAAGTGAGCGAATCCCAAAAAGTGCGTCGTAGTCCGGATTGGAGTCTGCAACTCGACTCCATGAAGTCGGAATCGCTAGTAATCGTGGATCAGAATGTCACGGTGAATACGTTCCCGGGCCTTGTACACACCGCCCGTCACACCATGGGAGTGGGCTGCAAAAGAAGCAGGTAGTTTAACCTTCGGGAGGACGCTTGCCACTTTGTGGTTCATGACTGGGGTGAAGTCG
>NZ_JACDWZ010000096.1:0-283 GCF_016464285.1 Vibrio sp. bablab_jr001
ACACACGTGCTACAATGGCGCATACAGAGGGCGGCCAACTTGCGAAAGTGAGCGAATCCCAAAAAGTGCGTCGTAGTCCGGATTGGAGTCTGCAACTCGACTCCATGAAGTCGGAATCGCTAGTAATCGTGGATCAGAATGCCACGGTGAATACGTTCCCGGGCCTTGTACACACCGCCCGTCACACCATGGGAGTGGGCTGCAAAAGAAGCAGGTAGTTTAACCTTCGGGAGGACGCTTGCCACTTTGTGGTTCATGACTGGGGTGAAGTCGTAACAAGGTA
>NZ_JACDWZ010000097.1:0-306 GCF_016464285.1 Vibrio sp. bablab_jr001
AGCCGATCCTCGTCCAACACTGATCTGCACCAAAACCATCATCGGTTTCGGCTCGCCAAACAAAGCTGGCTCACACGATTGTCACGGTGCTCCTCTGGGCGCTGACGAAATCCAAGCCGCGCGTGAATTCCTGGGTTGGGGATACGCACCATTTGAAATCCCGGCAGACATCTACGCTGAGTGGGATGCGAAAGAAGCTGGCGCAGCCAAAGAAGCCGCATGGGATGAGAAATTTGCTGCTTACGCAGCCGCTTACCCAGCAGAAGCTGCAGAATACCAACGCCGCGTAGCGGGTGAACTGCCAGC
>NZ_JACDWZ010000011.1:0-526 GCF_016464285.1 Vibrio sp. bablab_jr001
CTTTGGTGATACGACTGCCCATTGACCAACCAATTATTCGTCGTGAGAACAAGTCCATTACAGCGCCAAGATAGAGCCAGCCTTCATGCGTTTTGATGTACGTAATATCCGTTACCCAAGCCGTGTTGGGCGCTAATGGATCGAATTGCCGCTCTAAACGATTTGGCGTAACAACGTGTTGCTCACCACTAGGAGCTCTCGGTTTTCGATAGCCAACTTGCGCTCGCAATCCTGCTCTCTGCATCAGGCGATGCACACGATTAATACCGCATTGCTCGCCAAGATCACGCAGATCTCGATGGAGTTTGCGGTATCCATAGACGCCACCAGACTCAAGCCAACATTGTTTGAGTTGGCCTGTAAGTCGTTCATTGTCACGTTGTCGCTTCGACTTTGCGCAGCTCCTCCACGCGTAATACCCGCTCGGATGAACATCAAATAACTGACACAGATGTCGCACAGAGTGGCTGTGATGATGTTCTTGGATAAAGGCGTATCTTACTCGGGGTGGCTTGCGAAGTACGCC
>NZ_JACDWZ010000098.1:0-521 GCF_016464285.1 Vibrio sp. bablab_jr001
GGCGTACTTCGCAAGCCACCCCGAGTAAGATACGCCTTTATCCAAGAACATCATCACAGCCACTCTGTGCGACATCTGTGTCAGTTATTTGATGTTCATCCGAGCGGGTATTACGCGTGGAGGAGCTGCGCAAAGTCGAAGAGACAACTTGACAATGAACGACTTACAGGCCAACTCAAACAATGTTGGCTTGAGTCTGGTGGCGTCTATGGATACCGCAAACTCCATCGAGATCTGCGTGATCTTGGCGAGCAATGCGGTATTAATCGTGTGCATCGCCTGATGCAGCGAGCAGGACTGCGAGCGCAAGTTGGCTATCGAAAACCGAGAGCTCCTAGTGGTGAACAACACGTTGTTACGCCAAATCGTTTAGAGCGGCAATTCAATCCATTAGCGCCCAACACGGCTTGGGTAACGGATATTACGTACATCAAAACGCATGAAGGCTGGCTCTATCTTGGCGCTGTAATGGACTTGTTCTCACGACGAATAATTGGTTGGTCAATGGGCAGTCGTATCAC
>NZ_JACDWZ010000099.1:0-111469 GCF_016464285.1 Vibrio sp. bablab_jr001
AAATTTAGACTCTTGAGTCTAACCAGTGCGGAGCGGTAGTTCAGTTGGTTAGAATACCGGCCTGTCACGCCGGGGGTCGCGGGTTCGAGTCCCGTCCGCTCCGCCACTTATTTAAGACCTCAGCAGCAATGCTGGGGTTTTCTTCAATCTAGAAGACCAAAATTTAGGGGTGTAGCTCCAATTGGCAGAGCAGCGGATTCCAAATCCGCGTGTTGGGAGTTCGAATCTCTCCACCCCTGCCATTATTAAAGGCTCCAGCGATTGCTGGAGCCTTTTTTATTGCTTATCAATCTCTAAATAAGGTGGAAAATCCGGTTTACTTGGTTTTCCTTCTCTATTTCAACAACGCATCATTTACATTTTGTTGCGAATCAGTTTTATTACCAATCCAGAAAATATTGTTATCAGGACTGGTTATGGATCTTTCTCGCCGTCATTTCTTAAAATTGGGTTCTGCGTTGGGTGTTAGCGCCGCTTTACCAGCGTGTTCATTGCTTAAACTGACATCGAAAGAGGACGAATATGTTTATCAGTTGACGGCTGAGCCGGCACAAGCATCGCTGGTTCCGGGTTACTCTACATCAGTTCTGGGCTTCAACGGTTCTATTCCGGCTCCTACGATACGTTGCCGCCAGGGGCGGAAGGTGACGATTCACTTCACCAATAAGCTGGATGAGCCGACCACGATACACTGGCATGGCCTGCGTATTCCTATCGCGATGGATGGGGTTCCTTTCCTTAGTCAACCTCCTATCATGCCCGGTGAGAGCTTTACCTACGAGTTTACGCCGCCGGATGCCGGGACCTTTTGGTATCATCCGCACATGAACAGCGTCAAACAGCTTGGTATGGGCTTGGTTGGCCTGATCATCGTTGAAGAAGCTGAACCTGTTGTATTTGATGAAGAGCATGCGCTGATGCTTAAACATTGGCATCTTGATAAAAAAGGGCAATGGAAGGATTTAATGATCCCTCGTTACAGCGCGCGTATGGGTACACCAGGTGAATGGGGTACGGTCAATGGTAAGCACAATCCACAGTACACAATTAAACAGAATGCGACGGTGAGAGCTCGAATCGCTAACGTGGATAACACTATTACCTATCCGATCGCTGTTGAAGGTGTTGAGGCTTGGGTGATTGCTATTGATGGCAATCCGATCGAAACACCATATCAGCTAACACAGCATAAGATAGGCCCGGGAATGCGTTTGGATATCGCCTTTATCGCGCCAAAAGCTGGCGATAAGGTTTATGTGCGTCAAATGAAGGGTAAGTTTGCCTTTCCTCTGTGTGAATTCCTCAGTGAGGAGTCCTGGCTCGCGAGTGATAAATCTATCCCATCGCTGCCGTTAAATCCTATTGCACCCGTGAAGCTCTATCAGGCGCAGGAAATCGACTTTGTGTTTGAATGGGAAGGAGCCGTGACTCCTGCGGATAAGAGTGGCCATGCTGTGCCGAATTTTTGGCTGGTCAATAAACGGGCCTGGGAAGGTATGAGTGCTGGCGATATTCCAGAGCCATTGGCAAAGCTGGAGTTGGGGAAAACCTATATTTTCAATCTGCGTAATGTTACTCAGTATCACCATCCTATCCATCTGCATGGCCACACTTTTACCGTGCTTGAACTTGATGGAAAAACGCTGGAAAAGCCATTCCATACCGATACCGTATTGCTGGGTAAAAATGGCAGTGCCAAAGCGGCGTTTGTCGCTGACAACCCAGGTCGATGGATGTATCACTGTCATGTTATCGAGCATATGAAAACGGGCTTGATGGGCTTTATCGAAGTTGCTTGAATAAGTGACTCCTGTAACGTTTGTATTTATCCTCACTTTGGCAGGCTAATTGCTGTTATTGAAAACTATTTTTTTACTCGTTGTGGCTCATTTTTAGACGGTGAGCCATTACAATGATTGCAACAAATTGGGAGGGTACATGGGGCAGTTGGCAATTTTAGGTTTGATTGCAATCGGTGGAGCAATTGGTGCTTGCTCACGCTATTTGGTCTCTGAATGGTGTGTGACGCTATTTGGGCGCAGTTATCCATACGGTACGTTGACCGTTAACATCGTCGGTTCTTTTATCATGGGACTCTTAATCGCAGCCTTTGAGAATGAATGGTTAGCTCCTTATCCTTGGCGTCAGATTGTCGGTCTGGGATTCCTTGGTGCGTTAACGACGTTTTCAACGTTCTCGATGGATAACGTACTTCTAATGCAACAAGGTGCTTTTTTTAAGATGGGGCTTAACGTACTGCTCAATGTACTGTTGAGTATTTCTGCTGCCTGGGTTGCGTATCAATGGTTGATTCGAGGCTGATTAAAAACTCTACTTTTCTGCTTGTTTAGCGAAATGACTTCTCTATAATGACTTCACTTGTCGGAGTGCCATAAGGCTGAGACCGTTTATTCGGGATCCGTTGAACCTGATCAGGTTAGAACCTGCGAAGGGAACAAGAGAAGACAATCTCTGGCGATCTGTGGATCGTCGTATCTTCAGTTCCAAGATCTGTCTGATCACCTCTTGTCGCATCTTTCCGCCAAGCATTTATCCCTAAAATCCTAATAAAGGAAAATGCTATGTCGAATCGCAAACAAGCGAGACTGGAAGCCAAACAGTTTATTGAAACTCTCTCGGTACAGCCGTACCCAAATTCAAAGAAAACATACCTGACTGGTTCGCGCGATGATATCCGCGTGCCAATGCGCGAAATCTCTCTCGCCGATAGCCTGATTGGCGGCACAAAGGAAGCGCCCGTTTACGAAGCGAATGAACCAGTGTGCGTGTATGACACTTCTGGTGTGTACACTGATCCTGATTACACCATCGACCTCTATCAGGGGCTGCCTAAGCTGCGTGAACAGTGGGTTATGGAGCGCGAGGATACCGAAGTTCTCGCGGGCATGAGCTCGGAGTACGCACGTGAGCGTCTGGCTGACCATACACTGGATGAACTGCGTTACGGTAACCTGCCAATCATTCGCCGTGCTAAGGCGGGCCGCCGCGTGACTCAGCTTCACTACGCGCGTCAGGGAATGATCACTCCAGAAATGGAATACATTGCGCTGCGCGAAAACATGGGGCGTCGTCGTTACCAAGACGAACAGTTGAACCGTCAGCATCCGGGACAAAACTTTGGTGCCAACCTGCCAAAAGACATTACCCCTGAATTTGTTCGTCAGGAAGTCGCTGAAGGTCGTGCAATCATTCCATGCAATATCAACCACCCAGAATCAGAGCCGATGATTATTGGCCGTAACTTCTTAGTGAAGGTGAATGCGAACATCGGTAACTCTTCAGTGAGTTCGTCAATTGAAGAGGAAGTTGAAAAACTGGTTTGGGCAACCCGTTGGGGCGGCGATACCGTAATGGATCTGTCGACCGGACGTAATATCCACGAAACGCGTGAATGGATTCTGCGCAATAGCCCCGTGCCGATTGGTACGGTACCTATGTATCAAGCATTGGAAAAAGTGAATGGCATTGCCGAGAACCTGACCTGGGAAGTGATGCGCGATACGTTGTTGGAACAGGCAGAGCAGGGTGTGGATTACTTCACCATTCACGCCGGCCTGCTGCTGCGCTACGTGCCGATGACTGCGAAGCGAGTGACGGGTATTGTTTCACGCGGCGGTTCTATCATCGCTAAATGGTGTCTGGCTCATCATCAGGAAAACTTCCTTTACACTCACTTCCGTGAAATCTGCGAGATTTGTGCGAAGTACGACGTGGCACTGTCGCTGGGCGATGGCCTGCGTCCGGGGTCGATTGCTGATGCTAACGATGAAGCGCAGTTTGCCGAATTGAGAACATTGGGCGAACTGACTAAAGTGGCGTGGGAATACGATGTGCAGGTGATGATTGAAGGCCCTGGGCACGTGCCAATGCACATGATCAAAGCCAACATGGATGAGCAGCTGGAACATTGCCACGAAGCACCATTCTACACTTTAGGCCCATTAACTACCGATGTTGCTCCGGGTTATGACCACATCACTTCCGGCATTGGTGCCGCGATGATCGGTTGGTTTGGTTGTGCCATGCTGTGCTACGTGACGCCTAAAGAGCACTTAGGGTTGCCGAATAAGGAAGATGTAAAAACCGGTCTTATCACCTACAAGCTCGCTGCGCATGCGGCTGATTTGGCCAAAGGGCATCCTGGCGCGCAGATTCGCGACAACGCGCTGTCTAAAGCGCGCTTTGAATTCCGTTGGGAAGACCAGTTCAACCTGTCGCTGGATCCGGTGACAGCGCGCGCGTTCCACGATGAAACGTTGCCGCAGGAGTCAGGCAAGGTCGCGCATTTCTGTTCGATGTGTGGTCCGAAATTCTGTTCGATGAAAATCTCGCAGGAAGTACGCCGCACGTACGCCAACGCAGACATGGCGACCGGCGAACAAGCCATTCAGGTCAAGATGCTCGACGATCCGCTCGAAGGCATGCGCCAGAAATCTCAGGAGTTCGTAGCTTCAGGATCCGAACTTTATCACCCAGCGGTTGCGTCAGCAGAGACAGTGACTGAGGAATAAATCGTGAAATTACTTATCCCATCTCAGAGTATTGAACTGACGGGAGAAGTGCAGCGGGTGCTATTGCTCGCCGAACAACAGGGCTTTGCGATTGGACATATCGAGTTGGGCGTGAGCTCAACTCCTTATTTGCAACTTGTTGGCGACACGACTCTCAGTTTGTCCTGTAATTGGTTTACTCAAGTTCAACCTGATGCGGATTGGGTGCTGCACTATGGTGCTGCGGCCAAAGATTTGTCTGCCTCGCTCGTGCATGATGGTTGGATTTTTATTGGCGAAGAGCCGCACCAAGGCCGTGTTATTGATCGTTGGCAACATTCAGACGAAGTCCGTCACCTGCTTCAGGTTAACGCGCTGGAACCTGCCGACTGTTGGCGTCATTTAGCATGGGTGCTGGCGTGCTTGAGTCTTGATTTCCCTATCGAAGATGCTTTGGTGTTGAGTCGAGCAGCCATGAATGTTTCACGTGAAACATGGCCATACGACTACCGACACTTTCCTCAACCACAAACCCAATCCGACCTTTCCGCTTTTCCAACCCTGACACCGGAATCACTGGGTGTTTACCCGGTGGTGGATGATGTCCGCTGGATCGCGCAGCTATTACCGCTGGGTATCACCACCATTCAACTGCGCATCAAAGACCCGTATCAAACCGACTTGGAACAGCAGGTGATTGAAGCCATTCGTCTTGGCCGCGAGTTCGGGGCGCAGGTGTTCATTAATGATTATTGGCAACTGGCGGCAAAACATGGTGCTTACGGCGTGCATCTGGGGCAGGAAGATCTGCAGACGGTCGATTTGAATGTGCTATTGGAGAATAACCTTCGACTGGGTTTATCCACCCACGGTTACTTTGAATTGCTGCGCATTCACCAATTGGCGCCGAGCTATATTGCCTTAGGTCATATTTTCCCGACTACCACCAAACAGATGCCTTCTAAACCGCAGGGACTGGTGCGCTTGGCGTTGTATCAGCGACTGCTTGATTCGATGCCTTATGGCGACGCAGTTGGTGTGCCCAGTGTGGCGATAGGTGGGATTGATGCGCTCAATGCTGAGCAAGTTCTGGCGTGCGGAGTAAGCAGCATCGCAGTGGTGAGAGCTATCACTGAGGCAAAGAACGTGGCCGCGGCTGTCGACACGTTGCAGCATATCTTAGCGTCGTCGCTGGCGTCGTCTAAGGAGCACAGCAATGTTGTCGGATGAACAATTTGTACGGTATCAGCGCCAGATTTCGTTGACTGAGATTGGCGAGCGTGGCCAACAAAAGCTACTTAATGGCCGAGTATTGGTCGTCGGTTGTGGCGGTTTAGGCACGGCCGCGGCGCAATATTTGGCGGCAGCCGGTGTCGGCCATCTTGTGATTGCCGATGACGATTGCGTTGAGCTGTCCAATTTACATCGCCAATTGGCGTATCGTGCAACTCAGCTCAAGCAACCGAAAGTCGCAGCCTTGGCACAAACGCTGGCGGCCATCAATCCTGAATGCCGGGTCAGAACCGTGCAGCGCAGAATGGACAGTAATTTACTGAGCTTGGAAGTCAGTCAAGCTGATATCGTGCTGGATTGCTGTGACAATCTGGAAACGCGGCATGCGATCAACGCCGCCTGTTTTTCTGCGCGCAAGCCACTGATCTCGGGTTCGGCGATTGGCTGGGAAGGTCAGTTGGTGGCGTTTGATTTTGCCCATCAGCCTTTAGGCTGCTATCGCTGCTTGGTACCGGACGATGTGACGCCAACTTCGGGGCGTTGCACCGATCTAGGAGTGATGGGGCCTGTGGTGGGTTCCATCGGCAACCTTCAGGCGCTGATGGCGATGCAATGGCTGCTGCAACTCAACAACTTCCAATCTCATCAGGTAATGCGTTTTGATGGTCTCACCATGCAGTGGCAAAAGTGGCGCTTGCTGAATGACCCCGATTGCTCGGTTTGCAGCGCGTCTCAATCCGACCATCAAACCACAAACCTGGCATCCCCAATCAATGAGGACGTGTTATGACCATCACGATTCACATCAACACGCAGCCGCACTCCGCGCAAGCCGGTAGCACGTTGGCGAATGTGCAAACTCAGCTTGAACTGCCCGTGCAAGGCTGCGTGTTTGCGATTAACGATCAGGTTATTCCTCGTGGTTTATGGCACCAAATGGTGCTCAGCGACGGTGACCACATTTCTCTTTTTCAGGCGATTGCAGGAGGCTGAACGCCATGTTAACCATAGCTGATAAAACTTTTCGTTCCCGCCTTTTAACCGGGACGGGCAAATTTGCCAATCGTCATCTGATGGCCGACGCTATTCGTCATTGTGAATCTGAGCTGGTCACGATGGCGCTTAAGCGCGTCGATTTAGCCGAACGTGATGATGATATTTTGGCTCCGTTGATTGAAGCGGGGATTCATTTATTACCGAACACCTCGGGGGCGAAAACAGCGCGCGATGCGGTTTTTGCTGCGCACTTAGCTCGTGAAGCATTGGGGACGTCGTGGCTCAAACTGGAAATCCACCCAGACCCGAAATACCTGATGCCTGACCCGATCGAAACGTTGAAAGCGGCGGAGCAGTTGGTGAAAGATGGCTTTACCGTGCTGCCGTATTGCCATGCCGATCCGGTGCTGTGTAAAAGGCTAGAGGAAGTGGGCTGCGCCGCGGTCATGCCGCTCGGTGCTCCGATTGGTACCAATCAGGGGCTGAGTTCAAAGACCTTTCTGGAAATCATCATCGATCAGGCGAACGTGCCAGTGATTGTCGATGCCGGCATTGGCGCACCTTCGGATGCGGCGCTGGCGATGGAGATGGGTGCTGACGCCGTGCTGGTGAATACCGCTATCGCTACTGCGCGCGACCCGATTGCAATGGCGCGTGCCTTCAAGCTCGCAGTGGAAGCGGGGCGACTGGCTTATGAATCTGGCCTGGCGGCGCAACACCAACACGCTGCCGCATCGAGTCCGTTCACTGCATTTCTGGATGGTTAACGATGAGCTTTGTACAAAGATTCAACCAACTTGGTTGGGATGACATTAAGTTGTCGGTGTACGGCAAAACCGCGGCTGACGTTGAGCGAGCACTGGCGAAAAGCAAACGTGACGTGGAGGACTTCAAGGCTCTGATTTCTCCGGCTGGTGAAGCGTATCTGGAACAAATGGCGCAACTGTCTTATCAGGCGACTCGTCGCCGCTTTGGCAACACCATGTCGTTTTACATTCCGCTCTATCTGTCTAACCTGTGTGCCAACGCCTGCACGTATTGCGGTTTTTCCATGGAGAACCGCATCAAACGTAAAACCTTGACACAAGCGGAAGTGGAGAAGGAGATTGCGGCGATCAAACAGATGAAGTTCGACAGCGTGCTGCTCGTTACTGGTGAGCATGAAACCAAAGTTGGTATGAACTACTTTCGTCAGATGCTGCCCGTGATCAAGCAGTCGTTCCATTATCTGGCGATGGAAGTGCAACCGCTGAAGCAGGAAGAGTACGCTGAGCTGAAAACCTTAGGGCTCGACGCAGTAATGGTGTATCAGGAGACGTATCATCCATCGACGTATGCGCAGCATCATTTACGTGGCAACAAGATGGATTTTGATTTTCGTCTCGACACACCAGACAGATTGGCCAAAGCAGGGATCGATAAAATTGGCTTAGGGGCACTGATCGGTTTGGAGGACTGGCGCACCGACTGTGTCTATGTTGCTGAGCATCTTCACTACTTGGAGAAGACTTACTGGCAATCACGTTACTCGATTTCGTTCCCGCGTTTGCGGCCCTGTGAAGGGGCACTACAGCCGAAGTCTGTCATGAGTGACAAACAACTGGTGCAGTTGATTTGCGCGTTTCGTCTGTTGAACTCGGAAGTGGAGCTGTCATTGTCGACCCGTGAGACGCCACAGTTTCGCGATAACGTGGCGATGTTGGGTATCACCAGTATGTCGGCGGCATCGAAAACTCAGCCGGGCGGCTATGCTGATCCGAAAGCCGAACTGGAGCAGTTTGCGACCAGCGATGAGCGTCCTGCCTGGCAAGTTGAGCAGGCAATCAAAGCCAAGGGTTTGGAAGCGGTTTGGCACGACTGGCATACCGTTTACTCTGGCTGAGCGGTGACAATGTTTCACGTGAAACACAAAAAGGCGACCTTTTGGTCGCCTTTATTTTATCTAGCACAGCGAAATATTTTCATTGGATTCAAGCCGCTTGAGCCTGATGATACTTTCCAAGCAACGCGTGATAGAAGTCGTGGTCGCTCAAGGTACCCACCAGACGATTGTTCTCCATCAGCAGAATCGGGTTGCCAGTGTGGTAGCGAATTTCAATTGCATCACGCATATCGATATCCGGACTGGCCATGACCAAAGATTGTTGGCTCAGCTGTTGATGCTGCATCTCGGCGTGCCATTGAATCAGCTCCAATGGTGTATCACCAGACACGACCCATTGCTGCTCACGCTGTTCAACCCACACATTCGACTGCTGACAGATTTGCCAGCGACCGTTGTCCTGAATGAGGTCGTCACAGCTGTTCATCAGCGAGCGACCTTTCAGAACGTTGAGCGGATTTGTGTGGGCAACGAAGTCCTGTACGTATTGCGTTTTTGGCGTCAGAACAATTTCTTCCGGTTTGCCATACTGAATCAGTTTGCCTGATTCCATGATAGCAATGCGTGAACCAATCTTGAGCGCTTCATCCAGATCGTGGCTGACGAATACGATGGTCTTATTGAGCTGTTGTTGCAGGCTTAACAATTCATCCTGCAGTTGGCTGCGAATCAGCGGGTCGAGGGCGGAGAACGGTTCATCCATCAACAAAATGTCGCTGTCCATCGCAAAGGCGCGGGCCAGACCGACGCGTTGCTGCATACCGCCGGATAACTCATGGGGAAATTTCTTCTCCCATTCCGACAAGCCGACCATGGCCAGCTTTTCACGTGCGCGCTGGCGGCGTTCGCTTTTACCGATGCCTTGCATCTCCAGACCAAATGCCACGTTATCCAGCACATTCAGCCACGGCATCAGCGCGAACTTCTGAAAGACCATCGAGACTTTATCGGTGCGCAGGTGACGTAAGGTTGCTTCATCGCAGTGCGCAAGGTCGACACAATTGTCGCCATCCTGAATTTTCAGGGCGCCACGCGTAATCGGGTTGAGGCCATTCACAGCTCGCAGCAGGCTGGATTTTCCCGAGCCTGACAAGCCCATCAACACGCAGATTTCACCTTGTCGAACATCCAAGCTGACATTATCCACACCCACGACTAATCCTGTTTCGTCGATGATTTGCTGACGACTTTTGCCTTGGTCCAGCAGGTCGAGAGCGGGTGCTGTGTTGGCACCAAACACCACATCCAGATTTTCAATACTGATAGCGTTCATTACGACACCTCCTTGCTATTGGGTGCTTTGCATAGACGGTCGAGAATGATCGCGACCAGAACAATGGCCAGGCCAGCCTCAAATCCCTGTGAAATATTGACGGTGTTGAGCGCGCGAATGACCGGTTTACCCAAACCATCGGCACCGACCAGGGCAGCAATGACCACCATCGATAATGACAACATGATGCACTGAGTCACGCCCGCCATGATGCTGGGTAATGCGGCCGGCAATTCGACTTTGAACAGCAATTTCATATTGCTTGCACCAAACGCTTTACCCGCTTCAATCAGTTCTTCCGGCACGCGAGTCACGCCGAGATAGGTCAGGCGAATCGGTGCGGCGATAGCAAAGATAATGGTAGAGATCAGACCCGGCACGATACCAAGGCCGAATAGCACCAGAGTTGGAATCAGATACACGAAGGTCGGTACCGTTTGCATCAAATCGAGAATCGGACGCATCACGGTGTACATCCAAGGTCGGTGCGCGGCCATGATGCCCAGAGGGACGCCAATTAATACGGAAATCGTTGTCGCGGCAAACACCAAAACAAAAGTTTCCAGCATTTCCTGCCAGTAGCCCAGGTTGAGAATCAGCAGCAGCGCCGCGATGATAAAAATGACCAGTGACAGACTGCGGTGCAGCCACCAGGCGAGAGCGGCGGTGACCACGATCGGTACTGCTGGAGGAAACCATTTGAAGACATCGACCAGCACCATGATGATGCTCTCGAACAGAAATGAGATGGCGTCAAAGAAGCCGGACGCGTGCAGAGTCAGCCAGTCGACCCCGGTTTCCATCCAACTGCCTAACGGAATTTTGTGATCGCTAATCATAGTTTGATAAGTCCCTTAAGAAAGGTGGAGTGGAACTCCACCTGTTCCGAGTTAAACGTCTGAGTTGAGGTAGTCTTTGATGGCTTGCTCAGCAGGTTTGCCATTGAGTGTGGTTACCTTGTTGAGCCACTTTGACAATACTTCCGGGTGCTCACGCAACCACGCTTTGGCCGCCTTCGATGGTTGCTGACCTTGGTTGAGGATCGCTTCCATCAACGCATTTTCCATCTCCAGATTGAAAGAGAGGTTGTTGAGCAACTGGCCGACATTCGGACATTGCGAAACGTAGTCCTGACGCACGTTGGTATACACGTTGGCCCCGCCGTAGTTTGGACCGAAGAAATCGTCACCGCCGCTGAGATACTCCATCTCAACGTTGCTGTTCATTGGGTGCGGTGCCCAACCGAGGAAGGCGATCCACTCGTGTCGGCGCACGGCGCGTTTCACCTGCGACACCATACCGGCTTCGCTCGATTCAACCAGATCGAATGATTTGAGCTCAAAAGCGTTCTTGTCGATCATCGACTGAATCAGGCGGTTGCCATCGTTACCCGGTTCGATGCCGTAAATACGGTGCTTGAACTCTTCTGCGTGTTTGGCCAGATCAGCGAACGATTTCACCCCGGCGTCATACACGTATTTCGGTACCGCCAGCGTGTATTTGGCGCCTTCGAGGTTGGCGCGCAGCGTTTCCACTGTGCCAGAGTCACGGTACTTGGCAATGTCGCCTTCCATGGTCGGCATCCAGTTACCGAGAAAGACATCAATGTCGCCGTTCGCCATCGATGAGTAGGTGACCGGTACGGACAACAGGTCGGTTTTGGTCTGATAGCCGAGACCATGCAGCAGTTCCGTTGTCACTGCGGTGGTGGCCGTAATGTCGGTCCAGCCGACATCGGCGAAGCGAACGGTGCTACAGCTGTTAGCGTAGGCGTTGAGTGAGAGCAGCGTGGCTGCCGTGAAGGTCATGACTTTACGCATGGGTATTTCCTTATTTTGTTATCAATTCCACAGACGGTTGAGTATCCAGCGCACGTTTTGGCGCGGTTTCTCGTTGTTGGGTCTGCCATTGCGGTGCGATCCACACAGGGGCTTCGCTTGGGGCAAGCAGTGCTTTACCCAACAGAAGGTCTGCGGCGCGCTCGGCGACCATAATGGTCGGCGCGTTTAAATTGCCGTTTGGAATGGTTGGAAAAACGGACGAATCCACCACTCGCAGCCCATCAATTCCCCGTACCCGGCAAGCGCTATCGAGTACGGCCATCGCATCATCGTCGGCGCCCATTTTGCAGCTGCACGACGGGTGATAGGCACTTTCTACGTTTTGTTTCACCCAGGCGTCGATGTCAGCGTCACTGCTGACCGCCAGACTGGGTTGAATTTCGTCACCGCGATAACTATCCAAAGCAGGTTGAGCCAGAATTTCACGCGTGAGGCGAATGCAATCACGCCAATCCTGAATATCCTGTTGCTCGGAAAGGTAACGGAACAAAATGGCTGGTTTGTGCTTGGGATCGGCGGAACGAATCCAGATACGACCACGGCTTAATGGTTTGTTCGGGCCGACATGGACCTGAAAACCATGGCCGTCGAACGCGGTTCGTCCGTCATAGCGCATAGCAGCTGGTAAAAAGTGGTATTGAATGTTGGGCCACTTGAGTCCGGCGCGAGAGCGAATAAACGCACAGGACTCAAAATGGTTGGTGGCGCCCAAGCCACGTTTGGTCAGTATCCATTCGGCACCAATCATGCCTTTACTGAGCAAACCCAGCTTACTGTTCAGTGTGATCGGTTGTTGGCAGCGATACTGGAAATAAATCTCCAGATGATCCTGCAAGTTTTCGCCCACACCGGGCAGTTCGTGTTGTACTTCAACGCCGGCATTTTCCAGTACGTCACGCGGACCAATGCCGGAAAGTTGCAGCAGTTGCGGAGAGCCGATCGATCCGGCGCAAGAGACCACTTCACGGTTGGCAAATGCCACCTGAATCTGGCGGTTGCGTTCAAATTCCACACCAATTGCGCGCTTGTTTTGCAGCACCACTTTGCGGCTCAGCACACCTTTCAGCAGGGTCAGGTTGTTGCGTTTGAGCGCGCGGCGCAGATAAGCGTTGGCGGTGGAGGCGCGTACGCCGTGGTCGACGGTCATGTGCATCGGGCCAAAGCCTTCTTGCTGGTAACCGTTGTAGTCGTCAGTTTGCGGGTAACCCGCCTGCTGACCGGCGTCGATGAACGCCTGATAGAGCGGGTTGAGCCTCATGTCGTTACCGTTGCAGGTCGCCAGTGGGCCATCGCCGCCACGGTATTCATCCGCGCCGCCGCTCCAGCGTTCAGCACGTTTGAAGTACGGCAAGCACGACGCGTAATCCCAGCCTTTAGCACCTTGCTGTTGCCACTCATCAAAGTCGCAGGCGTGGCCTCGGACATAAACCATGCCGTTGATTGAAGAACTGCCGCCGAGCACTTTGCCACGCGGGCAGTGCAGGGCGCGGCCATCGAGGCCGGGCTCTGGCAGCGATTCAAATTGCCAGGCGTATTTGTCGCTGTTCATCGGGTAAGAGAGCGCGGTGGGCATCTGAATGAAGATGCTTTTGTCACTGCCGCCGGCTTCCAGCAGCAGCACTGAGTGTTCACCACTTTCCGTCAGACGATCGGCCAGCACACAACCTGCCGAGCCCGCACCGATGATGATGTAGTCAAAGTGTTGTTTCATGCTGTCTCCTTACGCATACGGACCGACGAAATCATCCAGTTCCACCAACACACTTTTTGTCTGAGTGTAATGGTTTAGCGTTTCGATGCCGTTTTCACGACCGACACCGGAGAGCTTAAAACCGCCAACAGGCATCGGAGCCGGAGAGTCTCCCCAGGTGTTAATCCAGCAAATACCCGCTTGCAGCTGGTGGATGACACGGTGCGCGCGCGACAGGTTCTGAGTGAACACGCCTGCGGCTAAACCATAGTGCGTGTTGTTGGCGCGCTGGATGACCTCCTGCTCGTCGCTGAACTTCATGACGGCCATCACCGGACCAAAGATTTCCTGCTGCACAAAACTCATCGCTTCGTCGCAGTCGACGAACACCGTCGGCGCAACGAAGTTACCGTTAGCCAGTCCGTTGTCCGTCACCTGATAGCCGCCGGTCAGCAGTTTGGCACCGCTTGTTTTGGCGCTGTCGATAGCGGCCAGCACTTTGTGCATGTGGTTTTTGGAAATCAGCGCACCAATCTGTGTGTTCGGATCTTGCGGATCGCCCACGATCAGTTTTTCAGTGCGACACTTCAGCTGATCGATGAATGCGTCGTAAAGGTTTTCATGCACATAAACACGGGTACCGTTAGTACATACTTCGCCTTGGGTGTAGAAGTTGGCGGTCATCGCCGCGGAAACTGCCTGATCCAGCTTGGCATCATCGAACACCAGCAGTGGGGACTTGCCGCCAAGCTCCATGGTGACGGATTTGAGTGTGCGCGCGCTGTCCGCCATCACAGCTTTACCTGTGCCGGTTTCACCCGTGAAGGAAACTTTGGCAATCGCCGGGTGCGCGGTCAGCATCTGGCCGACGCGGCCATCGCCTTGCACGACGTTAAACACACCATCCGGCAGGCCCGCTTCGGTGAAGATTTCCGCCAGTTTCAATGCGGTGAGCGGCGTTTCTTCGGACGGTTTAAAAATCATTGCATTACCCGCAGCCAGAGCCGGAGCCGATTTCCACATCGCGATTTGAATCGGGTAGTTCCACGCCCCAATCCCGGCGCAGATGCCTAACGGTTCTTTGCGGGTGTAGAAAAACTGGCTGGCGGAGAGCGGCTGTTGCTCGCCTTGCAAGGCAGGAGCGAGGCCAGCGAAGTATTCGATGACGTCAGCGCCGGTGGCGATATCAACGCAATCTGCTTCCTGAATCGGCTTACCGGTATCGAGTACTTCCAGCAGCGCCAGTTCGTCGTTACGTTCACGCAATATGGCGACTGCTTTGAGCAGAATACGGCTGCGTTCGACAGCAGTCATTGCTGACCAAATCGAGAAACCGCGCTGCGCAGAATCAATCGCGTCCTGCACATCCTGAGCGCTCGCAAGGCCCAAAACCGCAAGCGGTTCGCCGGTGGCCGGGTTGTATGAGGTAAAGGTTTCCCCGGATGACGCGTGTTTTAACGCGCCATCGATATAAAGTGATGCTTTTTCCATTTGAAGACCTAGCTGGTTGTCGTCAGCGCATGCTGCGCCAGTTGTATTTCTAAGTAATCGTTTATCAATAACCGGGCTTGCTGAGCGTTGATTCCATCAGGATTCAGCGCACCGCGTAGCCAGATACCATCGATCAGAGCAGCGATCCCGTGTGCCACCTGTTGAGCGTGGTGACGGGGCAGAAGGGCTTTAAGTTCAATTTTAAGGTGAGAGAACAGGCGTTGTTCGTTGACTCGTTGTAAGCGGTTCAACTGCGCGTCGTGCATCGAATAGGACCAGAACGCCAGCCAGGTTTTAACCACCTGACTTTCTGCCTGAAATCCTTCGAAGTTGGCATTCACGATGGCATTGATCCGTGCCTGATGCTCGTGCTGCGGGATTTTCGCCAGTGCCTGAGTGACGGTGACCGAATGTTCACGCAAAATCGCGCGCATGGTTTCTTCCAGCAGACCATGTTTGCCGCCGAAGTAGTGGTTGATGATGCCAGTGGATACCCCGGCTTCACGGCTGATCAGCGCAATACTGGCAGCGTGTAATCCCACTCGTTCGATAACGGCCATGGTTGCTTGAACCAATTGCGGTTTGCGTATGTCGGGCATCCCAACTTTCGGCATCTGCACTCCTTATCATTTTTAATTGAACGATTAGTTAAATATACGTTAAACAAAAAATTGTTAGATCTCAAACTAAAATGTTGTGCAATTGGTGTTCTGTTTGGTTTTTGTTGCTTGATATTTTTATTAAAAACAATGAGATAACTGATAAATATTTTTTTTGATTTGAAGTGGAAACTTTAGAATTGTATGAAAATAGCAGAGGAGCAAGTGGCAGGGAGGAAAGCGGATACAAAAAATCCCTTAACGATGGCTCGTTAAGGGATTGATAGAATTAAGATTTGCGCTTAAACGTGGCTGATCGGTTGCGTTGCTTGACGCAACCAGGCTTGAACTTCGCCTTCCACCAGCGGGCTGACTTCGTTCCATACTTTGGCGTGGTAGTCATTCAGCCAGTTCAGTTCCGGCTTGGTCAGCATGTTGACGTTAATGGCTCGCACATCAATTGGGCAGCGGGTCAGCGATTCAAAACCGAGCACGTTAAAATCACCTTGAGTGGCAATTTCGGTAACCAGTTCCAGGTTCTCAATACGGATCCCAAAGCCATCAGCGCGGTAGTAACCCGGCTCGTTCGACAGCACCATTCCCGGGCGCAAAGCGACATTGTTGAACACTTTGCCGATGCGTTGCGGGCCTTCATGCACACTCAGGAAGTGACCGACACCGTGGCCGGTACCGTGATCGTAATCGTAGCCATTGGCCCACAGATGCTGACGTGCCAGCACATCGAGCTGATGGCCGCAGGTGCCTTGCGGGAAACGGGCTTTGGCCAGTGCAATGTGGCCTTTAAGCACCAGAGTAAACTGCTGCTTCATCTCGTCGCTCACGTCGCCAATCGCGATAGTGCGGGTGATATCGGTGGTGCCGTCGGTGTACTGACCGCCTGAATCGACCAGATACAGCGTGTTCATTTCCAGCTGACCCGGTTGTGGCTGGTTCATGTGGTTGTAGTGACACATGGCGGCATTGCTGCAGGCTGCAGAGATGGTATCAAAGCTCAGATCTGCCAGAGTCGGGTCCAGCTCGCGGAATGCTTGCAGTTGATCGGCAAGCTCAGCTTCGTTGTGCAGGCGTCCGGCCGCCACTTCGCTGTCCAGCCAGGCGAGGAACTTGGTCATCGCCGCGCCATCGCGTACATGGCACGCTTTCATGCCGGCAATTTCGGTTGCGTTCTTAGCGGCTTTTGGCAGCAGACACGGATCGGCATCGCTCAGCAGCTCGACACCGGCATTTTGCAGTACCAGTGTAAACCAAGCGTTGCTGGTGGCTGGGTCCACAATCACGCGTTTTCCGCGCAGTTGCACCAGTTGTGATTCGAGAGTTTCCGGATGATGTACGCGCACACCTGAACCGACGTGGGCGTCAAAGCCTGCCGCCAGACGTGCCGGATCGAGGAAAAAGTCGACACTGGCGTCCGCATGCACAATCGCGTGCGACAGCAAAACTGGCAGGCGAGAGACATCCAGACCACGAATGTTGAGCAGCCAGCAGATGGAATCGAGCTCAGTCAGAATTGCGCTGTCGGCCTTTTTGCTGACCAGAATATCTGCGATGGTGCGGCGTTTGGTTGCGCTGTCGACGCCGACGAGCTCATTACCCATCAGGCGCATGTCAGAGACCACGGGAGCCGGGCGGTCATGCCACAGTTGGTCAATGGCGTTGCCACGGGTGGCGACCAGTTGCAGTTCGCCGTCCAGCGTGGTGTGCGCGGCTTTCAGCCAGCTTGCACGGTGCATACGTGGGTCGTAACCCACTTTGCTGCCCGCCGGCAGGGCGCTTTTCAGCCACGCCAGATACGGTTCTTCAATCAGGTGACGATACTCAAACAGTTCTCCCGGAACTTGTTTGCGAACCTGCACAGTATACCGACCATCGACGAAGATCGCCGCTTTTTCGCCGGTGATCACTGCAGCACCCGCTGAACCGGTAAAACCCGTCAGCCAATGCAGGCGTTCGTTGTGTTCAGGGACATATTCGCCGAGGTACTCGTCTTCGTGAGGCACAATGAGTGCATCTAAACCTTGTTGTGTCAGCCAGTTACGCAGTTCGGCAACACGTTGGGAAATGGATTGTGGCATCTGTGATTATCCTTATTAACAGTCCTTTGTGACGGCGCAGGCTGTGATCAGCTGGCCCGGGACAAGTGCGGATAAGCTACTCCTTTTACCAAAGGCGTGCAAATATCCGTCGCTTTATCTCAAGTGTAGTGTTTTGGTTTGAATGATCTGGCGCAGCCAGTTCAATGCCGGGTCGTTTTCCCGGTCGCGATGCCAGAACAGAGTGTAAGCCATCGGCGGAAATTCTAACGGCAACGGCAGCACCACCAAGCCCATTTGCTGCGCGACCAAATGAGTAAAATGGCTCGGCGCGGTAAACACAAAGTCGGTGTAGGTACACAAGCTGGCTGCGCTGTTGAAATCCGGCACGGTGATGGCGATATCACGCTCATAGCCCATGTCTGCCAGTCGATAGTCGAGCAGCCAGCGGTCATTGCCATCGCACCGTACCTGCACATGACGCAGCGACAGGTACTGCTCCAGATTCCAGGGTTGGCTCAGGGCCGGGTGATTATGACGCACCACACACATCTGGGTATCGCGGTAAATTTCCTGCTCGCAGATATCGCTCGGCGGCATCATGGTCAGCCGCGCATCGTTGATGTCGATGTCTTTCCCCGTCAGGCCAAAATCGAGTTCGCCCAGTTGTAGTTTCTTGAACGTCTGATCTGTCCAGGCGTGTGTGCTGATGTTGAGATTCGGACCCTGACTGAAAATGGCAGGCAAGAAATGCGGCAGGATCAACGGATAGACACTTTCCACCGTGGCGATGTGAAAGCGGTATTCACTCGACTGCGGGGAAAACTGTTCCGGCTGAGTGATGAGCTCGAGCTGGTTCACCAGAATGTCCAGTTTAGGTTTGAGAAACACCACTTTGGGCGTTGGTTTCAGGCCGTGCGAGGTACGAATGAACAACGGGTCGTCAAACTGCTCGCGCAGCTTGGCCAGCGATTTACTCACCGCCGACTGGCTGAGGTAGAGGCGGTTGGCGGTGCGGGTCACGCTCAGCTCTTCACTGAGTACCTTGAGACACACCAGTAAGTTGAGATCGATGCGCGCTAACTTTTCAATCTTCATCTGATTTTCCTTTGAGGAATATTACGGATGATTATAAGCCATTTTTACGCATATCATGATTACTCTATTATGCGCGAAGTCTCATTAATTTAGTTGGAGTAGAACGTGAGCGTGACGCAATCTGGCGGACCGAGTAAACAGCAAATGATATTACTGACGCTGTTGGTCCTGTTTAGCCCTTTGGCGATTGATATTTATTTGCCTGCATTGCCGCAGATCTCTCAGACGTTTCACGTGGAACACGCTCTGGCTCAGGACACGATTACTTGGTTTCTGTTTGCTATGGGTGTCGGTCAGCTGTTTGCCGGCCCACTGGCAGACAAACTCGGTCGTCGAACTGTTGCATTGGGTGGTATCAGCATTTATGCGGTGAGCGCTTTATTGGCGTGGAGCGCACAAAGCATTGAATGGATGCTGACAGCCCGTCTGCTACAAGGCTTAGGTGCATGTGCGACATCGGTAGCAGCCTTTGCGACAGTTCGCGATATCTTTGGTCCGCAACGCAGCGGCAAAATGATCAGCTACCTCAACGGCGCGATCTGTTTTATTCCTGCTCTTGCGCCGATTCTGGGAAGCTGGCTGACTCAACAGTTTGGCTGGCGCGCGAACTTCAGCTTTATGGCTGGGTTTGCGCTGACGGTCGGCCTGTTGCTGCTGATGCGTATGAAAGAGACCAACCCAAGCACTGAAAAACAAGCGGTGTTTAAGCTGTCGCGCTACTGGTCGGTACTCAAGACACCATCATTTGTCTTTCATGCCTCATTATGTTTGCTGGCGATGGCAGTGATTCTGGCTTATGTGACATCCGCTCCTGTGGTGTTGATGGAACGCCTCGGCCTGACGATGAATCAGTTTACGTTCTGGTTTGGCGTCAACGCCGTGGTAAACATCATTGCCTGTATGACTGCGCCACGCGTGATGGATCGCTTCGGTACTCACACCACCTTAGTCATGGGCATCAGTTCGCTGCTGGTGGCTGGCGTGGCGATGGTGATGTTGGCGAGTGTGGCGACCGCATTTGCCTTTATGCTTCCTATCTTCCTTTCGTCGGTTGGGTTTGCCTGGATTCTCGGGGCGGCGGCTGGAAAAGCGCTGGCACCGTTCGGTGATAAAGCGGGTACGGCGGCGGCACTGTTAGGTTTATTCCAAATGAGTGGTTCTGGTCTGGTGGTCGGAACATTGCAACGTTTACACTTGGAGCCGCAAATGATGATCGCATTGCATATGTGGCTTATCGCTCCGGCCTTGATCATTCTGTTTTCAAAAGCAGGCCGCGCCTGGCATCAGTGGGCTTTGGAGTCGTAGCGTAAGCTTTGGTAAATTCACTCAAAGGGCTATTTTCTAAATGAGATAAGGCGTGTATATTGTTGCCTCTCACCCTTTTAGTAATCACTTGGAATCACTAAACAATGTCTATGACAACCTATGAAATGGCCCGCATCTGGGAACAACTCGATGAGTCTCCAGAAAAGGTGATGTTCGGCAAATTGCTAACAGAACTGGGTAACCAAAGTAGTGAGCGTGTTCGTAGTGCGGCTAAACAGGTACCACTGCCTGTGTTGCGTGATCTGGTTTTCCAGTTTCAGCAAGTGATTGATTCTCGTAAAAATGAGCAAGTGGATTTGCTGGCTAAAGAACTCGCCAAGCAAGGTATCTCTCCAGACGAGCTGTTGAAATACCTCAATAAATAACGATATTGCGTAAAAAGCCCGGACTGAGTGCCGGGCTTTTTTATGGGTTGACGTTGCGGTTGATCGGGTTTTGCAGCGAGATCAGCGTTTCGGTCGACTGCACTTCGTCAATCGCCTGCAACTTATCAATCAACACGTATTGCAACTCTTCGATCGACTTACACATCAGCTTAACGAAAATGTTGTACGCGCCCGTGGTGTAATAGGCTTCAACCACCTCATCCAGCGCATTGAGTTTGGCCAGCGCCGAATGGTAGTCACGCGCGGCGTTAAGGTTGATGCCGATAAAACAGCAGACGTCGTACCCGAGCTTTTTGGTGTTTACCACCACTTCCGTTCCCTGAATGATGTCGGCGGCCTTCATTTTTTCGATTCGAACGTGAATGGTGGCCGGACTGACGTTGAACTGCTTGGCCATTTCGGCGTAGGGCGTGCGGGCATCATCCATCAAAATTTTCAGAATCGCGCGATCCAATTCGTCCAGCTTTGTCGAGGCTACTTGCATATGAATTCCTGAGATTTGTGCAATTGGTCAGAATATCACGCGGATATTCTTTGATATCGAGTGATATCATTAATCATCGACTCTGCCAAGGAATCCGTTTGTGGCTCGCTTATCTTTCTTAATGCAATCGTTATTACTGAGCCTGACGGGCATTTTCCCCGCATTCGCCGCTTCGTTCTCGACCTCAGACACAGAGTCACTTCTTGGTCTGGCTTTTGGCTTGAACAATCACCAGCACTGGGATCTGGCTGGTGTACTCCTCATTCTGCTGTTTTTCTCTGTGGTTATCGCGCTGCTGCTTTACTATGTGCTGCGTCTGCGCAGCAGTGAGCGCTTGAGCCGCGATAACCAGATTCTGCTCGAATCGGTGTTTGAGCAGAGCAATCACTACATCGGTATTCTTGACCATTCGGGGCGCCTGATTTCCTGCAACCACAAGTTTCAGGAACTGTTTTATCGCCAGGGGATGAACCTGGAGCTGCCCCTGTGGACACACCCTCACTGGGAAGATGCCTCGGCGCAGCGCATTAAAGAGTATTTTGAAGAAGTGTCGACTCAGCCGCGTCAGTTTGAGGCGGAAATCTGGCACGCGGAGCAGGGTTCGATGATGCTTGAATGGGCGTTCAAACCGATGCTGACCGTGCCGGGTGTACCTATTCAATATTTGTGTGAGGGTCAGGACATTACCTGGCGAAAAATCACCGAAGACAAATTGTTTCAGCGTGAAGCCAGCCTCAGCCACTACTACGATTTGCAACCTGTGATGATGCTGACATTGGATGAACAGAACCGCATTCAGCAGGTGAACCGTTTTGCCGAGCAGTTGCTTGGTTTTCAGGCATCACAACTGCTTGGCCATCCCCTCAGCGACTTTTATCTCAGCGAGCTGGCACTCAGCGCGCGTCAGGTTCTGCTACAACCTAATCAGTCACTGCAAGGCATCTGGCAGCGCGAAATTGAATATCGCCACGCGGATGGGCGTGCCATCTGGGTGCGTGAGAACATTCGTGCGCTGGTAGAAACGGGTCATCTGCTGATTGTCGGCGAGGATGTTACAGAGACCCGGCAATTGGCCGACAAACTGGCGTATCAGGCCAAATACGACATGCTGACCAACACCTTCAACCGCAACCAGTTTGAACTCGAACTGGCGCAGGCATTGCAGGAAACCGCCACCGAGCTGCGTACCCACGCCATGTTGTATCTCGATCTCGACCAGTTGAAAGTGCTCAATGATACCGCCGGTCACGATGCGGGTGATGGCGCTATTCAGTTCTGCGCCAGCATGCTCGAAGAGGTATTGCCGTATAACGCGGTGCTGGCACGCATGGGCGGTGATGAGTTTGCCATTCTGCTTAAAGACTGCACAGAGCGGGATGCGATTCAGGTGGCGAAAACCATCGTCGCGACCATGGCGGAGCATGCGTTCTGGTGGGAGGAGATTCGCCTCAATCTGACCTGTTCGATAGGTATTCGCCTGATCGACCACACCGCAACCTCACCGCAAATGGTCCATGCGCAGGCAGACACGGCTTGCCATGCCGCCAAAGAAGAGGGACGCAACCGCTATAACTTGTATCGCCAGGACAACGCAGATTTGCGCCGCCGCCAGTTGGAGATGGAGAGCGTTAACCTGGTACACGATGCGCTGGCCAAAGAGCGGGTTGAACTGTTTGCCCAGCAAATACTGGCGCTCAATGCTGATGAGCCAGGCATGCACTTTGAGATTCTGGTGCGGATTAAAAACGCCGACGGCGAGTACGTATCACCGGGGATTTTTGTGCCCGCTTCAGAGCGTTATAACGTGGCGCATTTACTGGACAAACAGGTGGTGGAGCAGACGCTGCGCTGGTTTGAAACCCGCCCGCAGGCACTGGCTTGTCTGGGTTTGTGCTCGATTAACCTCTCAGGCCACTCGATGGGGAACGCAGAATTCATCGATAACCTGATCGCGCGCCTGCAAAGCAGCTGCGTGCCATGCAGCAAAATCTGTTTTGAGATCACGGAAACCGCCGCGATGCGAAACCTCAATCAGGCCATTGCTCTGTTCAGTCGCCTGAAAGAGCTCGGCTGCCGAATCGCCTTGGATGACTTTGGCTCTGGGTTGTCATCATTCGGTTACCTGAAGAAGCTGCCGATCGATATCGTCAAAATCGACGGCCTGTTTGTGCGCGACATTGATGTGAATGAGATGGATCATCTGATGGTACGTTCGATTCACGATCTGGCCCGCCAGATGGGTAAGCAAACCGTGGCCGAGTTTGTCGAAAACGACGCGATTTTGCAGCGCCTGCGAGAGATCGGCGTTCACTTTGCGCAGGGTTATCAGATTGGTAAACCACAGCCGATTGACGAGCTGGTTGAACAATTGCTGACCGCACAGAAGGCTTAGCCGCCACGCGTAAAATCGGCTACACTGGCGGCCGATTTGACCCCTCGATTCTGGAGTGAGACCTTTGCAGCTACAACTGATTTGTGAAGTCCGCGAACGTGCTGAAGAACTGCAACGTATCGCCAAGCGCTGGCATTTAAGCCACGATGCCAGCAGTCCGTTTGCGCTGGTACTGACGGCGGAGCGCTTAGAGCTACGTAAAACCGATGAGCCGAAACTCGGAGCGATTTACGTCGACTGGGTCAGCGGTGCCGTGGCGCATCGCCGTAAATTCGGTGGCGGTAAAGGTCAGGCAATCGCCAAAGCAGCAGGGCTGAACAAAGGTGTGACGCCAACCGTGCTGGATGGCACAGCAGGTCTTGGCCGCGATGCGTTTGTGCTGGCGTCATTGGGCTGCAAAGTGCAGATGGTGGAGCGTCACCCGGTGGTCGCAGCTTTGCTGGACGATGGCCTGATGCGCGCCAAACTGGATGCAGAAATCGGCCCGTGGGTCAGTGAGCGCGTGACGTTGCTGCACGCCTCGAGCCACTCTGCGCTGCAACAGTTGGCGCAAGACGCCGCCTTTGAACGCCCGGATGTGGTCTACCTCGATCCTATGTATCCACACCCGGAAAACAAAAAGAAAAGTGCGCTGGTCAAAAAAGAGATGCGCGTATTTCAATCCTTGGTCGGGGCAGATAACGATGCAGATAGCCTGCTGGCGCCGGCTTTACTGCTGGCGACCAAACGCGTGGTGGTAAAACGTCCGGACTACGCTGAATGGCTGGATGAACATAAACCGAGCATGGCGATCGAAACCAAGAAGAACCGCTTTGACGTATACGTGATTGCGGCGATGGGCGACAGCCACTAAAACATCACTTGCGTTTCCGTTGGCCTGCGGTTATATCTGATTAAGAATTATTATTATTCTTAGCTGGAGCCTCTACCATGACGAAACGTTTGTGTAAGTTAAATCGTCGTGACATCACCTCATCCTTGGGTGAGATTCATCGTCTTGTCGCGCAGCCGGCCTTTATGTGTCGTTCATGTGCGCGTTCATCGGCAGACAAAAATGCGCTGTGTAAACCGGAAGCTCTGCCAAAGATGAAGAGTAAAGGTAATGCCAAGTTGGCGCTGAACGTGGGGCAATCGCGCAGTAAGTCGGCTGAAAAAGCGGCGCTGAAACTGGCGAAGAAGACGCTGAAAAAGCAGAAAAAATATCAGAAGAAGCTGGCTAAGGTGCTCAAGCAGCAGCAGAAAATGATGAAAAAACAGCAGGCGCTGCAAGCCAAGTTCAATGCACTCAATCCGAGTGTGGTGTTGCCCGAAGCGGGCATCATGGCGCAGATGCACTGATTCGAATGAATTCAACAAAAAGCCCACCATTCGGTGGGCTTTTTTATCGTATAGAGATTACTGCTCGGAAGCGCGGTAGCTCAGTTCCACGCGGCGCTTCACCCAGGTTTCGTTGACCCACAACGACAGCAGGATCACCAGCCCGCCGAGACACAAACGCGCCAGGTCGACATCGCGGTTCCAGATCAGAATATTGACCACCAGACCCGCCGGTACCAGCACATTGTTCATGATCGCCAGCGCGCCAGCGTTGACCATGCACGCCCCTTTGTTCCAGGCAAAATAGCCAAAGCCAGAGGCAATCACACCGAGGTAAATCAGAATGCCCCATTGCACCGAGGTGGTTGGCAGCTTGCCAGGGTTGCCCAGCAGCAGGAATGCGACCGTCGCAACCACCAGCGCGCCAAGATAGAAGTAACCAAACACGGTGTGTTGTGGCAGCTCAACGGTTTCCCGTTCCATCACGTATTTATAGCCGACCTGACCGATGGCAAAGCAGAGGTTTGCCCCTTGTACCACCATAAAGCCGAGGAAGAAGTTTTCGTTAATGCCGGCAAATTTGATCACCGCCGCGCCCGCCACCGCAATCACTGCTGTGACCAGATACCATGGAGAGAAACGTCCTTTGAGCATGTCATAAATCAGGGTGACATAAATCGGCGTAAAGACGGTGAACAGCAACACTTCCGGTACGGAGAGCAGCAAGAACGACTGATAATAGAAGCAGTACATCAAGCCAAGCTGAATTCCGCCAATCGCCATCAGTTTGCCGATCAGCTTACCGGGTACTTGTTTGAATTTAAGAAATGGCAGGAAAACGATACTGGCCAATGCCACGCGCATCAGTACAGAAAACCAAGAATCAACCTGACCGGCAAGATAAACGCCGATCAGGCTGAATGAGAAGGCCCAAAGTAGGGTGACTGCAGATAAATAAATCATAACGAGAATGGTTTAATGAAAAATTACCTGCAGTCTAACTGAGTTTTTCTTCGCCGTCAGTCGTTGAGTGGTACAACCAACATGTCGACAGGTGAGCAATTAATAAGCTGACGGGTTGAGGACAGCAATTTGCTCCAGAAATCCTGATGGTGACCACACACGACCAAGTCAATGTTGAACTCATTGATGGTGTCACACAGTTCATTACTCAGATCGCCACTGCCCACCAGGGTGTGTTTGATTGGGTAGTTTGCGTAGTTCGCCAGATCCTGCAGTTGTTTCTGGGACGCTTCCATCGCGTGGTGCTGAGTCTCCGCCAGATTGATGTCGATCAGCCCGGTGTAGAGCTCCGCATAGTTCACATCAATATGAATAAAAGAGATCTCCGCATTCAGAGGCTTAGCCAGCGCAACCGCTTTGTCGATCAAAAGTTTGCTGTCTTCTGAGAGATCGACGGCAACTAAAATGTGTTGATAACTCATAATGCTATCTCCTTGTAGGTGACTAACTACAGATTAGCACCTCGCTCAGAAGTTTTTTGCCGTCGCGATCAAATATCCATCGCGAGCGGACAAGGTGTTCTAACAATAGCCAGCGAACATGTTATAGTGGCATCAGTGATTTATGATGAATTAGGAGCCTTCGATGCTATCGCAAGCTATGGTCGATCAACTGAATGATCAAATTAATCTCGAATTTTTTTCATCCAATCTATACTTACAGATGAGTGCTTGGTGTGAAGACAAAGGATTTGATGGTGCCGCAGAGTTTTTACGCTCTCATGCCGTAGAAGAGATGCAGCACATGCAACGTCTGTTTACGTATGTTAGTGAGACGGGCTCAATGCCAATCCTGGGTGCGATCGCAGCGCCAAAACACGATTTCGCAAGCTTAGGCGAAGTATTCCGCGAAACGTATGAACATGAGCAGATGATTACGCAGAAAATCAACAAGCTGGCTCATCTGGCGTTCACATCTCAAGACTACTCAACATTTAACTTCCTTCAGTGGTACGTTGCGGAGCAACATGAAGAAGAGAAGTTGTTTAAAGGGATTTTAGATAAGCTGGAGCTTGTCGGCGAAGATGGTAAGGCGTTGTTCTTCATCGATAAAGACCTGGCAGCATTGGCAAAAGCAGGCTCATCTTCGGTAATGGATGCCCCCGCTGAGTAACCTCAGCAAAAAGACCAATTGAAGCGATCGTCTTTTTCTCTGGGCATTCTTACACAAGATGTAGGGAGGAAAAGATGATCAGTGGAGATACCATTCTATTAGCGCTAATGATCGTAACCGGTGTGAACGTGCTCCGTTACCTCACCGCATTACGCTCTCTCATCTACATCATGCGCGAAGCTCACCCCTTGCTCTATCAGCAAGTTGACGGCGGTGGCTTTTTTACCACCCACGGTAATATGACCAAACAGGTGCGCTTGTACCACTACATCAAAAGCAAAGAGTATCACCACCATCACGACCCGGTGTTTACCGGTAAGTGCGACCGCGTGCGTGAGCTGTTTATCCTCTCGACTTCACTGGTCGTACTGACGACGGTAGCAGCCTTTATGCTGTGACAAGTGGTCAATTGGCAAGCGGTGTTTTTACCGTTAGAATACCGCCCCGAGTGAGTAAGGATGTGCGCTGCACATCCTTTTTTATTGCAGTTGAGTGAGCCGAGATGAGTGAAAAAGTCGATGTTGTCGTGATTGGTGCGGGTGCCGCAGGCCTGATGTGTGCCGCAGAAGCAGGTAAGCGTGGCCGCAAAGTGCTTATTATCGATCACGCCAAAAAACCGGGACGTAAAATCCTCATCTCTGGCGGCGGCCGTTGTAACTTCACTAACTACGATGTGTCGGCAGCCAACTACCTGTGTGGCAACCCGCACTTCGTCAAATCGGCGTTGTCGCAGTACACCAACTGGGATTTCATCGCCATGGTCGGCAAGTACGGCATTGCGTACGAAGAGCGTGACCATGGCCAGCTATTCTGTCTCGATTCGGCCAAAGATATCGTCAACATGCTGCTGGCCGAGTGCGATCAGCCGACCATTCGCCAGCGTTATCAGGTGGAAACGCTGGAGATCGCCAAAACCGAGCAGGGCTTTAGCCTCAAAACTTCAGTCGGCGATATTGAATGCCAGTCGCTGGTGGTGGCAACCGGTGGCTTGTCGATGCCCAAACTTGGCGCGACGCCATTTGGTTACAAAATTGCTGAACAGTTTGGTTTACCCGTGCACGCGACCACGGCGGGCCTGGTGCCGTTTACGCTGCATGTGGAAGACAAAGACGCGCTGGCTGAATTGTCGGGTATCGCGGTGCCGTCAGAAATTCAGGCCGAGTGTGGCAAGGTGTTTAAAGAAGCGCTGCTGTTTACTCATCGCGGCTTATCCGGCCCGGCGGTGTTGCAGATTTCCTCTTACTGGAAACCCGGTCAGGCGGTGATCGTCAATCTGGTGCCGGACGTGGATATTGATGAGCTGCTGACCCGTTCGCGTGAAAAACACCCGAATCAAAGCCTGAAAAATACTCTGGCACGCGTGCTGCCGAAACGCTTGGTGGAAGTGCTGATCGAGCGCAAACTGCTGAGCGACAAACCGCTCAAACAACTCAACCCGAAAGAGCTGAGCGCCGTATCCGAGACGCTGCAACAGTGGCGCATTGTACCCAATGGTACCGAAGGCTACCGCACTGCAGAAGTGACGCTGGGTGGTGTCGACACCGACTCGCTCTCATCGAAAACCATGGAGTGCAAAACCGTGCCGGGGCTTTATTTTGTCGGTGAAGTGATGGACGTTACCGGTTGGCTCGGCGGCTACAACTTCCAGTGGGCGTGGTCGAGCGGTTACGTGGCGGGGCAGTGGGTATAGCGGGTCGAATTCATTTCATAAAAAAGCTCTCTTATTTGTGGGAAATAAGAGAGCAAGTAACCGATGAATTGGCTTAACGTGATTTTTGTTTGTAGCGGTCAAAAATAACGGCAGCCAGCAAGATTGCACCACGGACGACGTACTGTGCAAAAGGTGACATGTTCAATAGGTTCATGGCATTTTCCACGGTGCCGAGAATCAGCACCCCGGCAATGACATAAGAGACTTTACCAATCCCGCCTTTGAGCGACACACCGCCCAACACACAGGCGGAGATCACCACCAGTTCAAAACCGACCGACGTCATGGGCTGACCACTGGTCATCCGCGCCGCCAGAATTACCCCCGCCAACGCTGAGATAAATCCTGAGATGGTGAAAATCAGCATCTTGGTTTTAACCACATTCACGCCGGCCAGACGCGCTGCTTCTTCGTTGCCACCGATGGCCAGAGTGTTGCGACCATACACGGTGCGGTTGAGCAGGAAGGCAAACACGGCAAACGTCACGATGGTCAGCCACACCGGGGTCGGAATGCCAAGCAGCGACGAGTTACCCAAGGTAAAGAAGCTTTCTTCCGTGATGCCGACTGCTTTACCATCGGAGATGATGTAACCGAGGCCACGGGCAATCTGCATGGTCGCCAGAGTGGTAATCAGCGCGTTGATTTGCAGTTTGGCAATCACAAAGCCATTCAGCAGGCCAAACAGCACGCCCGACAACAGGCCGGCACCAATGCCCAGCACGACACTGCTGGTGGCGTTGATCGCTACCGCGGTCACGACGCCGGAGCAGGCGATGACGGAGGCGACGGACAGGTCGAGGTCGCCACAGGCAAGGCAGAACAGCATCGCACACGCCACCATGCCGCTCATGGAAATGGCCAGACCAAGACCTTTCATGTTCACAAAGGTCGCGAAGTAGGGCACGAACAGGCAGCACAGCAGAAACAAGCCAGCAAACACCATCAGCATGCCGAAACGATCCCAGATCTGGGCGAAGTTAAACCCGCCAGACTTCTGTTCGGAATTAACCATTTTGGTAGAACTTGATAGAGACATAGTGATATTCCTTCATTCTTAAGCTGCGGCTTGTTCTTGGCCCAGCATAGCGAGGCGAAGTGCAGTCTGTTCTTTAAATTCGTCGCGTTGGAGCTCTCCGGAAATCGCGCCGTCTTTCATCACCAACAGGCGATCGGATATGCCCAGCACTTCCGGCAGATCGCTCGATACCACCAGCACGGTGACGCCGTTCTCGGCCAGCTTAAAGATCAGTTCGTAGATTTCCGATTTGGCGCCGACATCAATGCCACGGGTGGGTTCATCGAGCAGAATGACGCTCATGTCGGTGGAGAGCCAGCGACCGAGAATGACTTTTTGCTGGTTTCCGCCCGAGAGTTTGCCGATGGGCTGATCCAGCGAAGCGGTTTTGACGTTGAGTGCCTGACGTTGAGTGTCGGCGTTTTTCGCTTCCCAGCCAAAATCGATCAGGCCACCGAGTTTCAGGTGCCACGGACGTGCACTGATGTTGGTGTTTTCCGCCACCGACATGATCGGCACGATGCCGTCGGCTTTGCGATCTTCCGGGCACAAGGTAATGCCCGCTTTGATGGCGTCGCCCGGCTTACGCACATTAATGTTGACGTCATGCAGGTAAAGCTCGCCGGCGGTGCGTTTCTCCGCGCCGAAAATCAGTCGGGTCAGTTCGGTACGCCCGGCGCCAACCAGACCAAACAAGCCGAGAATCTCGCCCTGACGAATATCGAGTGAGACGGGCGCCGTCAGTCCGGGGCCTTGAAAATTTTCCAATCGCAGACCGCTTAAACCAAGCTCACGTGAACGGTAGTTATAGATGTCGCTGATTTCGCGTCCGACCATCAGTTCAACCAGGCGATCGTGGGTCAGTTGCGACAGGTCATCAAACGTCTGCACATGAGTGCCGTCTTTAAAAATGGTGATCGCATCGCACAGGTTAAAAATCTCTTCCATGCGGTGCGAGACATACAGAATGATTTTGCCGTCATCGCGCAACTCGCGAATGACTTTAAACAGGTTTTGAATTTCACGTTGTGACAGGCTGCTGGTCGGCTCATCAAACGCGATGATTTGCGCGTTGCGGCTCAGCGCCTTAGCGATTTCGACCATCTGCCATTGGCCGATGGAAAATTCTTTCAACGGGCGTGACGGATCAAAATCTTCGCCCAGACGCAGCAACTGTTCGCGCGCCTGACGATTGAGGGTTTCGGTATCCACGCGGCCGTTTTTGGTCGGTAGCTGACCGAGATAAATATTTTCCGCCACACTCAGTTCAGGCACCAGATTGAGTTCCTGATAGATGATGGCAATGCCTTGTGTCAGCGCATCTGTGGTGCCGGATAATGACAGCTCCTGGCCGTCAATCGCAATGTGACCTTCCGTTGGCTGGTGTAGCCCGCTTAAGGTTTTGAGTAGCGTCGATTTACCTGCACCGTTCTCGCCCATCAGAGCATGAATACTACCTGCGTTGGCGCGAAAACTGATGTTACTCAGCGCCTTAACACCGGGAAAGTGCTTTGAAATGTTGCGAAACTCGAGGTAAGAGGGGGACATCGCCATAACATTCTCTCCGTTCCAATAACGGGTGGCAGCGTAAAAGGACTGCCACCCCAACCGGACTTACAGTCCTTTTTTCTCCAGTTCTTTTTTGAAGTTGTCGCGGGTGATCAGGACAACGTCGGTCACTTCAACAAACTTGTTCGGTTCCACACCGTCTTTCACCCATTTGTACAGTGACTCAATCGATTTGTAGCCGTGTACGTCCGGGCTTGGCAGCAGCGAGCCGTAGAAGCCGGTCGCTTGTGATTTCGCCAGTTCGTTGACCGCGTCCACGCCGTTGATACCAATGCCGATCACTTTGTCAGCGGCAAAGCCTTGGCCTTCTGTGGCGCGAATGCCACCTAATACGGTGTTGTCGTTCATGCCAACCACCAGCCACTGTTTCACGCCAGGGTATTGCACCAGCAGGGAGTTGGCGGCATCCAATGCCCCTGGAATGTCGTTGGTTTTAGTGGGTACGCGATAGATTTGGTTGGCTGGGAAGCCGGCGGTTTTCAGCGCTTTGATTGAGCCGTCCACACGGCGGCGTGCGGTATCCAGTTCATCGGCGGTAATCGCCATCACGCCGGTAGTGGCGACATCAAAGCCGCGTTTTTGCATTTCGGTGTACAGCTCCTGGCCCTGACGTTCGCCAATCGCGCTGGCTGCCATCATCACCAGCGGTACGTCTTTCATCGGCTCGCCTTTGGCGTTGAGGAACTGGTCATCGACGGTGATGACTTTCAAATCATAGCTTTTGGCTTTGGCCATGATGGCAGGACCCAATTTCGGGTCGGGGGTGCAGATCACAAAGCCTTTGGCGCCACTGGCGGCCAGAGTGTCGATCGCGTTCAGGGTTTTCTCGCCATCAGGCACGGCCATTTTGATCACTTCAAAGCCCATGTCCTTGCCGGCTTTTTCTGCAAATGACCACTCAGTCTGGAACCATGGTTCTTCTGGCTGTTTGACCAGATAACCCAGTTTCAGGGTGTCGTCACTGGATCCAAAAAAAGCGTTGGCAGAAGCACTGAGCAGCGTCAGCCCGGAGAGGGCTGCGGTCGAGAGTAAGGTTTTTAGTTTCATTGTTATTCCATCCGCTGGTAGGGGTTTGTTTCGCTATCCATATTTGTTGATTCGATGTTGGGTTGAAGTGACCAAAATCACACCAAAAAATTGTAGCAAAATAGTCCATTCATTTAGCGCGAGTAGCCATGATGCAGATCTCAATTGCTGTTTTGTGGTGCGATGTTTCATATAAATGGTGCAAGTGTAAACGGTTAACTGGCTATTTTAATCAGATTTTATTCACGGTGAGCTTTTTTTAAACAACTGCACGATTTTATCCATGTGGCGTTTTTATCCATGAATCTAGCGGTGCGGTTCATGGTTGAAAATGGGGTTGAGCGTTATAACAAATGAAAAATATCACCCTACATGGAGTTGTTATGGAGCATTTCGCTACTCAACCAGCGCACGTCATCGGCCTCGATTTTGGTTCCGATTCGGTGCGCGCCTTACTGGTGAATGCGGTCAGCGGGGAAGAAGTCGCCTCCGGCGTGACTTACTACCCGCGTTGGATGCAGGGGCTGTATAACCAGCTGGAGCAGTCGCAATTTCGCCACCACCCGAAAGACTACATTGAAGCGATGACGCAGGCGGTGCGTGAGGCATTGGCCGCCGTGCCGGCTGAGGTCGCGCAGTCGGTGGTGGGCATTGGCGTCGACACCACCGGCTCGACGCCGGCACCGATCGATGCTGAAGGCAATGTGTTGGCGCTGCGGCCGGAGTTTGAACATAACCCGCATGCGATGTTCATTTTGTGGAAAGACCACACCTCGGTCGTCAAAGCGGAACGCATTAACCAACTGGCGCACAGCGGCGACTTTACCGACTACACCAAATTCATCGGCGGCATTTATTCGTCGGAATGGTTTTGGGCCAAAGCCGCGTGGGTCAGTGAGCAAGATGCCGATGTGGCCAAACACGCCTACAGCTGGGTGGAGTTGTGTGACTGGATTCCGGCCCTGCTCAGTGGTAATCAGCACCCACACCACCTGCGCCGCGGCATCTGTGCGGCCGGGCATAAAGCGATGTGGCATGAAAGCTGGGGCGGTTTGCCGGATCAAGCGTTTTTGTCGGCGATTTCCCCGACCTTGGATGGCATACGCGAGCGCATGTTCAGCGAGGTCTACACCGCAGAGCAGCAAGCGGGTACCTTGTCGGCGGCCTGGGCACAAACGCTGGGCTTGCCAGAGGGCATCGCGGTCGCAGTCGGTGAGTTTGACTGCCACATGGGCGCTGTCGGTGCGGGCGCGGGCGCGCACGATTTGGTCAAAGTGATTGGCACCTCCACCTGCGACATTTTGATGGTGGACGCCGACAACGTGGGCGAGCGCACCATTCACGGCATTTGCGGTCAGGTCAAAGGCAGTGCGCTGCCGAATCTGATGGCGCTTGAAGCCGGCCAATCGGCGTTTGGTGATATTTATGCCTGGTACAAACGCGTGTTGTTATGGCCGCTGCAAGCGTTGGCGGAGCAGCAGCCTCAAGCGCAAGCCACATTAGACGCCTTAGATAACGCTTTGATTCCACTGCTGTCTCAAGCGGCGGAAAGCTACGAGTTCAACGCTCATTCGCCGCTGGCGATGGACTGGCACAATGGCCGTCGTACCCCTTACGCCAACCAGCGTCTGAAAGGTTCGCTGTCGGATCTCAATTTAGGCTCAAGCGCGCCTGCGCTGTTTGCCGCGCTGGTGGAATCGACCGCCCACGGCGCCAAAGCGATTGTCGACTGTTTTGTCGACCAAGGCATGGCGGTGGAGCGCGTGATCGCGATTGGCGGCATTTCGCAAAAATCCCCGTACGTGATGCAGATGTGTGCCGATGTGATTGGCCGCGATATCGCGGTGGTGCGCTCAGAGCAGTGCTGCGCATTGGGCGCGGCGATTTTCGCCGCTGTGGCAGCAGGTGTGTATGACAACGCCCGGCAAGCGCAGGCGGCGATGGCAAGCCCCATCAGTGCGGTGTATACGCCCAATGCCGACACGCAGGCGCTGCGCCGTGAGCGTTACGCTGGCTATCGTGAGCTGGGTCAGCACTTAGAACAGTTGGCCGAATTTCATCAAGCCAAGGAGTACGATCATGAGTGAACACACCTTGATGCAACCCGTGTCGACCCAGAGTGAACGGCTGCGCAAACTGCGCCATGACGTGTGGCAGGCCAATCTCGATCTGCAACGTCACAATCTGGTGACCTTTACCTGGGGCAACGTCTCGGCCATCGACCGCGAATCGGGGTTGGTGGTGATCAAACCGAGCGGCGTGGCTTATGAAGATCTCTCTGCCGACAACATGGTGGTGGTGGATTTGGCGGGACACGTGGTGGAGGGTGACCTCAATCCGTCGTCCGATACCGCGACCCATCTGGTGCTGTATCGCACCTACCCACACATCGGCGGCGTGGTGCACACCCATTCGCCGCACGCCACCTCGTGGGCGCAAGCGGGGAAAGCCATTCCGGCTCTTGGCACCACCCACGCCGATTACTTCTACGGCAGCATTCCGTGCACCCGCCCGCTGACCAATGGCGAAATCGCCCACGATTACGAGCTCAATACCGGAGTGGTGATTGTCGAAACCATCGCAGAGCAAGACCCGATGGCGATCCCCGGCATCATCGTCAATGAACACGGCCCGTTCAGTTGGGGGAAAGATGCCCATCAAGCGGTGCACAACGCGGTGGTGATGGAAGTGGTGGCGTCAATGGCGCTGCAAACGCTGCAAATCAACCCGGCGGTGCAATACATCAATCAGGCTCTGCTCGATAAGCATTACCTGCGCAAACACGGCGCGAATGCTTATTACGGTCAGACTGCGACGAACAAAAAATAATCAAGGGAAAGTTATGAAAGTATTCGACAACAAACAGGTGTGGTTCGTAACCGGCTCGCAAACCCTCTACGGCCCAAAAGTGCTGGAACAAGTGGCGCAGGACAGCGCACAAATTGTGGCCAGCTTTAACCAGACCGACGCGATTTCCGTGCCGATGGTCGACAAAGGTACGGTGAAGTCACCGGACGAAATTCTGCAAGTATGCCGCGCGGCCAACAACGATCTGGCGTGTATTGGTCTGGTGCTGTGGATGCACACCTTCTCCCCGGCGAAAATGTGGATCGCGGGTTTGTCGCAGCTCAACAAACCGTTCCTGCATCTGCATACCCAGTTTAATGCGGCGCTGCCGTGGGATGAGATCAACATGAACTACATGAACACTCACCAGAGTGCGCATGGCTGCCGCGAATTCGGCTTTATCGGTACTCGCCTCGATCTTGACCGCAAAGTGGTGGTAGGGCATTGGCAGAACCCGCAGGTGCATCAGGAGATCGATGACTGGTGCCGCGCAGCGATCGGGATTGATGCCGGGCAGAACCTGAAAGTGGCGCGCTTTGGCGACAACATGCGCCAAGTGGCGGTGACCGAAGGCAACAAAGTCTCGGCGCAAATTCAATTTGGTTATGAAGTGAATGCGTATGGTTTGGGCGAACTGAGTGAGGTGGTGCAGTCGGTGTCGGATGCGGATATCGCGCGTTTGCTCGATGAATACGCTTCCACCTACGACATGAGCCCGCAACTGCTGAATGATCCGGCGCTGCTCAAACTGATGCAGCACGAAGCGCGTCTGGAAATGGGCATGGAACGTTTTCTGACGGAGGTCGGCGCGCAGGCGTTTACCAACACGTTTGAAAACCTGACTGGCCTCGGCTCTCTGCCCGGTTTGGCCACCCAGCGTTTGATGGCCAAAGGCTTTGGTTACGGCGGCGAAGGCGACTGGAAAACCTCGGCTATGGTGCACATCATGAAACAGATGGGCAAAGGGCGTCAGGGCGGTACCTCGTTTATGGAAGACTACACCTACAACTTCGGCGCCACCGATCAGGTGCTGGGCGCGCACATGCTGGAAGTGTGTCCGTCGATTGCTGCGGCGAAACCGAAACTCGAAGTGCATCTGCACACCATCGGCCTGCGCTGCGATGTTCCACGTTTGCTGTTTAGTGGCCGCGAAGGGCAGGCCGTCAACGTGTCGGTGATCGATTTGGGTAATCGCTTCCGCATGGTGGTGAACCGTGTTAACACCGTCGCTCCGCCACAAGGTATGCCGCATTTGCCGGTGGCTCATGCGTTGTGGGAACCGATGCCGAATCTGCAAGTCGCGGCGGCGAGCTGGATTCACGCGGGCGCGGCGCACCACAGTGCTTACAGCCAACAGGTGAGTGTCGACTCGCTGGCTGACTATGCTGACATTCTCGGCATGGAAATGGTGGTGATTGATGAACACACCGAAACCCGCAAGTTCAAACAAGAGTTGAAAACTAACAGCTTGTACTACCGCTTGGCGTCTGGCGTGTAATAAATCGGCCCCCTCAGCGATGAGGGGGCGTTGTAGAGGTACTTATGACGGTTGACGAATCGAGTTTAGTGTCGGGGTTCGACATTCACTATCAGCGCTGGACGCTCCGGGTTGCGCGGGTGTGTCCGACCCGCTTTCAGTTGCTGCATGGCAATCAACTGATGTACGAAGGCACACTGGAGCTGACCAACAACGGTGAAGTGCTGGATGTGTCGCACGCACAGTGGAAGTTCCGTCATCGACCGGACCGGATAGAGCAGTGGTGCCAGTGGCATCACGCCGCTCAGCTATCGCTCAATATGAATTACTACTTTCATCAGGATGCCGTGGTGATTGAATATCTGGCGCGCAACAGCATTCCGACCCGGCTCGACATTCGTCATGTGATCCAGCCGCTCAATGCGGCGCGGGTCATGCCCCCATCTACTGATACGGCACAACCGGACTGGCAACGCACACGCCACGGGCTGCCAAGCGATTTTATTCGTCAGTCAGCCAAAACCGACTGGTTTCGTGAGGCGTTTTCCGCCACCCAATGGATCGTATTAGGAAAAGTGTGAACTCAGAAATCGCAATGCGGCAAGGTGCAACATACACTAAGCAAAAACTCAGCAACTGTTGGTCTATGCAAACAACCGATCCGCTCAAACCGGGATACAACTTCGACGCCCATCTGGTGGCCGGCCTGACACCGATTATCGAAGGCGATGAACTGGATTACACCATCGACCGCCCGAACGGTATGAAAGGCTACATCATCAACTTCACCAGTAAAGGCGAGGGCACCATCTTCTCCGGTGAGCAGATGTTTCATGTGAAACCTGGCGACTTGTTGCTGTTTCCGCCCAGTGCGACCCATTTTTATCACCGTAAAAGCGACAGCGCATCGTGGTTTCACCGCTGGGTCTATTTCCGTCCGCGCGCGTTCTGGAATGACTGGCTGAACTGGCAGGAAGAGCGCAACGGTGTTTACCTGACCCGTGGGCTGGACGTGCAGACCATGCAGCACATCGAAAACCTGTTTGTTGATATCGAGTACACCGCCAAATCGGACATGCCGTATCGCGATGATCTGGCGATTAACCTGCTGGAACAGCTGCTGATCCGCTGCAAAACCGTGCAGCCGGATGTAGTGAGCAAGCCGCTCGATCCGCGCATCATTCAGGCCATCAACTACATGACGCAGAACCTCAATCAGGATTTCACCTTGGAAGAGATTGCCGCGCACACCTGTTTGTCACCGTCGCGCCTTGGCCATCTGTTCCGCGATGAGATGAAGATGACCATTACCCAGTGGCGGGATGATCAGCGTATCAGCCGCGCCAAACAATTGTTAGTGACTACTCACTACTCGGTTAACCACATTGGGCGGATTATCGGCTATTCCGATCCGCTCTATTTCTCGCGCGTATTTAAGCGCAAAGCCGGGGTCAGTCCGAAGCTCTATCGCGAGCAAATTACCTGATAAAACTCTCAACACTTATCATTCCAAAGCGGGATTTCTGTCCTATAGTAAATCTGTTGGTTGCTAGAAGGAGTGAACGAATGAATCAAGAAGCCCTGATCTCCCGCCTGAATGAATTGCCCCGCATCGAAAGTATCCAGCAAGAACTTCTGAATATGGTCAACCGCGACAACGTCGACTTCAGCGAATTGTCGCGCAAGATGTCGATGGATCAGGTCCTCAGTGCCCGTGTGTTACGCATGGCCAATTCAGCGCAATTTGGTGGCTCGAAAGGCAAAGGCGTCTCGACCATCAGTGACGCTATCATTCGCGTCGGCAGCAGTGCGGTGCGCACGCTGATTTCGTCTTCAGTGGTATCCGGGGTGTTTCCCCAGCTGCGCACGCTCAATATCAAAGATTACTGGTCCAACACGTTTGAAATCGCCATGATCGCCAGTAAGCTCGCCAAACCGCTCAAGCTCGACCCCAACGAAGTGTTCACCACCGGCGTGCTGCATAACATCGGCGAGTTGATGATTCATGCGCTCGAACCGGACCTCGCCGAGCAGATCGAGCAGCGGGTCAGACAAGGTGAAAAACTGGCTGAAGTGCAGCAGGACTTGCTCGGCGTTGACGCCCAGCAGCTCGGCGCGCAGCTCGCCAAGGAGTGGAACTTCCCGGCCGACATGGCCGATGCGATAGAACACGTGAATCATCCCGGTCAGGCGGGGGAAGCCAAACGTTTAGCGTGCGTGTTGTATCTGGCGCGCGATATTCACAAACGCTGGGATTCGCTATTTGATGCGCAGGAGAAGCAGGCGTTTCTCAGCCGTCACCCTGCCGCGAAGGCGTTGGCGTTGGCTCCGGAAAGTTACGGCTTGATTGATCAGGTGCGCGGTCAGGGAGCCGAATTGGCGCATCAGCTGTTCTGACGCGCCTTGGCAGGCAGGATAGTCGCTCACGCCTTTTCGGCGGCGAGCTTTTTGTGTTTGCGTTTGACCTGTTGCACCACCAGACCTGCGATGATCAGCACCAGACCGAACAAGGTGGTGGGGTGAATTTCTTCACCGATGATGGTGGAGAGCAGGATCAGCGAAATAAACGGTGAGGCGAAAATCAGGTTACTGATGCGAGCGGTGTTGTTGGTGTTTTTCAGCGCGCTGAGCCACAACACAAAGGTAATGCCCATCTCAAATAAACCCACGTAAGTCACCGCCGCCCAGCCTTGCGGGCTGATGTGCTGCCAAGGCGCACCTTCGTAAACGCTGAGCGCAATCGCAAACGGAATCGCAATCACAAACCCCAACAGCACGCCCACCACCGGATCGGCCTGATTTTTAGTATTGAGAATCCAGTAACCGGCCCACAGCAGCGTAGACAGCAGCGCCAGCCCGACACCCAGCGGGCTATCGAACTGCATGCCGAGCACATCGCCTTTGGTGGCGATGACTACCACGCCGAAATAACTCAGCGCACAGGCAATCCAGTCCTGTTTACGGATTTTCTGACCGAGAAACACCGCCGCCATGAGCGTCAGGGTAATCGCCCAGCTGTAGTTGATCGCCTGCGCTTGTGAGGCGGGCAGCAACGCATAAGCTTTGAACAGGATCAGGTAATAGGCGAGCGGGTTAATCAGGCCCAGCAGCAGGTAATACCAAGGATTGGCAAGGAAGGTACTGATCACCAGAGACAGCTTGCCCTGCAGCGCACAAATCACCAACAGGGCTAAGGCAGAGACGATACTGGCGATGGTCAGCATCTGAATGGGTGAGAACTCTGCCAGCGTGAGCTTGAACGCGGTGGCGACCGTTGACCAAAGCAATACAGCAGACAAGCCCAGTCCGAGGGCGCGGCCTTCATTCATTCCAAATTCCCCATATCCATGTTAGGTAAACCTGTGTTCAGGTGAATCGCTAGTCTATCGGCTGAATAATTGCCCGGCAAACTGGACATTTATCCAGTGTCGAAATACTCTTTTTATCAACAACCAACATCAAGTAACTCATTATTATGCAATGGATTCTCGATAACCCCGCTCTGTGGATCACCACCTTGTCTGCTGCCGTTGTGTCGGCCGCCGCCGCTGGTTGGTGGGTGAAACAGAAATATCAACTGCAGGCGCAATTGCTCGAACAGCAACTGGCAAGCGATGCACGCTGGCATGAACAGCAGATTGAGCAGCTCAAACAGACGCTGAGCGCTGCGCAGCAGGAGCTGGATGAACTTGACCAAGAGCGCGACAAGGCGGAGTTTGAGCTCAAGCAATCGCACGGCAAAGTGATGGCGGTGATGGAGAAACTGCGCTATTTCGAAGCGATCAAACAAGAGCGCCAGCAATACGCCGACGAGCTCAATCGCATGCGTGAACAGAAAGCGCAGCTCGAAGTGCAACTGCGCGAGCAGGAAGCGCGTCATCAGCAGCAACTCGAAGCCAGCCAGGATAAGTTGCAACTGCTCGAACGCGCTGAAGAGCGCCTCAAGCAGCAGTTTGAGCACCTCGCCAATCAGGTGTTTGAAGCCAAAACCGCCAAAGTGGATCAGCAGAATCGCCTAAGCCTCGATGGTTTGCTGTCGCCGCTGCGTGAGCAGTTGGATGGTTTTAAGAAGCAGGTCAACGACAGCTTCAACCAAGAAGCCAAAGAGCGCCACACTCTGGTGCATGAGCTGCGTAATTTGCAGCGCCTCAATGAGCAGATGGCCAAAGAAGCGCTCAACCTGACTCAAGCGCTGAAAGGCGACAACAAGCAGCAGGGCAACTGGGGCGAAGTAGTCTTGGCACGCGTGCTGGCGGAATCCGGTCTGCGTGAAGGGCACGAATACCAAACTCAAGTCAGCCTGCAAAATGAAGCGGGCAAGCGTTATCAGCCGGATGTGATCGTCCATCTGCCGCACAACAAGCAGGTGGTGATCGACTCCAAAATGGCACTGGTGGCGTACGAACGTTATTACCACGCCGACACCGATGCCGAGCGCGATGTCGCCCTGCGCGATCATTTACTGGCGCTGCGCAACCACATCAAAGGCTTGGGGCAGAAAGATTACCACCAGCTTAAAGGCATTCAGTCGCTCGATTACGTGCTGATGTTTATTCCGGTCGAGCCGGCGTTTCAGGTCGCGATTCAGGCCGACCCGAGCTTGGTGAAAGATGCGATGGAGCAGAACATCATTCTGGTCAGCCCGACCACGCTTCTGGTGGCACTGCGCACGATTGACAACTTGTGGCGTAACGAGCGCCAGAACCAGAATGCACAGCTGATCGCTGAACGAGCGAGTCGTTTGTACGATAAGTTGCGTCTGTTCGTAGAAGATATGGAAGGTTTGGGCGGCGCGCTCGACAGAGCCAACCAGACTTACCAAGGCGCGATGAATAAGCTCGCCACCGGACGCGGCAACGCCATTCGTCAGGCTGAAAGCTTCAAACAGCTGGGAGTGGAAATTAAGCGTTCTATCAGCAATGAGTGGGTAGAAAAGGCGCAGCGTGAGCCAGATTCGGAAATTGGCCCTTTAGTAGAAAGACATCACGCTGAGGATAAAGTAAACTAATCGCCCGCAGTCGCAGTTTGGTCGTGAAAACTGCCCAAGAGGAAACACAATGACGGATACCAGCGTGCAAACGAATACAGCAGTAGAGAATCAAGACACCACTCATTTCGGCTTTGAGACCGTACGTAAAGAAGAAAAAGTAACCAAGGTAGCGGAAGTATTCCACTCGGTTGCGGCGAAATACGACATCATGAACGATTTGATGTCGGGCGGGATTCATCGTCTGTGGAAGCGTTTCACGATTGATTGTGCCGGCGCGCGTCCGGGGCAACGTATTCTGGACTTGGGCGGTGGTACGGGTGACCTGACCGCAAAATTCTCTCGCATCGTGGGCGACAAAGGCCACGTGGTGCTGGCGGACATCAACAACTCCATGCTCAATGTGGGCCGTGACAAGCTGCGCGACCGTGGTATCGTCGGTAACGTCCATTACGTGCAAGCGAATGCGGAAGAGTTGCCGTTCCCGGACAACTACTTTGACTGCATCACCATCAGTTTCTGTCTGCGTAACGTGACGGATAAAGACAAAGCACTGCGTTCGATGTTCCGCGTGCTGAAGCCGGGCGGTCGTCTGCTGGTACTGGAATTTTCGAAACCGGTGCTGGATCCGCTATCAAAAGTGTACGACGCGTATTCATTCCACATTCTGCCGAAAATGGGTCAACTGATCGCCAACGACGCCGACAGTTACCGTTACCTGGCGGAATCGATTCGTATGCACCCGGATCAGGAAACGCTGAAAGGCATGATGATGGAAGCCGGCTTTGAACAGGCCAGCTACTACAACCTGACTGGCGGTATCGTGGCTCTGCACCGCGGCTACAAGTTCTGAGGACTTGCGTATGCCGTTTGAACCGCTGATCACTGCGGTGATTGAATCATCGCTCAATACCCTGATCAAAGACGACCCGGAACTGGGTCGTCGTCTTGCTCGCCTCAAAGGCCAAGTGATTCAGGTCCATCTCAAAGAAATCAATAAAACCCTGACCTTCATTTTCAGCCAGCAGATCGATGTACTGGCCAACTACGAAGGTGAGCCAGATTGTTATCTGTCACTCAATCTGTCGGTGCTGCCGGAACTGCGCGAACAGGCCAACATCACCAAGCTGATCAAACAAGACAAATTGGTGCTGGAAGGCGACATTCAGCTGGCGCAGAAATTTTCGCAGTTGATGACCGACTGCAAACCAGACATCGAAGAGTGGTTGTCGCGGGTGACGGGGGATGTGGTGGCCCACACAGTGGTGCAAGGCGCAAAAAACGTCGGTGCATTGCTGAGCGCGCAAGTGAGTAAACACCAGAACCATCTGGCGCAGGTGCTGACTGAAGAGTGGCGCGTGGCGCCCGGGCCTCTGGAAATTGCTTACTTCTGCGATCAGGTCGACGACGTGAAAAGTCAGGCCGCTCGCCTGGAAAGCCGTCTCAACCAGTTATTGGAAAAAGGCGCGTAGACCCCGTATGACTCCCGCCGAAATCAAGCGTTTATACCGAATCATCAAAGTTCAGCTCGAATACGGGCTGGACGAGTTGTTACCCGAGCATCAACTGACCAAAGCGCCGCTGTTGGCGCGCAAATCCATCTTCTGGATTCGTAACCAACACGCCGATAAACCTCTGGGCGAACGTCTGCGTCTGGCCCTGCAAGAACTTGGCCCGGTGTGGATTAAGTTCGGCCAGATGATGTCGACCCGACGTGATCTGTTTCCACCGCACATTGCTGATCAGCTCGCGCTGCTGCAAGACAAAGTCGCCCCGTTTGACGGCGGACTGGCCAAGCAGCAAATCGAAAAAGCGCTCGGTGGCCCGCTGGAGACCTGGTTCAACGACTTCGATGTCAAGCCTCTCGCCTCTGCGTCTATCGCCCAGGTGCACACCGCGACTCTTAAGTCCAACGGGCGAGAAGTGGTACTGAAAGTCATTCGCCCGGATATTCGCCCGGTGATTGATGCAGATCTAAAACTGATGTACCGCTTAGCGCGTATAGTCGCTCGGGCAATGCCTGAAGCACGTCGTTTGAAACCGCTTGAAGTGGTGCGTGAATACGAGAAAACGCTGCTCGACGAACTGGATTTGCGCCGTGAAGCGGCCAATGCGATTCAGCTGCGCCGCAACTTTGAAGACAGCGAAGAATTGTATGTTCCTGAAGTCATTACCGATTTCAGTAATAAAACTGTCATGGTTTCTGAGCGAATATATGGCATTCAGGTTTCCGATGTCGAACGCTTGCGTGCCAACGGCACCAATATGAAGCTGCTGGCTGAACGCGGAGTGAGTGTGTTCTTCACTCAGGTGTTCCGCGACAGTTTCTTCCATGCGGACATGCATCCGGGCAATGTGTTTGTGAATCCTGATCATCCGGACAACCCACAATGGATCGGTCTCGACTGCGGTATTGTCGGTACGCTGAATGCGGAAGACAAACGCTATCTGGCGGAAAACTTCCTCGCGTTCTTTAACCGCGATTACCGCAAAGTCGCGCAGTTGCACGTCGATTCAGGCTGGGTACCGCAAAACACCAATATCGATGAGTTCGAAGTGGCGATTCGTATTGTGTGTGAGCCGATTTTTGCCAAACCGTTGTGCGACATCTCCTTTGGCCATGTGCTGTTGAACCTGTTCAACACCGCGCGTCGCTTTAATATGGAAGTGCAGCCGCAACTGGTCTTGCTCCAGAAGACGTTGCTGTACGTAGAAGGGTTAGGACGTCAGCTATATCCACAACTGGATTTATGGCAGACGGCGAAACCGTTCCTGGAAAAATGGATGATGAATCAGGTCGGTCCGCAAGCGGTGGTGAATGCCATCAAAGAGCGCGCGCCGTTCTGGGCAGAAAAATTGCCGGAATTACCCGAATTGCTGTACGACAGCCTGAAACAAGGGCGAAACCTGAATCTGCGTATGGAGCAGTTTTATCAGGGCTACCGTGACAGCAAGCGCCAGCAGGCGACGGGCAAGTTTTTGTTTGGTGTTGGCGCCACTTTAGTCGTATGCTCGGCTATATTGGTGTCCAGTCACTACGAACCGTGGGCAGCCGGCAGTGCAATTGCGGGCGTCACATTTTGGTTGTTTAGTTGGCGAGCTTATCGTCAATAAACGTTAAACTCTTGAAATGTTTGTGTAACACATAACCCGAGGTAGAAAGAATGGGTGGTATCAGTATTTGGCAACTTCTTATCATTGCTGTCATCGTTGTATTGTTGTTCGGTACGAAGAAACTTCGTGGTATCGGTGGCGATCTCGGTAGCGCAGTGAAAGGCTTCAAGAAAGCGATGTCAGACGACGATCAGTCTGCAGCGAAGAAAGATGCCGATTTTGAACAGAAGAATCTGGAACAGCAGAAAACAGACGCAACTGCTGAAACAAAGAAAGACAAAGAGCAGGCTTAAATCGTGTTTGATATCGGTTTTTGGGAACTGGTATTAATTTCTGTCGTGGCACTGGTTGTGCTCGGCCCGGAGCGACTGCCGCATGCGATTCGCAGTGTGGCTAAGTTTGTCTCTGCGGCCAAAAACATGGCCAACAGTGTCAAAGATGAGCTGGCGCACGAGCTGAAAGTGCAGGAGCTGCAGGAAAACCTGCGTAAAGCCGAGCAGATGGGGATGCAAAACCTGTCGCCCGAGCTGCAGGAATCCGTCGACAAGCTCAAGCAGGCGGCGCAGGACGTTCAGCGTCCGTACTCGACTGCGGCAACCAACCAGACAGAGGATGAAAAGCCGCAAACCCCGGCGGAAACCCTGTCCGTCGCGTCTGAGTCAGATCAGCCGAATACGGCAGAAAAGAAAGCCGACTAATAGTCTTTGTAAAGAGTTACCCCTAGCGCGGTAACTCTTTTTGATCGGTTACATGAGGTTTCAATGTCAGTCGAACAGACTCAACCTTTGATCAGCCATTTACTGGAACTCCGTGATCGCCTGCTGCGCAGTATTGCCGCGGTGATTGTGGTGTTTGTCGGGCTGATTTATTTCTCCAACAACATCTACGAATTTGTTTCTCGGCCGCTGGTTGACCGTTTGCCGGAAGGGGCAACGATGATCGCGACCGATGTGGCATCGCCGTTTTTCACCCCGCTTAAGCTGACGCTGATTGTCGCGGTGTTTCTTTCCGTGCCGTTTATTCTCTATCAGGTATGGGCGTTCGTGGCGCCGGGCCTGTACAAGCATGAACGCCGACTGATCTTTCCACTGTTAGTGTCGAGTTCACTGCTGTTTTACTGCGGTGTGGCGTTTGCCTATTACGTGGTGTTCCCGTTGGTGTTTGGGTTCTTTACCGCGATATCGCTTGGCGGCGTAGAGTTTGCTACCGACATTGCCAGCTATCTCGATTTCGTACTGGCGCTGTTTATGGCGTTTGGTATTGCGTTTGAAGTGCCGGTTGCGATTATTCTGTTGTGCTGGACAGGTGCCACCACACCCAAAGCGTTGAGCGAAAAGCGCCCGTACATCATCGTTGGTGCGTTTGTGGTCGGTATGCTGCTGACACCACCGGACATGATTTCACAAACACTGTTGGCGATTCCGATGTGTTTGCTGTTTGAAATCGGTCTGTTCTTTGCCCGTTTCTACACGCGCAAAGACGACGAGAGTGATGTGGAAGAGTAAACCTGAAGAGAAAAAGAAAGCGGCCAGTGGCCGCTTTTTTATTTGCTATCGAATCCGTCGCTGGGATTACTTAATTTTAACTGTATGTCCGCATTGCTTGCAGACATACACTTCCTTGATGCCCAGCAATTTTTGCCAGAGCGTTCGACGTAGTCGCTGCAGTTGATTGGTGTGATTACACTTAGCCATGACGTTTGTATGAATATAGTTCTAAAATTTGGCCGAAGATAATACACAGGGTGCATATTTATTAATGTGATCTTGCTCCCATTAATAAATGTGATCTAGTTATCTATATTTTAGTAATTTATAAACTAAACAATAATTTAGCATTAGTCGTTGTAAGGGTATCGACCTCGGCCAATGACAGTTCGCGCAGGTCTGCGACACGCTGGGCGACCAACTGAGTGTACGCCGGCTCGTTGCGTTTGCCGCGGTGAGGGACGGGCGCGAGATAAGGGCAGTCGGTTTCCAGAATCACGTAGTTCATATCCAGATGTGGGATCACCTGATCCATACCGCCGTTTTTAAATGTCGACACGCCGCCCAAGCCGAGGTGAAAGCCGAGATCGTTGATTGCTTTGGCTTCATCCGTCGTACCGCCAAAGCAGTGGAATACGCCGCGCAGCTGACCGTTTTGCTCCTGTTTGAGCAGAGTGAGTGTCTCTTCAATCGAATCACGCGTGTGGATCACCACCGGCAGGTTCATCTCTTTAGCCCAGTTGAGCTGGGTAACAAACGCCATTTCTTGCTCAGCGCGAAACGTTTTGTCCCAGTACAGATCGATACCGATTTCGCCAACGGCAATGAAATCGTGCTTGGCAAACCAGCTGTAGATCGTGTCGAGCGTCTGAGTGACGTTGCCATCCACGTAGCACGGATGCAGACCCATCATGGAGCGGCATATCGTCGGATAGGCGGCTTCGGTTGCCAGCATTGGTGCAATTGACTCCAGATCGATGTTCGGCAACAGAATGCGTTCAATGCCTTGCGCCAACGCCCGACTGACGACGTCATCGCGGTCGTGGTCAAATTCACTGGCGTAAATATGGGCGTGGGTATCAATCATGGCAACGTCTCGTTTTCGGTAAGCTTGGCGGCAGTATACGTGAGTGTGAGCTTGGGGTCATTTTTTGCATTTTTCCGCTTTGAGCCTAGCGTCGTGCAATCAGAGTGATATGATTTCGCCAACACAAAAAGCCTGATATTGCGCGCCAGCGCTGTGGTTCAGGTAGACAAATAAGGAGAGTCGAGTGTCTGTATCTATCCAAGGTCAGTTTCCGGGGCGTCGTATGCGCCGTCTGCGCAAGCACGATTTCAGCCGTCGTCTGGTGGCCGAGAATCAGTTGTCTGTGAGTGATTTGATCTACCCGATGTTTATTCTGATGGGCAAAGATCGTCGTGAAGCGGTGGAATCGATGCCGGGCGTTGAGCGTCTGTCTATCGACCTGATGCTGGAAGAAGCGCTGTATCTGGCGAACCTTGGCGTGCCGGCAATCGCTCTGTTTCCGGTCGTGAATCAGGATGCAAAAAGCCTGTGTGCGACCGAAGCCTACAACCCGGACGGTTTGGTGCAGCGCGCGGTACGCCTGCTGAAAGAACACGTGCCGCAAATTGGTGTGATTACCGATGTGGCGCTGGATCCGTTCACCACCCACGGTCAGGACGGCATCATCGACGATGAGGGTTACGTACTCAATGAAGAAACCACGGAAGTGCTGATCAAGCAAGCGTTGTCACACGCGGCGGCAGGCGCGGATGTGGTGGCACCGTCAGACATGATGGATGGCCGCATTGGCAAGATTCGTGACGCGCTGGAAGAAGCGGGACACATTCATACACAAATCATGGCTTACTCGGCCAAATACGCATCATGCTATTACGGCCCGTTCCGCGACGCGGTCGGCTCGGCGAGTAACCTGAAAGGTGGCAACAAGAAGAACTACCAGATGGATCCGGCCAACAGCGATGAAGCTCTGCATGAAGTGGCGATGGACGTCAATGAAGGCGCGGACATGGTGATGGTGAAACCAGGCATGCCTTACTTGGACGTGGTGCGCCGCGTGAAGAGTGAGCTGCAAGTACCGACGTTTGCGTATCAGGTGTCGGGGGAATACGCGATGCATAAAGCGGCGATTATGAACGGCTGGCTCAAAGAGCGCGAGACCGTAATGGAATCACTGCTGTGCTTCAAACGCGCAGGCGCCGACGGCATCCTGACTTACTTTGCCAAAGATGTGGCTGAGTGGCTGGCAGAAGAGAACGCACAAGCGGCGCAGCATCTGCGTTCAGAATAACTGTGTTCGAACGACATACGAAGGCTGGCTCTGTGCCGGCCTTTTCTTTTTTAGGGTTAGAGTGACAACCTTGGGGGCTCGCCAGGCCCGATGTTCAAGAAAATCATGAGGTGGTGAATGCAGATTCGTTTAGGCACATTGGCTGAAGCGGCGCAGGTGGTGCAGGAGATTGGCGAGTTCATTCGCAAAGAAACGGTCGAAACTCTGGCGCAGCGTTTAGCAGGCAAGCGAGATTTGATCCTGATCGCCGAAGAAAATGGCCAACTGTTGGGGTTTAAAATTGGCTATGAACTGGATAGCGAAACGTTTTACAGCTGGTTCGGCGGCGTATCGTCTCTGGCACGCAATCGCGGCGTAGCGCAGCAACTGCTGGATGCGCAAGAGCAATGGGTGGCAGAACAGGGTTACGGCAAGCTTACAGTGAAATCACGCAATCAATTTCCGGCCATGTTACGCCTATTGCTGAGGAATGGTTATCTCATTGAAAATTTTGAAAAAACAGAACCATTAGCGGAAAGTCGGATTCATTTCGTCAAACATTTTTCAAATTAAATGAGATTTTTTCTCATTTAATGCTTGACTGTTAAATGAGAATAATTATTATTAACCATGTCTTAGGGAATGAGTGAAGTTCACCAGGACGTTGAGTTACCCGCCTGAATGGTTCTTTAGGTATCCGGTAATCAACAAACCCATTTGAACTTGCACACGTTCTTTTTGACACGACATTGCTCACATTGCTTCCAGTGTAATATTTAAGCTTTATGGTAAGGCTGAACAATCGGTATTGGCTTTGACCTGTTATTGCTAGGCGACATCCTCGGGTGTCGCTTTTTTTATGTCAGTTATCCACCGCGCAACGAACCCGCACGCAAAAATGTCCAACTTTCGATCCTGATCTGTGCAAATGTTCAGCAGAGTGTCTGGATCCAGATCTCAGGTTGAGTAAAAGGGCAGCGAGTGTCTTTTCCACAATCCATGATCGCAAAAGGATCGTGATGGGAATGATCGATCTTTGTAAAAGATTAATAAAAACAATAAATTAAAAACACAAATAGTGACTTTGTACGCGGTTTAATAACCGGTGGATAAATTCTATAAACAGAGTTATCCACAGATAGCAAAGGGTGGCGTAGAATAATTCACCGTGCCAGGCCAGCGGGTTTCCGCCTTGAGCATGGAAACCAATCATCAGTCATGGCATCCTAAGCCCCATTGTTTCTTGTTGGATAGCAAAACTATGGCTCGCATCCCTGATAACCCGTTAATTCTGATCGACGGCTCTTCTTATTTATACCGCGCATTTCATGCCTACCCGGGCACGATGAGCAACGGTGAGATCCCGACTAACGCTGTGTATGGCGTGATCAACATGGTTCGCGCCATGATGCGTCAGTTCGCCAGTGATCGAATGGCGGTCGTCTTTGATGCCAAAGGCAAAACCTTCCGCGATGATCTGTACCCTGAGTACAAAGCGCATCGTCCGCCAATGCCGGATGATCTGCGTTGTCAGATCGAACCGCTGCATAAAGTGATTCGTGCCATGGGGCTGCCACTGCTGTCGATTGAAGGTGTGGAAGCGGACGACGTGATCGGCACGCTGGCTCATCAGGCTTCTCAGGCGGGCATTCCGGTGCTGATCAGTACGGGCGATAAAGATATGGCCCAGCTGGTGGACGACAATATCACCCTGATCAACACCATGACTAACGTCGTGATGGATCGCGAAGGCGTGATTGAAAAATTCGGTATTCCGCCCGAGCTGATCATCGATTACCTCGCGCTGATGGGCGATAAAGTCGATAACATTCCGGGCGTGCCGGGGGTGGGTGATAAAACCGCGACCGCGTTGCTGCAAGGGATCGGTGGCCTGACGGCGCTGTACGACAATCTGGATAAAATTGCTGACCTGGGTTTCCGTGGGTCCAAAACCATGGCTAAGAAGCTGGAAGACAACCGTGCTAATGCCGAGCTGTCTTACGAACTGGCGACCATCAAACTTGATGTCGAGCTTGATTGCACGCCAGAAACGTTGCTCAAAGCCACCCCGGATCGCGATGCGCTGATTGAACTTTACGGCCAGCTGGCGTTTAAATCTTGGTTGACCGAGCTGCTTGATGGCGGCACCGGTGTGGTCGAAGCGGCCGAGAAAAGCGCGGCTAGCGCCGCTGTCAGCGGCACACCTAAAGCCGCGCCTGCAGCGGATATGGCCGCAGTGAAAATCGATCGCAGCCACTATGAGACTATTGTGGACGAAGCGGCATTCAGCCGTTGGCTCGACAAACTGCGCAGCGCTGAGGTGTTTGCGTTTGATACCGAAACCGACAGCCTCGATTACATGGTGGCCAATCTGGTGGGTGTCTCTTTCGCAGTCGCGGAAGGTGAAGCCGCCTACGTGCCGGTGGCGCACGATTATCTGGATGCGCCACAGCAACTCGATCGCGATTGGGTGCTGGCACAACTGAAACCGATTTTAGAAGATGCGCAGCAAGCCAAAGTCGGCCAGAACCTCAAGTACGATGCCAGCGTTCTGGCGCGTTATGACATCGACATGCGCGGCATTGCGCACGACACCATGCTCGCGTCATACGTCTACAACAGCGTGGCTGGTAAGCACGATATGGACAGCCTAGCGCTGCGTTTCATGCAACACAGCTGCATTTCGTTTGAGCAGGTGGCGGGTAAAGGCAAGAACCAACTGACCTTTAACCAGATTGACCTTGAACAAGCGGCGCCTTACGCCGCAGAAGATGCCGATGTCACGCTGTGTTTGCATCATCGCTTGCTGCCTTTGTTGGAGCAAGACGACAAACTGCTGAGCGTGTATCGCGACATCGAGATGCCACTGGTGCCGGTTCTGTCGCGCATTGAACGCACTGGCGTGCTGATCAACGACATGCTGCTGGGCGCGCAATCGCAAGAGATTGCGCAGCGTCTGGATGAGCTGGAGAAGAAAGCGTTCGACATCGCGGGCCAGGAGTTTAACCTCAGCTCGCCAAAGCAGCTGCAAACTATCTTCTTTGACCAGATGAAACTGCCGGTGATCAAGAAGACACCATCCGGTACGCCATCGACCAACGAAGAGGTGCTGCAAGAGCTGGCGCTGGATTACCCGTTACCAGCGGTCATTCTCGAATACCGCGGTCTGGCGAAGCTCAAATCGACCTACACCGATAAACTGCCGAAGATGATCAACCCGACCACGGGCCGCGTGCACACCTCGTATCATCAGGCGGTCACCGCCACCGGGCGCCTCTCTTCGACCGATCCGAACCTGCAGAATATTCCGATTCGTAATGAAGAAGGCCGTCGCATTCGTCAGGCGTTCATCGCGCCGCATGGTTGGAAAATCATGGCGGTCGACTACTCGCAAATCGAACTGCGCATCATGGCACACCTGTCGGGCGATAAAGCGCTGCTGGAAGCTTTCCAACAAGGTAAAGATATCCACGCCGCCACCGCGGCTGAAATTCTGGGTATCAGCATCGATCAGGTGACCAGCGAGCAGCGCCGCCGCGCGAAAGCGGTCAACTTTGGTTTGATTTACGGCATGAGTGCGTTTGGCCTGGCGAAACAACTCGGCATTCCGCGCGGTGAAGCGCAAGCGTACATGGACACTTACTTTGAGCGTTACCCTGGCGTGATGCAATACATGGAAGACACACGCAGTACCGCTGCAGAGCAGGGTTACGTGGAAACTTTGTTTGGTCGTCGTCTCCATCTGCCAGAAATCACCTCGCGTAACGGCATGCGTCGGAAAGCGGCGGAACGTGCGGCGATCAACGCGCCGATGCAGGGCACTGCGGCCGACATCATTAAGAAAGCGATGTTGCTGGTGGATTCGTGGATCGAAGCGGAAGGTGCAGGGCGCGTTAAGCTGTTGATGCAGGTACACGATGAACTGGTGTTTGAAGTCGAAGAGTCAGCTTTGTCCGAAATTGAAAGTAAAGTACAGAAACTGATGGAATCTGCGGCGGAGCTGAAGGTGCCTTTGGTGGCTGAGGCAGGGCATGGTGATAACTGGGATGAAGCACATTAAGCCTAAAATCGCCTAAATTACTGAAATTATATGAGCCAGCGCACAGTCGCTGGCTTTTTTTATCCATAAAAAAAGTAATCACCATGTATCTATTTATGTTGCTTAATAAAAATTTAATGAAAATAAACTACAAAAACAGTTTTCATTTGTGACCAATTGTTGTACATTAGCTTCCGTAGGGTACAGAGGTAAGATGTTCTATCTTTCAGACCTTTTGTTTCACGTTATTGGATTAGGCTGATTCAGCCGCCCCAGTCACCATTTGACTGGGGCGTTTTTTATTGGGCCGCATTCCACTTTTTTCCTCGCAAAACCTCTTGCATTTCAAACCTCAGACACCCCAATTTTTCCTGCGCGTAACGTGGTGCAACTTCTGACAGCAAAGTTCATTTCTGTAACTAATCTTCAATCACAGTTTTGGTTATTTCTAAAAGAAAACTAAGCATGTATTTGCATGGTTTCTTTCATAACACGCTGAATTTATTTGATAATGCGAAAATTACCGCCAAAAACGGCTGAGTGGAAATCGTGATCTGAGCATATTGTAATCTTGCGGCGATTAAGGAATTCTAGCGCCATAACAATAATTACCTCCTATTTCTCTCCCGTTGCCCCACCAGGATGGTGGGGATTTTTATTTCTGGCGTCTGCCGATGGCGGGAAAGATCAAATTGAGATAACAAAAAGCCCCGCCAGAGGCGAGGCTTGTGTGAGCGCGGAACGGATTAGGCGTCTTGAGCGTCGTCCTGCTCTGGTTCAGCGTCAGCTTCTGCTGCCAACTGTGCCAGCATCGGAGCAAACCAGCTGTCGAGTTTGTTGCGCAGTACATCGACACCGATACCATTGTGAGAAGAGAACGCATCCACACTCACATCGCCGCCAAACGACAATGCCGCTTCACGCACTTTTAACACCTGAGCTTTACGGGCACCACTTTTCAGTTTGTCGGCTTTGGTCAGCAGTACCTGAACCGGAATGCCACATTCTACGGCCCAAATGACTAATTGTTGGTCAAGGTCTTTCATTGGATGACGAATATCCATCAGCACCACCAGACCTTTCAGGCAGGTGCGTTTCTGAAGGTATTCACCCAGTGACTTCTGCCACTTTTTCTTCATTTCCAGTGGTACCTGAGCAAAACCATACCCAGGTAGATCGACAATATGACAGCCTTCAGTCACCTTAAACAGGTTGATCAGCTGAGTACGGCCGGGAGTTTTACTGGTTTTGGCCAAGCTCTTCTGGTTAGTTAACCGGTTGAGAGAACTGGATTTTCCAGCGTTTGAGCGTCCTGCAAACGCGATTTCGATACCTTCATCAGTGGGAAGATGGCGAATGTCTGGCGCACTGGTGATGAAATGCGTGTTTTGATAATGAATTTTTACGCTCACTGTTAACTCCATCTCGACTTTGTGTAGTCGATTGATTACTTTTTTGTGAAATTGTGTAAAATAACCGTGCTCGGCATAAGGTCGCTTATTGTACCATGAGTGGTACCCCGTGGTACTGGAAGCTTGATAATTATAAATGGAATGTCATGAAGAAATTAGCGCTAATCTTAAGTCTTTTAGCCAGCTGCTCTGTATGGGCCCAAGGCAGCATTGAAGCTGGTAAAGCAAAATCCCAAACGTGTGTTGCCTGCCATGGTGCGGATGGCAACAGTCAAATTACAACTTACCCTAAACTTGCCGGTCAGCACGCTAAGTATATTGAGAAGCAGCTAAAAGATCTCAAGCTTGGTATGACGAGCGGTGGCAAACAAGGTCGTTACGATCCTGTGATGAGTGGCATGGCGATGCCACTGAGTGAAGAAGACATGGCTGATTTAGCGGCGTACTTCTCTTCACTGCCTATTTCGTCGAACTCTACACCGGAAGACGTGGTCGCGAAAGGGAAAGTTCTGTACAACGCTGGCGATGCGTCACGCGGTCTGACTGCATGTACCGCTTGTCATGGCCCGCGCGGTAACGGAACCGAACTTTCTGGATTCCCTAAAATCTCCGGTCAACACGCGGACTACATCAAAGCTCAGCTACAGAAATTCCGCGATGGCAACCGCGGTAATGACATGAACGAGATGATGCGTGATGTAGCGAAGAAATTGACCGACGCTGATATCGAAATTCTGTCTAAATACGTTGGCGGCCTGCACTAATAGCCCTACACGTGTTCGAGCATAAGTGGTAAGAAACAGCCCCGTCTATCGGGGCTGTTTCTATTTCTGCGCCAGATTGCCATCTTTCGTGTAAGACATTTGCCATAGCGACTGTCGGAATTCGGGTAGCGATCTTTATAACTAATTGAAAATAAATAACTTGATTCTAGCTCGGCAAAAAAGGCGCAAAAATGTGCACTCGATCCGTTGTTTGCTGGGGTGGTTGGCGTAAAGTGTCCAGGTCGGCAAGAGGCTGACGAGGAATTCAGACCAGGCAGGTCTCCAGGGAGCCGGAAGGAATCTGGCAACAGGACAGGGATAACGGTTTCCAGGATGGGAGCCGGGATAGGGATGGTCAACTGGTCTAAAGGTGTAGACAGTGACAAGGATTCAGGCAACGGATTCGCCCAGCTACAGGACGTAACAACGGACAGCCAAAACTCATCAGGACGATGACAAACCACACTTTTTGGCAGGGAAAGCTCGAAAAACAAAGGGACTCTTGGTGCACCGATTGAGTGCGACCCAGTTTTGTCACGCTCTGTGACCACTTAGAAAGCGATAGGGAAACCTATCGCTTTTTTTATCTTTGACGGCTTTTTTTGCAAAATCGCTGAGATTTTGTACGATCACTCTCCACTCTCCAGCCAGTTTCTGGTATGTTTCGCATCCCCCGTTGGAAGGATGTCAGAATGCACTCATGCCCTTTATGTCACAGTGACGATATACACGCTTACTATGAAGACGCGCATCGTGCTTATCTGCAATGTCAGCCTTGCCAACTGGTGTTCGTTAATCCTGAACATCGACTGAGTGCGCAACGCGAAAAAGCGTTTTACGACCTGCACGAGAATGACCCGAATGATGCCGGCTATCGCCGCTTTTTATCTCGTGTGTGTACGCCTATGCTTGAAAGAGTAGCACCGCACTCACAAGGGTTAGATTTTGGTTGCGGCCCTGGCCCGACGCTCTCTCTGATGCTGGAAGAAGCCGGCCATCAGGTGGCGCTGTATGATATTTTCTATCATCCGAATGAACAGGCGTTGGCAACCACTTACGATTTTATGACTGCCACGGAAGTGATTGAGCATCTGCACGATCCGCACCGAGTGTGGCAGCAATGGTTAAATTTAGTTAAGCCGGGTGGCTGGATTGGCCTGATGACCAAGATGGTCAAAGACGTGGACGCGTTCGCGACATGGCACTACAAAAACGATCTCACCCACGTGATCTTTTTCAGTCGCCACACGTTTGAATATCTGGCAGAGCGGGATCAGCTCGAACTTGAATTTATAGGCAATGATGTAATTTTACTGAGGAAGCCCCAGTAATGTCTCGAGAAAAGAAATCCAAAACCGGTATCAATGGCGATCTGGTTTTTGCACGCAAACACAACCGTACTTCTGGTGAACTGGAAGGACGCCTGCGTAAGAAAGCGAAAAAACGTAAAGGTCTGAAAACGGGCAGCCGTCATTCAGAAGGTTCGGAAGTCGCTGAACGTAAGGCTGCGCAGCAACGCGATCCGCGTTTGGGCAGTAAGAAGCAAATCCCACTGATCGTGGATGCACCGAAGAAGCTGAACAAGCAAGAACGCCGCATCTCAGCAGAGAAAGAGCTGGCGATGCTGGAAAATGACGCGCAGCTGAACGTGTTGCTGGATCGTATCGACAACGGTGAAAAACTGGGTGCCGGTCTGCAGAAATACGTGGACGAGAAACTGGATCGCATTGAAGTTCTGATGAATCAACTGGGTCTGTTTGAAGACGCAGAAGAGCCAGAAGAAGAGGAAGCCATCGCGCCACAGCCACAAGCTAAAGCAACCAAAGGCAAGGCGAAAACCGATGACGACCTGCTGTCTCAGTTTGAAAATCTCGATCTGAACGATTACAAAGGATAAGGTGCCACAATGAATGTAACCCTATTAGCGATAGCTGGAGCTGTGATTATTCTGGGCTTAGCGGCCTACGCGGGTTACCTTTTGTTGCAACTGAAAAAGCAAAAGGAGCTGCAACAGCAGCACCAGGCGTTGGCGATCGAAAAGCGCAATGCGAACATTTTCGAGAACGTCAACATTCTGTGCATGGCCGGAATTCAAGGGCAGTGTGATTTGTCGGAAATCAGCATCCGCGTCTACTGCATCATGGATTACGTACAGGGCGAGAACCGCGTTGATTTTGACCGTGAGTACCCGGCAACGGCCGAGTTGTACCACATTGTCAAAGACATGCCGCGTGGTGAAGCCCGCCAGCAGATGGTGAAGAAGGAACGTATGCAACACAACCTGATTCGCCAGAAAGCAGAAACCCGCCTCAACGACGCCATCGTCGAAGAGTTAAAAGCGCTGCAGAAACGCGTTCAGCCACTGAACAACCAAATTGCCATCCAAATGGTATAAGTGACACTCCCTCTTTCGAGTGAGTGATCACGCTAGCAGTTTCGAACATTTTGTTCGCAAATCCTATTTTTGCCACCCGACGTGTCAAAGTCGTGTGGCAAAATAGCCCGTCAAAGATTGAAAACGGAAAGAGTTACTATGTCGTCGCAAGTCGTACCCAGTCAGCAGATCGTTTGGGATCAAGCCATTTTAGACAAGTACAACTACTCGGGGCCGCGTTACACTTCCTATCCGACCGCTGTGGAGTTTCATGAAGCGTTCACCATTGCGGATTACGATATGGCGTGTACCCAGTACCCTGAGCGACCGTTATCGCTCTATATTCACATTCCGTTCTGTCACAAGCTTTGCTACTACTGTGGCTGCAACAAAGTCATCACCCGTCATTCGCACAAAGCCGACGAATACCTAGATGTTCTGGAACATGAAATTCGCCAGCGTGCATCGCTGCTGGTGGGGCGTCATGTGACTCAGCTGCATTTTGGCGGCGGCACCCCGACGTTTCTGACCAACAAGCAGATCAGCCGTCTGATGACGCTGCTGCGTGAAGAGTTCCAGTTCGAAGCGGATGCGGAAATCAGTATCGAAGTCGACCCACGCGAGATTCAGCTCGATGTGTTGGATCACCTGCGCAGCGAAGGTTTTAACCGCCTGAGTATCGGCGTACAGGATTTCGATAAAGAAGTGCAGAAGCTGGTGAACCGAGAGCAGGATGAGCAGTTTATTATCGACTTGGTCGCGCGCGCGAAAACCTTGGGTTTCCGCTCCACCAACCTTGACCTGATTTACGGCCTGCCTAAGCAGACGTTGGCAACTTTCAGTCAAACTCTGGCTCAGGTGCTGGAGATGAAACCGGGTCGTTTGTCGGTATTTAACTACGCGCACATGCCGCAACTGTTTGCCGCACAACGTAAAATCAAAGACGAAGACCTGCCCGCGCCAGAAGAGAAAATGGCGATTCTGCAATACACCATCAACACGCTGACGGATGCGGGTTATCAGTTTATCGGTATGGACCACTTTGCCTTACCGGATGATGAACTGGCGGTGGCGCAGCGTAATGGCGTGCTGCACCGCAACTTCCAAGGCTACACCACCCAAGGCGAGTGTGATTTAGTCGGTTTTGGTGTGTCGGCGATTTCGATGATTGGCGATGCCTACGCGCAGAACCAGAAAGAGCTGAAAAAATACTACGCTCAGGTCAACGAAATGCGTCACGCGCTGTGGAAAGGGGTGTCGCTCGATAGCGATGACCTGCTGCGCCGTGAAGTGATTAAGCAACTGATCTGTAACTTTAAACTCGATAAGAGTGCGATTGAGCGCCAGTTCCGAGTGCGTTTCAATGACTACTTCCGCCAAGATTTGGCGCTGTTGCAAACCTTTATCGACGATGAGCTGGTGACAGTCGATGAGCGGCACATCAGTGTGACGTTGCGTGGCCGCTTGCTGATCCGCAACATCTGTATGTGCTTTGACAAATACCTGCGCGATCGCGCGCGTCAGCAGCAGTTCTCACGCGTGATTTAAGCACGACTCAGCATGAAAAAAGCCAGCATCTCTGCTGGCTTTTTTGTTATGCGGTGCGCGTTAAAACTTACGCCGATTCCAGTAGCGACAACGCTTTGCGCGTCACTTCGTGAGCGGCTTTGGTCAGGTTCTGTTTTTCTAACGCATCGGCCAGATAGGCGTAATCCGACACGCTCGAGCGCAGTGACAAGGCTTTTTCCAGATGCTGCTGCGCATCGGCCCATTGCTGCTCACGCAGATAGAACTGGCCCAAGGCGCTGTGCGCCTCGGCATTGTTGCCATCGCGGTTGAGCGCATCTTTAAGCAGCACAATCGCCGGATGACGGTCACTGATGTTGAGCTCCGGCAGCAATGCGTAGAGTTCTGGCGATGGGCGTTTTTTCAGGCTCTCTTTGATCAGGGTGAAGGCTTCGTAGTCGGCTTTGCGCGAAATCAGCTGGCGAATCAGGCTGAGTTCCAGCTGAGCTTCTGCCTTCAGTTTACGTGGTAAGCTGTTCCAGTGCGCAATCAATCCTTCGCTGCCTTTCTGGCTGGCAATGGTTTCCATCACCCCTTGCTGGGCAGTGAGTGCCAGCTTATCGGCTTCATCCTGCGTCATGCGTTTGGCTTTGACCAGTTTTGGCAGCAGATCCAGCAGCGGTTGCCACTGTTTAAGCTGAGTGTAAGTCTGTTTGAGCAGATTGAGCACAATCGTATTATTCGGATGCTCAGCTTGCAGTGCGCTTAGCGTGCTCAGCGCGGCTTGCAGTTCGCCATCACTTAATTGCTGTTTGGCACGAGTCAGTTCTACCGCCAATGCCGCATTTTCCTGCTGCGCGGCGAGCGCCAGGTAACGGTCGCGTTTGGCGCGATCACCCATGCCATTTGCGGCTTCAGACGCTACCAGATAGCACAGCAGCGGCATGTCATGGTGATTGGCCCAGCGCGTGACTTTCTTCTCCGCCTGTTTCCAGTCACCTTCCAGTAGTTTGATGATCGCTTCGTTGGTGTAACGACGCGAGCGGCGCAGCTTACGTACGCTGAACCAGTTCCAGGTATTGGAACTGGCGTAAATCAGTTTTTTCAGCAGATATTCCAGCGCGAACAAACCCGCCAGAGCGCCAATCACGAAAATCACCAGCGTGGTGACGCTCATTTCAATGGTGTGGCTGGCGACTGAGATCAGCACGTAACCCTGCTGGCCGGCATATTGTGTGCCAGCAAACAGGCCTAAGCCTAATACGGCAAACAGAAACAGTAAACGGACCATCAGTTAGCCTCCGTTGTCATCGAGCTGACCGAGCGGCGCAGACGTTCAGTGATCACATCCGCCAGTTGCTTCTGGGTTTCCAGCTTGACCGGATATTCAACCTGCACCTGCTGCTTCGCCAGTTGCTCCAGTGTCTGGTTGAAGGTTTTCACGCGGTTGTCACTTTGATTGAAGAACGACTTCGACCATTGATCGGCGGTGGTGAGTGAGACGGTGTAGATTTCCTGCTGCTCGGTGTAGACCGACTTGATCGCCGTTTCCAGCTTGGCTTTGAGGTTTTCTTTGAGATAGAAATGTTGCTGCGGTGACAGCAGCGGTACCACGTTGCCATCGCGGGTACGGAAAGTGATGAAGTTGTCGGCGAAGTCTTTCAGCGATGTCATCAGGTTCTGTTGCCAGTTGTTGATGTCTTCTGAAACCGCTTGCTCGGTTTCCTGCGGCGCATCCGGCAGAATGGCGTTGGCCAGCGGTAGGTGATCAACTTGCTGTTGCAGGCTGGTAAGACGCAGTACCAGACCGTCACGATCCAGCAGGGGAATCGCTTTGAGTGTCGTGATGTCGTTCGCCATGGCTTTGCGCAACGGTGTCAGACTGGGGTCGTTTAATGCGGCGATGCGCTGGTCGGCGCTTTCCATTAGCTGGGTTGCGCTGTCGACATCGTGCTCAAGGAACAGTTTACGTCCGGCAAGCTTAACTAGGTAATCGGCTTCGGCCAGCAGCCAGTCGTTCGGGCGGCGGCCTTTCATGTCCGCTACGGCCAGTTGCAGGCTTTCAATGCTCTTTTGCTGCTGGGCCAGCACCACTTCGGCGCGGTGAGTCATCTCAGTGGTTTTACTCAGTGCTTCTTGCTTCGTCGCATCGAGTTGTTCGTTGATGCTGCTGCGCGTCTGTTCGAGTTCGGCGCGCAGCGCTTGGATCTGCGCCTGGTATTCGGCTTGTTGTTGCTGGCTGTGCAACGTCAGGCCTCCGCCAAACAGCACGGCCAGCACAATAGCGATGGTGCCGAGTTTGACACCGCGCTTACCTTGTTTCTCTTCAAAAACCGGTGTGGAGTCTGGCTGACTCTGAGGTTTAGCCTCAGTGTTAGTTGGCGCCACCATTGTACTGTCAGTAGCAGAGGCTTTGTCCGTTTTATCTTGGGGAGTGTTATCGGCAGCAGGGACAGGTTTTGGTTGTTGTTCAGGTTCCTGCTGAGGATTGTTGTTTTTACTTGTCATTGCTAAGAGTCCTGTGTGTTAGGGCTGGAGAGCCGCCACTAAATCTGGGTTCGCCGCACTTCCTGTAGTCACGATAGTTTGAAATCCCAAGGCTTTGGCATCGTGGGCGATTCGGTCACTGGGAACCAGTAATTTCAGACCAAGCACCCAGCTCAGGCTGGATGCGGTCAGTTGCGAAACAAAAAACATCAGTTGATGGCTGCTGGTGATCACCAGCGTATCTACGCCAGCTTGCTGCCAGGCAGCGACGCAGGTATCACCGGCAAATGGCAGATCAACCCGCTGATACACTTCGCGATAACAGACGCGCGCGCCACGTTCGACCAGCGTGTCGAAAATCAGTTCACGCCCGCCGTTGCCACGTAAGATGGTGATGGATTTTCCCTGCACCGAGTGCAGTTCAGGCAGAGCCAGTAAATGTTCGCTGTCGCTGACGTCCGGGTAGTGTACTGGTTGCGCAGAAAGTTTGCTTAAAACGTGTGCAGTTTTTTGACCAACGGCAAGGTAAATAGCTGAAGTTGGCCACAAAGATCGCTCAGATTGCAAAAACTGGTGGGTAAATGTCACCGCATGCTGACTGACGGCAATTAGTATATCGCAGTGATAAAGGTCGGGAAGTAGCAGAGGCAGGTCGGCACCTGCCTCGATGGCGATGAGCGGATGGTGGAGGGCATCAATACCAAGTTGTGTCAGCTGCTGACACAACTCCTGTCCCTGCGCATCGGGGCGCGTCACCAATACGGCCATGGCTTATTCGTGCTCGGCGTACAACTTGGTCAGAATGTCGCGCGCGCCGTTGGCCAGCAGTTGATTGGCCAGTTCGACACCCAGACGTTCGGCATCCTGACGCGGGCCGCGGATTTCGCCACGCACAATGTGGGAACCGTCCGGCTCGCCGACCAGCGCACGCAGCCACAAATCGTCGCCTTCCAGCAGCGCGTAGCTGCCAATCGGCACCTGACAACCGCCTTCCAGCGTCAGGTTCATTGCGCGCTCACACAGCACGCGATCGGTGGTCTCTGCATGGCTTAGCGGTGCCAGTAGTTCGCGCAGGCGCGCATCATCCAGACGGCACTCAATGCCGACCGCGCCTTGTCCGACCGCTGGCAGCGACTGCTCTGGTTCAATAAAGCTGCGAATACGCTGCTCCAGTTTCAGACGTTTGAGACCCGCTGCGGCGAGAATGATGGCATCAAATTCGCCCGCATCGAGTTTGCCCAAACGAGTACCGACGTTGCCGCGCAGCTCTTTGATCACCAGATCAGGGCGCGCTTCTTTCAGCTGGCACTGGCGGCGCAGGCTACAGGTACCGACGATGGCACCATGTGGAAGCTCATCCAGTGATGCATACGTATTGGAGACAAACGCATCACGCGGATCTTCGCGTTCACAAATGGTCACCAGGCCAAGGCCTTCCGGGAAATCGACCGGCACGTCTTTCATTGAGTGCACCGCTAAATCAGCGCGGCCTTCCAGCATCGCCACTTCCAGTTCTTTGACGAACAGGCCTTTTCCGCCGACTTTCGCCAGTGGGGTGTCGAGAATCACGTCGCCACGGGTCACCATCGTTACCAGTTCCACTTCGAGCCCGGGATGGGCAGCCTGCAGCGCGTCTTTTACATGATGCGCCTGCCATAGGGCGAGTGGGCTTTGACGAGTGGCAATTCGAATGGGGGTGGTAGAGGTCATGATATTCCCGTTAGACAGTCAATAATGGCCTCATCCTACCATTAAGGGTGGGGAAATTCTCACTCCAAGATCACCGTGATGCTGGTTTGATGGACGATTCACACTGATCACGCAAAATAGTGTGACTAGGTTCTCGTTTGTAAACTGAGCTATTATTACAAAGCAACCGTTAGCGCCGACACTATGGCGGGCTGGAAATCTGCGTCTTCTGGCTCTACGACTTTGGTGTGACATGGTGTGCAGATAGCTTTACCAACACAAATTAAAGTGTTAAATTGATCACGTTTTGTTGACGCATTCGCGTAAAACATAACCAAAACGCGCATTTATGTTTCAACCAAGGAATCCACCTTGCAGGCTTACACAACGACCTTAATACAGAGACTGGATAAGCTGAACCGGCAACGCACTGAGCGTGCGCTGGCGCTTATGGATTTACAAGGTCAGCGTGTTTTCCATCTGATCCCCGCACTGTTTCATTACAACCACCCGTTAATTCCCGGTTATTTTGCCGACGATGTTCCGCATGGCGTACACCAATTTGAGCTGAACGAGATTCAGCAACAGATGGTCGATGATACCGAGCTGGCACTGAATCAGGCATTGGCAACGGCCGCACATCCGCAAATTCTCGGTTTGTATACCATGGGCAGTACCTCATCGATTGGCCAGAGTACGTCGAGCGATCTCGATATCTGGGTGTGTGTCGATGCAACTATGGGGTGTGATGCGCGTGAACGTCTCGGCAACAAGTGTTTACTGATCACCGACTGGGCGAAAAGCCAGGGGGTGGAAGCGAATTTCTTTATTATGGATGAGCAGCGTTTCCGCCATAAGCAGTCAGACGAAATGACGGGCGAGAACTGCGGTTCTTCTCAGCATTTGTTGCTGCTCGATGAGTTCTACCGTTCTGCGGTGCGACTGGCGGGTAAACGTCTGCTGTGGCAAATCGTGCCGCCTGAAATGGAAGAGTGCTACGACGAATACGTTAAGCAGCTGTGTGCCAATGAGTACATCAACTGCTGCGAATGGATCGACTTTGGTCGTCTGAATCGCATACCGGCCGAAGAGTACTTCGGTGCCAACTTGTGGCAGCTATACAAGAGTATCGACTCACCGTACAAATCGGTGTTGAAAGCGACTCTGCTCGAAGCGTATTCGTGGGAGTACCCGCACACTCAACTATTAAGTATCGACACCAAGCGTCGTTTCTTTGCTCATGAGCCTGATCTCTATAGCATGGACGCCTACTATCTGATGCTGGCGAAAGTGACCTGTTATCTGGAACGCATCGGCGATCATGCCCGCCTCGATCTGGTGCGTCGCTGTTTCTACCTCAAAACCCACGAAAAACTCTCACGTGAGCCGGGTGTTGGTTCGGTGGCTTGGCGCCGTGAAGCGCTGAGCGACATGATCAAAACCTGGAACTGGGGAGCGGACGTGATTGAGGAACTCGACAACCGCCGCAACTGGAAAGTTGAGCAGGTTAAAGGCGTGCACCACGCGCTGTTGGACGCACTGATGCTCAGCTACCGCAACCTGATTCAGTTCGCACGCCGCAACGACATTACCTCGGCGATCAGCCCGCAGGATATCTCGATTCTGGCGCGTAAGCTGTACGCCGCGTTTGAGGTACTGCCGGGTAAAGTCACGCTGCTTAATCCACAGATTTCTCCCGACCTGCATGAGCCGGATCTGACCTTCATCGAAGTGTGTCAGGGCCGTACCAACAAAGCGGGCTGGTATCTGTATAAGCAGCCGCTGGTGCCGCATCGCATTCTGGGCCAGCCGTATCTTGAGCACAACGAATACCTGAGTAAGCTGGTGGCGTGGGCGTTTTTCAACGGCCTGATCACCGAATCGACGCGTCTGCATTCGGTGGTGCGTGAAGCGCATCTCGACATCGACAAGTTCTATCAGATGGTGAGCGACCTGCGAAACACCTTCTCACTGCACAAACGTCGCCCGACCATGTCGGCGCTGGCGAGTCCGTGTGAGATCAGCCAGCTGGCGATGTTCATCAACTTTGAAAATGACCCGACCGCTGAACTGAGTGGTAAGTCGCTCAAAGTGGATCTCAAGAACGTGGATATCTTCAGCTTCGGCGCGGAGCAGCGCTGTCTGGTCGGCAGTGTGGATTTGGTCTATCGCAACTCGTGGCAGGAAGTGCGGACGTTGCACTTTGAAGGCGAAACCGCGATGCTCGACGCGCTGAAAACCGTGTTGGGTAAAATGCATCAGGATGCGTTACCGCCGGAATCGGTGGATGTGTTCTGCTATAGCAAAAACCTGCGTGGCGTGATGCGTAATCTGGTGTATCAGTTGCTGGCCGAGTGCATTGATTTGCGCCTCAAACCGGTTGAGCAGGAAAAACGCCGCCGCTTTAAAGCACTGCGTATCGGCTCGCAAATGTACGGTCTGTTCTTTGAACGTCGCGGCGTATCGGTGCAGCGTTTGGAAAACTCGGTTGATTTCTACCGCAGTATTTCAAGCAACAAGCTCAAAGGCTCTCCGCTGCTGATGCTGGATCGCGAGCAGGATTATCAACTGCCGGACGTGGTGGATGGTTTTGCCAGTGAAGGTTTGGTGCAGTTCTTCTTTGAAGATACCGATAAAGGTTTCAACATTTATGTGCTGGATGAAACCAACCGGGTGGAAGTGTATCACCAGTTCAGTGGTGAAAAAGATGAGATGATTGCCAGCGTCAACAGCTTCTATACCTCGGTACGTGATGACAGCCAGCTGGCGTCGAAGCTGATTAACTTCAATCTGCCGCAGTATTATCAGATCATTCATCCGGAAGAGGGCGGCAGCTATGTTGTGCCGTACCGCAACGACTCAGCGGTGTATTCCAAGCCTTCCAAAGCCGTAAACGCCTGACCCTGCGTTGATTCAAACCAATAAAAAAGAGCACTTCAAGTGCTCTTTTTGCGTTTTGGGCGATTAAGCCCAGTCGATGCTTTCACCCGCGTGTTTTTCACACTCTTGCTTCACCATCGTAAACAGTTCCATTCCCGTCTTAGAGCAAATCCACTGCTGTTCTTTCCACTGAAAGTGAAAGCCACCGGATTTCGACGCCAGCCAAATCTCTTTCATCGGCTCCTGACGGTTGATGATGATCTGGCTGCCATCATCAAATTCCAGCGTCATCACGTTGCCGGAGGTTTCGAAATCGATGTCCGCGCTGGATTCATCAATGGCTTCTTCGATGATTTGCATCTGGCTGTCGACCAGTTGATGAAATTCAGTCTCGTTCATCCTGTCTATCCTATTGCTTTTCCTGATTGTGGTGCGATTATAGGGGGCATTGATTCAATAATCACGATATGCAAAATGAAAAAGTCCATCACCGCACTGTTTTTACTGTCCCTTCTGACATTGGCAGGCTGCGGTCAAACAGGCCCGCTGTACATGCCTGATGACGCTCAACAGAGTGAACAAAATCAGTAAATTCAAACAATTATATTAAGGGAAAGTATTTTGGATTACTTCAATTATCAGGATGATGGCCAACTTTGGGCGGAAAACGTATCACTGGCTCAATTGGCTGAGGATTATGGCACCCCGCTGTATGTTTATTCACGTGCGACGCTGGAGCGTCACTGGCACGCGTTTGACAAATCGGTCGGCGATCATCCCCATCTGGTTTGTTATGCGGTGAAAGCGAACTCGAACCTGGGTGTGCTCAACACACTGGCTCGTCTGGGTTCTGGCTTCGATATCGTGTCGGCTGGTGAATTGGAACGTGTGGTGGCGGCGGGCGGTAACCCGGCGAAAGTGGTGTTCTCGGGCGTGGGCAAAACCGCGGCGGAGATGAAACGCGCACTGGAGCTCAATATTAAGTGCTTCAACGTAGAATCGGAACCTGAGCTGGAACGCCTGAACCAGGTTGCAGGCGAAATGGGCGTGAAAGCCCCAATTTCGCTGCGTATTAACCCGGATGTGGATGCCAAAACTCACCCTTATATTTCCACCGGCCTGCGCGACAACAAATTTGGTATCGCGTTTGACCGTGCGCCGGATGTTTACCGTCTGGCACAACGTCTGGAAAACATTTCAATTCACGGTATCGACTGCCACATCGGCTCACAGCTGACGGCGATTGAACCTTTCATTGATGCTACCGACCGCCTGCTGGCACTGATTGACAGCCTGAAAGCGGAAGGCATCAACATCAAACACCTGGATGTGGGTGGCGGTCTGGGTGTGGTGTATCGTGATGAATTACCACCTCAACCTTCAGAGTACGCCAAGGCGCTGCTGTCGCGTCTGGCCAACCATCAGGATCTGGAACTGATTTTTGAACCGGGCCGCGCGATTGCCGCTAACGCGGGTGTGCTATTGACCCGAGTCGAATTCCTCAAACACACTGAACACAAAAACTTCGCCATTATTGATGCGGCGATGAATGACCTGATGCGCCCGGCGCTTTATCAGGCATGGCAGGATATCGTGCCGGTTTCTCCGCGCGAAGGTGCTGCGCTGACCTATGATTTAGTAGGGCCTGTGTGTGAAACCGGGGACTTCCTGGGTAAAGACCGTTCACTGGTGCTCAAGCAGGGTGACCTGCTGGCGGTTCGTTCTGCTGGCGCATATGGTTTTGCGATGTCGTCAAACTACAACACCCGTACGCGTGCGGCGGAAGTGATTGTCGACGGTGACAAAACCCACTTAGTGCGTCAACGCGAAGAGCTGTCGAGCCTGTGGGCCCTTGAGAGCCTTCTGCCGGAGTAAAGTGACGCATTATGCATTTCCATTTTTCTAAAATGCACGGTTTGGGTAATGACTTTATGGTCGTGGACTGCATTACCCAGAACGTATTCTTTTCCCCTGAGCTGATCCGCCGCATGGCGGATCGTCATACCGGGGTGGGCTTTGATCAGCTGTTGGTGGTCGAAGCACCTTACGATCCGGAAACGGACTTTCACTACCGCATCTTCAATGCTGACGGCAGTGAAGTGGAGCAGTGCGGCAATGGCGCGCGCTGTTTTGCCCGTTTTGTGCGCATGAAAGGCCTGACCAACAAATACAGCATCAGCGTCAGCACCAAGAAAGGCAAAATGGTGCTCAACGTGGAAGACGATGACCAGATCACCGTCAACATGGGTGTGCCGGAGTTTGAACCGAGCAAAATCCCGTTCCGCGCCAAGCAAGCGGAAAAGACCTACATCATGCGCGTTGAAGAGCAGACGCTGTTCTGTGGCGCGGCCAGCATGGGTAACCCGCACGTGGTGACCGTGGTTGACGATGTCAAAACCGCCAACGTTGAAACGCTGGGTCCGCTGTTGGAATCGCATGAACGTTTCCCTGAACGCGTCAATGCCGGCTTTATGCAGGTGCTCAATCGCAGCGAAGTGAATCTGCGCGTGTATGAACGCGGCGCGGGCGAAACGCAGGCGTGTGGCAGTGGCGCGTGTGCCGCGGTGGCTATCGGCATTGTGCAGGATTTGCTGGATGAGACCGTGACGGTACATTTGCCGGGTGGCGATCTGGAAATCAGCTGGAAAGGTCCGGGCAAACCGCTGTACATGACTGGTCCGGCGACACACGTCTTTGACGGCCAACTCTCTTGCTAATAAGGATTTGTTTTGTCGCAACTGGAAGCTGATGCACTGACGGCCGAAGTGGTCGCAGAGTATCTCAAAGACCATCCGGACTTCTTTTCTCACCGTCCGGATCTGGTGGACAGGCTGGCACTGCCTCATCAGGAGATGGGGTCAGTGTCGCTGGTACACATTCAGATGGCGCGTCAGCGCCAGCGGATCGAGGAGCTGGAAGAAGAGATCACCACCTTAATGTCTCTGGCTGCCAACAACGATCGCACTTTCCATGAATTTATGGACTTGCAGGAGCAGATTCTGCAATGCGCCAGTCTGACCGAAGTCTGCCGCGCGATTGAAGCCAAAGCACAATTGCTGGGTTTGACGGCCTATGTGCGTCTCATCGGTCATGACCACCCGCGTTATGCATTGAGTAAAGAGCAGTGGCAACGTTTTTCAACCAATCACTTCAACGGCAAAAGCGCGTATCTGGGCCGTCTGCGTCAGGTGGATCGTCATCATCTGTTCGGCGAAGATAATCTGGCTCCGGAAATGGGCTCGTACGTGATTCTGCCGCTGGTAAAACGCAGCCCGCAGGGCGTGCTGGCGTTTGCCAGTGACGATGGCGGCCATTTCCAGCCGTGCATGGACACACTGTTCCTGCGTCATCTGGCGCTGGTACTGTCGCATCTGATAGACATTCTACCCTGGCAGGTGACCGAGCATGATCGACTCAGCCAACCTTCTGCCTGATAGTCTTGGCCGTCCTCTGGAGCGCTTTTACGAGTATCTGCGCAGTGAAAAGGGGCTCAGCCTGCACACCCAGCGCAACTACAAGCAGCAACTCACCACCATGGCGCAGCATCTTAACCAGATGGGGCTCAAGAGCTGGCAACAGGTCGATGCCGCCTGGGTACGCCAGTTGGCGAGCAAAGGCATGCGTGAAGGGATGAAAGCCAGCAGCTTGGCGACCCGGTTGTCGTCGCTGCGTAGCTTTTTTGATTTCCTGATCCTGCGCGGAGAGCTGAGTGCCAACCCAGCCAAAGGGGTATCGGCGCCACGTAAGAAACGTCCGCTGCCGAAAAACCTTGATGTCGATGAAATGGCGCAGTTGCTGGAAGTGAACGAAGATGACCCGCTGGCGATCCGCGATCGTGCCATGATGGAACTGATGTACGGCGCTGGCCTGCGTTTGGCAGAGCTGGTGGCGATTGATGTGCGTGATGTCAGCCTCAGCGCCGGAGAAATCCGCGTGGTTGGTAAAGGTAACAAAGAACGCAAAGCGCCGTTTGCCGGTCAGGCCAAAGAGTGGGTTGGTAAATGGCTCAAGGTGCGTAGTTCGTTGCTCAAAGGAGACGAACCCGCGCTGTTTATCTCCAAACTGGGCGTACGGATTTCGCATCGCAACGTGCAAAAACGTATGGCGGAATGGGGGCACAAACAGTCGGTGGCCAGTCACATCAGCCCGCATAAACTGCGTCACTCATTCGCCACACATATGCTGGAATCGAGCAACAACCTGCGCGCGGTGCAAGAGTTGCTCGGGCATGAGAACATTTCGACCACCCAAATCTATACGCATTTGGATTTCCAACATCTGGCGCAGGTGTATGACCAAGCCCACCCGCGTGCCCGCAAAAAAGACAAGGAGTAACCGATGCTGATTTATCGCAACCTGCAGCCGATTCAGGCCATGACCTTTGACCTGGATGACACGTTGTACGATAACCGTCCGGTGATTCGTTACGTCGAGCAGCAGGCGGCGTTGTGGTTGCATCGTCAACATCCGGTTACGGCGACTCAGCCGATGCCGTGGTGGAAAGCGCTGAAAATGCGCCTCGCCGAAGACAACCCATGGTTGACTCATGATGTCACGCTGTGGCGTTTTGAGCAGATTCGCCAAGGGTTGATTGCGCTCGGTTATGGCCCGCAACAGGCAGAACAAGCGGCCAGTGATGCGCTTGAGGAAGTGATGCGACTGCGTAATCTGGTCGATGTGCCGGAGGAAACACACCGCGTGATGGCTCAGTTGGCAGCAAAAATTCCGCTGGTGGCGATCACTAACGGCAACGTCAATGTCGAAAAAATCGGTCTCGGCCACTATTTTCAGTTGGTGCTGAAGGCGGGCCCGGATGGTCACGCCAAGCCGTATCCGGACATGTTTGATAAAGCGCGCACTTTCCTTGGTTTACCCGCTCACGCCATCCTGCACGTTGGTGACCACCTGGTTACTGATGTGCAGGGCGCTAAGCAGAACGGCTTTCAAGCCTGCTGGTACAACGATCAAGGTCTCACCTTACGTGCAACAGCCAAAGCAAGACTACTTCCAGATATCGAGATCCATAAGCTATCTCAACTTAATCAGTTAATTATTTGAATAAAGATTGTTATTTTTGTGCTCTGCAATTAACTTATTAATCAGTATGTTTTATGGTAACCAGTCCACCGGATCGCCAGTCACTCATGATGAGTTAGTTGGATTACATGTTCACATCCTCGCTTTTTATTCCAGCACATCAATCGCTTAATCAAGCCTTATCGGCCTTCTCCTTTTCTGCTCATGGCAGTACGCTTATTCAATTGTTCTCCAGTCTGCCTGCGCAGGAGATCGAGCCCTTAGCTGAGCAACTTGTGCATATTTATCCACAAGTCACGCTGATTGGTCTGAGCTCAGGGCAACTCATTCATCACGGTGATATTCACCATCAGGGTACGCTGCTGCTGTTCAGCCGCTTTGATGACACGACGCTCAGCAGCGCGGTGAGTCGCTACAGCAGTAATCCGGTGCGTGATACGCAGAACCTGGTGACCGATTTAGCGGTGCAGGCCAATACGCGGGCGATCATCTGCTTTGCAGAGCGCATGAGCATGGAGCGGACCGAACGTATCGGTGCGTTCAATCATCTGACGCCGGGTGTGCCGGTGGCTGGTGGTGCGGCGGGGCAGGTTGATGGCGAGCGTTGGGTGCTACTTGGCACTAAAACCTACCAGCATGCCATGGTGTCGGTGGCGTTGCATGGTGACAACTTGCATGTCAGCAATGCGGCTTACACGGAATGGAACCCGATCGGGCGTAATTTCCGCGTCACCAAAGCTGATGGCAATACGCTGTATCGTCTTGATGATTTGCCAGTGCAGGACGTATATAACCGCTACCTGGGCGATGGCCAGCATGTGCCGTTTGAGCTGCTGCACAACTTTCCGCTCATCAAAGGTGACTTACAGCGTCAGGACGTGTACGTGCCGATGTATGAGGATGAACCGGGTCTGGTCCTGAATAAGCCGTTGTCGGTGGGCGATGAAGTCCGCTTCTGTTTTGACCATCCGTCACTGACGCTTGAGCAAGTGTACCTTGGCGCTGAGCAACTGCGCACCTTTCAGCCTGAACAGATTTTTGTCTACAACTGCACTTCGCGGTTGGAATTTATCGAAGAAAACCAAGAGCTTTTACCATTGCAGGCCGTCGCACCGACGCAAGGTTGTTACTGCTTTGGCGAGCTGTGGCATGACGGCACCATGCAGCGTACGCTGCATCACAGCATGACCTATCTCGCCCTGCGTGAAGGCGACGTGGTGGAACGGCCGAGCGAGCCTTTCAGCTTTGGCCGCCATGATGTCATTGCTCCTCTGTTCAGTCTGATTCGTAATTCGCTGTCGGATCTGGATGAGATGAACCTCAACCTGGCGCACAAGATTCAGAGTCAGGCCAGCATGCTGACGGCCAGTTATCGTGTCGACCCGCGCACCGGATTGCCGAACCGGGTCGTGCTGCGTGAGAAATTACTGCGCATGGCTGGCAACCATCATCTGCTGGCACTCAAACTGACGAACTTCAACCAGATTAATGAAAAGTATGGCTATCAAGTCGGCGACCGTCTGCTGCAGGATCTCAGCGCTCATTTTCAGCACTATCTGCATCAGCATCTGGCGGGACGCAGCGAGCTGTTTGCTATCGGTGTGGGCGAGTGGGCCACACTGTTTCGCAGTGAAGCGGATGAAGAGTTTATTCACCTGACATTCTCTCAGTTTGTTGACCAACTGGAGCATGTGAACTTCGAACCTTTCGGTCTGCCGGAGGTGGATTATGTCTCGGTGTCGCTGTGTGCCGGTTTGGTCAGCCGCCGTGATTTTCCGGACAAAGATCCGGATGATTTATTGCTGCGCGCGATAGAGGCACGTCGCCACGCACAGCAGCACAACCGCCATTTCTGTAACGCCAGCCAATTGCGCGCCCAAGAGCAGATGCGTCAGGAGCGGCTGGGTTGGTTATCGTGTGTGAGCCGGGCAGTGCTGGATAACAACGTGCTGGTCTATGCGCAGCCGATTTTCAAGGCACACAGCCATGAACTCGCGTCGTATGAATGTCTGGTGCGGATTGAAGATGACGGCGAAATTATTTTGCCGGGGCGTTTTTTGCCGATCATCGAAGGCACGCATCTCTACACTCGTCTCAGTCGCCAGATGATTAATCGAACCTTTGATTTGATGCGCGATCGCAGCGAAGCCTTTTCCATCAACCTTGCGCCGCAGGACTTTATGAGTGAGCGCACGCTGCTCAATCTGGAAGAGGCGATCAAATCGCTGCCGGATCCGAGCCGGGTTGGTCTGGAAGTACTGGAAACCGAACAGATTAAAGATTATGGCCACATGATCGAAGTGTGTAACCATTTCCGCTCACTGGGTGCGAGCATCATCGTCGACGATTTTGGTTCCGGTTATTCCAACATTGATGAAATCGTCAAACTGGAACCGCAGGTGATCAAACTGGATGGCAGCCTGATTCGTAATATCGATCAGGATGTGAAGCAGCGCCGCATCGCTCAGCAACTGGTGCAGCTGTGTCAGGTACTGAATGCCAAAACAGTGGCTGAGTTTGTCCACAACGATGACGTGCGCCGCATCAGCGAAGAGATGGGCGTCGATTATCTGCAAGGCTTCCATTTGGGCGCGCCGCAGCGCCTCAGCTAAAGTGAAGATTCACGCTTAACATTCATGACTAAGGGCGCTGCCAGCAATGGCCGCTCTTATCGGCCTGAAAAATAGCCATAAATTCTGCAAAAAAAGCGTCGAGTTGCTCGGCATTGTGCGCTTCGCCAATCGCACGCAGCAGCTCGCACCCCACTTCCAGTGTACACAGATGGCCGTCACTCTGATTGCGCCGCAGCCGATAGCGCGACAGTTGCTGAGGGCTGAGGGTGACTCGTGGCAAATCCTCGAGCCACGGGCTTTTGCGCTCCATCTTTTTCGCTTCCTGCCAGGTGCCGTCGAGCAGAATAAAATGCGGCAGGCACCCCAGCACGCGTGCCTGCTCCAGCGCGTTGTCCAAGTTCAGGCTCTGCTCTCCCGGATATACCAGCAATGAGTAATAGTCAGGGTCGGCGATACGCTTGTTGAGTGCGGCGTTAGGCTCAACCCGGCTCCAGCTGAAACTGTGGCAGTCAGGCAGGGCTGCATTCAGCCAGCGCCCGGTGTTGGTGTCACGCTGAGCTTCGTTGTCGTGCATCAATAAGGACAATTGCAACGCACTGCTAAGCTGGGGTACCTGAGGGCACACGCACTGGTGTACCAACAGGCATTGCGGGCAAGGTGTCACAGTTTCACTCCGGCCTGCTTGGGTGATAAGCCGTCAGCAAACAGGGTGACGCCACTGATGTCATCTTGGTTGGCAACGTCAGCAATGCTCGGATTGACCGGGTAGCTGATGCCGTTGTATTGCAAACGGTGGGTTGCGGCTTGCGCGCCACCGCCACTGACTGGCAGCATCAGGTCCTGCCATCCGTGAGTGTTCTGCTTACCGAGTTGAAAGGGCGTGCGGACCAGCGTAATGCGGCTGTTAAAGCGCCACTCCTGATTCTGCTGCTGGAACACCAGCAGCGTGCAGCCACCGGAACCACACCAGTCCAGCTGTACCAGCAGTTCAGGCTGGCTGTCGCCGTTCAAATCGTATTTCAGCCAGCGGTACTGCGTGTTTTCTGGCGCGGTGTTATGCAGCGCAAAGTAGCGGCGCAGCGCTTGGTCAACATCCTCTTCATAGTCATCGCGGGAGGCAATCTGCTGTTCGCCTATCGGTAACAGCATTGCTTGCGGAGCCGTTACCTGACTGGCAGAAAACAGCACCAATCCGCCGTTGGCGATCGGGTAGACCACGCTGCCGACTTTCTCTTTGTCGGCGCTGAGCGTGCTGCCGTCGCGGGTGAAGACGCGTTCTGACAGCAAATACTGCTGCTGATGTTGGGTCATCACCACTTGAATCTGACGCGGATTCAACTGCTGCCAGTAACCGCGCTCAACGATATCGGCTTCTCCGCTGCTGTAGTGATAGCGGGTAGTGGCCATATGATCGGCATCGAGATTGAGTGTGACGCTAAAGCCGTTGTTCTGGGTTGAACTGGCAAAGTAAGTGCCAACCCATTCCAGCGTCGGGTCACTGTTGCCCAACGTCGCGCAGCCTTTGTATTCGCCGCCTTTGAGGCTCAGTTCAGAACGCCAGCCATACAGCGTGTCGCTCATGCCATCGGAGCAGGATTCACGCGTCAGGGTCAGTTCGCCGTCGTTGAAACGGTAGAGGCGTTGGTTGGCAGACAAACGGCTGCTGTCAATCTTGAACGTCTGTTTAGGGCCACCGAGCGGCTGGAAAGTCAGGCCATCGGCGGTGTAATTCATGTTCCAGAATGGTTCGGTACCAAACGCACGGGTTGGCGTGGCGGCTAAGTTGCAGCGCTGCGGGTTTTCCGCACTCAGCATATTCACCTGCTCTACCACAAAGCGCGCGGCGTAATCGCCGTTGTAGCCAGTCTGGCTTGGCGGCGCTAGGTGACCAATGACTTCGCCATACATGATTTGGTAAGGCGACTGGCTCAGCTCGGTCGCCTGTTTCACCAGCGCTTCCGGCATATCGAGTAACAACTGCTGATTGCTGCCACAAGGGGTCAGAGCGCGCACTTCCGGGCCGACGACCATCTGACCACGCAACACAAACTGTTGTGGCTGAATCGACGCGGGTTGATCCAGGCTGGCTTTGGGCTGCTCAGTTTCGGTCGGCTGAGGGGCCTGGCTGCTGGAACAGGCTTGCAGGATAAGGGCGGTCAGGATTGCGGTTGGGTTTCTCAGCGCCTTCATGTTATATCTTCCTCGTGACAGAACATTAAACGGGTTTCATTATGGCATATTGGCTGTTCAAAACAGAACCAGACACCTTCTCTATTGACACTCTGCGGACACAAAAGGTTTCGTGCTGGGAAGGCGTGCGCAATTATCAGGCGCGCAATATGTTGCGTGATGCGATCAAAGTGGGCGATGAAGTGCTGATTTATCACTCCTCGTGCAAACAGGTTGGGGTGGCAGGCATCGCGCGCGTAGTGCGTGAGGCGTATCCGGATCACTTTGCCTTTGACCCAAGCAGTGATTGCTTTGATCCGAAATCGTCACCGGACAACCCGCGCTGGGTGATGGTCGATATCGAGTTTGTGCGTAAAACGCAGCGTGTGATTCCGCTGAGCGTGCTAAAAGCGATGCCAGAGCTGAGTGAACTGGCGCTGGTGAAACGTGGTAATCGTTTGTCGGTGATGCCAGTCAGTGAAGCGGAGTGGCAGGCGATTCTGAGTAAAGAAACGCTGCGCTGATGTCAGCAATTTACGGGTGAACCCGTCACCGATACAAAAAAGGCAGCCGAGGCTGCCTTTTCTGCGCTATCGAAACAAGCGCGAGATTAAATCAGGTGCGTTTGCAGATAGTGCGGCACCGCGTCATCGGCGTTGCTGCCGATCACTTCGTTATTTGGCAGGGCGCGCATCACTTTCTCGTGTGCGGTCCCCATCACCAGACCTTTGCCGGCCATCGACAACATTTCAACGTCGTTCATGCCGTCGCCGAACGCGATGCAGTTGTCGAGCGTCAGACCCAGTGATTCTGCGACCGCTTGCAGCGCATCGCCTTTCGACACGCCGGCACACATCACTTCCAGACACCATGGGGTTGAAAAGGCAACGTTGACCTGATCGCCAAAATGCTCATTGATCAGCGTTTCGTATTTCACCAGTTGCTCGTGGTCGTGGCTCTCATTGCTGAAAAACACCTTGGCCACGCCGTCGGTCGGCGCTGCATTGACGTCAAAAATTTGGTAGGTAAAGCCGGAATCTTCATGGAAGTCGCGCAGCACTTCATCTTCGCGGTTCAGTAACCACTCGTCATCACGGTACATGTGAACGTAGATGTCTTGCTCTTCTTTCACCAGATCAATGATCGCCTGCACTAAGTGTGGCGGGACGTTTTTGCTGTACATCTCTTGATCATTCTGATCATGCACGCGCGCACCGTTCGAGGTGATCATATAGGCAGGAATGCCCGCAATTTCACGAATGCCCGCCACGTCAACGTGGTGACGACCGGTAGCGAAAATGAACGTGAACCCTTTCTGGTGCAGATCTTTCAGTGTCTGTTTGGCAAACGGACTCAGTTGATGATTCGGTGCCAGCAGCGTGCCGTCAAGATCGGAAGCCACAATGCGAAATGGTGATGCGTTACGTTCAGTGGTCATAAAACCCTCTTAATCACAGGTGAAATAGCGGAGAAGCAGGCGCGTCTCTGGGTGGTTAGTGTACGTGAAGCGAAAGAGGAAAAAGAGGGTAAACCTGCCGTAGCAAAATTTCCTCTATTTGGCTTGGTTCACGTTCGCAAAGTGGTTGAGTAACGCATCCAGCGCCTGATTGCGATACTGATCCTGTTCAAACAGCAGCTCGTGGCGAGAGCCGAGGATCACTTCAATCGCACTGTGTGGGTTGGTGCGCGCCAGCTTGGTGACAAAGCGGGTTTGTGCTTCGTTGCTGACAATCGTATCGGCTTCTGCTTGTAGCACCAGCGTTGGCAGGCGTACCTGGCGGGTAAGTTGAATGCACTGTTTGGCAGCCATCAGGCCCTGCCAGACCCAGCGGGTACTGGGGCCGCCCAGTTTCAGTTCCGGTTTGGTCTCGTAAAGCTCGCGGAACCAGCGGTAGCGCACTTCGCTCTGAGTGAGCGCGTTAATCTCAAAGGGTTTGGGAAGATAAGCGCTATAACCGGGGGCGTAAGTGGGTTTGCTGTACAGCGCGGTTAACATTTGTGACAGCGACAAAGCCACCGGACGCAGCTGCCAAGGCATGTTGACCCCAAACATCGGCGCGCTGAGTGCCATCGCCGCGAAATCATGATGCGGGTGCGTTTGCACATAACGGGTCGCAATAGCGCCTCCCATGGAATGCCCCAGTAGGAAGCGTTGCTGATAACGACGCAGGTCCCACAGTTCGAGCAGGCCGGACAGGTCCTGTACGTAGTCGTGAAAATCGTCGACATACCCCATCTCTCGCTCGTCGATTAATCGATCCGACAAACCCTGGCCGCGATGATCACAAGAGTAAATATCGTAGCCCTGGCGGAACAGATCGTAGAACAGTTCCTGATATTTCCAGGCCGATTCGATGCGGCCATTGACCACCACAATCGCTTTGTTGTGTTCCGGCTTGGTGAGGGAACACCAGTAAAGCTTTGTTTTATCAAAAGAACGATAAAATCCTTCGGCGCGAGTGTGCCAGAAATCGGCGATCTCATGTTGGATCGCTTGCTCAAAGTTTGACTCTTGAGTATAAGGTGAGGTCATAACACTCGCTCGGTTCATCACATGGGGTGAGTATCAAATTGGTTGTCTAAGGTCGCTAGAATAAGCGAGTTGAGAGGAATTGCAATGGATACGCATGTTTGGCTGGCCTATGTGGCCACTGCTATTGTTTTTAGTCTGGCGCCGGGGTCCGGTACGGTGAACTCGATCAGTAACGGACTGAGTTACGGCACGCGCAAGTCGCTGGCGTCGATCGCCGGCCTGCAGATTGGCCTTGCCATTCACATTATGCTGGTGGGCGCCGGCATTGGTGCGCTGGTGGCGCAATCGGCACTGGCATTTACCATCATCAAATGGGTCGGTGCGGTGTATCTGGTGTGGCTTGGCATTCAGAAATGGCGCGATCGCTCCAGCCTGATCGCCGATGCGGCCACACAAACGCTGAGTGCTGGAACTTTGCTGCGCAAAGCGGTTCTGATTAACCTGACCAACCCGAAATCGATTGTGTTTCTGGTTGCGTTGTTTCCGCAGTTTCTTGATCCGGCCAGAGATCAGATGACCCAGCTCTTGGTACTGGGCATCACAACCGTTACCATAGATTCTTTCGTGATGCTGGGCTATACCTCGCTGGCCTCACAAATGGGACGCTTTATTCGTTCCGATCGCATCATGCGTAAAATTAACCGAGTATTCGGCTCGATGTTTATGGGGTGTGGCGCGCTGCTGGCGGCGGCTAAAGCCTGATAACCCACGCCGAATGCGCTTGAGGGTGACATGTATACCACTTATGTAGCACGACAACCCATCTTAAATGCGAAGCGGCAGACATTAGGATATGAGCTGCTGTTTCGTGATGGGGAAGAGAATGCGTTTCCTGAGCACATGGACTCTGATCGTGCGACATATCGACTGATTGTCGAAAATTTTCTGGCGATGGGCACGAATCCGTCCATCGCCCGTTCCCGCTGTTTTATTAACTTTCCCTACAAAAGCCTGTTGCGCAAGTTGCCGCTGACGTTGCCCAAAGACCAGATTGTGGTCGAGGTGCTGGAGACTTGTGAGCCGACCGATGAACTCTTAGCTGCAATCCGTGAACTCGGTTCACGCGGTTATCTGATCGCGCTGGACGATTTTGTGTTCGCGCCGGAGTGGGAGCGTTTTCTGCCTTACGTGCACATCGTCAAACTCGACATTATGGCGCTGGGCATTGACGAAGCGTGTGCCATTGTTCAGCAACGTCTTGAGCGTGGCAGTCGTCGCCGTTTTCTTGCTGAACGGGTAGAAACCGAGGAGCAGTTTGAACAGACCCGCCGCGCTGGTTTTACCTTCTTCCAAGGCTACTTTTTCAGCAAGCCGCAAATTATGAAACAGCGCTACGTCAGCCCGGAACACGTGCTGGCAATGCAACTGTTTCAGGAAGTGTGCCGCCCCGACGTCAATTTCGAACGTATTGAGCACATAGTTGCGCAGGATTTGGCGTTGTCGTACAAGCTGCTGCGCTTTGTGAACAGCATGTCAGATCGGATTGCGGTGCCGATTTCCTCTTTTCGCCAGGCACTGGTGTATCTGGGTCAGGATCGGTTGAAAATTTTCGTGTCGCTGGCGGTAGCATCGTACATTTCGGCCAACAAACCGAAAGAGCTGTACAACCTGTCGCTGCAACGGGCGCAGTTCTGCCAGTTGATGGCCGCCAAGCGTCCCTTTACGGAACATAAAGATCAGGCATTTCTGGTCGGGTTGTTTTCGCTGCTTGATGTCCTGCTGGATACGTCGTTGGATGAACTGGTAGAGCAGTTGCCGCTCAGCAAAGCGATCAAAGATGCGCTTAATCAGCGCGTCGGCCCGTTTGGTGAACTGCTCAATTTGGAAGAGTGCTTTGAGCAGGCTGATTGGCAAGGGGTAGAACACTGTTGCCTGCAACTGGGATTGCAAATCAATGATGTCACTCAAGATCTCACCGCGGCGGCACGCTGGAGCCAGGACGTCAACCGCGTCGAATAGATGAAACTTTTATGACAACGAGAGCACGCGCATTGACGCGTGCTTTTTTGTATTTAAGATATATGGATATGTGAATATATTGGAGTCACCAATGCTACCTCACCAATTTTTTAAGCTGCTGGCGGATGAAACGCGTATGCGTTGCCTGCTGCTGATTGCCCGTGAAAAACGCCTGTGCGTGTGCGAACTGACGCATGCGCTGCAGGAAAGTCAGCCGAAAGTGTCGCGCCATCTGGCGCAGCTGCGCCAGAGCGGCGTACTGGTGGACGAACGTCAGGGCCAATGGGTCTACTACCAGATTTCAGACCAGCTGCCAGGCTGGCTGAATAAAATTATCGACGGATTAAAACAATCCAACTGTTTGCAACAACAATACGGTGTCGACAGTCAGCGACTGGCGACCATGGCCGACCGCCCGTGCTGTTAAGGAGAGAAAAATGACCATTAAAGTCGGAATCAACGGATTTGGCCGCATTGGCCGTTTGGCAATGCGTGCAGCATTTGACTGGCCAGAAGTCGAATTTGTGCACATCAACGATGTCGCTGGCGATACCGCGACACTGGCGCACCTGCTGGAGTTCGATTCGGTGCAAGGGCGCTGGTCCCACGCGGTGGAAGCGCAAGGTAATACCATGCTGATTGGTGAAGCGCGCATCACCACCAGTCAGGAGCGTGACATCAGCGCAGTGGACTGGTCGGGTTGCGATGTGGTGATTGAAGCCACGGGCGTGCATCGCAAAACGGCGTTCCTGAACCAGTATCTGGAGCAGGGCGTCAAGCGTGTGGTGGTGTCGGCACCGGTCAAAGAGCCGGGTATTGCCAACATCGTGGTCGGTGTGAACGACCACATTTTCGACCCCGCGCAGCACCGCATTGTCACTGCGGCCTCGTGCACCACCAACTGTATTGCCCCCGTGGTGAAAGTGATTCACGAAAAACTCGGCATTGAGCAGTCGTCGTTCACCACCATTCACGATTTGACTAACACGCAAACCATTTTGGATGCGCCGCACAAAGACTTGCGTCGTGCCCGTGCGTGCGGCATGAGCCTGATCCCGACCACCACTGGCAGCGCGACGGCGATTGTGGAAATTTTTCCGGAACTGGCGGGCAAGATTAACGGTCACGCGGTGCGTGTACCGCTGGCGAATGCGTCGCTGACTGACATCATTTTTGATGTGAAACGCGATACCACCGCCGAAGAAGTTAATGCGCTGCTGAAAGAAGCCTCGCAAGGTGAGCTGCAAGGTATTCTCGGCTTCGAAGAAAAACCGCTGGTGTCGATTGATTACCGCGGTGACCAACGTTCGACCATCGTTGATGCTTTGTCGACCATGGTGGTGGGCACGCGCATGGTGAAAATCTATGCGTGGTACGACAACGAAATGGGTTACGCGACCCGCACCGCTGAACTGGTGCGTAAGGTTGGGCTGGCGAAATGATGCATCCGACGTGGGAACTGCCGGTCGAGAAAGCGGCGCTGGTGCTGATGCCGTGCCCGGGCACCAAAGACGTCAGCCTGTTTGACAGCCTCACGCAGCTGAAAGCGAGCGGCGTCAGTGTGATTGTCAGCGCGATCACGCGTGAAGAGATGGAGGCCAAACAGGTTGAGCAACTCGGTTATACCGCCCAAGCGCTTGGCATGATGTGGATTCATCTGCCAATTGAAGACGACAGTGTGCCGGATGAGCTCTTTACTGAGCACTGGCCAACCGTCAGCCCGCAACTGCGCAGTGTGCTCAAACGCGGCGACAAAGTGGCGATCCACTGTATGGGTGGCTCGGGCCGTACCGGTTTGCTGGCCGGGCATTTGCTGCTCGATATCGGCTGGCCGCTGGATCAGTGTATTGAACGCATTCAGGCCCTGCGTCCGGGCGCGTTTACTAAAGCGGAGCAGCGCTGTTACATCGAACACGTCGCGGGTGTGATCAGCTAATCGGGCTTTGGGATCATCATGATCCCAAAGCTCATTTTGGATCGGAATATGTTGCAAACTTATGCCAAATTAGACCACTCGATCCGTCAGTACATGCTGGTGACGTTCAACTACTGGAACTTCACGCTGACGGACGGCGCGCTGCGCATGCTGGTGGTGCTCTATTTCCATCAGCTCGGTTACGACACGCTGGCGATCGCCTCGCTGTTTCTGTTTTACGAGTTCTTTGGCGTGGTCACTAACCTCATCGGTGGCTGGCTGGGCGCGCGACTGGGGCTCAATCGCACCATGAACGTCGGGCTGGCGATGCAGATCGTTGCATTGGGGATGCTGGCGCTGCCCAGCGTGTGGCTGACCATTCCCTGGGTCATGACCGCGCAGGCGTTATCCGGCATCGCCAAAGACCTCAACAAGATGAGCGCGAAAAGCGCGATCAAAACGTTGGTGCCGGATGAGCAACAGGGCGCGCTGTATCGTTGGATTGCGATTCTGACCGGCTCGAAAAACGCGCTCAAAGGCGCAGGATTCTTTTTAGGTGGTGTGCTGCTGACGTTGCTCGGCTTCCAGCTCGCGGTGGCGTGCATGGCTGCGGTGTTGGTCTTGGTGCTGATTGGCAGCCTGACCTGGCTGAGTTCAGATATCGGCAAAGCCAAGGCCAAACCCAAGTTCTCGGAGATTTTCTCTAAATCGACGTCGGTGAACATTCTGTCGGCGGCGCGTCTGTTTTTGTTTGGCGCGCGCGATGTGTGGTTTGTGGTCGCGCTGCCGGTCTATCTTGGCACCGTGTTTGGTTGGGATCACATCTGGGTTGGCGGCTTTCTTGCGCTGTGGGTCATCGGTTATGGCGTGATTCAAAGCATCGCGCCGCGCATTACGGGTAAAGCGCAGGGTAAATTGCCGGATGGTCATGCTGCACTGCGTTGGGCGGTGATGCTGTGTGTGGTGACGGCAGGGGTGGCGCTCGGTGTCACGCTGAACTGGCACCCGCAATGGGTGATCACGGTAGGGTTGATGTTGTTTGGCGCGGTGTTTGCGGTCAACTCGTCCCTGCATTCGTATCTGATTGTCAGTTATGCCAAGGGCGATGGGGTGTCGCTCGATGTGGGCTTTTACTACATGGCCAACGCGATGGGACGTTTGATTGGTACGATTCTGTCGGGTTATCTGTTTCAGGTAGGGGGGCTGGCCGCATGTCTTTGGGTGTCTTTGGGCTTCCTCATGCTGACCAGCCTAATTTCGCTCGGATTACCGAAACTGTCACAACAAGCCCGTTAAACGGGCTTGTTTTTTATTGGCTTATTGCAACCACGCGTTCAACATCCACACCAGTTTTTCCTGTTCACGAATGTAGTCACCCATTTGTGAGGCAGTCCCTTCATCACCAGCCTCAGAAGCCAGAGCCAGAATGGCGCGTTGTTGTGTGATCAATGCACCAAAGCCGTTGACCAGCCCTTGCATGGTGCTTTTGCCATCGGTCGCGTTGGTGTGTTCCTGAATCTCAGTGCTGTCCAGATAGCTGCTGAAGCTGTGCAGCGGCTGGTAACCCAGCGTCAGAATACGCTCAGCCAGTTCATCAATCTTGGTTTGCAGATCGGTATAAATCTCTTCGAATTTTGCGTGCAGCTCAAAGAACTCTTTACCTTTGATGTTCCAGTGGTAACCGCGAGTGTTCATGTAGAACACCTGGTAGTTGGCCAGCAGGCGGTTGAGTGACTGAGCAAGTTGTTGGCTGTGGTTGCGGTCCAGGCCGATCAGATTAGTAGTCATAACACTCACCTCATTAGTAATTGAAAATAGATGGATTTCTGTGAAATCGTTGAGTGCATAATAACCGTGTGATTTGTATAACTATATTCGATTGTGTGCATTGTTGTGATAGGCAATAACTATTGTTCCGAAAATAAGTTAAGGATCTCACCAATCATTAACCTTTCTCTTACACAGCACATGGTTATCGTTCTATAGTGAGTTCTATGGCGGCTTGAGAGCGTGGTTTATGACTAAGCGAGTGATTTTTTTTGATTTGTTGCGTTGTATCGCGGCCGTGGCTGTGATTGGGATTCACGTGCTGGCGCCGTATCGGCAAGAGCTGGGGAATATCCCGTTTTCGGAGTGGCTGACGGCGGTCACCATCAACGGGATCAGCCGCTGGGCGGTGCCTGTGTTTATTCTGATCTCCGGTGCTTTGATGCTCAGCGATCCGCGTCCTTTTGATCTTCACTACTATTTGCGACGTCGCTTGGGCAAGGTGCTGGTGCCATTCATTATTTGGTCGCTGTTCTATGCTTATCTTTCCGGTTGGAGCGCGAACGGGTTTGACGGTGCACTGGCGCTCGATACGCTCAAACATAGCCCGCAACACGAAACCTATTACCATCTGGGCTTTTTCTATTATTTCATTCCGCTCTATTTTGTCATTCCGTTGCTGCAGTGGTTGGTGAAACGGGTCGATACGCTGGCGATTTGTGCGTGGGTGGCAATTTGGCTTGTTAGTGCGACGCTGTTCCTGTTCTTCATTGATGGCGTGTGGAGCGCGGAATTGTGGCTCTACAGCGGCTACCTGTTGCTCGGCTATTTGCTGTATCAGAAAGTGCCGAATACGCCTTGGGTAGTCTGGACTGCGCTGCTCTTGGGCGGCGGTGCTCTCTATACCACAGTGTATTCGGTGGTGACGTTAAGCCTTGAGTATCAGGGTTACACGGTCGGGCGCTGGCTATCTTACAAGACACTCAATACCATTCTGGCGGCGAGTATGATTTTTATTCTTTGTCGCGCGTGGGCAGAGCATCTGTCGCAGCGGGCGCAGACGATAGTGGCGTTTATCAGCCAGCACAGTCTGGGGATTTACCTGTTGCATCCGATATTCCTGTGGCCGATGAAAGCTTACGGCTGGTATCAAGGGAATCCGGGTTGGGTGATTCCGCTGTGGATTGTATTGAGCGGCGCGGCTTCGTTGTGGGTTAGCTGGTTGGTCTCTCGCAGTGGCAAGACCCGCTGGTTGTTGCCTTAGCGCTGCAAGGCAAAGTGTAAAAACTGGGTACCGCGATAAGTCAGCACGCCGCGATCCCCTGGATTCAGAGCGTGAAAGTAGTGCACTCCGACCTGAAACTCGCGTTTGGGCCCCAGTTTTCCTTGTTGCACGTAAATCCAGTACTCTCGATCTTCCTGCCCCGGCAGGGGATGTTCAATAGAGATGCTTTGTTTATCGAGAATGATAACTTCGGTGCTGCGTTCGGGGGCGTTTTCCCCCTGAATATGGCGGCGGTAAAACTGGCTGAACAGCCAGAGCCCCAACAGCAACAGTACAATAATCGCAATCCAAAATACGCTCGGCATCGTCGTCCCCATCTGACAGCAAGTGGAAGCTAATAATCTGATTTTATAAGCACTTTGACGAAATAAACCGGTAAATGCACAGTGAGAGAGGCGAGTTTTTCGGCTGGTGTCACACTTTGACTTGCTATTTGAAGGCTAAGCTAGAAGTGAGCATTGCTCACCCTTATCTATAGATCAACAGATTCTGAAAACAACTATAAACACAAGCGGATGAGCAGGGAGGCAGTGATGTCTGATATTGAACAAGTTGTCGAGCGAACGCGGAAACTGGAAGCCTTGCTGAGGACCCAATATCACGCGCAGGGACAAAATCTGGAAGAGCTGATCAACAGCTGTGAAGAGCGCCTGCCACATGATGTGCTGGCCAAACTGCATTACGTGGCCACGATTAGTAATCAAGTGGTGGAAGAAGAGCACTATCAGTTGGAAGACAGAAAGGCGTTTGTCGCAGTGTGTATCGAATGTGAAAAGGAACTGACCCCAAGAAGTGGTCGGTTTATCTGGCGTGTGGCATTAATGCTAATGATGCTGATGACGCTCGCGGCGATGGTGGTGTACTACCTGCACTGGGAAGAGTTGTCACAACATCTGCAATAGTTGAAGAGTGAAGAACTAAAAAAGGACGCCTTGGCGTCCTTTTTTGTTTTGTAACAGATGTTTAGTACATCATCGGCAGTGTCATTAAGCCAACGATTACTGCGATCATTACTAATCCTTGTTTCTGAGATGAAGAAATCATAACACTGCTCCTTTATTCGGTTTCATTCAGTGAGATCAGAATAGCACTAGTTTAACGGCTTGATCAAGCCCATCTTTTCAAAATGCTTAAAAATACCATTCTATATCTTAAGATCTGCCCTGAAATGGTGAGTTAGATGTGTGGTTTTGGTGCGATTATCAAATAATCATAATGAGTTTTAAATAATCTCATTTTGGTATAACTTATTGTTTTAATTTAACTTAATTAAGTTAAATTAATGTTTCATTAATCGTTTTGTCAGTTTTTTGCTTGCTAGAGGTTGGTATGTTGTCATTTTTCCATGAATTCCCATTTTTTAAGAAATAAAAAATCATAGATGAGATTTAATGTCATTTGTGTATGGTCTAACCAGTAGTGTTGGAAGGTAAACTGGTTGGCGAGGCTAATTGTTGGTTTGGTAGGGTTTTTATTGGTTTGTTTGTTTTTTATTGAGTTTATATTATTGTTTTTAATCGATTTTTATTAACTTAATTCTTAATTTATTAGTGACTTTAAGTGTAATTTAATCTGGTTTGTATCATTTAAAACGTTGTTTTTCATTGTTGATGGCCTCTGCGGCAGGTTTTTCTGTTTTGTTGATGAAAGAGTAAACAGTGTAAATGTTCGTCCGTTTTTTGCCTCAACAAGGAATCGCAATCAAGATCCAACTTTTGCAGCTTGGTTCTGGACATCGAAAGTCACATGCCTACACTGGCGGCAGATTTTAGAAGAGGTATAGGCATGTGGAGCTGGATTTCTGTCGCGGTATCGGGACTTATCAGCATTTCTGCTTTTGAAAACAATAAACTAAAGCACGCTCTGTTTTTTAAAGCGGTGAGTTTAGCCTTGCTTCTGTCCATCACTGTCACGCAATCCGCCGCCTTTTCGGCTCCGGTTCTGTGGGTGACGGTGGGGTTGAGTTCTGCCTTGGTCGGTGATTCACTGCATCTGCTGAGATTTCGCCCCAAAGCCTGTTTTGGCGCTTTTCTGCTGGCCCAGCTGTTCTATAGCAAAGCGTTTTGGGTTCAGATTTCCGGTTCAATTGTCTGGTGGTTGCCTGCACTGCTGATCGCAACCAGCATCGTCGCCTTCTTCTTATTGCTGCCTCAACTGGATACCTTGATTTTTCCAGTCACCATCATGGGCATCATGTTATTGCAAATGACGTGGGCTGCCGGAGAAGTGTGGCTGAAGTTACCATCATCTGCATCGCTGGCCGGATTCATCGGCAGTCTGCTGCTCATGCTGTCGGCGCTTTTGCTGGCAATCCATGACTATCGGCGTCCACTGCCGTTGGGTCAGTACCTGATCTCCGGCAGCTATTTGCTGGCCCAGGGGCTGATTGTGGCGTCTGTGGTGCTGCTGCCCTGAGCTAAATCAAAGCCGGATAGGGCGCCTTTGGTTACAGTCTGAGTTTTCCATCCTTGCGAGAACGACGATGACAATTGAAATTCATGCCCACCAAGTACTCAATCTACTCAAACAAACGCCAATGACGGAAGCGGCGCTGCGTGAAGCGGTCAGCCGGGAATTTGGTACGCATGCCCGTTTCCACACCTGCAAGCTGAACGGGATGGATTTAGATGCTTTGCTGGCTTTCTTGCAGGAGAAACGCAAAGTGATAATTGAAGCGGGGATCTGGCATCTGAATGAAGCGCGCATTTGTCAGCATTAAGGGTGGCAAAATGGCCATTTAGCGCAGGAATACACATCGAAATCGATAAGTGACGCTGATATACTGCGCAAAATTTTTGTTGTGGTATTGAGGTGTTATGGAGATTTTATCGGCTGCAACCATGCTGTTTCTGATCATGGACCCGCTGGGCAACCTGCCTATTGTTCTGTCTATCCTAAAGCACCTTGATCCCAAACGTCGCCGTGTTGTGCTGGTTCGCGAGCTCTGTTTCGCGCTGGTGATTCTGATGCTGTTTTTGTTTGCGGGGAAATCGATTCTCAGCTTCCTGCATGTGCAGCCGGAAACCTTAAGCATCTCTGGCGGTATCATTCTGTTTATTATCGCGATTAAGATGATTTTCCCGAGTGCAGGCAGTATTACTGGTCTCGCGGCGGGTGAAGAGCCGTTTATCGTGCCAATGGCGATTCCGATGATCGCCGGCCCGTCAGTGATTGCAGCGCTATTGCTGCTGTCGACCCAGTACCCGGATAATCTGATGGAATTGTCGGCGGCGGTGATTCTTGCCTGGTCGGGTACGTTCCTGATTTTGATGTTCTATGGCTTCTTTCACAAGGTGCTGGGCGAGCGTGGCCTCAAGGCAGTTGAGCGTCTGATGGGCCTGTTGTTGGTCATGATGTCGACGCAGATGTTCCTCAACGGTATTAAGAGTTACGTAGGGATGTAAAAAAACCGCCATTCGGCGGTTTTTTTACATCATGTGTTTGCGGCGAATATCGAGCAGCGCAAAGATACCAAAAATCAGAATGGACCATTTTTCCCAGCCATTCATTTTGACTTTGTCGCCAAACGCGCCAACGAAGATCAGCATCTGCAAACCGTGCATGAAGAACAGGAAAGCGGTCATGATGTACAAGGCGATCGCCGCTTTGCCCGGAAATGGCATAACGATGTTGATCAGTAGTACCAGCCAGACAAACGCGATGGCGGCTTTGGCCAATGTCAGCAGAATTTTCATTCGGATGTCCTTTCAAACAGTCGGTAACACACCTGACCCGCGAGCTTCTCTCGATACAGTTGCCAGCTTTCCGGCAACTCAGTCAGGGGCAGTTCTTTTTCGCTCTCAATATAAATCATTGCGTTAGCGGCTAGCCACCCGTTTTGCTCGAGTAACTGCACCGTTTCTTGTAACAAACCTTGACGAAAGGGCGGGTCGATAAAGACCACATCGTACGCTTGGCCGGGTTGCTTGAGGTAGGCGAGCGTATCGGTGTTGACTGCTTCAATGTTGCTGGCTTTGAGCGCCGCGATGTTGGTTTTGAGCTGTGCAAAGGCCTGCGGATTCATCTCCAGCATGGTCACTTTATCAGCCTGGCGAGAGGCTGACTCAAAGCCTAAACCGCCGGAGCCGGCAAACAAGTCAAGACACCTGGCGTGCGGAATATCCTGAGCGAGCCAGTTGAACAGCGTTTCTTTGACGCGATCGGTGGTCGGGCGCAGGCCTTCGGCATCGTGCACCGGTAGTTTACGTCCGCGCCACAGGCCGCTGATGATGCGAACCTGACCGCTTGGCGCGCGTTTTTGTGATGGGTTTTGCTGACGACGTCTTAGCATAGATTTTTTGACCGCTAATTAAGTGTTACTATAGCCAGTCTGTGCGCCTTTTCGCCGGGCGAACAGAAGTTTGGCATTCAAAATTATGGCAAAGTGTATCAAGCAAGCGTAAAAGTTTTCACTGCTTTGTCATTATTCTTTGTGCAAAAGCGATAATTCTTTAAGAAAAGAAGACACACCCAAGTCACTTTGATGCGGCCCATAGCCAAACCTTCGCTGGCTCAACAGCGCAAGGCACAGTTGACTTAGGTATGTGAGTTAATTAAATCCAGGATATCCCCAGATGACGGAAAAGAAGAAGCGTGGCTTACTGTCATGGCTTGGCTTTGGTGATGAAGAACAGAGCCAGAAACCAACAACCGAAACAGAACAAGACGAACAACAGAACCCGGTTGAAGAGCCTGTCGCGGAACCAGAAACTGAATTAGCAGAAGCAGAAGCAGAAGCAGAAGCAGAAGCAGAAGCAGAAGCAGAAGCAGAAGTTGAGATTGAAGAAGACATTCCGGTCGCCTCTCAGCCAGAACGTATTCAAGAGCAGGAAAAGCCAACCGAAAGCTTTTTTGCGCGCCTGAAACGCAGCCTGAGTCGCACCAAAGCCAACATTGGTGCCGGTTTCTTTGGCCTGTTTAAAGGCAAGAAAATCGACGACGACCTGTTTGAAGAGCTGGAAGAACAACTGTTGGTGGCCGATGTCGGTATGGACACCACGCTGAAGATCATCGAAAGCCTGACGGAGAAATCGTCACGCCAGCAACTGCGTGACGGCGAAGCCTTGTATGGTCTGCTCAAAGAAGAGATGGCGGAGATTCTGTCCAAAGTCGAACAGCCATTGGTGGTCGATAGCAGCAAAACACCATTCGTAATTCTGATGGTCGGCGTGAACGGTGTGGGTAAAACCACCACCATCGGTAAGCTGGCCAAACAGTTCCAAGCGCAGGGTAAGAAAGTGATGCTGGCGGCAGGTGATACCTTCCGCGCCGCGGCCGTAGAACAGCTGCAAATCTGGGGCGAGCGCAACAATGTACCGGTGATTGCGCAGCACACTGGTGCCGACAGCGCCTCAGTCATTTACGATGCGATTGAAGCGGCGAAAGCGCGTGGCGTGGACGTGGTGATTGCTGATACCGCCGGTCGTTTGCAGAATAAAGCGAACCTGATGGAAGAGCTGCGCAAAATCGTGCGCGTGATGAAGAAGATTGACGATTCAGCACCGCACGAGATCATGCTGACGCTTGATGCCGGTACCGGCCAGAATGCCATCAGTCAGGCGAAACTGTTCAGCGACGTCGCGCCGCTGACCGGGATCACGCTGACCAAACTCGATGGCACCGCCAAAGGCGGGGTGATTTTTGCGATTGCCGATCAGTTCCAGATTCCAATTCGTTACATCGGTGTCGGTGAAGGCATTGACGATCTGCGTCCATTTGCAACGCAGGAGTTTATCGACGCGCTGTTTAGCCGCGACGAGTAATTGAATCCGCCAAATCGCCAGAAGCATTGCTTCTGGTTTTGGTTTACGGTCAACAGGGGAAGGATGCGTGATCAAGTTCCAACAAGTCAGTAAAGCCTACCGCGGCGGACGCCAAGCACTGCAAAAAGTCGACTTTCATTTGCGCCGTGGCGAAATGGCCTTTTTAGGCGGCCACTCGGGAGCGGGGAAAAGTACGCTGCTGAAACTCATTTGTGCGATTGAGCGCCCGACTGATGGCAAGATCAGTTTCAATGGTCACGACATTACGCGAATTCCTGCTAAAGATATTCCTTTTCTGCGCCGCAACATCGGTATCGTATTTCAGGATCACCGCTTGTTGATGGACCGCACTGTGTTTGAAAACGTGGCGCTGCCAATGCGTATCGAATCGATTTCTGAAAACGACATCAAACGCCGTGTATCGGCGGCGCTGGATAAAACCGGCCTACTGGACAAAGCGCGTTGTCTGCCGACTCAATTGTCCGGTGGTGAACAACAACGTGTTGGTATTGCCCGAGCGGTTGTTAACCGCCCGACCTTGCTGCTGGCTGACGAACCGACTGGGAACCTGGATCCGGAATTGTCGAATCGAATTCTGCGTCTGTTTGAAGAGTTTAACCGTGCTGGCGTGACCATTTTGCTCGCCACCCACGACATCAATCTGGTCAACTCGCGTCCGCAGTACCGCCATCTGGAACTGAATCAGGGATTTTTGAGTGAGGTAGAAGACTATGGCCATTAAGCCGAAAGCCAAGAAACCCGCCAAAATTCGGGAAAACAAACGTGGCCAGACCGACGGCTTTTTTACTGTGCATGTTAAACAGGCCAAAGCGTCATTTGCCGCGTTGTGGCAGCGCCCGCTGGGTAACCTGCTGACACTGGCGGTGATTTCGATGGCGTTGTCGTTGCCAGCTTGTCTGTATCTGCTGAGCAAAAACATTGCGTCGGTGGCGGATAATGTCGCCAGTCCGTCACAAATCAGCGTGTATATGAAAGAGGGCACGCCAGAGCCACGCATCATGGTGCTCAAGGATCAAATCGAAAGTCGCAGTGATGTGGCGGTGGTCGACTACATTTCACCGCAGCAGGGGCTGGATGATTTAAGTCAGTACGCCGGATTTGATCAAGCGATCAGCCTACTGGATGAATATGCGCTGCCGGGTGTATTGGTCATCACGCCGGGAGTGGACAACAAAGAGCAGATTAGAGCCATCGCGCGTGCAATTCATGGTGAAGACGATGTCACCGACGTACGTCTCGACGAAGACTGGCTGGCAAGGCTGGACGCGATTCGTAATCTGGCCAGCATTGTTGTGGTCAGCCTGTCGATATTGATGCTGGCGTCGGTATTCCTGATTGTCGGCAACACACTGCGTTTTAACGTTCAGGCCAATAAAGAAGAGATTCAGACCATGAAGCTGATTGGTGCTACCGATGGTTACATTCTGCGTCCGTATCTGTATTCAGGCATGTGGTTTGGTCTACTTGGAGCCTTGTCGGCCTGGCTGCTGACCGCGCTGATCACCATTTTGCTGAATGGTGCTGTGGAAGATTTGGCGAAGTTGTACGACAGCCGTTTTCGTTTAATTGGCCTTGGCTGGGACGAATCTCTGTTGCTGTTGATGCTGGGCACTTTCCTTGGCTGCATTGCTGCACGGGTGTCAGCACGCCGTCATCTAAAAGAAATTGAACCGGTGTAAGGTTGGCGTGTCATAAATGGCAGTGTGCAAAAATCAGAGCTACTGACTGACTTGTCACCACCGACAGTTTGTGCATAATGACCAATCGAGTCTTGAAACCTGTTCATTTTGGGTTCAAGATTGATGGGTTAAAACTTACTCCAGATCAGAGATTGATGAGGATTTGAATGACTAACCAAGCGTATCCAATGGCTCTCGTTTCACAGGACAGCTTAGACAGCTACATCCGTTCAGTGAACAGCTACCCAATGCTGACCGCTGAAGAAGAGCGTGAAATGGCAGAGCGATTACATTACTCAGGTGATATTGAAGCCGCGAAAGGGTTGATCCTGTCGCATCTTCGATTTGTTGTTCATGTTGCTCGTGGTTATTCCGGCTACGGTTTGCCAATGGCGGATTTGGTGCAGGAAGGGAATATCGGTCTGATGAAAGCGGTCAAACGCTTCAACCCGGATGTGGGTGTTCGACTGGTGTCGTTTGCCGTGCACTGGATTAAAGCCGAAATTCACGAGTACGTGCTGCGTAACTGGCGCATCGTGAAAATCGCCACCACTAAGGCGCAACGTAAGTTGTTCTTCAACCTGCGTAAATCGAAAAAGCGTCTGGGTTGGTTCAATAACGGTGAAGTTGAAACCGTGGCTCGCGAGCTGGGCGTGGAACCGTCCGAAGTGCGAGAAATGGAATCGCGTCTGGCGGCACAAGATGCCACGTTCGAAATGTCGAACGATGACGATGATAACCCGAATGCGTACACCGCGCCGATGTTGTATCTGGAAGACAAACATTCCGATCTGGCTGAAAACGTCGAAGCACAGAACTGGGAAGCGCATACTAACCAGCGTCTGGCGTTGGCTCTGTCGAGTTTAGACGAGCGCAGTCAACACATTGTGCGTTCACGCTGGCTGGATGACCAGAAAGCGACGCTGCAAGAGTTAGCGGAAATGTACAACGTCTCTGCAGAACGTATTCGTCAGCTAGAAAAGAATGCGATGAAGAAATTGAAGGATGCGGTTGGCGAATTCTAAGCGGCCAACAGCTTCTAGCAAATTGCTGAAAACCGAGATCTCCGGATCTCGGTTTTTTTATGTCTGATCGAAATGCGCGATCAGAAGTAGGAAACTTTCTGTGGATAACTCTGTGACAAAATTATTTCCTGACTGTCATCAAGCTGGGCAAATCAAGGCTTGAACGCTGTTTTCTATTTGGGGATATGTTTCTCTTTACACACAACTAAATAAGGATCATCACAAGATGTTGTGGATCGAATAGATTCAAACCACTTTATCAACGCAATCCACAGAATTATCCACAAATGATGAGAATTTGATCGCTGGTGGATAACCTTACTCCGCTCATGTACTTGTTCAGCTTTGGATAGGTTACAATGTGTGCCGTAAAATAACGCTCAAATGAGAACTCAACATGGAACAATTTCAGCATATCGATGTTGCGGGTGCGCAAGCGCTCATCGAACAACACGATGCCAAGCTTGTCGACATTCGTGATCCGCAGTCGTTTGCTGTGGCGCACGCTAAAACGGCTTACCACCTGACTAACGACTCGATCGTTTCTTTCATGGATCAAGTCGAGTTTGATCAACCGGTATTGGTGATGTGCTATCACGGCATCAGCAGTCAGGGTGCGGCGCAATACCTGGTTAACCAGGGCTTTGAACAGGTGTATAGTGTCGATGGTGGTTTTGAAGCCTGGCATCGTGCCAACCTGCCTGTCGAAGCGAGCTGATTTATGATTAGACTGATTGCTCTCAATAACCCGCGCGTGGCGCAAGCCTTCATCGACTATATGGCCTCTCGCCATATTGAGATTCAGATGATGCCGGAAGGGGGGAATCAGTTTGCGTTGTGGCTGGTGGACGATCAGCATCAGGTGGAAGCCGAGGCTGAGCTGAATCTGTTTCTGCAAAACCCGCGTGATGCGAAATATCAGGCCGCCTCCTGGACGATGGCCGAATCCCGCCAATCCAAATTCTATTACCGGTCACCGAGCATGATGGCCATGATCCGGGCGAAAGCCGGCCCGCTGACGCTGTCGGTGATGGCTGTCTGCGCCGTCATATTCGCACTGGCGTTTTTGGGCATGGGTAATCAGATTTTTGATGCGCTGCATTTTCCGGCGCATGCGGGTCAGCAATGGCAGCTGTGGCGCTGGTTCAGCCACGCGTTGCTGCATTTCTCGGTGATCCACATTGCGTTTAACCTGTTATGGTGGTGGCAATTAGGCGGCGATATTGAAAAGCGACTGGGTAGCGGTAAGTTGCTGCAAGTGTTTCTGATCTCAGCCGCACTGTCGGGCGCTGGCCAGTATTGGGTGGAAGGAGCCAACTTTGGTGGCCTGTCTGGTGTGGTGTATGCGCTGGTTGGCTATTTATGGATGCTCGGGTTGCGCGCGCCGCATCTTGGCCTCGGCATGCCCAAACCCTTGGTCGGTTTTATGTTGGTGTGGCTGGTGCTCGGTTATGTGCAGCCATTTATGGCGATCGCTAATACCGCTCATCTGGCGGGACTGATTACGGGTGTGGTACTGGGGCTGCATGATGCCGGACGTTTTCAGTCCAAGGCGACGCAGCAATAAGATAAGAAAAGCGGCTGATGGGCCGCTTTTTCATTGATGACGTTGTGCTTGCTGTTACTGGTAAATGTATTTGGTAAACAGTAAGTCTGCGATGAGCGGACGGCCGGTTTCCGGCAACAGAATATTGTTGAGCTGCTCAACCAGCGTTTTACGTAAGTCTTCGCGTCCGGCCAGAGACTTAATGGTGTCTTCGGTCTGTTTACCGAGCAGTTCCACCACGGCATCGCGGATCAGCGGTTGGTGACGTTCAACCAGTGGCAGATCGACACTGTTGGCGACCATAATATCGATGCGGACCTGAATGTAGCCGAGCTTTTTGCCTTTGGTATAAAAGTTGGTGGTCAGATCGGGTTCGAGTGTGAAGTAGGCGAGCTTGGGCGCATCTTCTTCGCTGGCGCCGGCAACGAATGGGATCAGCAGGCTGACAGCGAGCATTGTTTGGACTAGGTAACGTTTAAGCATATTTCTGTCTGTTCTTTCTTCGGTTCACGATACTCGAAACGCCCGAGTCTTGTTACAATAGCGCATCTAATTGTAAACAAAATGCTTGATAGGGTTCGAAAGGTCAGGGAAACCTCCCTGTTTGGGCCTTATTGTATGACGATTAAGCGTCATATTGAATACTAGTATGAATCAAACAACTTCGCTTTATCTGACTGCTTTGCGCCAGGTCACGTGGCAGCAGCCGGAAAACTTCCAATATCCTGATGAGAATGCCAGAACCTGGCTGCTTGAGCAGGGGTCATTGTCGCATTTGATGGCGCAGCATTGCGACCATTTCAGCGTGAACCTGTTACACAATCAGTTAACGGGACATGGTTCACTGCAGGCGGATGAAATGACGCTGCTGGCGCAAGAAGATTGCCTGCTGCGCCAGGTTTTGCTGCTTGGCGACGAGGTGCCCTGGGTATTGGGGAGCACGCTGATTCCGCGTTCCTCCTTGCAGGATCAACCCCACGATTTCACTCAACAGGGTGAGATTCCGCTTGGCTTAACGGTGTTCAGCTCCGACAATGCCAAACGTGACGCGTTGCAGGTTGGCTGGGCGCAAACGTCACACGGCCCGCTGCTGGCGCGCCGCTCCCGCTTGTGGATGAATCACAAACCTATGCTGGTGGCAGAACTGTTTCTGCCCGACTCACCAATTTACTCTAAGGAGAGAGTGTAAATGATCGCTGCAAAAGCCCGCGCGTACTGGCAGTTAACGCGCATGGATCGTCCGATTGGCTCACTATTGCTGTTGTGGCCGACGATTTGGGCTCTGATTTTAGCTGCGCGCGGCATGCCGGATTTGAAGGTACTGGCCGTGTTTGTGATTGGTGTGTTTGCCATGCGCTCGGCGGGGTGTGTGATCAACGATTTCGCTGACCGCAAAGTCGATGGCCATGTCAAACGAACGGCGCAGCGTCCGTTACCTGCGGGTAAAGTCACGGCGCGTGAAGCGTTTACGCTGTTTCTGGTGTTGTCGTTGCTGTCTTTTCTGCTGGTTCTGACCATGAATCCGCTGACGATCAAACTGTCGTTTGCTGGCCTGGTACTGGCATTCATCTATCCGTTTATGAAGCGCTATACTCATCTGCCGCAATTCTTTCTGGGATTGGCATTCAGCTGGTCGATTCCGATGGCGTGGGCTGCTCAGGCGGGAGAGTTGCCGCTGGTGGCGTGGTATCTGTTTGTCATTAACGTGCTGTGGACGGTGGCGTATGACACTCAATATGCGATGGTGGACCGAGATGATGACCTGCTGATTGGTGTGAAGTCCACGGCGATTTTGTTCGGCCGCTTTGACAAGCTGATCATCGGGGTGTTGCAATTGCTGACCGTCGCCATGTTGATTGCGTTGGGTTACAGCTACCAATTGGGCGCCAGCTACTACTGGGGATTGCTGGCGGCCAGTGGCCTGTTTGTGTATCAGCAGCATTTGATTCGCCATCGCGAACGTATGCCGTGTTTTCAGGCTTTCCTCAACAACAACTACGTCGGTATGGCGATTGCTGTGGGCCTGTTTATCTCTTTCCTGTAAACCTCGCACAAGAAAAAGGCATCCCTCGGGATGCCTTTTGTGTTTCTGACGCTGAGTTATTCAACCTGACAGATACTTTCCTGAATGGTCAGACGCACTTCCGGATAGAGCATGGTATAGAGCATGCGCGAGAAGTGTTTGGTCTGTTCCAGATGGCAGTTACCGTCGCTGTCGAGGTAACCTTGCTGTTTAAGCGTGACGAACAGCGCGGAGAACACGCCCTTATCGAAAAATTCCGGCGCGTTGATGCCATGCAGGCGGCCCAGACGCTGCGCAATTTCCTGACTCTTGTTTTCCAGGTCCGATTTGCCCAGGTCCGGATTGGCAACCAGCAAGTTAAGCGCAATCGCGTAACGTTGCAGCGTTTCCGAAATTGTGCGGCCCAGCAGCATCAACACCTGAGTTTTGGACTGGTTGATGGTGGCAACGCCGTTGTCCAACGTCACCAGCTCCTGACGTTGCAGTTCGGCCAGATAGTGCATCACCACATCATCCAACTGCGACTCGTCGTAGCTGAGGAACAACTCCTGTTTGAGGAACGGGTACACCTTTGCGACGCACGTCTGAATCTGCTCAACCGGCATTTGTTGCTGGCGGATCAGCATCTGCGCAATCAGTGATGGCAGCGCCAATAGGTGAATGATGTTGTTGCGGTAGTAAGTCATCAGAATCGACTGATTGCGATCGAGCGAAATGATGTCGCCCATGGTGTCGGTTTCTACCACAAATTTATCCAGCGACTCCGCGTGTTGCACCAAGCTTTCGGCATTATCTTGCGGCACGGTGAATGTACTGGAGTAAGGCACGTTGCGCAGCAGTTGCAGGTAACAGTCGATCTGCTTGACCAGATTGTCACGTGCCAGTGCGCGCTGACGGGACGCCAGTAGCGCTGTGGCACACAGCGTCATTGCGTTAGCCGCGGCTGCATCGTTAATGTGCGTCATCATCTTAGTCGCGAGCTTGTTTACCACCGGTGTCATCCATTGTGGTTTGCTGGCGCCCATCGGATCGATATCCTGGGTCCACTCTGGCACTTGCTCATTCAGGAACTGATTGAGTGGAATCGGCTCACCAAAGTTGACATAACCCTGGCCGAAGTTGCGCAGTTTGCGAATGGTGCGCAGCACCAGGCTGGCATTCTCTTTCTCTTTACGTTTGCCGCGCAGCTCTTTGGCGTAAGTGCCCACTTCCATCACGTGCTCATAGCCGATGTACACTGGTACCAGCGTGACCGGGCGATTCAGTCCGCGCAGCATAGCCTGAATGGTCATCGCCAGCATGCCTGTTTTGGCCTGCAGCAGACGACCCGTACGTGAACGGCCACCTTCGCTGAAATATTCAACCGCATAGCCTTTGGCAAACAGCTCAGCCAGATATTCACGGAAAATCGTCGAGTACAGTTTGTTGCCTTTAAAGCTGCGGCGGATAAAGAACGCACCACCACGACGGAAAATCGGACCCGCCGGGAAGAAGTTGAGGTTAATCCCCGCAGCAATGTGCGGCGGTACCATGCCTTCGTGATACAGCACGTACGACAGCAGCAGGTAGTCCATGTGACTGCGGTGACACGGCACATACACAATCTCGTGACCATCTTGCGCCAGGCGACGCACGGTCGCGGCGTTATTGATGTTCAGGCCCTGATAAATACGGTTCCACAACCAGCCTAGAATGCGATCGCCTTTTTTCACCAGTGAGTAGGAGAAGTCGGCCGCAATCTCATCAAGCATGTCGTGCGCTTCTTTACGCGCTTTTTCCAGCGAAATGTTTTTTGATGCCGCTTCATCCGCGATGGCTTTCTCAATCGCCGGAGAGTTCATCAAACGCTGGAACAGCTGATAGCGTTGCGGCAGGTTAGGGCCTGACGCTGCCAGCTTCTGACGCGAGAAGTGAATCCGCGCCACGCGTGCCAGTTTGTGGGCAATTGATGCATCTGTGCCGTGTGAGTCGGCCATGTAGCGCAGCGAGACCACCGGGCTGAAACGCACCAGGCAATCACGTCCGGCAGTAAACACCGCTTTGGCTTTTTGTGGGCCATTGAGTGCCTGCAGATAAGGACGCTCGCGGCCTTCTTTACCCGGTTTTCGTCCCCACAGCACGGTGGCAGGAATAACCTGCACATCCAGCTCTGAATCGGTTTGATGCAGGCTCAGCAGTTCGCTGAATGTTGCGATGGAGTCGGTTGGAACATAGTTATCATCCTGCAGCAACGTTGGGCGCGAAGAGATAAACACGTAACGCTTGAGTGTCTGGCCGTTGATGGTCAGCGGCTCAAGTGGATCGGGCAGACCAGCCTGCAGCGCGTGTGTTTGCAGCGTCAGCAGATCGACATTGGAGCGAAACGGTAGTGCGTAGACAATCGGCTTGTTAATATCGATGTCGAGATCATCTATCGGATTGGATGGAATGGCGGTTCCTTTTACCAACACAGACAATGGTAACTTTAATAAGGAACGCGAAAATGAGTGTCCGGAAGACATAAGAGTTCAAGGCCTCAAGAATACATACAAAAACTGAAGCGCATGTCTATTTTCATAAGAAACAGAGAGCATGAAAATTGAGATACACTTCAATCGGTGTCTTTTTTTGAGCAGCAAGCATAACAGAAACTGGTCGAACCTTTTAATTTTATTGATTACCAAAACGTCATTTCTGCGTGAAATGTCTGGAACGGGAAATACACGTGCATCAGAAAAATCCTCAAGGAATCAAACGCGTCATCAAGGCTACGCGCTACTCATATCAAGGGCTCTGTGCGGCGTTTAAAAACGAAGCTGCTTTTCGTGAAGAAGTCATCCTCGCCTGCGTACTTGTCCCGCTGGCGGTGTGGCTCGACGTCTCCCAACTGGAACGCATGCTGATGATTGGCAGCGTATTGTTGGTGATGGTGGTGGAACTGCTTAACAGCGCAGTGGAAGCGGTGGTGGATCGCATCGGCCCGGAACATCACGAACTGGCCGGACGCGCCAAAGATATGGGCTCAGCGGCGGTCTTTATCGCGATGGTCATCAGTGGCTACATCTGGGTGGAAGCGCTGTTTATCTAACCCGTTGATATAAAAAACGAGCAATTGGTTTGCATTTCACCAAATACTGGATATACTCACAGGCAACTGTATAAAAAGACAGGTGACTTATGAAGCCGTTGACGCCACGCCAACAAGAAGTGTTCGATCTTATCAGAAGCAAGATCGATGAAACCGGAATGCCACCCACTCGTGCTGAAATTGCGCGTGAACTGGGTTTCCGTTCTGCCAATGCGGCGGAAGAGCATTTGAAAGCTCTGGCACGTAAACAAGTGATTGAAATCGTACCGGGCGCCTCTCGCGGTATCCGTATTCTGGTGGACGCGGCGAACGACAGTGCAGATGACGCAGGCCTGCCTTTGATTGGCCGTGTGGCTGCGGGTGAACCGATTCTCGCTCAGGAACATGTCGAAGCGCATTATCAGGTTGATCCGGCGATGTTCCGTCCACAAGCCGATTTTCTGCTGCGTGTGCACGGTGAGAGTATGAAAAATATCGGCATCATGGATGGCGACCTGCTGGCGGTACACAAAACGCAGGATGTACACAACGGTCAGGTTGTGGTTGCCCGCGTTGAAGACGATGTCACCGTAAAACGCCTGGAGCGTAAAGGCGCGAAAGTGCTGCTGCATGCGGAAAACGAAGAGTTTGCTCCGATCGAAGTCGACCTGAGTTGTCAGGAGCTGACCATCGAAGGCATCGCGGTTGGCATCATTCGTAATACCGACTGGATGTAAAATACTCTTGAGAGCCATTCTCAATAACTTGTCAATCTAATTGATATTCATTATCATCTTCTTTGTGCGATGTAAGGAAGATGATAATGCGCTCAACTCGTTCCCCCTCAGCAAGACGTTATCCGATACCTGCGAATTTGATGCAGCCGTTGTGGTTGCGTAGTCGCGAAAGCTTGGTTGATAACGGTTTGGTTTATGACCCGATTGCGGCGACCGCTTGTCAGCGTTGTCTTCTAGCGCCAGAATGCCTATCTGGCGATATCGATCAAAAACAACTTCTGCACGTCACTCTGACCCAACTGTGTGATCAGCAGGTCCGCAGCTTCCTTGAAGCGCACCCGGACGGCTGGATTATCAATGTGGGCGCGGGGCTGGATACGCGTTTTTATCGCGTCGACAACGGCCGCTGTCACTGGTTGGAATTGGATATTACGGAAAACCTGTTGTGGCGTCAGAAGCTGTTTCACAGCAGTGAGCGTTACCAGCACTGCTGTGGTAGCGTGACCGATTTATCCTGGCTCGACAGCTTACCTGTTCCGGAGTGCGCACCTATCCTGATTGTCTGCGAGCATGCACTGCTTGATGGTGACCGTGCGCAGGTGTCCCGTTTTATTCGCGCGTTGGGGTTAAACTTCGTCAATGCCAGTGCGTGTTTGGTGTTGGCGGGCGATCGCACCGCAACACGTCTGGGGCAGAAAATGGGATCGGGTCAGTATCAGCATGGTTTTACTCATGCGGGTGAAGCAGTGTTGGATTGTCTGCCATGGGCACGCTCAGTCAGCACTCACTCACCGCTGGATCGCCATTGCGGCCGCTGGAAATTCTGGCAGCGCGTGATCAGTAAAATCGGTACGCTCAAACATCGCTATACGCCCGTGGTGGTTTACGCCCGCTGGTAATCACGCAGCGCAAAACATAGCCGTTGCAGCTCATCTTCGATACACTTTGCTCTCAATGACCTGAGGGCGAAGCAGTGCAATTTCTTTTCCAGACTCTTTCCAACAAAGCCATGCATCGGCAGGTGCTGTGGCTGGCCATTCCGATGGTGCTGTCGAACATCACCATACCGTTGTTGGGACTGGTCGATGCCGCAGTGATTGGTCACCTTGAACACGCTTGGTACCTGGGCGGGGTGGCGCTGGGTAGTACCGTCATCAGTGTGACGTTCTGGTTGCTGGGCTTTCTGCGAATGTCGACGACTGGACTGACTGCGCAGGCGTTTGGTGCTGATAACCGCGCCGGGCTGGCGCGCGTGTGGCTGCAAGGCATGCTGATGGCGCTTGGGTTTGCTGCGGTGTTTTTGCTGCTCCATCGCTTCATCGCCGATGGGGTGTTCGGTTTCAGTTCGGCCAGTGCCGAGGTGAAACTTTACGCGCAGCAATATTTTGTCATTCGTGCCTGGAGCGCGCCGGCTTCGCTGGCTAACTTTGTGCTGCTCGGCTGGCTGCTGGGGACACAAAACTCACGTGCGCCGATGTGGATGGTGATCATCACGAACGTGGTCAACATTGTTCTCGATTTACTGTTTGTGCTCGGCCTCGGCTGGAAAGTGCAGGGTGTGGCGCTAGCCTCGGTGATCGCCGATTATTCGGGCATGGGATTTGGTCTGTGGTGTGTGTGGCGTTACTGGCTGCAACATCAGTTGCCATCGCCGCTGGCCCTGCTGCGTGAATCCACTCAGGGGCTGAGTCGCTTTGTGCGTCTCAATCGCGATATCTTTCTGCGGTCACTGTGCCTGCAGGCGGCATTTAGTTTTATGACGTTTCAGGGCGCGGCGTTTGGCGATCAAACGGTGGCGGCCAATGCCGTGCTGATGAGTTTCCTGATGATGATTTCCTACGGCATGGACGGTTTCGCCTACGCGATGGAAGCCATGGTGGGTAAGGCGATTGGCGCGAAAAGTGAAATTCAGCTCAAAGCCGCGATGATTGGCAGTGCGTTCTGGAGTGTGGTCATCTGCTTGCTGTTAACGTTGGCGTTTGGCTGGTATGGATCGGCGCTGATCCGGCTGATCACTGATATCAGCGCGGTGCAGCAAACGGCGCAGGTTTATCTACCTTGGCTGGTGGCGATGCCGCTGACTTCTATGTGGTGCTTTTTGTTGGATGGCATTTTCATTGGCGCGACCAAGGGGCGCGAAATGCGTAACAGTATGTTCGTTGCTGCTTGCACCTTCTTTGTGGTGTTCTACGGCTTTGCTTTCTGGGGTAACCATGCCCTGTGGCTGGCGATGCTGAGCTTTATGGCAATGCGCGGTTTAAGTTTGGGTATTGTGTTGCTTCGTCAGTGGCGGCTGGGGACTTTTCTCGCCTGATCACAGCCAATAAAAAACGCAGCTCAAGGCTGCGTTTTTTATTGCTTGGTGTCAGCTTCAGAACAGGCGGTTAAGACCATTCAACGCTGCCACACGGTACGCTTCAGCCATCGTCGGGTAGTTGAAGGTCGTGTTTACGAAGTACTCGATGGTATTGGCCGAACCTTTCTGTTCCATGATCGCCTGACCGATGTGAATGATTTCTGCCGCGCGTTCACCAAAACAGTGAATGCCGAGAATCTCTTTGGTGTCGCGATGGAACAGGATTTTCAGGCTGCCGACGTCTTTTCCGGAGATCTGCGCGCGCGCCAGATGTTTGAACGACGAGCGGCCCACTTCGTACGGCACTTTCGCCGCAGTCAGTTCCTGCTCGGTACGACCAACCGAGCTGATCTCCGGAATGGTGTAAATGCCGGTTGGAATATCGGCAATCAGTTGATTGGTCGCGTTGCCTTTGGCGATCGCTTGCGCGGTAAAACGGCCCTGATCGTACGCCGCGCTGGCAAGGCTTGGGTAACCAATCACATCACCGACCGCGTAAATGTGGTCAACCTCGGTCTGGTAGTTCGTGTTGACGGTGAGCTGACCGCGTGAATCCGGTGACAGGCCAACCACTTCCAGATTGAGTTTATCGGTGTTACCGGTTCGGCCGTTGGCATACAGCAGGCAGTCGGCTTTCATCTTCTTGCCGGATTTCAGGTGCACAATGACGCCATCTTCCGTGCCTTCAATTTTCTCGTAGGTTTCGTCGTTACGGATGATCACGCCGTTGTTCCAGAAATGGTACGACAGCGCGTCGGAGATTTCGTTATCCAGAAACGCCAGCAAGCGGTCACGGGTATTGATCAGATCGGTCTTCACGCCCAGGCCACGGAAAATCGACGCGTACTCACAGCCAATCACGCCTGCTCCGTAAATGATGATGTGGCGCGGGTCGTGTTTCAGGTTAAGAATCGAGTCGCTGTCGTACACGCGAGCGTGGTTGAAGTCGACATCATTCGGACGGTAAGGGCGAGAGCCGGTGGCAATCACAAACTTATCAGCAGTGTAGAGATCGACCGTATTGTCGCTTTTGGTTACCGCCACGGTGTTGGCATCCACAAACTGTGCGGTGCCGAAAATCAGCGAGCACTGGTTGCGGTCGTAAAACCCCTGACGCAGGCGGGTTTGTTTGTCGATGACGGTTTTGGCGTGGCCGAGAATGGTTGAGAATGTGGCATGCAGACTGGTGTTGTTCTTACAAAACAGCGGATTGCTGTTGAACTCGATGATACGGCTGACGGCATGACGCAGTGCCTTTGACGGAATGGTACCCCAGTGAGTACAGCCGCCACCGACGCTGCTCTCTTTTTCGATAATGGCGACATTCAATCCCGCTTTGCTGAGCCCCATCGCGGCACCTTCTCCGCCTGGTCCGCTGCCGATTACGATGACGTCAAAGTGGTTGTTCTGTGCCATAAGGATTTCCTTGTTATTTTCGCTTAACATTGCTGTAGCGAGATTTTAACTGATTCCGCGATGCGGTAAATCGTGTTCCCATCAGAGAGTGCAGGGGATCACGTCATCGCAAGAAATATTAGGTGTTTCACTCTAGTGCTGGCCGGGTGGCTGCGCGCGAGCAACAGGGAACTACACGGCAGGATAAATTGTCTGCTGGCTCAAACGGACGCATTTTGTCTCTTAGACAAGTTTCACATTCGCGTTATAGTATGGGCCACTATTGGAACAGGCAGAGAACTTACGCAGTATGAAATCTACGGGTATTCGTGCACAACAAAAAGAGAAAACGCGTCGTTCACTGATTGATGCCGCCTTCAGCCAACTGAGTGCTGATCGCAGTTTTTCTAATTTAAGCTTGCGGGAAGTGGCCCGTGAAGCGGGGATTGCCCCGACATCGTTCTATCGCCATTTCAAAGATATGGATGAGTTGGGTTTAACCATGGTGGATGAAGGTGGCTTGCTGCTGCGTCAATTGATGCGTCAGGCACGCCAGCGCATCGTCAAAGAGGGCAGCGTGATTCGTACCTCGATCGAAACCTTCATGGAATTTATTGAGAGCAGCCCGAACGTGTTTCGTTTGCTGCTGCGTGAACGCTCCGGTACTTCGTTTGAGTTTCGTACCGCAGTGGCGCGCGAGATTCAGCACTTCTCGGCTGAACTGACCGAATATCTGGTGAATACGGGTATGAACCGCGAAGAAGCGATAACGCAGGCGGAGGCCTCAGTTACACTGGTATTCAGCTCGGGAGCAGAAGCTCTGGATTTAGACAGACGTTCTCGCGAGGAACTGGCTGAACGTCTGATATTACAATTGCGAATGATTGCCAAAGGGGCTTTCTGGTATCGCAAAGAACGTGAACGTAATCGACTGAAAGGCGGGATAGATTAATGTCGAAGGAAAGCAATAAAACCAATCACGGTTCAGAACGTAAAACGCTGGTGCTGGCATTGATTGCTGGTATGTGTGGCGACGCATTGTTGTCGTGGATGACGATGAGCGAAGTCTCTTTTTCTATTTTCCCTCTGATTGCGCTGGTGCTCTCGGTGCAGGCGTTGTATCAGGAATACCTGCGTCATCCGGTGTCAGAGGATATTCCTCTGGTTGGCTTAGCGTGTTTCTTTGTCGGCGCGTTTGGCCACAATGCGTTTGTGAAAGCGCAGTATCCGGATTCCGGCTCCAACTTCTTTGCGATTGTGGTCGCATTGCTGCTGCTGGTGTGGATTGGCCGCAAGCTGGGTTATATCGGCCGCGCCGCCTGAGAGGCAAACGAATGAGAAAAAACGAGCCAATCGGCTCGTTTTTTTATGGTTAAGCTTTACGTTCCAGCAGCACACCTGCTTCCATGTGGTGGGTGTAAGGGAATTGGTCGAACAGTGCAAAACGGGTCACATGGTGGGTTTCGCACAAGACATCCAAGTTCTCTTTTAGTGTTTCCGGGTTACACGAGATGTAAAGAATACGCTCGTAACCTTGCACCATCTTACAGGTGTCGATATCCATACCTGAGCGCGGTGGATCGACAAAAATAGTGTTGCAGTTGTAGCTCTTCAGATCTACGCCCGCATCTTTCAGGCGGTTAAACTCACGTTTGCCTTCCATTGCCTGAGTAAACTCTTCTGCTGACATACGGATGATCTGTACGTTGTCGATATGGTTCGCGGCAATGTTGTATTGCGCTGATTCTACAGAAGGCTTGGCCAGTTCGGTGGCCAGTACACGCTCAAAGTTTTGTGCCAGAGCCAGAGAGAAGTTGCCGTTACCACAGTACAGCTCCAGCAAGTCACCTTTACTTTCCAGGGTGCAGTCGACGGCCCATTCCAGCATTTTTTCCGCCACTTTACCGTTGGGCTGGGTAAAGCTGTTTTCAACTTGCTGATAAATGTACGGCTGGCCGTTCACGTGCAGTTTTTCCACCACGTAATCGCGATCCAGCACGATTTTCATTTTACGTGCGCGGCCAATCAGATTGAGGTTGAAGCCCTCATCATTCAGGCGCTGTTTGAGTTTCTTCGCAGCCGCGGTCCACGCGTCATCCAACTGACGGTGGTAAAGCAGCGATACCAGTACTTCACCGCTCAGCGACGAAAGGAAATCGACCTGGAACAGTTTACGACGCAGCGTGTCATCGCCTTTCATGGCATCCATCAGCAGAGGCATCAGATCATTGATCAAACGGCTTGCGGCCGGAAACTGATCGACACGGTACTTTTCGCGGGTTTCCGGGTTGAACATGATGTAGTACATGTCTTCGCCTTCGTGCCACACGCGAAACTCCGCGCGCATACGGTAATGCTGCTGCGGCGACTCAAACACTTCCAGCTCCGGTACCTGATAGGCCTGGAACATGTCGGTCAGGCGAGTGACCTTGTCGTCCAGCTGAGCTTGGTAGTGGTTCGGGTTTACGTCGAGAGTCGCCATGGTTTTACCTTTTGGGTGCATTCAAATAAAGAGCGCAGATTTTATTCAATCCCTCGCGCTTGTCCAGTTTTGTCCCTGAATTGGTGAAAATCGCGTCTGTAAAACTATAGCTTATGCCAATCTGAGCTAGACAATTCATTAATTGCTCAATACTATCAGCGCCAAGCTGGTGTGATTTAGCTGCCTAGATGGCTAAATGACTGAAAAGGGAATCTGGTGAGAATCCAGAACTGACGCGCAGCGGTAAGAGAGAACGAACACTCAGGTGACACTGCAATGTGCGGGAAGTCGAGTTAGTAGGTGACAGTGCTCTCAAGTCCGAAGACCTGCCAGCAACTGAGCGAAGAAGCGGCAAGAAGCCATGCTCAGTCGGATTAACGCGATTTAGGACAATATAATGAATAAATCCCTTCTAGCGGTGGCAGTGGCGTCGCTGCTTCCTTACGCCTCTTTTTCATTCGCTCAGGACACATCCGCAGACGAAACCGTTGTGGTGACTGCGAACCGTTTTGAGCAAAAACAAGCTTCTGTTTTATCTGCAACTACGGTGATTAGCCGTCAGGAAATCGAACAGTATCAAGCTAACTCGCTCACGGAAGTGCTGCGCCGAGTTCCGGGTGTCGAAATTGCCCAGAATGGTGGCCGTGGTCACAACGCGTCAGTGTTTATGCGCGGTACCAACAGCGATCATGTACTGGTGCTGGTTGATGGTGTGCGTATTGACTCTGCAGCCGGTGGTGTAGCGATTAACCATTTTCCGCTAGGTTTGGTTGAACGCTTAGAAGTGATCCGTGGTCCCGGCGCGGCTATGTATGGCTCTGATGCAGTAGGTGGTGTGATCAACATTATTACCCGCTCTCATCGTGGCAATAATCTTAAGCAAGTGACGGCTGGCATTGGTAGCAACCAGACCCGTAAAGGCGATGTGGTTGCTAAGGCGGATGTGAATGAGCAAGGTCATCTGCAACTGGCGGCTGGTTTTGAGAAAACCGACGGTTACGATATCAAAAGCACACAGACGGGTGTCGATTACGGTTATGAAAGCCAGAATCTGATGGGTGGTTACGAGCATCGCTTTAATGACAACTGGCTGGGTTATGTGTCGGCCAGCTGGTTTGACAGTGATGTGGAGTACAACTCATCAGGCAGTGTGTACAATGGTTTTTCTGATAACCAGAGTTTTACGGGTCAACTGAACTATGAAGGCGCGAAGCTAAAGAGCCTCGTTACCCTCAACTACCAACAAACAGAGAATCTGGACTACAGCCAGAGTGAAGGTAAGGATAACGCCAGCACTCGTGCCAATATCGATCTGACCCAGATTCAATGGGCCAACATCTATCAATTGAATGAGTACGTTGAGTTGGGTGGTGGTGTTGATGGGCGCCGTGAATCTCTTGGTGATGATGCACTGAGCTACGGTTATGCTCATTCGTTGGCGGGAGAGAGCCGTGACACGAAAGGCATCTTCGGTTCAGGCAAACTAACCATCAGCGATTGGGTACTTGAAGCTAATGTTCGTCATGACAAGCATGATAAGTATGATGAACATACGACCTGGTCTGTTGCCGCAGGCTATCAGCTTGGTGAGTATCACCGTGTGCGAGCGTCGTACGGTACGGCTTATAAAGCGCCGAGCTATAGCGACCTGACGACCACCCCAGATCTGGAAGCAGAAGAATCACGCAACATTGAAGTCGGTGTGTCAGGTGATTACTCATTCGCCCGTTGGAATATTTCTGCTTACGATAACAAAGTCGATAACCTGATTATTTGGTACGAAGGCAGCAGCGGTTGGTATTCAGACAACGTTGATGCCCGTATTAAAGGGCTGGAGATGGATGTTAACTTCGATACCGGTCCAATTAACCATACGCTCGTGGCTGAATTTAAAGATCATGAAGATGATAACGGTGTTCAATTGGCTCGCCGTGCGAAACAAAACTATAAGTGGATCACCTCAGCGCAATTTGGCGACGTTGAAGTCAACACCACTTACACCTTTACGGGTAAACGTCTGGATCTGCCAAAAACAGAGGCGACCGATGAGGATTACATTCCAGCCACCAATTTATGGGATGTGTCATTGGGTTACTGGGTCAGTGACGCTTTTGTTGTGCGTACCCGAGTTGAAAACCTATTCAATGAACAGTATGAAACGGCAGTTGGGTATCGTTCGCCAGAAAGAGCGTACTACCTGAACGCGAGTTACCAGTTCTAACCTCAAGCCGCCTTCGGGCGGCTTTTGTTATCCAGAGGCACAGATGAAAAAAGTGATTGTGAGCTGGTCATCCGGCAAAGACTCGACGCTGACACTGCTGAGGTTGCAAGAAGACCCGCGCTACGAAGTGGTGGGGTTGTTCACCACGTATGTGGCTGATGAAGTGCCGTTTCAGGCCACGCCGCTGAATGTGGTCGAGATGCAGGCCGAGGCACTCGGGTTACCCTTGGTCAAGATTGCATTACCCGAAGTGTTTCCCAGTAACTCGGTCTATCAATCTCTGATTGTTGACGGGATTAGGCACAGTGGGCTGAGCGTGGAAGCCGTCGCGTTTGGTGACATGTTCTGTAACGGCATTGCCGAGTATCGCAAAAGCTACATTGAGCCCGCAGGCTGGGAATGCGTGTTGCCGTTACTGGGCGAAGACTCGTCTGCGCTGGCTCAGGAAATCGTGGCGCGTGGAATTGTAACGCTGGTGGTCACCACGGATGCTCAGGCGTTGGATGCATCCTATTGTGGGCAATGGTACAGCACTGAGTTTATCCAAAGCTTACCGGAGAATGTGGATCCCTGCGGTGAAGATGGCGAATTCCACACATTAGTAACATTTGCGCCTGGGTTCCGTCAGTCCATTCAGCTTACTTTGACGCATGTGCAACGTGGCGAGCGGTTTTGCCATCAACGTTATCAGGCATCGCTGGAGGAGATTGAGCAGTAGTTGCCTATTCACAAAGAGGGAGTATGATCAGAGCGTTTTCTTTTCCGACTGATGCTAACCATCGGGGTATTGCGTGTCTGAACATCCTCAATATAAAGCGCTTATTTTTGATTCCGGCGTGGGTGGGTTGTCTGTCTATCGAGAGATACAGGCGCGTCTGCCTCAAGTGAGTTACACCTACCTGTTTGATAACGCTGCCTATCCTTATGGCGAGTTGGCTCAGGAAACGTTACTGCAGCGCGTTGATATGCTGATCACTCAGTTGGTGGTCGAGCAAGGGTTCGATATCGTCGTGATCGCCTGTAATACTGCCAGCACGGTTGTTCTGCCGCGTCTGCGGGCGAAACTCTCTATTCCGGTGGTTGGTGTCGTGCCGGCGATAAAGCCAGCCTCCATGTTAGCCAGTAAAGCAGTTGGGCTTATCGCCACTCCTGCAACAATTACACGCCAGTATACGCATGATCTGATCCGCGATTTCTCTTCTGATAAAAATGTCGAACTGCTGGGCTCAACACGTCTGGTCGATATGGCGGAAGAAAAGCTGCGTGGTAAAGCCGTTGATATGGATGAATTGGCAAGTATCTTAAGTCCGCTTCGTCAGCAAGTTGATGTCGCTGTGCTTGGCTGCACCCATTTTCCTCTTATTAAAGAAGAAATTCAGGCGGTATTAGGCAAGGATGTCATGTTGGTGGATTCGGGAGAAGCGATTGCAAGGCGGGTACAAGATTTACTGCATTTAGAGACAGGCTGTGCACAAGGACATCGACACAGCATTTTCTCCAGTGCGCCTCCCTGGGAGGAAGACGCACTGAATGAAAAGCTGGAACAACTAGGATTTAGTCCTGTTCGTCCATTCCCTCTTCAGGGTGCTTAGGATCATTCGCAATTCGTACCTTTAATGTACGCTGCATATAATCCTGCTCATTTAAAGCATCGATGGCCGCTTGTGCATGACCGGCGGCCATAACCACAAAACCAAACCCACGACGCTTACCCGTACGTTTATCCTTCATTAAGCGAACAGCAAACACATCACCATATTCTGCGAACAGATCGCGCACATGGGATTCATTCGCCTTGTAAGGTAAGTTACCAACATACAGTGTTTTGGTTGCAGTCGAAGACTCGTCATGAGACTCCTTGGGTGAAGAAGTAGAAGTAGAAGTAAAAAGTTTAAAGATAATAGCTGCAGCCACTACACCAAGAACAAAACTCACCGAAGGATGAGTCGATACCTGAGAGAAAATAACAGCGCCCAGAATAACCAGCGCGATAATCCATAACATCGATTTATTAGAGTTCATATTGAAATACTACTTATCAGATAAAAATAAGATGCATGTCTACGATTAACAAAATAGACACATGAATCTTACGTATATGCTTGGTTTTTTTCCAACCAATTGCTGTGACCCCCCTCAAATGTTGGAATTTTATTCGATAAACAGCGATTTGCTGGCTTTTTAATCGAACGAAAAATTATTTGAAAAAAGTGCTTGTCATAATTCCAGACCTCCCTATAATGCCGCCTCACCGACACAGAGTGAGACAAACATCACAAAGTGGTTAGCGGTGAAGAGTTAAGAAAGTTTGAAAATAACTGTTGACTCTCAGAAATTTAAGCGTATTATACGCACCCCTAGCGACAGTGCTTTGAAAGCAAGGTCGATAGCGGAAAAGCTCTTTAACAACTTAAACCTATCAATCTGTGTGGGCACTCGTTGATGATAATCGCAAAAGATTTATCAATGAACTGAGTGACCAATTTGATACTTCGGTATCGAGCACAGTCAATTCAACATTACATAGTAATGTTATCAGTATTCATTGAGC
>NZ_JACDWZ010000100.1:0-3001 GCF_016464285.1 Vibrio sp. bablab_jr001
CGCACCATGCCGTCGCCCGCTTCGTAGCCTTTCTCTTCGTAGAGCTCTTTGATGAACTGCGCCTGCAAAATGGCCACGCCGCCCACGGCGTTCTCGCTCAGCCAGCCATTGAGCTGGTTCATGTAGTACGCGCGGTTACCCAGTTGCGACACCGGGTCGATGTAAGCGCGCTCACGCAGCATCTGCGCTTCCTGAGCCTGCGCTTTGAAGTATTTCTCCACCTGCGCCGACATGCTGTTGATGCCCTCGACCACGGCGGTCAAATCGCGCGTGTCGGGCAGCGGCAGCGGCTCGCCGAACTGGTTACGGGCAATCTGCGCCATCTTCTGCACTATCATCTGCAGCGGCTTGAGCGCGTGGCGCACGATAAGCGCAATCGCCATCAGGCCAACCAGCGTAATCGAGCCGAACGCCAGACACAGACGGATAAGCGCCTGCCACAGCTGCGCGTACGCCTCACCCGGGTGACTGACGATTTCCACTTCCGCCAGTTGCAGCCAGCCGCTGGTCACCACACGGCGGTCGTGGATGGGCTCAAACAGGTTGAGGTTGGTGAACCACTGCGGCACCTGACTCGGCTTGATGGGGTAGGCGCGCACAATCTCCGCGTCGTCGTCCAGAAACCGCAGGCGCACCACCGAATAGGTGCTGCCGTCAAACAGCGCGTTGATGACCGACTCGGCCGCCACGGTGTCCTTGTTCTCCAGATACGGCGCCAGCGCCAGCCCCACCGTGTTGATGGTGTTGCTCACCTCTGAGCGCTGTTGCTGCTCTAAGTTGTTGCGGGTGGTCTTAAATTCGATGATGAATACGCAAATCATCAACAGAATCAGTACCGTGACCATGCCGGCGACCAGTTGTTTGTATAGTGTCATCTTACCTACTCATCGTAATTGACCAACGGTTTATTCAGGTTCAGCGAGCGCTCGCGTGAACGTAAGTCATTCCACAGGCTGAGCCGTGAAGCGTTGCCCGCGAGCTCGCCGTTTTTGGATTTCATCAACCACAGATGCTGACCGTTAAAGCTGTAGATAGGCAGCAGGTCCCGACGCTGCGACGCCGGTTTGATTTGCGGGTTGATGTTGTCCAGGATTAACGGCTGGGCGCTCGGGGTGTCGTAGTAGGCCAGCACCATGTGAAACTGATTCAGCTCAATGGCTTTGACGTACACCAGACGCAGCTTCTTGTCCGAGACCCCAAGCTCCAGCAGTGAAAAATATTTGGCGATGGTGAAGTCTTCACAGTCGCCGGCGTTGCTGCCGAGAAACTCCAGCGGCGTTGCCCAGTAATCGGTTTTGCCCCACAGCACATCGTCGTTGACGAAATAGAGCTGGTTGAAGAAGCGGTTGACCTCGGTGAGCTGCTCACGCTCCGGCAGCGAGCGATAACGCGCCATCTCGCTGCGCCAGGTGGCGACCCGTTTGCCCGCACGCGGTCCGTAGGTGGCGCTCACCGCATCCACCCACTGCTGCTCCTGGGTATTGAGGGCCCCGGCGAGCGACGACACCGTCAGCACGGCCAGCAATATCAGCCCGCGCTTTACGCTATGTCGGGTCACGTCCGGTCATCCGTCTCATGAGGTTGCCGCTTCTCCATCATTCCCGCAGCGCGTTGTCTTTGGCGCTGAGGATGGGCTTAAGTAAGTAGTCCAGCACGGTCCGTTTGCCGGTGATGATGTCCACCGAGGCGGTCATGCCGGGAATAATCGGCAGGCTCGCATCGTGGCCGAGGGACGTCGCTTGGGTGCGCACCCGCACCAGATAAAAACTGTTGCCGTCCTCATCTTGTGAGGTGTCGGCGCTGATGTGCTCCAGCGTGCCTTCCAGCCCGCCGTATTTGGTGAAATCGTACGCGCTGAATTTGACAATCGCCGGCAGGTCAGGGCGCAGAAAGGCGATGTCCTGCGGCGCAATTTGCGCTTCCACCAACAAGGTATCTTCGGTCGGCACGATTTCCACGATGTCCATCCCCGGCTGAATCACGCCGCCGACGGTGTTGACGTACAGGGTTTTGATGGTGCCGGTCACCGGCGAGACCACCACGGTGCGGTTGACCCGGTCTTCCAGTCCCACGGTGGATTCGGTCATCGCAGAGAGCTTGTCCTGAGTCTGATTGAGCGCATCCTGCTGCTGGGAGCGGAACTTGAGCGCCGCATCAATGCGGCTCAGCATCGATTCGCGCAGCGCGGATTTCAGCACCGGCACTTTGAGCTCACTGGAGGTGAGGTCGCGGCGGGTGTCGTTGACCTGACGCTGCAGCTTGAGCAGCTCAATGCGCGGCACCACGCCTTCATCCGCCAGCGGCTTGGTGATTTCCAGCTCCTTGTTGGCGTAGCTGTAGCTCTGGCGCAGGTTCACCACCCGGGCCTGAATCTCCACCAAATCCTGCTGCTTCTGCTTCACCTGTTGGGAAATCACCGACAGCTGGTTGCGCAGGTTATCCAAATCCTGACGGTACTGCGCGCGCTGACGCTCCACCAGGTCCGGCTGCGACTCAACCAGCGCAGGCGGAAACGCCAGCTTGGTGTAATCGATGCGCACGCTCTTTTCCCACTCGGCTTCGGTGAACTCTTCATTGACCACCACACTGGCAATCGAGGCCGAGAGCTGCAACACACTGGCGGTCAGGTTGGCCACCTGCTGCTCACGCTCGCGGTAATCAGAGCGAAAGCGGGTGTCGTCAATCAGCAGCAGCTGTTGCCCTTTTTTCACCTGCTCCCCCTCGCGCACCAGAATCTGTTTCACCAGCCCGCCTTCGAGGTTCTGCACCACCTGAATCTGCGATGAGGGCACCACTTTGCCCTGACCGACGGTCACCTTGTCGATTTGAGCCCACGAAGCCCACGCGCCCGCCAGGATAAAAAACAGCACCATCACCCACAACATAATGCGGGCACTGCTCGGGGTGTTGAGCAGCAGCGCGGCGGTCTGGTCGTCGACAAATTCAAGTTCGCCGGGCGAGAGCTGGTGATAACTGCGTTGACTCATGGTGCGATCCTGCG
>NZ_JACDWZ010000101.1:0-223 GCF_016464285.1 Vibrio sp. bablab_jr001
AGAGCGTGCAGTAGACATGCCGTTCCTGATGCCAATCGAAGACGTATTCTCAATCCAAGGTCGTGGTACAGTAGTAACTGGCCGTATCGAGCGCGGTATCCTACGTGTAGGTGATGAAGTAGCAATCGTTGGTATCCACGAGACTACAACCACTACATGTACTGGTGTAGAAATGTTCCGTAAACTGCTGGACGAAGGTCGTGCAGGTGAGAACGTTGGTGCA